>CAZLLP010000151.1:0-14629 GCA_964560345.1 uncultured Gemmatimonadaceae bacterium
CGGCCGGCCCGGGCGTCATTACCGCGCCGGCGCAGGTGGTCCTCGACGTGATCAACCCCCGTATGACCCTGGACGACGCGATGCGGGCGCCGCGGCGGCCTCACCAGGCGTTGCCCGACACGTGGATGGTGGAGACGAACGGCCTCACGAAGACCGCCGAGGCGGGGCTGAGGCGGATCGGGCACGGGATCCGCTACATGGGGGGGCTGGCGAACGTGAATGCGGTGATGCGGGTGCGCGGGGGGTGGGAGGGGGTGTCGGAGCCGCGCGTTGGGGGGACGGGGGGGACGTCGGCGCGATAGTTCGGACGGGAGACGGGAGACGGGAGACGGGAGTGCGCGCGGCGGAGCCGCACGCTTTGGGTCTTTAGAAGCTTGACACGGAGGTTCACAGAGGTAACACAGAGGTTCACGGAGGAGGGCGGCGCGCGATGAGTCTCCTCTGTGTCCTCTGTGAATCCTCTGTGAACCTCCGTGTCGTGCTTTTTCATCTACGGACGTTCAGCTGCAACGCCATCTCTCCCCCGCTTCGGCGCAGTTTGTCTCAAGGCCGAGCGTCGCGCACCGACACTACGTTGTCTCCGCGCTGCCGGTCGATCAGCACGTGGTAGGGATCGATTCCCGCCGCTCCCGGGCGACCGTCCACCACCACGGTGAACGACGTATCTCCCCGCACTCGCACTCGGCGCAACATCAGCGTCTTGCCCAGCGCCTGCGGCGTGCCAGCAAAGACGCCGACGTCGACCACGTCGTTCATCGGCATCTCGCGCTCCACGCCCAGCGAATCCACGCGCTCCTTTCGCGTCGCGACGTCGATGCGGACGTCATAGCGACCATCCGTTCGGGGCGTGGCCACCGCCGCGGTCGTGCGCAGGTCCCAGAGCGTCACCGTCTCGAACAGGTCGGTGAGCAGGGTGCGCAGGGAGTCCGGCGTGGCGGCGGTGAGGTACCCGAGCAGGTCTCGACTCGTGGGATACGGCGGCCCCCGATATCCCCGCTCCGACACGAACGCGTGCAGCGCACCATCCATCGCGTCGGCGCCGATCGATTCGCGCAACGCATGCAACGCCAGTGAGCCCTTGTTGTACTGCACGTAGGGCTGGTTCTCCACCGTCAGCAGCGGCTGTTCGCGCCCGGTCTCCTGGCTGCGGCCATACATGTAGCGGTCCAGCTCCCACGCCAGGAAGCGGCGCAGCTTCTCCTTCCCGAGTTCCTCCTCCATGACGCTCAGCGCCGAGTAGTTGGATAGCCCCTCGTTGATCCAGCGCACCCCCTGGACGTCGGCCCCCGCCAGCTGCTGCCCCCACCACAGGTGTCCCACCTCGTGCGCCGTCACGTAGAACGGCAGGTCGAGATCGTCGTCCCCGGTGCCGGCGCGCAGGATGAAGCCCGCGCTCTCGGAGAACGGGATGAGCCCCGGCATGGAGAGCGCGAACTGGCCATACCGCGGGAACTCGACGATGCGCAGCTGCTGGAACTGGTACGGCCCGAAGCGGGCCTCGTAGCGGTCCAGCGCCGCCTGCATCCCGGCCATCATGCGATCGATGTTGAACGCGTGCGTCGGGTGATAGTACACCTCCAGCGAGCGCCCGAGATGCATCACACGTTTCACTGCATATCGGACGGAGAGCACGGCGTACTCGTTGGCCATCGGGCGGTCCATCATGTACTCGAGCACCCGTCGCCCTCCCTCCACTGTGTCGCGCACCAGCGTCCCGGGGGTGATGGCCACCTGGTCGGGGGCGGTGCTCACCCGCGCGCGAAAGCGCACCCAGTCGGCATTGTGCCCCAGGTAGTACGCGTCGTTGAGCGCCGTGCTGTCGTCGAGCCGGCGCATCCCGTCGCGTGGGGGGAGCCCGGCCTTGCGTCGCGCCTCGGGGTCAGTCAGCTGCAACTCCTCGCGCACGCCGAGCGTCGGGAACCAGTCGGTGCGCAGGAAGGTGCCGTTGGCGGTGATCGCCGTGACCGGGCCGTCGTTGGCGAAGCCGCGTGACACGAAGCGCGCCCGATACACCAGTCGCGCGGTGTCACCGGGCATGAGCGGTTGGTCAAACCGTTCGATGCGTGTCGACGCGGCGGGGTCGTCCACCAGCGTCGTCGCGGCCCGATCCCAGCGCAACGTGTCCACTTCCAGCACGTCGCGGTGCCAGAGCGTCACCAGCACCGAATCGACCGGGCGGTCGTGCTTGTTCACGTAGGTGAACGTCCCGCCGACGGTGAAGGCGAGCCGCTCGGGCTCGAGGTCGGCGCGCAGCTCCACCCCAACGAGGCGCGGCAGGCGTATCGCCGAAAAGCGCTGGTACGTGCGTTCGTACCGCACCTGTTCGTCGCGTCGCGACGCCGCGGTGCGATAGGCATGCCGGACATTCGTCTGGCGATACGTCAGGCCGCCCGCCCCCACCGCCAGCACCATCCCCGCCAGCGTCACCCCTCCCACGCCTCTCCCCCACCGCTCGCGCGCCACCTGCAATCGCCGAGTCCACGACACATCGGTTCCCCGCACCCACACCAGGTGCGCTGCCACGGCAAACAGCAGCGCCACTCCGCTCCAGTAGAGCGCCGACAGCACCAACTCCGGCACGTAGGGCCCGAAGCCGTTCAGGTCCGAGTAGCGGAAGGCGGGAGGGACGCCGTAGGTGAGCAGGCGATGCTCGATCCCCAGCGCCGGCGCGGTGAGCCGCAGCAGGAAGACCAGGATCATCACCGCATGCCCCATGAACTTCTGGTTCACCACCACGTGCACCAGGAAGGCGAGTGCCGTGAGCTGCAACAGCCCCGGGAACGTCACGCCGAGCAGCTGCCCGAGGTACACGCCCAGCTCCACCCTGGGGTAGCCCTTCGCCAGCTGCAGCGCGATCCCCGTCGCCAGCAGCACCCCCAGCAGCAGGAACTCCACCAGGACCAGCCCGGCGAAGCTCCCCAGCATCGCCACCCCGGACCGCGTGGGAAGCGCGTCCACCACCTGGTCCAGCTTGAGCTGCCGTTCGCGCCAGATCGCTTCGCCCGTGTAGATGGTCACGAGCAGGAGGAAGAAGAGCTGGAGGCCGTTCGCCATCCCCTCGGCGATCGTGTAGCTCAACGGCCAGGTGATGTCGCCGTAGAGCGTGTCCACCGACGCGGACGACACCACCAGCGTGAGGATCCCGGCCAGGACGATCACCAGGAACGGGACCGATTGCACGACCCCCAGGAAGGTGAGGCGCGCGGTGCTGAGCACCTGTCGCCCCCACGCGCCGCCGTCATAGCGCCGCGGTACCGGTCCCGCCAGCTGCACCGCGTGGCGCGCGTCGTCCCCCGTTGCCAGCTTCCGCCCCCCCGCCATCGCCGGCGCACTGCGGAAGCGGAACGCCACCACCGTCACCACCAAGATCGCCGCCGCTACCGCCAGCCACAACAGCCGGTTCTCCAGCATCACCCCCTCGAGGGGGACCATCCGCGATGACTTTTCCGCGGCCGTCCAGTAGCGCGTGATCACCTCGTAGGCCTGCACCCCGAACGGGTCCCCCAGCGCGGCCAGGTGCTGGTTGTCGATGCTCGCCAGGCTTGCCCGCGTCGCCGACCAGGCGACCAGCAGGACCACCCCCTGCGTGTACACCGCCAGCAGGTTGCGGGTGAACGCTCCCACGGCGAAGAACAGCGCGCTCGTGAGCACCACCGTCGGCACCACCAGCGTCACGAACTGCACCAGGTACGGCGCCAACGACATGGGTTGCAGCTGCCGAGGATCGACCCACGGCGCCATGGCCCCCAGCAGCTGTCCCAGCGGGATCCCCAGGTGCACGAGGATCATCACCACCAGTGCCCCGGTGAACCGCCCCATCAGGTAGTCGACCTTGCTGATCGGCGTCGTGAACAGCAGTTCGTGCGCCCGCGCCTGGTAGTCGCGCAGCACCGCGATTCCGGTGATCGCCGTCACGAACACCTGATTGATCGCCGTTCCCATCAGCATCGCCCCTGCCACCGCCCACGGCGCATTGCGCGCCACGCTGCCCATGCCGCCGCCGGCCAGCACCACCGCGTCGGTGCCCATGAAGACGAACCCCTGCGCCACCAGGATGGCGAAAAAGCCCCACGTGAGGGGGCGCTCCAGGTGGTAGCGGATCTCGAATCGACAAATCGCGCCGAACATCCCGGGATGCCTCACCGCGCCATGTCCGGCGCGACTCACCGCGCCGCGTCCGGCGCGGCTCACCGCGCCGCGTCCGATGCGACTCACAGCGCCGCGTCGGCCGCGACGCCGGCCAGCCCGAGCCGATGGAAGTACACGTCCTCGAGGTCGGGCTCCAGCGGAAGGAACCCCTCCCCCGGCTACACGTCGGCAATCACGTGTACCACGGTGATCCCGGCGTGCAGCTGCGTGCTGATCACGTGGTGCGCCGCCCGGATTGCCGCCAGCTCATCGCGCGAGCCCACCGGCTTCCGCCACAGCGTGCCGCGCAGGTCCTCGACGATCTGCCTCGGATCTCCCGCCAGCACCACGCGCCCCTTGTTGATGATCGCCATCGCCCCGCACAGCTCACGCACGTCTTCCACGATGTGCGTCGAGAGGATCACCACGATGTCGCGCCCCACCTCGGCCAGCAGGTTCAGGAAGCGATGCCGCTCGGTCGGGTCGAGCCCCGTCGTCGGCTCATCCACGATGAGGAGATTCGGTGCCCCCGCGAGGGCGATCGCGATGCCGAGTCGCTGGCGCATGCCACCCGAGAAGGTGCCGACCTGCTTCTTGCGCCCCTCGTACAGATTCACCTGCTGCAACAGCGATCCCACCAGCTCCTTCCGAACCCCAGCGTCCACCACCCCTTTCAGCGTCGCGAAGTGGTCGAGCGTGACCTCCGCCGAGAGGTGCGGGTAGAGCCCGAACTCCTGTGGCAGGTAGCCGAGCATGCGGCGCAACTCGTCAGGCTCGGCCAGCACGTCCAGCTCACCAAACTGGATGGAACCGCTGTCCGGCACCTGCAACGTCGCGATCGTGCGCATGAGCGACGACTTCCCGGCGCCGTTGGGGCCCAGCAGGCCGAACATCCCGGTGGGGATGTCGAGCGAGACGCCGTCGAGGGCGCGGACGCCGTTGGGATACGTCTTGGTGAGGCCTTGAATGACCAGGCGAAGGGGCGAACTCATGGAACTCGGGGCGACGAGATGGACGTGAGGGGGATGTCTGGGTGCGTGCCGCTGTGAGGAAACTCCGTCGGCGCGGTGATGAGGTAGTTGTCCGGTGGGGTCATCCCCAGGAGGTGTTGCACGAAGTAGTCCCAGCGCCGGCGACGGTAGTACATGTTGGCCGCCATGTAGTGCGACCCGTTGGTGGCGATGAGGAGCTCGTACGCCTTGTTGGCCCGGGTCAGTGCATCGATCAGCTGCAACGTCTGCGCTGGGGGAACGTTGTCGTCCAGCTCCCCATAGGCGAGGAGGAGCTTCCCCTTGAGATTGCTGGCCTTCGTCCAGTTGGCGGGGGCAAGGTAGTTCGTACCGGCGGGGTAGCCCTGGTAGTTCTCGCCCCACACCGCGACGTAGCCGCGGATGTCGTGGTCGCCGCTCGCCGAGACCGCGACCTTGTAGAAGTCCGGGAAGTCGAGCAGGGCGCGCACCGAGCCGAAGCCTCCGCCCGAGCTGCCGAAGATGCCAACCCGATTTAGGTCGAGCCATGGCCGCGTGGTCGCCGCCTGGCGCAAGGCCGCGACATGATCCTCGAGCCCCCCGGCATTCTCCAGGTGGCCGTACGCATGCATGTGGAACGCCTTGGAACGGAGCGGCGTGCCGCGTCCGTCGATGCGCACGCTGATGACCCCCAGTTCGGCGTGGGCCTGGTCGTCGCTGCCGGGCGTGAAGGACTTCTGCACGTTGATGCGCTGCGGCCCCGGATAGATCTCCTCGATGATCGGATAGCGCTTGGTCGAGTCGAAGTTGGAGGGCTTGAACAGGACGCCATGGATATCCGTCACCCCGTCAGCTGCCTTGGCGACAAACCGTTCCGGCCATCGCCAGCCCGTGGCCAGCAGTCGCGTGAGGTCGGCGCGCTCGAGTGGCACCACCCGCTTTCCGTCGAGCGAGCGGGCGACGGTGACCGGGGCGAGGTCGGGGCGACTCATCCGGTCCACCACCCAGCCACCACCGGCACCAAGCGTCACCTGGTGCTGCGCATCCTCGGGCGTCAGCAGCGTGAGTCCCGTCCCGTCGAGTCGGATGGAGTAGAGGTGGAGCAGGTAGGGGTCGCGCCCAGCTTCGCGCCCCGACGCGGTGAACCAGAGCGTCCGCGACGTTGCATCGAGCTTCACGATGTCGCGGACGACCCACTCTCCCTTGGTGATCTGGTGCTTCACCTGTCCGCTCTGCGCATCCACCAGGTAGAAGTGCGGCCAGCCATCGCGCTGCGAATACCAGATCACCTCCCGGCCGTCGGGGGTGACGCGCAGCAGCGGCGGGGCCCCGATCGAAGCGGCCGGCTCGATCATCGCGTCGCCGCGCTCCTCCGCGACGACGCGCGTATGGCCGGTGTTGGCATCGATGGCCTTGAGCCACCACGCGCGAGCGCCGCGCTCGCGTTCCACGTAGTACGCCGTCGTCCCCGCCGAATCGCTCCACCAGGCGTCACCCGTCGACAGGTGAGGCGCCAACAGCACGTCGAGCGCCGGCGCGTCGGCTGCGATGGCGCGCCCCGATGTCACGTCGAAGACCCACCACGTGGCACGGGCGAGCGAATCACCAGGGAGGGGAAAGGCGAACGACCACAGTTTCGGTCGCACGCTGTCCGGTCGTACCGTCTGCACCAGGTGCGTCTCGGGGACCATGCGCTGGTCGATCCGTTGCACGAGGATGCGCTTCGAGTCGCCGGACCAGCGCGCGATGGGTGGGGCGGGATACCCATTGCGGACGTTGGTCACCCATTCCGTGCTGTACTCGAGGTAACCGCCGTACTCGTTGCGACGGGTCCCGTCGGTGGTGAGGGCGCGCTCCGCCCCGGTCGCCACGTTGCGCAACCAGAGGTTGTGGTCCTTGAGGAAGAGGTCCCACGCGCCATCGGGCGAGCGCAGTTCGTTGGGGCCTGCCCCCGAGGCCCGGCTCCCTGCTTCACACTGGTAGGTCCCCAGGTCGCATCGCCAGGTCTTGCCTCGCACCTCGACGCGGATGCGCGTGACCTTCCCATCCTCCTGCCACGCGAGGGTCCGGAAGGGGAGCGAGTCGGCGACGAGCGCGGTGTCGGCCGCGCGGGCCAGCGCCGCCGCCAGCCGCACGTGGTCGAAGGCGAGGCGGCGGATGTTGCGCGCCGGGTCCACGTATACGAACGCACTGCCGCGCGCCGTCGTGACCCGGTACCAGAAGCGATCGCTGCCGGCAATCCACTGCGGCACGATGCGGTCCTGCAGTACGAGGTCGTTGGCACGGGTCGGCAGCATCTGCTCGGCGCGGGCGTACGTGGCGACCGGCATCCGCGATTGCACCTGTGACGGCGCCTGAGACTGCCCCTCGGACTGCACCTGGGCTGGTAGTTGCACCTGCACCAGCGCGAGCGCCGCCGCGGCCACCGTCAACTTGGCGAGCATCCAACCCTCCCTCGTCGTGAACCCTCAGTGATTGATGCGCCGCAAGATCAGGAGCATCGAGCCCGGGGGGCGTGTTCGATGGTCCGTGTACGAGCCGGTGCGTTCACTGCGTTATTGCACGTCCGGCACGCGGTCACCGAACAGGAGATTCGCTGACGAGTCATCGTTCGGGAAGTAGCCCGGCGCGCCGGGATCGGAGGGTGGCGCCTCTCCACGGGGTGGTCGCCAGGTGCAGGGCATCGGCAGGTGACTGCGAGGGCGCGATCGACGTGCGGCACGCGTGGAAAACACAAACGGCGCCGTTAGGCGCCGTTTGTACTCCCGTCTCCCGTCTCCCGTCTCCCGCCTTACTTCACCGCCACCGTCACCGGCGCGTTGAGCTTGACGGCGATACGGCCACCAGCGTTCACACACCCTTCGTAGTTAGCCGTGGCGGCAGCAGCCGCACCACCGGCGGCAGCACCAGCCGCAGCGCCAATGATCGTCGACTTGGACTTCTTGCCGAGGATCTGGCCGATGACGGCACCGGCGACGGCGCCGCCGAGGACCTTCTTGGCGTCGTTGCCGCCGCTGGAGGCGCGGACGCGGGTGATGTCGGCGGTTTGCACGTCGCCGTCGAGCGCGTAGGTGCGGCCGTCAAACGAGATGTTGATGACTCGGAAGCCCATCTGGATCTGGTCGTTGGCGTTCTCGCTGCGCTTGAGCGTCGTGAGCTCGATGGTGACCGCAGCGCCGGCCGGGATCACCGCGCCGTCGGAGCCGCTCACCGACTCGTTGAGCGTGGCGATGAAACGGTCGCCGACCTTGTTGGTGTTGGTGCAGACCTTGTCGGCAGAGCCGAGGTTGAGGAGCGTGCCGGCGCCGATGGATCCCATCTTCTCAGCGCCACCGGTTCCCTTCTCCACCGTGTTGCCGGCCGGCGTGGTGTTGCTCGGTGCCGGGGCCGGAGTGGTCGGGGTTGGTCTGGTCGGCTTGGGGGCCGTGGGCTTGGGGCGCGGCTTGCTCGGGGTCGCCGCCGGCGGCGGCGCCGGCTCCGGCGTTGGTTCGGCGGCCGGGACGTCTTGCAGCTGCGGCTGGACCGCGGTGTCACCACCCACGCGCGCGAGGTCGCGGGCGAGGGCGCTGTCCTGCGCGAGCGCGGCGTCGTCAGGCTTCTTCTCGCCACCGCAGGCGGCGAGTGTGACGGCGAACACAACGACAGCGGGCCAGGCGGCGCGCCGGATATATTGGGGCATGTGTTTCCTCCATGTGGGGTGAGAGGCTGACTTACATACAGCCTGACACGGCAAAGGTGCCGTGTCCCCCCTCACGACCGCAATCCCGCCGAGGCCGATGCGCGCACTCCGTCGGCTGATTCCGTATTTCCGCCCGTATCGCGGCATGCTCGTTGGCGGGCTGGCGTGCGTGGTGGTGGCGGGGGCGCTGGGGAGCGTCAACCCGACGCTGCTGAGGCGCGCGATCGACGGGATGCGTCCCGGCGCCTCGCTCAGCTCGGCGTGGCGCGCGGCGGCGATGATGCCCGGCGGTTCGATCGTCGCCGGCTTCTTCCGCTTTGCCATGCGCGAGCTGCTCAACGCCCTGTCGCGCCGGGTGGAGTACGACCTACGCAACGACCTCTTCCAGCACGTGCTCACGCTGGACGCGGCGTACTTCGGGACGACGCGCACCGGCGAGCTGATGGCGCGCCTAACGAACGACCTTGGGGCGGTGCGCATGGCGGCGGGGCCGGCGATCATGTACCTGGTCAACACCAGCGTGGGGGGGCTGTTCGCACTCGGCTTCATGCTGGCGATCAACCCGCGCCTCACGCTGCTCGCGCTCCTGCCGATGATGCCGCTGCCGTTCGTGATGGCGCGACTGGGGCGCATGATCCACGAGCGTTTCGAGAACGTGCAGGAACACTTCGGGGCGATGACGACGCGTGTGCAGGAGAACCTGGCCGGGACGCGCATCGTGCGGGCCTACCGACAGGAAGCGTCGGAGGAAGCGCGCTGGTCGTCGATGAGCGACGACTACCTGCATCGCAACCTGCGGCTGGCCAAGCTGCAGGCGCTGATGAACCCGACCTTTGCCGCGCTGGGCGGGGCCGGGTCGGCGATCGTGCTGGGCGTGGGCGGGATGCTGGTGGTGCGCGGGACGATCACGGTGGGCGCCTTCGTGGTGTTCGCAATGTACCTGACGATGCTGGTCTGGCCGCTGATCGCGTTAGGCTGGGTGATCAACCTCTTCCAGCGCGCGGGGGCGTCGATGGCGCGGCTGGAGCAGGTGCTGGACGCCAAGCCGCGCGTGGCGTCGCCGGCTGAGCCGCGCACGCTCCCACCGTCGAATGGGGGGCGGCGCCTCGAGTTCCGCGATGTCGGCTTTCACTATCCCGCGGTCGCCGGCAATGAGGTGCGCTGGGTCTTCCGCCACGTCTCGTTCACGGTGCCGGCGGGATCGACGTTAGGCATCGTGGGGGCCACGGGGAGCGGGAAGTCGGCGCTGCTCGACCTCGTGACGCGCGCGTGGGACCCGATCGAGGGAGAGATCCTGCTCGACGGGATCCCCATTCGCGAACTGTCGCTCGATGCGTTGCGCCGAGAGCTGGGGGTGGTGCCGCAGGAGACGATCCTGTTCAGCGACACGATCCGCTCGAACCTGGCCTACGGGCTGCGCGACGAGGGGGACGTGACGTGGGCGGCGGACGTGGCGCTGCTCACGTCGACCGTGCGCGATTTCCCAGGCGGCTTTGATACGATCCTCGGCGAACGCGGGATCAACCTGTCAGGCGGACAAAAGCAGCGCGCGGCGCTGGCGCGCGCGCTGGCTCGGCGACCGTCGATCGTGATTCTGGATGATGCGCTGTCGGCCGTTGATACGCATACCGAGGCGGCGATCCTGCACGGGCTGCGCGAGGCGCTGAGCGAGCGCACGGCGATCATCGCGTCGCACCGCGTGAGCGCGATCCGCGATGCGGATCACATCATCGTACTCGACGGCGGGCAGGTGGTGGAGCATGGGACGCACCACGTGCTGATCGCGGCGCGCGGGCGCTACTGGGAGTTGCTGGCGCGGCAGCAGATCGAGGAGGCGGTGGAGGCGGCGGACTAGGGCGGCGTTCGCTCGGGTGTCGCGATGAAAAGCTCGACACAGAGGTTCACAGAGGTGACACAGAGGATCACAGAGGAATACAGGGAGCGACTGCCCGCTCGCCGCCCTCCTCCGCGATCCTCTGTGATACCTCTGTGAACCTCTGTGTCATGCTTTTGGGGGCACCGGACCTGCGGATAGTGCGCGGCGGTGGGGTACCGGAGTCCCAGCTTTCGCGGGGTCGAGCGGGGAAATGACAAACGAGTGACCGCCATTCCCGCGCAGTCACTCGTCTTCTCGTCTTCTCGTCTTCCGCCCCAGCGCCTACAGCCGCTCGAGAATAAACTCCGGCGTGAACTGCTGCAGCCACGACGCGAGGATCGTGAACTGGTTGGTGATCATCAGCACGCCGACGGCGATCATCAGGACGCCAGCGCCGCGTTGCATCCACAGCATCTGCTTCTTGAACTTCTGGAAGAAGGACATGAAGCGGTCGACAGCGAGCGCCGAGAGGATGAACGGGATCGCGAGGCCCATCGAGTACGCGGTGAGGAGCATCAGCCCTTTGGGGAGGTCGGCTTCGCTCGAGGCGTAGATGAGGATCGAGCCGAGAATCGGGCCGATACAGGGGGTCCAGCCGGCGCCGAAGGCGATGCCGACCAACACGGTCCCCAGGTAGCCGACGGGCTTGTCCGCCAGGTGCATGCGGCGCTCCTGGGCGAAGAAGGCGATGTTGAGCACACCCGCCAGGTACAAGCCGAAGACGATGATGATCACGCCGCCGACCTTGGTGATCATGTCGCGCTGCGAGAACATCACGCGCCCGAGCACGGTCGCGGTGGCGCCGAGCGCGAGGAAGATCAGGGAGAAGCCCAGGACGAACAGCAGCCCGTGCACCAGCGCCACGCGCTTGCGCGACGTCACGTCATCGAAGCTCAATCCCGTGATGAAGGTGATGTAGCTCGGGATGAGCGGGAGGACGCACGGGGAGAGGAAGGAGAGGAGGCCGGCGCCAAAGGCTACAAACAGGCCTATTGAGGGAGGGGTCATCTATCTGGAAGACGGGAAGACGAGAAGACGAGTGGGGGCACTCCTTTCCCTCGTCCTCAACCTAACGTTCGCGACTGGTGGGGGTGAGCGGGGGGGAGCGGTGGCCGCCGCGTTGGCAGTCGTCGCAGACGCCGTAGATCACCAACCGATGTCTCTGACGCGCGTAGCCGTTGGCCTCGGCGACGATGGTGGTCATGCGCTCGAGGCGTTCGTCGCGGAACTCGCGCACCTTGCCGCAGACGGTGCACAGCAGGTGCTCGTGGTGCGGGATGTCGCGGGCGGGTTCGTAGCGGCGGAAGCCCTCGCCGAAGTCGCGCTCGACGAGGAGGCCGCTCTTCACCAGCAGGTCGATGGTGCGATAGACGGTGGCCAGGCCGATCCCGCTCTCGCGCCGCGCGAGTTCGAGCGCCACGTCGTCGGCCGACAGGTGGTGCTCGGAGCCGAGCATGATGTCGGCGATGGCGAGGCGCTGCGCGGTCACGGGGAGCCCGTGCTCGCGCAGGTAGGTGCCGAACGCGTCGACTACGGCGTCGTGGCCCACACGGGCGCCGCGAGCGCCGCGCGCAGCGACTCGGCCGAGTAGTGCTCGGGGTCGAACTCCTCGCCGGCGCGCTTGGCGACGCCGCGGGCGACGCGTTCGACGGTGTCGAGCGGGGCGTCGGCCTCGTGGGTGATCTCGACGTCCCACTTGCCGCGATCGGGGCCCTTGATGGTCAGGCGATAGCGCGCGGTGAGGATGGCGTAGCGCCGCGGCTTCGCGGCCACCTCGGGCGCTGCTTCGACTTGGGCCTCGGCGGGTGACTCGCCGTTGGCAGAGTCAGGCGACGGGAGGGCGAGGATGTCGACGAGGGCGATGGACTCCTCATCGTTAGGCGCGGCGAGGTCGCCGGCGCCAGCGACCACCTCGATGCCGCCGACGGGCGACGCGAAGCGCTCGCGTGCGTCGCCGATGGCTTCGGCCAGCGCGTCGTCGGAGGCGTGGGCATCGGCCAGGATGGGGCGATGCTCGTCGCCGCTTGGGGCTGGGGCGTCGGCGTAGGGGGACTGGTCGTCGGCGACGCCGGGTTCGACGTGGAGCGCGACTTCGGCGGGGCGTTCGCCGGTGTCTTCGTCGCTCCCCGAGTCTCCAGATGCGTCGGCTTCGTCGCTGTAGGCCCCGGCGGCGACGACCTCGCGCTCGATGTTGAGGACGATCTCCTGCACTTCGTCGTCGAGCGCGTCGGCGACGTCGGATTCGTCGGTGGCGTCGGCGATGGGGACGAAGGTCGCGGGGACGGGGGCGTCGTCGCCGGAGCTCCCTTCCTCGTCTTCCACGGCGACGTCGGTGTCGACGAGGTCGTGCACGGCGGCGGCGAACTCCTGGTCCCCCACAGGTTCTGCGATCTCCAGCTCGGTGCTTTCCAGCACGACGTCACCGACGACGCCCGCGTCGGTGAGCTCGGCGCTCACCTCGTCAGACGCAACGGCTCCGCCCTCGTCAGGCACGACGACGGGTTCCGGCGGCTCGACGGCGACGACGGCGACTCCGCTCTCGATGCCACCCTGACGGATGGCCGGAAAGAGGCGGAGTTCGACGATGCGTCCGCCGTCGGGGACGCGTTCGACGATCGCGGTCAGGAAGCGCCGCGTGGTGTCGTTCATCGCACGTCCTTGACGAGGGTCGAGCGGAGGATGACGACGAGGGGCGCGTCGAGCGGGCGGTCCACGGAGAGCCGGAGCGTGGGCATGAAGTCCTGCGGGTGGGTGATCATTACGGGGGTAAGATCACTGGGGGCGGGGGGGGCGTACAACCTCTGTTCTTGGCTTGTGCTCGCGTGTAGAGGCGCCGGTTCGTCGTTCGGACTCGCTGTGGCATCGGGGAGAGGTCAACGAGGGGTCCCCTTCACGGCCCTCCGAAGGCTGTTCGGGGGGCCGTTACGGGGACCCCTCGTCGCCCTCTTGGCGTGCGGGGTGGGGGCGGTGAGGTCGAGTCGGCGCGCGGCGCCTTTCGGGGGGCACTCCTTTCTTACAGCAGACTCACCGGGTCCCGATCCACCACCAGGCGCATGCCGTCCTTCGCGGGGACTTCGAAGCGTTCGGCGAAGTAGCGGAGGGCGCGGGTCAGGTGGGCGCTGCGGTGGGCCTTCACCAGGGTGTGCCAGCGCCAGCGTTGCTTGATGCGGTCGACGGCGCAGGGGGCGGGGCCGATGATGGTCAGCTGCAACTCGGGGCGGGCGGCGACCAAGCGGCGGAGCCAGTCGGTGCCTTGCTGGGCGAGCGCGGCTGTCGCGTCTTCGGCGGTGGCGCTGAAGATGACGTTGGCGAGCTTGATGGTCGGCGGGTACGGCGGCGAGACGCGGCCGGGGAGTTCCTCGGCGACGAAGCCGTAGTAGTCGTGCGTGATGGCGCAGCGCAGGGCGTGGTGGTCGCCCATGCGGCTCTGGATGATGACGCGCCCGATCTTGGTGCTGCGCCCTGCCCTGCCTGCCACCTGCGCGAGGAGCTGGAAGGTGCGCTCGGCTGCGCGGAAGTCTGGGAGGTTGATGCCGATGTCGGCGTCGATCACGCCCACGAGGGTCACGTTGGGGAAGTCGAGTCCCTTGGCGATCATCTGGGTGCCGAGGAGGATGTCGACGTCGCCGGCGCCCACGCGGTCGAGGATCTCGGCGTGCGCCCACTTGCCGCTGGTGGTGTCGACGTCCATGCGGGCGATGCGCGCGTCGGGAAAGCGTTCGACGAGGAGGCGCTCGACCTGCTGGGTGCCGAGTCCGCGCTGGCGCATGGTGGCGGCGCCGCAGCGCGCGCAGTTGGCGCGCACCTCCTCGGCGTGGCCGCAGTAGTGACAGACGAGGCGCTCAGGGGTGCGGTGGTACGTGAGCGAGACGGAGCAGTTGGGGCAGGCGGTGACGTCGCCGCAAGCGGTACACTGCACGAACGACGAGTAGCCGCGGCGGTTGAGCAGGAGGATGGACTGCTCGCGGGCCTCGAGGG
>CAZLLP010000152.1:0-14472 GCA_964560345.1 uncultured Gemmatimonadaceae bacterium
GCTTCACGGCCACGCCCTGCGATCGCGGCTGGCACCGGTGTACGCGAATAGCTTAGAAAAGGCCGACTTCAGACGGGAGATTGCCAATGGATCGCCGCCAGTTCATCGCATCGGGGGCGGTCGCGACGCTCGCCGTCCTGGCAAAGCCCGGCGCGTCGCTCGCGCAGACGGCAGATGGCGCGGCGCTGGATGCCGAATTCGACCACATCTTCCAGCAAGCGGTCGCCCGGTCGCCGGAACTCGCGACCTCCCTGGGCCTCGACAAGGGTGCCCTGGCAGCTGCCAAGGGCAAGCTCTCGCCGCGTACCCTGGAAAAGCGGGCGCAGGATGTCGCGCAGACCAGGGCCGCGCTTGCCGGACTCACCCGATTCGACGGCGCCGCATTGTCCGAGCCCGCGCGGCTGAACCTGGAAGTCGTCCGCTATTCGCTCCGGACGCAGATCGACGCGCCGGAGAAATTCGGGATCGACAGCGCGATCCGCCCGTATCGCATCTTCCAGCAGGGCGGGGCCTATTTCTCCGTCCCCGATTTCCTCAACACCGCGCATACGATCAACCAGAAGGCCGATGCCGACGCCTATCTCGCGCGGCTCGACCAGTTCGGGACCGTGCTTGATCAGGAAAGCGGCCTGCAACAGGCCGAGGCGGCCAAAGGCTTCCTCGCGCCGGGCTGGTCGCTCGATCTCACCTTGGGCCAGATGCGCAAGCTGCGGGCGCAGCCGGCGGCGAGCTCGAGCATCGTTCAATCGCTGGTCAAGCGCGCCGGGGCCAAGGGCATCGCCGGCGAATGGCAGGTGCAGGCCGCGCGCATCGTCGAGACGAGAGTCTAGCCAGCGCTCGACCGCCAGATCGCGGTGAACGAACGGCTGAAGCCCTCGACCAGGCCGGGCCACGGGATCTGGCGCGGGCCGGGGGGCGACGTGGCGGGTTGCATTGGGGGTGGGGGCCGGAACCCCGGGTCCGATGAGGGCGGGGAGGGTGGGAAGCGTCCCGCCTCCGGCGACGGAGTTGATGGCACCTCCCGCGGCCGCAGCAGCGACAATGAGGGCCAGGCGCGTGAGGTCGGCGACCGACGTCAGGATGTGGCGCTCCGTGGAGTAGGAGAATCAGCTACAATGACGAGACACGGCAGGGCTGGCCGTAATGCGGCCCGGGCGGCACCGTGCCGAATGCTGCGTGCGAAGAAAGCGCGCCGCACGTCGCTCGGCAATGTTGAGGGGTGATGCATTTGACTACCTTCCTGCCACGACCAACCACAACCTCGCAGTGACATCAGCGGAGAACCGGGAAATGAGCACGACGGCGACGTCACAGGCGCCACAGGCCAGCACCGATGCCCTCGAGATCCGCGATACGCGGACGGGCAAGAGCTATTCGGTCCCGATCACCGACGGGACGATCCGCACGAGCGACCTGAAGCAGATCAAGGTCGACGCCGATGATTTCGGCCTCATGGGATACGACCCGGCCTTCATGAATACGGCTTCGTGCCGTAGCGCGATCACCTTCATCGATGGCGACAAGGGAATCCTGCGCTATCGCGGCTATCCCATCGAGCAGCTGGCGGAGAAGGCGAGCTTCCTCGAAGTGGCGTACCTGCTGCGCAACGGGGAGCTCCCCGCGCAGCCCGAGTACGACGAGTGGGTGAAGGACATCACGTTCCACACCTACGTGCACGAGAACATCAAGCGATTCCTCGAAGGGTTTCGTTACGACGCGCACCCGATGTCGATGATGGTCGCCGGTGTGGCCGCGCTGTCGTCGTTCTATCCTGAGGCGAAGGACATCTTCGACAAGCGCCAGCGCGACATCTCGATCATCCGCCTGCTGGCCAAGGTGCCGACGATCGCGGCCTTCGCGTACCGGCACGTGAAGGGGCTCCCCTTCATCTATCCCGACAACGATCTGTCGTACAGCGAGAACTTCCTGTCGATGATCGCGCGCATGTCGGAGCCGCGTTACGAAGCCAATCCGGTCTTCGCCAAGGCGATCGAGATCCTCTTCATCCTGCACGCCGATCACGAGCAGAACTGCTCGACGAACGCGGTGCGCGCGGTGGGGTCGTCGCACGTCGATCCGTTCAGCGCCGTGGCCGCCGGCATTTCGGCGTTGTACGGCCCGTTGCACGGCGGTGCCAACGAGCAGGTGCTGCGCATGATCAGCGAGATCGGCGACATGAAGAATGTCCCGGCCTTCGTCGAGAGCGTGAAGCAGGGGAAGGGGCGCCTGATGGGCTTCGGTCACCGCGTCTACAAGAGCTATGACCCGCGCGCCAAGATCGTGAAGAAGCTCGCCGACGAGGTCTTTGCCTCGGTCGGGATGGACAAGGACCTCGAGATCGCGATGGAACTCGAGCGCATCGCCCTGTCCGACGACTACTTCATCTCGCGCAAGCTCTACCCCAACGTCGACTTCTACACGGGGTTGATCTATCGCGCGATGAAGTTCCCCACCGATTACTTCACCGTGCTGTTCGCGATTCCGCGCGTGGCCGGCTGGCTGTCGCAGTGGGAAGAGATGCTGCTGGACAAGGAGCAGAAGATCGCCCGTCCGCGGCAGATCTACACTGGGTACGACGAGCGTCCGTACGCTCCGGTGCTGGACTACAGCAAGAAGGTCGGCAAGTTCTAGTCGATCGGCTGGCGTTAGGCAGCGGCACACGCACACGGGGGAGGCGCACATCGCGCCTCCCCCGCTGTGCATCTGGCGGCTGTGAGATCGCGCGAGGCGACGCGCTACTCCGCTGACGCCTCGGCCGCGAGTTCGGATTGCCGCGTGGCGCAGACGCGTTGCACGGGGCAGCGGGCGCAGTGGCGCACGCGCGCCGTGCAGACGAGCGCCCCCAGCTCCATGATCGCCTGGTTGTGCGTCCACGCCGTGTTGCCGCGCGCGGGGAGGACCGCTTCGGCAATGCGCCAGAGCTGTGCGAGGTCGCGCGGGCGCTTGGGATTGCGGCGCGGGGCAAAGACGCGGGCCAGGACGCGCGCCACGTTTGTGTCGACCAGCTCGGCCCGCGCCTCGAACGCGAAGGAGGCGACAGCTCCCGCGGTGTAGGCTCCGACGCCAGGAAGCGCGCGCAGCTCGCCCGGGTCGCGCGGGAGCGCTCCATTGCCATCGCGGGTCACGTGTCGCGCGAGCGCGTGCAGGTTGCGGGCGCGGGCGTAGTAGCCGAGGCCCGCCCATGCCTCGAGGACGTGCTCCTGAGGCGACTCCGCCAGATGGTGGAGCGTGGGGAAGCGGTCGAGGAAACGGTGATAGAAATCGACCACGCGCGAGACCTGCGTCTGCTGGAGCATGAGCTCCGAGACGAGGATGCGGTACGGATCGCGCGTGCGGCGCCATGGCAGGTCGCGTCCATGCCGACGAAACCAGGTGCGCAGACGCTGGGAGAAGTCGCGGGCGAGCGCAGGGGGAGGGAGCGTGGCCGCGCGTTGCGTCGCGCGTTTTGTGCGCGTGACGCGCCGCTTCGTCGCCACCTTGCTCGCCACCTTGCTCGCCACCTTCGCTGACGGGGACTTCTTGCGCGCCGTCATCGGATCGAGTCGAGGAGACGCTGACGCGTGGATGTGAGACGGCGCTCGGGCATGGGCGCGAAACCTAACAAGGCGCCCCGCCTCCCAGCGAGGGGGGCGGGGCGCCGCGTGGTGTGGAACGGAACGACGTGGTGCAGAGCGATACGTCGTGGGGCCGGTACTAGTACTTGGCCACCGACGGATCAACGTCATCGGCCCAGCGCAAGATGCCGCCCACCACGTTCCACACGCGCGTGAACCCGGCGGCTTGCAGCTGTCGGACCGCCTTGGCGCTGCGCGCGCCGCTGCGGCAGTGGATCACGATGTCGGTCTCGCGATCGAGCGTCGGGATGGCGTCGGCGAATCCGCCCAGCGGGACGAGTCGCGCTCCGGGGATCCTGGCGATCGCGTATTCGTGCGGGTCGCGCACGTCGAGCAGGACAAAGTCATCCTGGCGCGCCAGCTTGGCCGCGAGCTCGGTCGGCGTGATCTCCAACACCGGCGAATCGGCCGGCGCGTTGGAGATCCCGCAGAAGAGATCGTAGTCGATGAGCGTCTGCAACTCCCGCGTGCCGCAGGCCGGGCAGGTCGGGTCGCGCTTGATCTTCACCGTGCGCTGCCGCGCGCCGAGCGAGTCGACGAGGTTGAGGCGCCCGATGAGCGGCTCGCCAATCCCGAGGATCAGCTTGATGGCCTCCGTGGCCTGCAGGATCCCGACGATCCCGGGGAGGATGCCAAGCACGCCACCTTCCGCGCAGCTCGGGACCATCCCGGCCGGCGGAGGTTCGCGGTAGATGCAGCGATAGCAGGGACCGTCGGCGGTGCAGAAGACCGACACCTGTCCGTCGAAGCGGAAGATCGATCCGTACACGTTGGGGCGACCGGTGAGGACGCAGGCGTCGTTCACCAGGTAGCGCGTCTGGAAGTTGTCGGTCCCGTCGACGACGAGGTCGTACTGACGGAAGAGTTCCAACGCGTTGGCCGACGAGAGGCGCACCTCATGCGGCTCGACGGTGACATGCGGATTCACCTCGCGGAGCCGGTCCACCGCCGATTCGAGCTTGGTGCGTCCGACGTCGCTGGTGCCGTGCAGGAGCTGGCGGTGCAGGTTGGTGATGTCGACGCGATCGAAGTCGACGATGCCTAACGTGCCGACGCCCGCTGCGGCGAGGTAGAGCGCTGCGGGGGAGCCGAGTCCGCCGGCTCCGACGAGGAGGACGCGGGCCGCCTTGAGCTTGCGCTGCCCCTCGAGCCCCACCTCGGGGAGGAGGAGGTGCCGCGAGTAGCGGAGCAGTTCATCGTGCGTGAGTTCGGGGAGCGTATCGCCCTCCGTGGCGGCGGTGGTGGGTTCGAGCGTGGCCGACATGGTTAGCCCCCCGCGACCGCCGGAACGATCGTGACTTCGTCGCCATCGCTCACGGTGGCGTCGAAGCCGCCGACGAGCCTGACGTCCTCGTCGTTGAGGTAGAAGGTCACGAAGGGATACGGCGCACCATGCGCGTCGCGCAGGCGCGGCGCAAGCGCGGGAAACTTCGCAACGAGCTGATCGATCGCGATGCCGACGGTCTCGCCATCGGTTTCGATGGCGCGGGTGCCGCCGACGTGGGCCGCGAGGACGGACGGGAGATGGAAGGTGACGGACATCTGTAGACCTCAGAAGACGGGAAGACGGGAAGACGGGTGAGGGCTAGGCGCTGGTGGCGGCCACCAGGGCCGCGACTTCGCGGATCTTGGGGGCGATGGTGGGGGCGTTCAGGAGGGTGTCCTGCACGGCTTCCACTGTCTTGAGGCCGTGGCCGGTCAAGCAAACCACCACTTCATCTTCGGGACGCAGCTTGCCGGCGGCCGCGAGCTTCTGCGTCGCGGCGAGCGTGACGCCTCCCGCCGTTTCCGTGAAGATCCCGGTGGTCTCGGCGAGCAGGCGAATGGCGGCGACGAGTTCGGCGTCGGTCACCGATTGTCCGGCACCGCCGCTGCCGCGCAGGATTCGACTGGCGAAGAGGCCGTCGGCCGGATTCCCGATCGCGAGCGAGCGGGCGATGGTGTTCGGTACCTCGGGGACGAGGACGTCGTCGCCGCGCTCGGCGAGCCTAACGATCGGGGCGCAGCCGTCGGCTTGGGCGCCGTATTGGCGCGGGAGGTTCCCCTCCACCAGCCCGGCGGCGCGCGCCTCGGTGAAGCCCTTCCGCAGCTTGGTGACGAGCGAACCGCCGGCCATCGGCGTCACGACCGCGGTGGGGAGGCGCCAGCCGAGCTGCTCGGCGATTTCGAAGGCCATCGTCTTGCTCCCTTCGCCGTAGTAGGCGCGAAGGTTGACGTTGACGATGCCCCAGCCAAAGCGATCGGCCACCTGGGCACAGAGGCGGTTGACGTCGTCGTAGTTCCCCTGCACGCGCACGAGCCTGGGACCAAAGACCGTCGTGGCGACGAGCTTCCCGAGTTCGAGGTCGTGGGGGACGAAGATCCAGGCCGGCTTGCCGGCGCGCGCGGCTGCAGCTGCAACGGCGTTGCCCAGATTCCCGGTCGAGGCACAGCCAATCACCTCGAGCCCGAAGGCTTCGGCGGCGTTGATGGCGGTGGTGACGACGCGATCCTTGAACGAGAGCGACGGAAACGAGTGCGCGTCGAGCTTGAGCCAGAGGCGTGAGACGCCGAGGTGCGCGGCGAGGCGCGGGGCCTCGACCAGCGGCGTCCAGCCGACGTCGAGCGCATGCACTGGCGTCCCCTCGAAGGGGAGCCATTCGCGATAGCGCCAGAGCGAACGCGGGCGCGAGGCGATCTCCGCACGCGTCGGCAGCGGGCGGTTGGGGTCGTAGACTGGCTCGAGCGGGCCCAGGCAGTTGGGGCAGATGGCCTGCGGCGTTGCGCCGGCTTCCTGCCCGCAGGCCGCGCAGGCCAGCGGGAGGGGGGCGATGGATGACGTCGAGACGGTCGGCGGAACGAGGGTCGTGCTCACGCGGCGACTCTCCCGGCGGTTGCGCCGATGAGGGCGCGCGAGGCAACCAGCAGGTCGCCTAACAATGCAGAGGCGGTGCGGGCACCACCGGCGCCGGCGCCGTACCAGACGAGCGGCCCGGCGAGGGCGCTCTGGACTTCGACCACGTTCACCACGTTTTCGGCGCGGGCGAGCACGTCGCGCGGGTGCAGGATCTTTGGCTCGACCCGCAGGTGCAACGTTTCGTCTTCCCACGCCTCGGCGACGAGGCGGACGCGGCTCCCGTGCTCGCGGGCCACGCGGACCACGTCGACGATGTTGCCGTTGATCCCCTTGGTGTCGACATCGTGCACCGTCACCGGACGGCGCCAGGCGAGCGTGGCAAGGATGGCGAGCTTCGCCGCGGCGTCGCGCCCGCTGAGATCGGCCTCGGCATCGGCTTCGGCATAGCCATGTTCCTGCGCGAGGGCGAGCGCATCGCGGAAGCGCGCCCCGCGCTCGATCTGCGAAAGGATGTACGTCGTCGTGCCGTTGAGTACCCCGCGCACGTTGTGGATTTCCTCGCCATCGAGCGAATCGCGCAACGCGCGCACGATCGGAAGCGCGGCGGCGACGGCTGCCTCACAGTGCAGGAGCGGGTGCCGGTCGGCGAGCGCCTGCAGCAGCGCGCGATCGGCGGCAATTGCCTGTTTGTTTGCCGAGACCGCGGCGGCGCCGCGGCCAATCGCGCGACGGAGCCACTGCGAGGCCTCGGGGGCGCCGCTCGCTTCGACGACGATGTCGATGGAGCTGTCGGCGGCGAGCGCTTCGGCGTCGTCATGGAGGCGGACGCCGGCGAGAGTGCCGCGATGCCGCTCCGGGTGCTGGACCGCGACCTGCGTGAGCCGCAGGCGGGCGCCGAGTCGTTGGGTGAGGCGCTCCTGACTGGATTCGAGCGCGCTGGCGAAGGCGGAGCCGACGGTGCCGTTGCCGATGAGCCCGACGCGGAGGACGGGTAATGCCATGGTGCCTTTCTCCCCCACTCGCCGGATTTGCCATCGGGGACAAAAAGAAAGGCCCGACGGCAAAGCCCCCGGACTGAGTGGCTTTTAGCGAATTGTTTTACGTGGCCGCAAGTTGCCTTAAATCGCCACGAGCTTCGGTTGTGAAATCATCCTATCGCGCCTTGAGTGACGGCGCAAGGGGGAGTGTCGGTGGGGGGCGCGAGGACTTTAGTGGGGCGGAAGACGGGAAGACGAGAAGACGAGAAGACGAGATAACGACCCTTGAGCGCGGGACTCGGCACACGCGACTGCTCCTCCCATCTCGTCTTCCCGTCTTCCCGTCTTCCCGTCTTCCCGTCTTCCCGTCTTCCCGTCTTCCCCTCATCCGCCCCTACGAGACTTTCCGCGTTTTCTTGCGCAGGAAGTCCATCAGGATGTACTGGCCCAGCGTCATCGTGTTCGTGAAGTAGGCCTTGCCGCGGCAGATCGATGAGACGTGCTTCACGAATTCCACCAGGGCGCGGTCGCGGGCGAGCATGAAGGTGTTGATCACGATCCCGTTGCGACGGCAATTGGCCACCTCGCGGATCGTTTCCTGGATCACGTATGCATCCAGCCCCATCGAGTTCTTGTAGATCTGCCCGTTAGGCATGGTGAGGGCGCTGGGCTTGCCGTCGGTGATCATCACGATCTGGCGCATGTCCTTCTTTTGCGCCATCAGGATGCGGCGGGCGAGCTTGAGCCCTTCGGCCGTGTTGGTGTGATACGGCCCCACCTGCGCGTGGGCGAGGGTGGCGATGGGAATTTCCTCGGCGGAGTCGTGGAAGAGGACCACGCGGATGGTGTCGCCGGGGAACTGCGTGCGAATCAGGTGCGTCAGCGCGAGCGCGACCTTCTTGGCGGGGGTGAAGCGATCCTCGCCGTAGAGGATCATCGAGTGCGAGCAATCGAGCATCAGCACCGTCGCGCACGAGGAACGATACTCGGCCTGGCGCACCATCAAGTCCGGGTAGTCGATGTCGAGCGGCGACTCGAGCGACCCGGTGCGGGCCAGCGCGTTCTTGAGCGTCTCGTTGACGTCGAGGTTGAGCGTGTCGCCGAACTCGTAGGGCTTGCTCGAGGCGTCGGCCTCGATGCCGGTGGCCAGGAACGGCGTGTCGTGACTGCCCACCGACGACTTGCCTAACGACCCCAGGATGTTGCGCAGCGACTTGTAGCCCAGGAAGTCGATCCCCTTGTCGGTGAGGCGGAAGTTCACGTCGCGCGAGGCGGCGCGGGCGAGGCCACCGGGACCTTCCACCGCTTCGTGCGAGTCGGGGACCTCGGGCGGGGCTTCGAGGTTGAGGTAGCCCTGCTCCATCAGGCGCTTGACGATGTCGTCGAGCAGCTTGGCCAGCGACGCCTGCGCGTCCTCGTCATCGTCGCCGCGCAGCGCCTTGAGCATCTCGGGGGTGAACTGCCCGCTGTCGATGAGCGCCTGCAGGATCGCCTGCTTGAGCGCGTCGAGCGAACGGTCGCCGTCCTCACCGGTCTCGCCCCAGTAGGGATGGTACTGCTGCCCCCCGGCGAACCCCGATTGCAGCAGGAAATCGGAAAGCTGCTCGAGGAGCGACTCGAGATCGACCGCGTCGGCCGCCTCGGGGGAGAACTTGGTGTAGGTGTGGAACCGCATGACCACCTCGCGCGAGAGCGGGGGCGCGGAGAGGGGTTCGCGCCTGATACACGATACAACACGTGAGGACCGCCCGGCGATCCTCACGATACAACACGTGAGGACCGCCCGGCGATCCCTCACACCGGACCCGGCGTGTAGTTTTTGGGCGTGACGTCCTCTCGCCGCACACTGAACCCGTTCCGGGTCCTGATCACCCACGCGAATTTCCGTCGCTTCTGGGTGGGACAGACGCTCTCGCTGATCGGGACCTGGATGCAGTCGATGGCGCAGGGGTGGCTCGCGCTCGAGCTCTCCAACAACGCCTTCATCGTCGGGCTCGTCGCGGTCAGCGGTTCGCTCCCGATCCTCCTCTTCTCGCTCTACGCGGGCGTAATGGTGGACCGGCGCGACAAGTTGCGCCTGGTGAAGATCGCGCAAAGCCTCCTGCTGTTCGAGGCGCTGCTGCTGTGGTACTTCACCTGGTCTGGGCACATCAACATTCCGGGCTTGCTGGCGCTCTCACTGCTTGGCGGGGCGATTGCCAGCGTCGAGATCCCGGCGCGGCAGTCGCTGATGATCGACCTGGTGGGGCGCGATGACCTGCGCGACGCCATCGCGCTCAACTCGTCGGGCTTCAACCTCGCGCGCATCTTCGGCCCCGCCATCGCCGCCGCGATCATCGCCAAGTTCGGGCTCGCGTGGTGCTTTGGCGTGAATGCGCTGAGCTACCTCACCGTCCTCATTGGATTGTCGCGCATCACGTTGCCGCCGCGCGCGCCGTACGTGGCGACCACGTCGCCGATGGAGGGGATTCGCGAGGGGCTGGCCTACGTCGCCGGCGACCGCCGAGTGCGCGGACTCATCGAGGTCATCACCGTATTCTCGATCCTCGGCAATCCGTACCTGTCGCTGATGCCGGTGATGGCGCGTGACATGCTGGGCCTCCAGGCCGACGGCTACGGTCTCATTCTCTCGGCGGTGGGCATTGGCGGATTGGCTGGGGCGTTGGTGCTGGCGGCGTCGGCCCCGCGGTCGCGCGGTCGACTCCTGGCGCGCTCGTCGTTCGTCTTCGGGGCGTTGCTGTTCGCGCTCTCGTTCGTGCGCTCGCCGCATCTGGCGTACCTGTTCCTCCTAGTCATCGGCTTCGTGATGATCGTGAACAACGCGTTGGCCAACACGCTCATGCAGTCGATCGTGCCCGACGAGTTCCGCGGGCGATTGATGGCCATCTACTCGCTGATTGTCGTCGGCTTGCCGCAGGTGGTGGGGGCGTTCGGCGGCGGGGCGGTGGCGCGCGTCTTCGGCGTCGATGCGGCCATCGGCGGGGCAGCGCTCCTGATGCTGATCTACGGCTGGTGGGCGTTCCGCCGTTATCCCGAATTGCGGGAGCTCTAGCGACGCGGTCGGGCGAGGGGGACGCCTGCTGGCGGGCGGTCACGGGAGGGGACAGTTTCGGGCGCCCTCATTTCCGGAACGTTCCATGTCCCAGCTCGATGCTCGTCGTCACGCGCAGTGCCTGATGTCGCAGGGCGCGAGGCTCGCGTCCATGCTCCTCGCCCTTGCTGGCTTCGCGCCGGCGCTCGCGGCCCAGCGCGCCCGTCCCACACCAGCCGTGGCGCCCGCCGCCATCGATTCGTCGGCGTGGGCGTCGCTCAAGTGGCGCCACATCGGGCCCGAAGGGAATCGTGTCACGTCGGTGACCGGCGTGGCGGGCGATCGCACGACGTACTACGCGGGCGCCGCGTCGGGCGGGCTGTGGAAGACGAGCGACGGCGGTAACACGTGGCAGGCGATCTTCGACGATCAGCCGGTCTCCTCCATCGGATCGCTCGCGACGGCACCGTCCGATCCCAACGTCGTCTGGGTGGGAACGGGCGAACCGTTCATCCGCTCGCACATCTCGATTGGCTGGGGCGTGTGGCGCTCGACCGACGCCGGCAAGTCGTTCACCAAGATGGGGCTCGAGAACACCGGTCGCATCGCGCGCATCGTGGTGCACCCGACCAACCCCGACATCGTCTACGTGGCCTCGTTAGGCCACGCCTACGGCCCGCAGCCCGACCGCGGGATCTATCGCACGATGGACGGCGGCAAGTCGTGGGAAAAGGTGCTCTTCGTGAACGACAGCACCGGGGCCTCGGACCTGGTGATGGACCCGAACAACCCGCGCATCCTGTTTGCCGGGATGTGGCAGCTGCAACTCAATACGTGGGGGCGCTTCTCGGGTGGCGCCGGGAGCGGCATCTGGATGTCGCGCGACGGTGGCACCACGTGGAAGCGCCTCACGGGCAACGGGCTGCCGACGACGCCCATGGGGAAGATCGGGCTCGCGATGTCCAAGGCGAACTCGAACCGGCTCTACGCGCTCATCGAAGCCGGCGACGGCGTCCCCGCCGTGAATGTGGCCGAGACGACGACGCGCGGGCGCCTGTGGCGCTCGGACGATGGCGGGACCAATTGGCAGGTGGTGAGCTACGACCAGCAAGTCGCCGGGCGCACGCACTACTACAATCGCATGACGGCGATGCCCGACAACGCCGACGAAGCGTACTTCCTCACCGCCAACTGGTCCAAGACGCTCGACGGTGGCAAGACGATCCTCGACCCACCGTTCAAGGAAGTGCCGGCCGGCGACCACCACGACGTGTGGGTCGACCAGGGCAATGGCAACCGGATGATCGTCAGTCACGACGGCGGCGTCTCGATCACCGAGAATCGTGGCAAGACATGGCGGCGCATCCAGCTGCCGATTGCGCAAATGTATCACGTCGCCGTCGACAACCGCATTCCGTACAATGTCTACGGCAACCGGCAGGATGGTCCGTCGACGCGCGGCCCCTCCAACAGCAGGATGGGCGACTACGGCATCACGCGCGGCGCCTGGTCGTCGGTGGGGGGCGGCGAGTCGGGATGGGCGCAACCCGACCCCGTCGACACCAACCTGGTCTGGTCGAGCGCCTCCGGCTACGGATCGGTAGGGGGGATCGTCTCGCGCTGGGACCTGCGCAGCAACCAGTCGACCCCGGTCGAGATCTGGCCGCAGGCGACGATCGGGCACGCGGCAAACGAAGTGAAGTATCGTTTCGTCTGGACCTTCCCGGTCACGATCTCGCCGCACGACCACAACAAGCTCTATGTCGGCTCACAGCACGTGCACGTGACGACCAATGGCGGACGCTCGTGGCAGGTGATCTCGCCCGACCTCTCGCGCAACGACAGGTCGCGCATGGTGCGCTCCGGCGGGCTCACCCCGGACAACATCGGCGTCGAGTACTCGGGGGTGGTCTTCGCCATCGCCGAGTCACCGCGCAAGGCGGGAGTCATCTGGGCGGGGACCAACGATGGGAAGTTGCACCTCACGCAGGACGGCGGCGCGACGTGGGCCGATCTCAGTGCCAACCTCCCCGGTGCGCCGTTCTGGGGGACGATCTCGAACATCGAGGCCTCGCGCTACGATGACGGGACGGCGTGGCTGTCGATCGACGCCCACCAGGCCAACAACCGCGACCCGTTCATCTACAAGACGACCGACTTCGGCAAGACGTGGAAGCTCCTCGTGAACGGGATCCCCAAGTCGCCGCTCTCGTACGTGCACGTGGTGCGCGAGGATCCAGTGCGTCGCGGGCTGCTTTACGCGGGGACGGAGAACGGGATCTACGTCTCGTTCGATGACGGTGCGCGCTGGCAACCGCTCAACAACAACCTCCCGCATGCGCCGGTCTACTGGATCGAGGTGCAGTCCAACTTCCACGACCTGGTGATCGCGACGTACGGCCGCGGCTTCTGGATCATGGACGACCTCACGCCGCTGCGCACGCTCGCCGAATCGAATGTGCCGGACGTGGCGCTCCTGGCGCCGCGTGCGGCGTATCGCTTCCTCCCGGTCGAGGTTCCGTTCGCTGACTTCGACGATCCGGTCACCGGGACCAATCCTCCCTACGGCGCGTCGCTCAACGTCTGGCTCAAGGGCGAAACCAAGGACAGCGTCGTGCTCACGATCGCCGACGCGAGCGGCAAGGCGGTGCGACGCCTGGCGTCGATGGGGAAGCCGGGGGTGAATCGCGTCTGGTGGGACCTGCGCAACGAGTCCACCAAGGAAGCGAAGCTGCGTACGGAGAACCCGTATGCGCCTGACGTGCGCTATCCGCCGGAGGGGCGCGCGGCGCCGGGACTCGGGCGCTTCAACATGCTCGTCCCCCCGGGGACGTACACGGTGAAGCTGACGGTCGGGACGCACACGTCCTCGCAACCGCTCGAGGTCCGCAAGGATCCCGTCTCGGGGGGGAGCGAGGCGGAGATCCGCCAGCAGGTGGCGATGGCGAGCGACATCGCGAAGGACATCGACGCCGTGGTCGACATGGTCAACACGCTCGAGGTGGTGCGCACCCAGGCGGCCACCATCAAGGGGTCGTTAGGCGATGACAGCACCATGGCCGACGTGCGGGCCCGCGCCGACTCGCTCGACCGGGCCCTGCGCGACGTGGAGGAGGCGCTGCTGCAACTTCGCACGACCGGGCGCGGACAGGACCTCATCCGCTATCCGTTCCGCCTGGGGGAGCAGCTCATCTACCTCGGGCAGAGTGTGACGGCCTCCGACTTTGCCCCCACCGAACCGCAGCGCCAGGTGCAAGCGGTGCTCAAGGAGCAGCTCCAGCAGGCGCGGGCGCGTTTCGACGCAGTGATGGCGGGTGACCTCGAGGCGTTCCGTCAGCTCCTGCGTACGCGCAACGTGAAGAACGCGCTCATCTCCTGAGCGCGTACAACGCTCGACAGAACGAAGGGCCGGTCGCGCGCAGGCGGCCGGCCCTTCTTGCGTCGTCCAACGGCGCTCGAGCTACGACGCCGTCTTGCGCTTGACAACCGTGACGCTGAGGGCGGTTGGATACTTCGCCGAGTGGTGCACTTTGTTGTGCGCGACCGGCCCCGTCTTCTCGTCGTAGTTCTTGCCACCAGTGTTCATGTTCCGGTCAAACCGCGGGAAGTTGGAGCCCGACACCTCGATGCGCAGGCGATGCCCGGCCTCGAAGTAGTTCGACGTGGTCAACGGACCGAGCACGACCTTGTAGACCTTGTCCTTCTCCATCCAGACCACCTTGTCGTACCCCTCGCGGTAGCGCGCGCGCTGGATCGTCTCGTCCAGGTTGTATGCCCGGCCGTCGGGATAGACGTCGATGAGCTTGACGGTGAAGTCGGTGTCCTTGACGTCGGTGGAGACATACAGCGTGAGCTCGACCGGACCGCTGACTTCCATCCCTTCCTTGAGCGGATCGGTGGTGTAGACGAGGATGTCGTCGCGCTCTTCCATCTTCTGCTGGTCACGCGCCCCGCCGACCACCGCGTTCCCCGTGCAGCACACGTTGCCGCCGTGTGACGGAACGGGATTCATCG
>CAZLLP010000153.1:0-14437 GCA_964560345.1 uncultured Gemmatimonadaceae bacterium
GACGGGAGTGCAAACGGCGCCGAGAGGCGCCGTTTGCTTTGCTTCCGCGAGGTGAGGATGGTCGACGGGTTCGTGGCGGTGAGCGTTGGCGGCGCGCCTAGCGCGCCGCCCCTCCCGTCTGCCGTCTCCCGTCTCCCGTCTTCCCTTCCATCTCCGTCACGACGGCCCACCCCAGCAGCGGCACCATGATCTCGTGATGGCCGGTGATCTCGAAGCCCTGGCCGCCGGTGAGCACGGGGCGCTGCACCACGTTCATGCGGGGGCGGTAGTGGCGGTGCATGTCGAGGTCGCAGGTGGTGAAGTGCGTGGGGCGACCGTCGTGCAGGTTGCGGGCGATGGTCAGCGCCTTGAGGAAGACCTCGGGCATGATCACCGCGCTCCCCAGGTTGAGCACCACGCCGCCCTCGTGCAGTCCAGGCAGCGCGCCGGCGAGCCGTCGGAAATCGCGGTGGCTGGTGTCGCCGATGGCCGCGCCGCTGGCCGCGGGATGCTGATGGATGATCTCCGCGCCTAACGCGGCGTGCACGGTCGCCGTGACGCCGAGGGCGCGGGCCGAGTAGAGGACCGACAGCTCGGGATGCGCGAGGTCGGGGGTCGCGTGCAACAGGCGACCCACCGATTCTCCCATTCCCCATCCGTCCTGCTGACCGCGCACGAACGCCTCATTCAGGGCGCGTCCGGTCTCCTCGGCCATCCCGAACGTTCCGTCGCGAAGTCCGGCGGCCACATCCTCCGAGGTCGCGCCGAAGCGCGCCATCTCGTAATCGTGAATGGCGGCCGAGCCATTCATCGCCACGTGCGTGATGACCCCACGTTGCATGAGGTCAACCAGGACGGGAGCGAGCCCGGTCTTGACCACGTGGCCGCCGAGCATGACGACGACGGCGCGCTTGGCACGCGTTGCCGCGACGATGGCCGAGACGACGCGGCGAAAGTCGCGGGCCACGAGGATGTCGGGGAGGGCGTCGAGGAAGGCCGCAAACGAGCGATCGTCTCCCGGAGCACGGGAGAACTCCGTCGAACTGACCTTGTTGGGGCGCCGGGCGACCGGGACGGTGCGCACCTGCGACAAGTCGGCTTCGGGCGGTGCGGCGCCGCGGGACGGCGCGTCGGAGGACGCACCGGAGGACGCACCGGAGGACGCGCTGCCTAACGCTACGGGCTCGTCGGGCGAGCCTGGGCCGGGAGTGGGGGCGCTCGGTGCGATTGGAGGTACAGGTTGAGGGATCCGATCTTGGTCCGCGACTTCATCTGCACCATGATGCGGCTGGAGTCGTCGGAGAGCCAGATGCGCGCCTGCCCGTTCTCGGAGAAGATCCCCTTGGACTTGATGATCGGCTGGATGACGATGGTGTGGAACGTCCCCGCGGGGACGGTGATGCGTTCGCGGGCCAGCACGCGCACCACGACCGGGTTGCGATCGGGGCGGAAGTAGCGGTGGAACTCGTAGGTCTTGCCGACTTCGAGCGGGATGGTGCGGATGAAATACAGGAACGACCCGTCGTCGAGCGGATTGCTGACGGATGCTTCTTCGGCTTTGTCGTTTTCCTGAAAGACCGCGCGATCCGGGAAAATTTCGTAGCGGCGCTCGCGATTCTTCCCCCCTTCGTCAAAGTCCTGCACGAAGCGGAGCGAGTTGATGTCGTAGCGATCGATCCAACTCTCGAGGATGTCGTCGACGCGATAGAACGGGACGCCGCCGCGCACGCGAAACCGCGTGTGCCACGCCGGGCGTCCGCGCAGGGTGACCGTGTCGAGCACTTCCATGCTCCCCTGGCCGACCTTGATCGCGCCGAACTTCACGTCGTACACGAGGCGCTCGCCCACGCCAAAGGGGACGGGGGCGAAGGCGTTGGCAGGGGCGGGCGGGGCATCGGTACCGCCCGCCGACTGCGCAGCCGCCGATCCCGTCCAGGCAAGGGCGACCACTGCGCCCAACGCCAGGACGCTGCGAACGACGGCGCGACGCATCAGCCGGTCGGAGCCGGGGGAGTGGGAGCCGGTTGCACCCGACGGCGCGCGCTGCGCCCGAAGCGATAGAGGTTCATCACGTCGGCGAAGGGCTTGATGCGCGTCTCGCGCGGACGCAGGTCGTACCGCGGTTCCATCGTCACCGTTTCCACACGACGCGCGTGCGGGAGCGTGGCCAGCAGCAGATCCACGTTGGCGGCCCACCCTTCGCCCGAGATGAACGGCGCGTCGCCCGACGCGCGTAGCGCGTCGCGCAGCACCGAGACGCGATACAGGCGCAACGAGCCGAAGGGATCCTTGACCCCGGGCGTCTTGAGCGACCAACGCAGCGCCCACGGCGCAAAGCGGCGCAGGCGTCTCACGGCCTTGGGGCTCTCGGCTGCGTCGGCCGACTCGGCGACGACCACGTCGGCACCGCCCTCGAAGCGCTTCACGAGTTCGGGGATGTGCTCGGGCTGGTCGGTGAAATCCCCTTGCAGCGTGATGACCGCGTCGCGGCGCGCGTACTTCGTGCGCTGCGTCGCGTCGCGGCAGAGCGCGGTGAGGGCGCGCCCGTAGCCCACGCGTGGCTAGCCGCCCAGCAGCGTGAGCGGGAGCACCTTGCGATAGGGCTCCAGCGTCTCGGCCGTCGCGTCGGTGCTCGCGTCGTTGTAGACGAGGATTTCGTATTCACGGGAGTACTCCTGGAAGACCTTGCGGATCTTCCACAGGAGGACGCCAATGGTCGGGGCCTCGTCGAACGTCGGAATGCAGATGTAGAGCACGTGTGGGCGAGTTGAGAGTCCGCCGAAAGTTAGGCGGGGGGTCGGGGCGATTGTACACCACCCATCAGGTCTCGTTCGCGGTATCGCGGCTCTGCCGGCCGCTGGACCCGCCGGTGACTCAGCCGCCGAGCACGCGATGGTAGGTGGCTTCGGTCCCGGCGACCATGCGCTCGACACTGAACTCGGCCGCGCGGGAGGGGCCGGCGGTCGCCATGGCGCGTCGCAGGGGCTCATCGGTGAGAGCGCGCGCGACGGCAGCAGAAAAGGCGCCGACATCGCCGGGCGGGACGAGGAGTCCGGTCTCTCCCTCGGTGATGAGCTCAGGGAGCCCCCCGACGGCAAAGGCGACCGGCGGCACCCCGAGCGCCATGGCATCGATGACGGCGGTCCCCAACCCCTCGGCGCTCGAGGGGTGCCAGAGGAGGTCGAGTCCGGCCATGGCGTGGTGCACTTCGTCCACGAAGCCGGCCCGGAACGCCTCGATGCCGCCGAGCGACTCGGTGCCGGTTGCCTGTCCGCCGAGGAGGACGAGGCGCACCCGTTGGCGCAGCGATGGAGCGAGCTGCTCGCCGATGCCTGCGAGCAGGCGTACTCCCTTCTCAGCCGTCATCGCGCCGACGACGCCGCAGACAATCGTGTCGCCCCCCCACCCTCGCTCGGCGCGCCAGTTGCGCGGGGTGGGGACAAGCGGCGTGGGGACGCCGGAGTAGACGACGTCGATGCGGCTGGCGGGAACGCCACCGCGCTGCAGGGCGTCGCGAACGGCGTGCGAGATGGCGATGAAGCGTGCCACGCGCGGACCGTACTTGAGTCGCCCTTTGGGGATGAAGGCGACACGTCGCGTCACGACGAGCGGGATATCGCGCTTGCCGATGAGGGCACCCATTGCCAGCGCGTGGGCGCGGGCGTCGTGCGCGTGCACGACGTCGGGGCGCCACGTGCCAATGAGGGCGTGCATGCGCCTGGCGGCGGCGAGGTCCCAGTCGGCGCGCATGCGGACGGCGCTGGCGGCGAGACCGGCGCTACGCAAGCGATGCAGGAGGGGTGCGTCGGTCGCGGCCACTACGAGTGGTTCGTGTCCCGCGTCACGTTGGCCACGCGTTAGCAGCAGCACCTGCCGCTGGCCACCGCGCCATTCGCGTCCGCTGTCGACGTGCAAGATCCGGAGAGGCATGCGCGGTGAAAGGTGGCGCCACGACGGGGGGGATGGCAACGCGCCGATTGGACTGGTAGTCATCTGGCGCGCTCGTGCGTCGATACCTAGAAGTATCCGCGGTGTATTTCCACGAGACGTCGGAGGGTTCAGGAATGATTCTCGCGAATGTCCGTCAGTGCCTGACGAGGGGCGATGCGCAGCTGGCCATGCGCCTGATCGCGCGTGGCTCGTCGTCCGAACTCGACACGCTGGAGCAGCAGCTTCGGGAAGAAGGGATCGATGCGATCCTCGATGACCCGCGCCTGCGCACGGCGATGCTGGAGCAATCGCAAGCGGCGCACGCGTCGCCGCGGCTCTTCGTCTACGTCGTCGTGCGCCACGCGCTGCGCGAGGTGGGCGAAGGCGATCGCACGATGGCCGACTTCGTCTCGTCGGTGCTGCTGCAGTTTGGTACGAAGGATCGTGCACGCCGCATCCGCGAACACGACGACCAGATCTACGATACGCTGGCCGGACTGCTGGCGGACGCCGACTGCGCCGACCCCACCCGTGCCTTCCTGGTGCGCGTGCACCTTGGGCACTACGCGCTCTGGCTGGCGGGGGTCTTCCCGGACTTCATCGAGCACCGGCACCATCGGCGTGGGGGGCCGGATCTGGAGTACTTCGACGAGATGGGGCGCCGTGGGTACAAGCTGGCGTCCACGCACCGGCTGGCGTCGCAGCACGGCGTGACGGCGTTGTTCGAGAACGCCTCCGAACGTTTCGGGCGCCTGCGCTTTGCGCTCAATCGTGTGAGCGATGGGGTCTTCTTTGCCCGTCACCACACGGCGTCGAAGCTGATGCGCCAGGTGCGCGACGAGTCGCGCTGGGTCTCGTAGGAGACGGGAGACGGGAGTAAAACCGCGGGGGGGCTGGTCCGTAGTGTCTGCCGTCTCGCTCCGTTTGCGCAGCACGGGCGGTACCTCGCGCGCGTTCCCTTGCGGGCGCGCCTTGCGAGTTGCCGTGTGCGGCGCGGGCGGGGTAACGTTCCCGCAGCAGTTCCCCCGACTTCCCCCCGACGAGGATTCCGTGTTCGAGGAGATCCGGCAGGCATTCCACGATTTGTTGAACGGCAACGTTGCGCCGGAAGACCGGCGCGGGATGCTGGCGCAGATGCGTGATTCGCTGGTACAGGCGCGCCTGGCGGTCGACGACCTGCGGCAGGGGGTCGAGGTGACGCGCAAGCGCCTGACGACGGAACAGCGAGAGCTGGAGACGGTGGTGCGGCGCAAGGCGCTGGCCGAGGGGATCAACGATGCGGAGACGGTGGCGGTGGCCGCCAAGTACGAGGCGCATCACCTCGAGCGCGTGACGCTGCTGCAGAAGAAGCTCGAGGCAGAAGAAGGAGAACTCGCGCTCGTGGAGCGCGAGATTGAGGAGATGAAGGGACAGTTCAAGGCGGCGAGCGCCGGCGTCGGGTCTGGGCTGCGCGCCGGGGGTGCGGGAACGGCACCGCCGAGCGACGCTGAGCTGGGACTCGATGACCGCGGGGCGGGGCTGGCGCAGGAGCTGGGGGCGATGGATCGCGAACGCCGCCGGGCCACGAGCGAAGCCGACGCCGAGGCGCGCCTGGCCGAGCTCAAGAAGCGCATGGGGCTCTAGCCGCTGCCAAGCATTCGTCCGTTTCTCGCGGCGTCGGTCGCCGCATTGATGCCCGCCACCCTGCTGCACGCGCAGGGCGCGGTGCGCACGCAGGTGCGTTGCGACGGGCAGACGATCACCGAGGTCGTGATCATGTCGCAGGCGCCGGGCTTTGGCGGGATCTTCTCCCGCTCGCCGTTCCTTGGGCGCCTGGTCACGAGCCTGCACGTGACCACCGCGCCGTCGGTGATCCGCAACTTCGTGCTGCTGCAGAAGGGGGAGAAGTGCAGCCCGCTCCTGCGGTCGGAAAGCGAACGCATCCTGCGCGCCATGCCGTTCATCGCCGACGCGAACGTGACGGCGTACCAGGACGGCATGGACGGCGTGAAGGTGGAAGTGGTGACGGTGGACGAACCGTCACTCATCGGCTCGGTCGGGTTGGAGAACGATGCGCCGTTCCTCACCGGGCTCACGCTCGGCACCCAGAACCTGCTGGGGAACGCGGTGTTTGCGTCGGCGAGCTGGCGCGACGGTTTCTTCTACCGCGATCGTTATGCAGGGCGTTACACCAACTACCAGTTGTTCGGCAAGCCATACCAGTTGCAACTGGCGGCCGCCCGGCGGGAGCTGGGGGGCGAGTATGTCGTCGAAGTGGCGTATCCGTTCCTGACCGACGTGCAGCGGTCGGCGTGGCGGGTGAGTGGTGGCGAGACCGATGAGTTCGCGCGTTTCCTGCGTCCGCGGGGAACGGCGTCGTCGCTCGAGGTCCGCCGGCGTTTCGCCGATGCGGGGGCCATGCTGCGCGTGGGGAGCACCGGGTTGCTGGGACTCCTGGGGGCGCAGCTTTCGTACGAAGCGAGCACCCCCTCGTCGGCGCCGGTGCTGGTGACCGATTCGGGGCTGATGGCCGACACGACGTCGTCGCTCGTCGGGCGCTACTCCACCTCGCGCAGCGCGCGCGTGAACATGCTGCTGGGACTGCGGCGCGTGCGCTTCGTGCGTGTGACCGGCTTCGACGCGCTCAACGGACCGCAGGACCTTCGCATCGGGACGCAACTCGGCGTCACCGTGGGGCACAGCCTTCCGGCCTCACGCGGCATCGCCCGCAACGAGAAGTACATGAGCGCGAACGTTTACTTCGGTGTGGGCGGGCAGCGCTCGTACGCGGCGGTGCAGGGCGAGGTGGAGGGGCGCAAGTCGCGCGAGACGAGGGGGTGGGACGATGTGCTCACCAGCGGTCGCGTGGCGTGGTACCTCAAGCCGCATCCGCGTCATCTCCTGTCGGCCGACATGATGTGGGGGGGCGGTTGGAGTGCGCGTATCCCATATCAACTCGACCTGGGCGCGCGCCGTGGCGGGCTGCGTGGATACGACGACGTGGAGTTAGGCGGTGCGCGCCGCATGATCACGCGCCTCGAGGAGCGCTGGCGCGTCGGCAACTTCCGCGGGACCGCCGACGCCGGCGTGGGGATCTTCACCGACTTCGGTCGCGTGTGGGCGGGGGACGTGCCGCTGGGGATGAACAGCGGTTTTCGCCAGTCGGTCGGCTTCTCGCTGATGGCCGCGGTGCCGCCGCGTTCGCAGCGCATGTGGCGCCTCGACCTCGCCGTGCCCGTCGATCACCGCGATGGATCGCGCTGGGGATTGCGCCTGACGAACGAAGACCGGACACGCGCATTCTTCACGAACACCGGCGACGTGCGGCGCATTCGCGAACGGGTGCTCCCGCAGAGCATCTTCAACTGGCCGTAGGAAGCGGAAGACGGGAAGACGGGAAGACGAGTGTCTCCCGTCTTCCCGTCTTCCCGTCTTCCCGTCTTCTAGTCCTTGGTCGTCGCCAGCATCCGGCGAATCGGAATGATCAGCAGCGCCATCACGCCAGACGCGATGAGCAGTGACATCGCGGTACGCTGGAAGAGGGCGGGCATCTGCTGGAGCTTCTCGGGGTCGACTTCGCCCCCCACCAGGCCGGCGATCAGGTTGCCCATCGCGGTGGCGAGGAACCAGAGCCCCATCATCTGCCCGACGAACTTGCGCGGGGCGAGCTTGGTCATCGAGCTGAGGCCCACGGGGCTCAGCGCCAGCTCTCCAAAGGTCTGGAACAGATAGCTCACCGTGAGCCACCACATCGAAATCTTCACCGCGCCGTTGCCGTCGATCACGAGGTTCGACGCCTGGACCATGATCAGGAAGCCGACGGCGGTGATGGCCAGCGACAGGGCGAACTTGGCGGTGCTGGAGAGCTCCATTCCGCGTTTGGCCAGTCCGACCCACATCGCACCAAAGACCGGTGCGAGCGTGATGACGAAGAACGAGTTGGCCGACTGCAGCCAGAGCGTCGGCATCTCCCAGCCAAACAGGTTGCGATCGGTGAAGTCGCGGGCGAACAGGTTGAGCGAGGTCGGCGCCTGTTCGAAGGCGGCCCAGAAGACGATCGAGGCGAGGCAGAGGACGAGGATCACCGCCATCCGCTTCTTCTCGTCACCGGTCAACCCGGCGAAGAGGAAGAGGTAGGCGAAATACAGCAGCCCCATCGTCGCCATGATCAGGCTCATGCGCTCGGCCACGGCCACCGGGTTGATGTGGATCACCCCGACCATCGCGAGGATCACGACACCGAACACCGCGGCGAGTCCGACCAGCGACCAGCGCTTGACCCGCTGCTGCTCCTCCGGTCCCGACGACGGCGACACGCCTAACGGGCCGAGCGTCTTGGCGATGCGCGAGCGGTAGGTGATGACGCCGGCGAGCATCCCCACGCCGGCCGCGCCAAAGCCCCAGTGCCACCCCACACGTTCGCCCAGGTAGCCGGTGATGAGCGGCGCAATGAAGGCGCCGGTGTTGATCCCCATGTAGAAGATCGAGAAGCCGGCATCGCGGCGCGCCCCCCCCTCGGGATACAGGTCCCCGACCAGCGCCGAGATGTTGGGCTTGAGCAGCCCGGTGCCGACGACGATGAGGACCAGGCCGAGGAAGAAGGCGCTCTGCTCCAGCAGCGCCGAGAGGGCGATGCTCAGGTGGCCGAGGGCGATGAAGATGCCGCCATACCAAATCGAGCGCTGCAGGCCGAGCCAGCGATCGGCGACCCATCCGCCGGGCAGCGATGCGAGGTACACCGACGCCGCGTAGATGCCGACGATGGCCGAGGCCTGCGGACGGTCGAAGCCGAAACCGCCGCTGGTGAGGGCGGCGGTCATGAAGAGCACCAGCAGCGGGCGAATCCCGTAATACGAGAAACGCTCCCACATCTCGGTGGCGAACAGCGTGGCGAGTCCGCCAGGATGGCCGAAGAAGCTGCGGTCGCTCGTGAAGGGGCGGCGCGCGGCGTCGTCGACGTTAGGCGCGGCGGAGCCGGGCGCGGAGGCGGTGGCCATGTGGTGGGGAGGGAGAGGGGTCGATCAGGAGTCGAGCCGGGTGCCGATCGCCGCCAGCGGGAGATATCGCTCGGCCGGCTTGGTGGCCCCCGCGTGTTGCTGCGCCGCCCACTCGACGGTGGTCGGCAGCTGCTTGATACACGCCGCCAGGTGATCCGTCCCCTTGGTCTCGAGCGGCGGGACGAGTCGTTCGCACGCGGCGTCGCGCGAGGGGTGATGGCAGCGTGGATGGAAGACGCACCCCGAAGGAGGCGACACGGGTGATGGCACATCCCCCGACAGGACGATGCGCTGGCGCGATCGGGTGGGATCGGGGACGGGGACCGCGGAGAGCAGCGCCTGCGTGTACGGCATCACCGGCTCGCGATAGAGGTCGCGCGCGCCTGCCAGTTCCACGATGTGGCCGAGATACATCACGGCGACGCGCGTCGCCATGTGCTCCACCACCGAGAGGTCATGCGCAATGAAGACGTAGGTGAGCCCGCGATCGCGCTGCAGGTCTTGCAGCAGGTTGATCACCTGCGCCTGCACCGAGACGTCGAGCGCCGAGACGGGTTCGTCGCAGACGATGAGCTTGGGCTCCACCGCAAGGGCGCGCGCAATGCCGACGCGTTGCCGCTGTCCGCCGGAGAACTCGTGCGGATAGCGCGTGGCGTACTCGGGGCGCAGGCCGACTTCCTCGAGCAAGCGTCGCACGCGCTTGTCGGCCTCGGCGCCCTCGGCCAGGCGGTGCACCGTGATCCCTTCCTTGATGGTCGCGCCAATCGTGAGGCGCGGATTCAAGGACGAGAAGGGATCCTGGAAGATGATCTGGATATGGCGCCGCATCGCGCGCAGCGCACTCCCCTTGAGGGCGAGGAGGTCGGTGCCGTCGAAACGGATCGTACCGCTGGTGGGTTCGACCAGGCGAAGGATCGTGCGCCCCAACGTCGTCTTGCCGCACCCCGACTCGCCGACAATGCCTAACGTTTCGCCGGGGAAGACATCGAACGAGACGCCGTCGACGGCACGCACCACGCCCTGGGCGCGTCCGAAGAGTCCCTTCGTTTGCGTGAAGTGCGTGCGCAGGTCGCGCACCTCGAGGAGCGGTCGCGTGCCGGCGCCGTAAGCGGTGGGGGCGTTCACCGCGGGGGCGCTCACAGCGGCCCCGCCGCGCGTGCGGCGACGGGCGCCGCCGCACGATCGCCTTCTGCCAGATGACAACGGGCCGAATGACCCTCGGAGACGGCGATCATCCTGGGCGCTTCGTCTTCGCACCGATTCCACGCGTGCGAGCAGCGATCGCGAAAGCGGCAGCCGCTGGGCCACGCGGTTGGCGGCGGAACGCTGCCGGGGATCGTCGCCAGACGCTCGCGATTCATCCCCACGCGCGGCATCGCCTGCATGAGACCGCGCGTGTACGGATGCGCCGGTTCGGCGAAGAGCGTGCGCACCGGCGCTTCCTCCACGACCTGGCCGCCATACATCACGACCACGCGCTGGGCCGCTTCGGCGACCACACCAAGGTCGTGCGTGATCAGGAGAATCGCCGTGCCAAACTCCTGCTGCACCTTGGCGAGCAGCTCGAGGATCTGCGCCTGGATGGTGACATCGAGCGCGGTCGTGGGCTCGTCGGCGATGAGGAGCGCGGGATTCATCACCAGCGCCATGGCGATGAGCACGCGCTGTCGCATGCCGCCTGACATCTGGTGCGGATAGTTGCTGGCTCGCTCCCGCGGCGCTGGAATGCCAACGAGCGAGAGCATCTCGACCGCGCGCTCCCACGCCGCCTTGCGCGATGCCCCATCGTGCACGCGCGCCACCTCGGCGATCTGGTCACCGACCGTGAAGACCGGGTTGAGCGCGGTCATCGGCTCCTGGAAGACCATCGCGATGCGATTGCCGCGCACACGCCGGATCTCCTCGGCGCCAAGCGTCATGAGGTCGCGTCCCTCGAACCAGAGATGGCTCCCCTCCTCGATGCGTCCCGGCGATTGGATGAGGCGCAGCAGCGAGAGGGCGGTGACCGACTTGCCGCACCCCGATTCACCGACGACGCCGACCGTTTCACCCTTCGCGATGCTGAACGACACGCCGTCCACCGCGCGGGCGATGCCGGCCGGCGTGTGGAAGTACGTGCGAAGGTTCTCGACCCGGAGCAGGGGTTCGGTCATGGCGCGGGAAGCTGGCGCGGGTTCAGCGCCACGCGCAAGCGGTCGGCGACAGTATTCACGGCGAGCGCGGTCCCGACGAGGGCGAGACCGGGAAAGACCGTCATCCACCAGGTGGTGTCGAAGGACTCGCGCCCGTCGCGAATGATGTTCCCCCACGTGGAGGTGTCGGGGACGCCGTAGCCCAGGAAGGAGAGCCCGGCCTCGAGCACGATGACCTGCCCGATGGCGATGGTGGTGGCGACGAGCACGGGGCCGGCTGCGTGCGGCAGCACGTGCCTAACGAATACGCGCAGCGGCCCGGCCCCCAGCGCCCGGGCGGCGACCACGAAGTCGCGCTCGCGCAACGCGGCTGCCTCGGCGCGCGCCAGGCGGGCGACGACGAACCACCCCGTGGTGCCGAGAATCAGGATCAGCACCTTGGCGTCGAGCGCGCTCCACAGCGAGAGCACGGTGAGGATCAGGAGGACGCGCGGAATCGCCAGGAGCGCATCGACGATGCGCATCATCAGTCCCTCGAGCCGTCCGCCGATGAAACCGGCAATGCCGCCGTACAGCAGACCCAGCACCGAGGCGAGCAACGCGGCCAATGCGGCGACCGCAAGCGAGATGCGCGCGCCAAAGACCATGCGACTCAGGACGTCGCGACTCGATGGATCGGTGCCGAACCAGTGCAGCCGCGAAGGCGACGCGGAACGCAGCGCGACGGGGTCGAGCAGGCGTGCGGGATCGTACGGGGCGACCCACGGCGCCGCGACTGCCGCGAGCACGAGCACGACGAGAAAGGCGAGCGCGACGCGCGCGCGCCGGTCGCGCCACACCAGCTGCAACGCGCGCCCCACCGGGGTGGACGTCGGTGGCGGCCCGCCGTCGGGAGCCGGGGGGATCGCGAGCGACGCGACGACCGGTGTATCAGCCACGGCGCAACCGCGGATCGACCGCCGCTGAGAGGATGTCGGCCACCAGGCTTCCAACGACCACCAGCAGGCTTCCCACGATCGTCGTCCCCAGCACGACGGGATAGTCTCGCTGCGCCAGGGCCTCGATGGCCACGCGTCCCATCCCCGGCCAGGCAAAGATGTACTCGATGAAGACCGAGCCACCGACGAGCGCGGGGAGGGCGAGGCCGAGGAGCGTGATGATCGGGAGCAACGCGTTGCGCAGTGCGTGCCGCAGGATCACGCGACGCTCGCTCACCCCCTTGGCGCGTGCCGAGCGCACGAAGTCTTCGGGGAGGATGTCGAGCAGCGCCTGCCGCTGATGACGGGCGACGACGGCCGCGATGATGATGGCGAGCGTCGTCGCCGGAAGGGCGAGGTGCCAGAGGATGTCGCGCAGCTTGCCACCGGGCGACAGGTACTCGTGCATCGTCTGGTCCACCATGCCCGAGACGGGAAACCAGCGCAGCCTGATGGCGAAAACGAGGAGGAGTGCCAGCGCGAGCCAGAAGTCGGGAAGGGCGGAGAACGCGACACTCAGCCGCCCGGCGACACGATCGAGTCGCGTCCCCGCGCGCGACGCCTGCCATGCGCCGGTCACCACGCCTAACGCGAAGCCCGCCAGCAGCGCTGCCGACATGAGGAGCATCGTGCGGGGGAGCGCTTCGGCCACGATCGTCCGCACGGGGCGTCGTTGGGCGAGCGAGGCTCCCAGGTCGGCGCTGGCCACCTGGCCGAGGAAGCGGACGTACTGCGTGGCGATGGGGTCGTCGAGTCCGTATTGCGCGCGTAGCGTGGCGCGCATCTCGGGCGTGAAGCGCACATCCTCGAGTTGTGCGGCAAACGGTTCTCCGGGCGCGGCATGAATGAGCGCAAAGGTGACCGTCGCGACCACGAAGAGGATCGCGACGCCTTGCAGCAGGCGGCGGAGAAGGAAGGCGATCATGCGCCCCCAAGTGTACGGCGGCGATGCCTGACGAGCGAGACGCGCCGACCGGCTGCTAGCGGCGCCACGTCCAGTCGCTGTTGGCGTAGCGGGCGCGCGCGCCCTGCAGCGCGTCGCCGTCGATCTCGCGGAGGTCGATCTCGCCTGTGGACGCATCCCATGTCTTCCGCACCGCCGCAAAGAGGACATCGGCAAAGTCCCGCGGCGCGGGCGGATGAGCGAGCGCTTGGCGCAGCGTCGCGGCGGCAGCGGTCGTTCCCACCGGAACCGCCGAAAGCTCGACGACCATCGCTTGGTCATCATCGACCAGGATGGAGCCGTGCTGCAGCATCGCCTCCTGCTCCCGGAACTGCGCGCTCCCTACGAGCTTTCGCCCGTCCACCATCAGCTCGCCCGTGGCCGGAAGCTCGAAACACGGCGCGCTCCCAGGGGGCGGCAGCCGCTCGCCTCGCTCGGCCACCATGGCGGCCACGCCGAGCGTGCGGAGGGCATCGAGCAGGACCGCGTTGATGGCGCGGTACGACGCGGCCAGCGACTCGTGTGCGGGGGCGGGGGCCGTCACCGAGTAGGTGATCTCGCGATGATGCAACAGTGCGCGTCCACCCGTGGCGCGCCGCACCACGGCGACGCCACGCTCGGCGGCGCGCTGCGCGGTGTAGACGCCGGCCGCGCGCTGATTGCGTCCGAGCGACAGCGTCGGCGCGCTCCACGAATAGACGCGCACGACCCCTTCTCCCGAACGACGGGCGCGCGCCATGAGCGCTTCGTCCAGCGCCATGTTCTCGACGCCGTCGAGTGGTGGAGTGAACAGGAGTCGCCAGCGCCTGTCCGCGAAAGTCGAGCCGAGCATGGCGACGAATCTAGCGCGCCCTCGGGTGGTCTGACCGCACGAATGGGCCCATTCGCGGGCGGTTCCCCCGGCGACTAGCTTTCCCGCTGCGCCCGCCCGACGATGCCGACGGCGCCTCGCGAGCGACCGATCATGATCACGACCGGTCCGCGGAACGCGACGCATCTCGGGCCCCTGACCTCGCCCCTGGGGTGTCCATGACCACGATCAGCAAGCCGACGTTCTCGTTCGACGCGGACTCATTCATTCGCCGGCACATCGGCCCTTCGGCGCACGACATCGACGCGATGCTCGATGCGCTGGGGTACGACTCGCTGGAATCCTTCATCGATGCCACGGTCCCCGAGCAGATCCGGCTGCGCCGGACGCTCAACATCGGGCCCGGGCGAACCGAGCACGACGTGCTCGCCGAACTGCGCGGCATGGCCGAGCAGAACCGGGTGTATCGCTCGTACCTGGGCCTCGGGTACCACGACACGCTGGTGCCGCCGGTCATCCAGCGCAACATCCTCGAGAACCCCGGGTGGTACACGGCCTACACGCCGTACCAGGCCGAAATTGCGCAGGGGCGTCTCGAGGCGCTGCTGAACTACCAGACGATGGTCATCGACCTCACCGGTCTCCCCATCGCCAACGCCTCGCTGCTGGACGAAGGGACGGCTGCCGCC
>CAZLLP010000154.1:0-14323 GCA_964560345.1 uncultured Gemmatimonadaceae bacterium
ACGACTTCACGACGGCATTGTGCGACTCGTCGCCGTCGGGGACTTCATCGAGCGGCAGGTTGGGCAGCTCGAGCAGGATGCCTTGCAGCTCCTGCTCGGCGCGCGCGAGCTCGCCCTCGAGCTGCGCGATTTCCTCGCCTAACGCGCGTCCGGTGGCGATGAGCGCGTCGGCATCTTCCTTCGCTTTCTTGCGGCGCGCCACTTCCTGCGAGTTGGCGTTGCGTGCCGCCTTTCGCTCCTCGACCGCCTGGATCATGGTACGGCGCTCGAGGTCGAGCGCGACGCCGCGGTCGATCAAGGGGGCCAGCGCGTCGAGTTTGCCGCGCCGACGCATCGCGCTCCGCAACAGGTCGACCTGGTCGCGGAGAACCCGGAAGTCATGCATTGGGATCGAGAACTAGCTCTTGGGAACGCCCGGCTGCAGCGAGCGGAAACCGCAGTTGGGATCGCGGACGGCGCGGAAGTAGACCTGACGACGGCTGGCCACGATGCTGTCGACGACCAGCTTGGCGTACTGCTGGGAGGCGAGCGAGTAGGTGCACGCGTCGCCCGAGAGTTCGAACAGCACCGCCTCGCCCGGCGCCACGGTGAACGTGGAGTCGTACGTGTAGCCCCCCGTGGGAGCTTTGGTCACGCTTTCGAACGTCCCCTTGGCAAGCTGCATCCCCACCCGCGGCGTGGCTGCCGCCGTCCCGCTGATGATGCGCGTGGTGCTGATGCGGCGCGCCGGAATGAGCTGCACCTTGCCGCTGCCGGGGAGGTCGAAGGCCACCTCGAACGAGATGGTCGGGTCGACGCGCACAACGATGCCGCTCGAGACGCTGTAGGCCGCGGGGAAGCTGACCGGCGTGCTCGTCATGGCGTACGCCGAGAGCGTATCGAACGCCACCGAGAGCGAGGCGCGCAGCCCGAGCGTGTCGTCGCAGGCGGCTAAGCCGGCCACGGCGGCGAGGGCTACCAGGAAGCGGGTGAAGGGCTTTCGTATCATGCGATTCGACAACGAGTTCGTGAACATGTTCTCCTGTGGCGTAGACTACCCGTTGCACCCCGTGACTTCAAGCGACGCTGCTTGACTTCACCCCACCCCCCGTTATGCTTGGCTCGAACTACCACGGAGCGTGGATGCCTACCATTCGCGAGCTCGTCGGAGCCCTCGCCCAGCGTGACGGCGTCGAAGCCGTGATCCTGCTTGGACGCGACGGACTGCTGATCGACGGTCGCTCGACACCCGCGCTCGATGCCGAGCATCTCGCAGCGCACGTCCCTTCCCTGGTCAGCGCCGCCGAAGAACTGGCGGTGCATGCCCACCGCGGCCCCCTCGTCACGTCGGTTCTCGAGTACGAGCGTGGCTTCGCCGTTATCTGTGCCCTCTCCAGCGAAGCGGTCTTGCTGGTGCTCGTACACCCGACGGCCAATGTCGGCTCGCTCCTGTTTGACCTGCGCCGGCATCGCGGGAACATCGCCTCGCTCGTGTAGCCGTGGGCGCCCTGCGGCACGTGCTGGTGGCCGACGATGAGCCCCACATCGGCCGCATCATCAAGATGAAGCTCGAGCAGGGGCCGTTTCGCGTCACGCTGGCCTTCGACGGACGCGAGGCGATCGACGTGCTCAATCGCGAGGACGATATCGCCCTCGTCCTGCTCGACGTCATGATGCCACACCTGTCGGGGTTCGACGTGCTCTCGCACATGCGCCAGAGCGATCGCTGGCGCAACACTCCCTGCATCGTTCTCACCGCGGCCGGGCAGGACGCGCAGCATCAGCGCGCCCTCTCTCTTGGCGCCACCGAGTTCATGACCAAGCCGTTCAGTCCGAAAAAACTCTACCTGCGTACCGCCGAACTCACCGGCGTCTCCGTCCCCCCGATCACCGAGGGCGACGGATGAAGCGCTGGGTCGTGATCCTCGCCGGAGGCGTCGGCTCGCGGTTCTGGCCACTCAGCACACCGACGCGCCCCAAACAGCTCCTGCCGCTGATCAACGCGCAGCCGTTGCTCCGCAACACGGTCGACCGGCTTCTCCCGCTGGCGGAGCCCGATCGGATCCTGATCCTCACCAACGCGTCGCTCGTCGAACCGATTCACGCACTCGTCCCGGAGATCCCGCGCGAGAACCTAGTCGCCGAGCCCAAGCCCGCCGGCACCGCCGCGGCGCTCGCTTGGGCGGCCGCCGTCATCGCGCGCCGCGACGGCGACGACGCGGTGATGATTTCGGTGCACGCCGATTGGGCAATCGGCAACCCCGCCGGCTTTCGCGACGCTCTCGGACGCGCGGCCGCGCTCGCCGAGTCGCAGCACGCGCTCGTCACGGTCGGCGTGGTCCCGTCACGCCCCGATCCCGGCTTCGGCTACATTCGGCCGGGCGAGGCGCTCGAGGGCGAGGGGCGCCGAGTGGCGCAGTTCGTGGAAAAGCCGAGCCGCGAACGGGCCGCCGAGATGGTGCGCGATGGCTACCTCTGGAACTCGGGGATCTTCGTCTGGCGCGTGGGCGACTTCCTGCGTGAAGTGCGCACGCACACCCCCGAGGTCGCGCCCGCGCTCGCGGAGGCACACGGGGAGATCGCGCGCTTCTTTGCCGCGGTGAAGTCGATCTCGGTCGACGTCGGCGTTCTCGAGCGCACCGACAAGGTGGTGGTCATCCCCGGAGACTTTGGCTGGGACGACGTGGGGACGTGGGCGGCGCTCGCCCGCGTGCGCGCCCGCGACGACGCCGGCAACGCGACCAACGGTCCGGTGCATGTCGTGGATGCGTACGACAACGTCGTGCAGGCGGAAGGAAGTGACGTGGTGCTGTATGGCGTGCGCGACCTCGTCGTGGTCGTGCGCGACGGTCTCACCCTCGTGACGACCACCGAGCGCGCCGCCGACCTCAAGACGCTGCTCGACGCGCTCCCCGCCTCGGTGCGCGACCGCGCGTGAGCCAGTTCTACCTGTACGACGACGCCCTCGCGCGCGCCTTCGAACCGTTCGCGCTCTCGCGCCCGGTGGGTGAGTTGCGCGCGGGGGCGTTGCTCATCCGGCACCGCTGGGAACAGGTGCTGGGGATGTCGTGCGGCGGCTTTCTCGGCGCGTTGCACCTCGCGGACTTCGAGGAGCTGGACGCCCCACGTGCGGTCGCGCAGGAGACGTTACCAGCCGGCGCACTCATCGTGAATGCGCGCTGCGTCCCGGCGCTCGATGCGCTCGGCGCCGTCGACCTGCTGGAGTGCGACGGGCGCGTGGCGGCCGTGCGCCTGACGCGTGCCGTGGCGGTCGAACGGTTCGCCGACGGAACGCTCGACCTCGAAGACCTCACGTCCGACGGGTGGACGCGCGCCACGGTGCGCGCGCGCTGGCTTGAAGCGCCGTGGGATCTCGTGCGTCACCTGGCGGTGATGCTCGCCGAGGACATCCCGGCGTTAGGCACACCGCTCGAGACGATGACCGCATTCTCCGCCACCGTGCTGGGCGATCACCCCGTCTTCATCGAGACGGGGGCGCACATCGAGCCCATGGTCGTGATCGACGCCTCGGCGGGACCAGTGCTCGTCTCGCGCGGGGCAAGCGTGGCCGCCTTCTCGCGCGTGGTGGGGCCGTGTTACGTCGCCACCGGCGCACAAGTGCTGGGCGGCAAGGTCGGGACCAGCTCAATCGGCGAACAGTGTCGGGTCCACGGCGAAGTGAGCACCACGATCTTCATCGGTCATGCCAACAAGGGGCACGACGGTTTCGTGGGACACTCGGTCCTGGGTCGCTGGGTGAACCTTGGCGCAGGGACCATCACCAGCAACCTCAAGAACACGTACGGCGCCGTGCAGCTGTGGACGCCGTCGGGGATCGTCACGACCGGCCTGCAGTTCCTCGGCACGATGTTCGGCGACCACGCCAAGACGGCGATCGGCACGCGACTCACTACGGGGAGCGTGGTCGGCACGGGGGCCAACGTCGTGGGCTCGGGGCTGACGCCCAAGGTCGTGACGCCGTTCCTCTGGGGCGAGGGGGCCGCACTGTACGATCCGGACCGGTTTGTCGCGGTGGCCGAGCGCGTGATGTCGCGGCGCGGCGTGTCGTTAGGCGAGGCCGGGCGGCGTCACCTGCTGCGCATCTTTGCGGCGCGCTGGTCGAGCGGCGCGTGAACGTCACCATCCTCGGGAGCGGGAGCCGCGGGAACGCGGTGGTGCTGGAGGTCGACGGCGCCCGCGTCCTGGTGGACGCCGGCTTCAACGCCAAGACGCTGGCCTCGCGCATGGCCGCCGCCGACATCGCCCCCGAGTCGATCAGTGCGCTGGTCATCACGCACGAGCACACCGATCACGTGAGCGGCGCCTGCACCGCGGCGAGAAAGTGGGGGTGGTCGATCTATGCCACCCCAGGGACCATCGCCGGAACGCCAGGACTCCCTGCCCTCCGACCGCACGTGATCGACCCGAGCCAGACGGTGATGCTCGACACGATGCAGTTTCGCTGCGTGCGCACGCCCCACGACGCCACCGAACCGATCGCGCTCGTCGTCGACGCGCCGTCCTCGGGCGCCCGTCTCGGGATCGCCTACGATCTGGGACACGTCCCCGCCGGCGTCGAACAGGCCATGCGGAACCTGGACGCGCTCATCCTCGAGTCCAACCACGACGAGGAGATGCTGCGGAATGGGCCATACCCGGTGGTGGTGCAGGATCGCATCGCCGGCTCGCATGGACACCTGAGCAACCGCGCCGCCGCGGAACTGGCGCGTCGCGTGGCGCATCGCGGACTGCGCCACGTCGTGCTGGCGCACCTCTCGGAGAGCAACAACACCCCCGAAGTGGCGCGGGGGACTGTGGACGCCGCCGTTCGGAGCACCGCTTTTCGCGGGACATTGACGGTGGCCAGCCAGAACGCCGTGACCTCGTTCGCGATCCACCGGGCCCGCCGAGTCGAGCAACTTTCGCTGTTCTGAGCGACGGCCGTTCTCGAACGGGGACCTCCGGTCGTCATCGCGCGGCCCGATCCGGTACCGCGCCCCCGTGGCCCCGAAGGGCTCCGGTCCCCCTTCATTTACGGGCGATTTCCCACGAATCTGGCCGCGACACGGGAAAAAGTGGGTGCAACGCTTGAGGAATAGCATGCGTTGCTGTTAAGAATGTGCTAAGCACATAAAGAATCCACGATTTCGGATTCTACTTTCTGATCCAACAACTCCGACACCTCACGAGGACCCCATGGCCACCACCACGGAGCCCGTCGACGACCTGTCGGCCACGCCCATGGCTCAGGCGCATCGATCGCCCGACGCCTTGCCACGGCCGCTGCAGACGATGCCGGTGGGCATCCTGTCGTATTTCCCCCGTCCGTCGGAGCCGCGCGGGAGCGACGACGAACCGACCGAGAGTTTCCGGTTCGCCGATACCTGGCGCGCCGACCTGCCGGCGTCGATCGTCGTCTTCCTCGTTGCCGTGCCGCTGTGCCTCGGGATCGCGCTGGCGTCCGGCGCCCCGCTCTTTTCCGGGATCATCTCGGGCGTCATCGGCGGCCTGGTGGTCGGAGCGGTCAGCCAGTCGCAGTTGATGGTGAGCGGCCCTGCCGCCGGCCTCACCGCGATCGTCGTTGGCGCCATCGCGACGCTCGGCTCCTTTCGCGCCTTTCTCGTGTCGGTGGTGCTCGCGGGGGCGATTCAGATCGTGCTCGGGCTCCTTGGAGCGGGGGTTATCGGCTACATCTTCCCGATGGCGGTGATCAAGGGGATGCTGGCGGCGATCGGCATCATCCTGATCCTCAAGCAGATCCCGCACGCGCTGGGGTACGGCGCCGACTTCCAGGGCGACGAAGCGTTTCGGCAGGCCAACTCCGAGACAACGTTCTCGTCGATCGGGACGGCGATCGAGCGCATCCACCCCGGGGCGCTCACCCTGAGCCTCGTGGGCTTGCTCCTGCTGGTGATCTGGGACAAGACGCGGCTGAAGAAGATCAAGCTGCTCCCCGGTCCGCTGGCCGTCGTGGTGCTCGGCACCGCCCTCAATGCCATCTTCGGGGTGACCCTGCCCGCGTTGCATCTGACGGGCGACCACCTCGTGACCCTCCCCGTCGCGCGTTCGCTCGGCGAATTCGCCGCGCTGTTCGTCTTCCCCGATTGGTCGTCGATCTCGCGTCCCGATGTCTGGCGCTTTGCGCTGACCATCGGCGTGGTCGCCAGCCTCGAGTCGCTGCTCTCGCTCAGCGCGACCAACCGCATCGATCCCTACCGTCGGGAGCCGTCGACCAACCGCGAACTCGTGGCGCAGGGGATCGGCAACTCGCTGTCGGGGCTCGTGGGTGGCCTCCCGGTCACCGGGGTGATCGTGCGAAGCGCGGCGAACGTCGATGCCGGGGCGCGCACCAAGTGGTCGGCGATCCTGCACGGGGCGCTCCTGCTCCTGGCCGCGGCGACGATCCCGATGGTCCTCAACATGGTGCCGATCGCGCCGCTCGCCGCTATCCTGCTGTACACTGGCTTCAAGCTGGCCCACCCGCGCCTGCTGCGGCACGCGTGGTCGCAGGGGACCTATCAGCTCATCCCGTTCGTGATCACGCTCGGGGCGATCCTGCTCACCGACCTGCTTGTGGGGATCGGCGTCGGGCTGGCCATCGGTCTCTTCTTTGTCCTCATCGAGCACCTGCGGACGCCGTGCTTCACGGTGGTGAGTCCCAAGGGGAGCGTGCTCATGCGACTCCGGCTCAACGAGAACGTGACGTTCCTCAACAAGGCGTCGCTGGCCACCACGCTCGAGGCGCTCCCGCCCGGGACGCGCGTGGAAGTCGACGGTCGCAACTGCACGCGCATCGATCACGACGTGCTGGAGTTGATCCACGAGTTCGGGGAGACGGCCCGCCTGCGTCACATCGACCTGCGACTGGTCGGGATCCCGGAGCAGTCCATCATGCCCGCTCACTAACCGACGTCGCTCGACTTCCCAGACGCCGCCACCTCACGCCTAACGCCAGTGGAAAACCTTCAGCGACTGTTCGAGAACAACAAGAAGTTCGTCGTGGAGATCACCGCCACAGATCCCGACTTTTTCAAGCGTCGTGCGGAACGGCAGGAGCCGCACTTTCTCTTCGTCGGCTGCGCCGATAGCCGCGTCCCGATCGAGATGCTCACCGGCGTCGCGCCGGGAGAGATGTTCGTGCACCGGAACATTGCCAACCAGGTGATCCCCGCCGATCTCAACCTCCTGTCGGTCCTGCAGTACGCGGTGGAAGTGCTCGACGTGAAGCACGTGATCGTCTGCGGCCACCTGGGGTGCGGCGGCGTGAAGGCGGCGATGAGCGACGAGCCATTCGGGCTGGTGGACCACTGGCTGGCGGGAGTCCGCGAGCTGGCGCGTCGCCACAAGGACGAACTCGACGCCATGCCCAACGACGACGCGCGCGCCAACCGACTCACCGAGCTCAATGTTCTCCGTCAGGTGCATCAACTCTCGCGCACACCGATCGTGCAGAGCGCCTGGAAGCGCGGACGCCGTCCCCTGCTCCACGGGCTCGTGTACGACATCAAGGACGGACTGCTGAAGCAGCTCGTACTCGGGGTCGATGGCTCGGACACGGCGCGGTCGCTGCTGGAATACGACCGCAAGCGCGTGGGATACTAACGACAGACGGAAGTCGGGAGTGCCAAAGGGCGCCGCGATTGCGGCGCCCTTTGGCGTTTCGGGAGCGGTGACGTCGGTGGAGCGGTCTCATAGGTGCTGCCGGCGCGCCAGCGGCGCGCCGGCCCTCCCGACTTCCGACTCCTGCTCTACTAGTACATCCCGCCCATGCCGCCGGGGCCACCAGCGGGCGCCGAGGGCTTGTCTTCCTTCTTCTCGACGACGAGCGCTTCCGTCGTGAGGAGCAGGCCGGCGATGGACGCGGCGTTCTGGAGCGCCGAGCGGGTCACCTTGGTCGGGTCGATGACGCCGGCCGTCACGAGGTTCTCGTACGTGTCGGTGAGGGCGTTGTAGCCGAAGGCATCATCCTTCGAGCCGCGCACCTTCTCCACCACGATCGAGCCTTCGCCGCCCGCGTTCTGCACGATCATGCGGATGGGCTCCTCGATGGCGCGACGGACGATGTCGATGCCGATCTGCTCATCGTGCTCGTCCACCTTGAGTCCCTTGAGCGCACGCTGGGCGCGGATCAGGGCGACACCGCCGCCCGGGACGATCCCTTCCTCGACGGCCGCGCGGGTCGCATGGAGCGCGTCCTCGACACGGGCCTTCTTCTCCTTCATCTCGGCTTCGGTCGCGGCGCCGACGTTGATGACGGCCACGCCACCGGCGAGCTTCGCGAGACGCTCCTGGAGCTTCTCACGATCGTAGTCCGACGTGCTCTTCTCGATCGCGGCGCGAATTTCCTTCACGCGCCCCTGGATCGCGTCGCTGTCGCCGGCGCCATCGATGATCGTCGTGTTGTCCTTGTCGATCACGATGCGCTTGGCGCGACCGAGGTCGGTCACGACGGCGTTCTCGAGCTTGAAGCCGACTTCCTCGCTGACGACCTGGCCACCGGTCAACTTCGCGATGTCCTCGAGCATGGCCTTGCGGCGATCGCCGAAGCCCGGGGCCTTGACGGCCGAGACCTTGAGCGTGCCACGGAGCTTGTTGACCACGAGCGTGGCCAGCGCCTCACCCTCGACGTCCTCGGCGATGATGAGCAGCGGGCGCCCCATCTGGGCGACCTTCTCGAGCACCGGGAGGAGGTCCTTCATCGACGAGATCTTCTTGTCGTGGATGAGGATCATCGCGTCGTCGAGCACGGACTCCATCTTGTCCGGATCGGTGACGAAGTACGGCGAGATGTAGCCGCGGTCGAACTGCATGCCGTCGACCGTCTCGAGCGTCGTCTCGATGCCACGCGCTTCCTCGACGGTGATGACGCCGTCCTTGCCGACCTTCTCCATCGCGTCGGCGATGAGCTCACCGATCTCCTTGTCGTTGTTCGCGGAGATGGAGGCGACCTGCGCGATTTCCTTCTTCCCAGCGGTCGGGACCGAGATCTTCTTGAGCTCCTCGACGATCGCGGCGACGGCCTTGTCGATGCCGCGCTTGAGCGCCATCGGGTTCGAGCCGGCGGTGACATTCTTGAGCCCTTCGCGATACACGGCCTGCGCCAGCACGGTGGCCGTCGTGGTGCCGTCGCCGGCCACGTCGGACGTCTTGGTCGCGACTTCCTTCACCATCTGCGCGCCCATGTTCTCGAGCGGATCGGCCAGCTCGACTTCCTTGGCGACGGTGACGCCGTCCTTGGTGATCGTCGGGGCGCCGAACTTCTTGTCGATGACGACATTCCGGCCCTTGGGGCCGAGGGTGACCTTCACGGCATCAGCGAGCTTGTCGACGCCACGCTTGAGCGCTGCGCGCGCGTCTACGCTGAAATAGAGTTCCTTTGCAGCCATGGGCTATGACCTCAATCAGTAGTTGGAGAAGACGGGAAGACGAGAAGACGAGACGACGAGACGAGCGAAGGCGCGCATCATCGTGCTCCGTCCTGTCTTCACTTAGCTGTTGATGATCGCGAGGATATCCGACTCGCGGAGGATCAGGAGCGAGTCGCCTTCGACGGTGACTTCAGTCCCGCTGTACTTGCCGTACAGCACGCGGTTACCCACCTGAACGTCGAGCGGGACACGCTTCCCGTCCTCGAAACGCGCGGGGCCCACGGCGACGATCTCGCCCGGCTGCGGCTTTTCCTTGGCGGTGGCGTGGATGTACCGCCCACCACGCATCGTCTCGGCCTCTTCGAGCGGCTTTACCACCACGCGATCGGCGAGCGGAGCGACCTTAGTCGCGCTCTTCGTGCTCATAGCGAACAACCCTCCTTCACTGGGTCCGGATGAATTGATTGGGTTCGCACCCACGTCATCAGCACTCACCCTGCGAGAGTGCTAACGGCGCAAACCTAGAGCTGGCGGCGGATCCGGTCAAGGGCACCTGTCGCGGGGCGCAGCGCTTCCGCTCGCCAGAAACTGCACCAGATGATGGAGTCCAACACGTTGCCGCATAGCACCTTGCATTTCGACGGCTGACGCAACACCCAACGTCCCCGTCTCCGCGACGACCACCGGGAGGAGCACGTCGATCCGGCGCTCAGCCTGCTGCGGTCTCGCCCCGAAGTAGTGCGTACGCCATGCGCAGCCCGACCAGTGTGAGGTGGGGCTCGACCCGGTCGATGGTCTGGCACAAGGGGGCGATCATCGGCGCCAGCCCGCCGGTGGCAATCACGATCGGCACGCGCGGCGTCGGCCATTCGCCCTTGATGCGGCGCACCAATCCATCCACCGCGTCGGCCGCGCCGAGGACGACCCCTGAGCGAATGCACTCCTCGGTGCGTCGTCCGATCACGCGCGCCGGCGGGACCAACTCGGTCGCTGGAAGCTTCGACGTGCGCCGAAAGAGCGTCTCGGCGGAGGTCCTGACGCCGGGGGCGATGACCCCGCCCAGGAAGACACCGTCGGCGGTGATGCAGTCGTAGGTCGTAGCCGTTCCCAGGTCGACCACGATGGTATCGGCCTGATGCAGCCGGCTGGCGGCCAGCGTGTTGATGATGCGATCGGCGCCGACGGTGAGCGGCTCGAGGACGTCCAGAGTGATGGGCAGCTTGGAGCGCGCATCGTCCAGAGTGATGGGCAGCTTGGAGCGCGCATCGACCACCACGGGCGCCACACCGCACAGCAGCGTGCAGGCCTCGCCTAACGGGTCGGTCATGGCCGGCACCACCGAGCCGATTGCCACGCCGTGGATCTCCCGTGGAAGGATCTCACTCGCGGCGAGCAGCCCGCGCAACGTCAGCGTGATTTCGTCGGGCGTTCGTGTGGCGTCGGTCGTGATGCGCCAGTGCCCACGCAGTTCCTCGCCGGCAAAGAGGCCGACGGTGGTCTCGGTGTTGCCAACATCGAAGACGAGGATCATGCCTGCTCTCCCGCGTGTGCGCTCATCGGATCTCCCTCGAAGACCAGCGACCCCGATCGGCAGGGGATGACCCCCTCGTCGGTCTCGATCAGTACGGCCCCGTCGGCGGTAATACCGGCCACTATCCCGCCGTGCGGCGCCACCACCCGCCGTCCTCGTGCCCAGTCTCGCGTGGCGTAGGCCTCGAGTTCACTCGCCGAGAGCGGGCCGCGGGCGGCCGCAGCGCTGCGTATCGCGGGCACCAGTTCACCCAGCACGGCGTCGCGTGCCGCCCCCTCCCCTAACGAGGCCCCGCCCGGCACCCTCGGGTCGACGAGGTTGATCCCGATACCGATCGACACCCATTCGGGCCGTTGCTCTCTCCAGCGCGCCTCGACCAGGATCCCGCCGACCTTTCCCGTCGACAGCAGCAGATCGTTGGGCCACTTGAGCATGACCGGCGCCGACGCGAATCGGTCGAGGGCACGCGCCGCGCGCATCCCGACACGCAGCGACAGCACGTCCAATCCCGACGCATCGAGCGGGCGCTCGATGAGTGTCATCCACACGCCGGCACCGGGGCGCGATGCCCAGCTCTTGCCGCTGCGCCCGCGTCCGCGCGATTGGGCATCCGCGAGCACAAGCGTCCCCGCGGGGGCGCCATCGCGCGCCAACCGGTCGGCGATGTCCATCGTGGACGCGACGTCGGCCAACCAGACGATCCGTGGAAGGTCGAGCGACGTCGCCAGCGCCGAGGCGTCTCGCTCCGCGCCGTCCACGTCGTCAGCAGTGCCGAGTCGCGAGGAGCCGCCGGCGGCGCCCGCGCGCCACCCCACCAGCGGCAACTCATCAGGGGGGCAGCGCATCGTCAGGCGCGCTGGGCGATGAGCCAGAAGATCGCCACACCTAATGCCAGGCGATAGAGCGCGAAGATCCCGAAGGAATGGCGTGAGACGTACTTGAGCAGGACCGAGATCGCGAGCCACGAACTGATGGCGGCGGAGATGACCCCCACGACGAGGGGCGTCGTGATGCCTTCGCGCACGGCGTCGGGCACCTTGAGGATCGCCGCAGCCGCCGTGACGGGCATGCTGAGCAGGAAGGAAAAGACCGCCGCACTGGTGCGGTCGAGACGCAGCAGGCGCGCCCCGGTGATGGTGGTTCCCGAGCGCGAGAAGCCGGGGACGAGCGCGCAGGCCTGCGCGAGACCGATGACCAACGCATCGCGCCACGTCATGCTATCCAGCGCACGCGCCTGCGGGAGAAAGCGGTCGGCCGACCAGAGGATTACGCCCATGACCATCAGCGTCGTCGCCATCAGCGCCGGCGCGCGAAAGGCCGTCTCCGCCGCCTCCTCGAGCAAGAGGCCAGCGATGGCCGCCGGGATGGTCCCGATGATGAGGAAGATCACGCGCCACTCATCAGGCGTGCTGACACGACGCTGCTTGAGGATGGCGATCGACGAGACGATCAGCGCCCCCCATTCCTTCCGGAAGTACCAGAGGACGGTCACCAGCGTCCCCAGGTGCAACGCCACGTCGAAGGCGAGTCCGGGGTCCTGCCAGCCAAAGGCCCACGGCGCGAGCGCCAGGTGGGCCGACGAACTGATGGGGAGAAACTCGGCCAACCCCTGCAGGACGCCGAGGACGATCGCTTGAAAGACGGTCAAGGGCCAGACGGGAGACGGGAGACAGGAGGTGCGGTGGCGCGGGGAATCTAGCGGCTGGCGAGTGTCGCCTGATACAGCGCCTCGTACTGTGCCACCACCGCGTCTCGCGAGAATCGGGCCCGCGCATCACTCGCGGCGAGCGTGCTCATCGCCTGCCAACGGACCGGGTCGCGCAGGATATCGAGCGCCGCCGCGGCCATGCCATCGACATCGGCCGGGGCGCGCAACGCACCCGTCTCCCCTTCCCGCACCACCTCAGGGAGCCCGCCCACTGCACACCCGATCACCGGGACCCCAGACGCCAGCGCCTCCAGCGCGCTCAAACCGAACGACTCGCGATCGGACGGCAACACGAAGAGATCCGCGCTCGCCAAGAGCGGGGCCACTCGCTCGATCTTGCCAAGGAAGTGCACGTCGCGATCGATGCCCAACGTGCGCGCCTCCTCTTCGGCGTCGTCACGATCGGGGCCATCGCCCACCATGACCAAGGTGCTCGGAAGCTCGGCGTGCACCTTGGCAAAGATGCGCACGACATCCCGCACGCGCTTCACCGCGCGGAAATTGGAGACGTGCATGAGGATCTTGCGATTGCCCTGCCCCATCTGGTCGCGCAAGATCGAGCCGTGCGCGGCGCGATTGTACAGCGCCGGGTCGATGAAGTTGTGAATCACCTCGACGTCGCATCCCGCGCAGCCAAAGGCGTAGAACGTCTCGTCCTTGAGGAAATTGGAGACCGCGGTGATGCGGTCGGACTTCTCGATGGAGAACTTGGTGATGGCGTGGAACGAACGATCCTGCCCGACGATGGTGATGTCGGTGCCGTGCAGCGTCGTGATGACCTCGATGTCGTGCCCGTTCTCGCGCAGCATCTCCTTGGCGATCCACGCGCTCGTGGCGTGCGGAATGGCATAGTGCACGTGCAGCAGGTCGAGCTGGTGTGACATCACCACCTCGTGCATGCGCACGGCGAGCGCGAGGTCGTACGGCGGATATTCGAACAAGGGATACTTGCCGACGTCGACTTCGTGGAAGAAGACGCGCGGCAGGAAGGCCGGGAGTCGGAACGGCTGCTGGTAGGTGATGAAGTGCACCTCGTGCCCGCGTTCGGCGAGCGCAATGCCGAGTTCTGTCGCCACCGCGCCGGATCCGCCGTACGTCGGGTAGCAGGTAATGCCGATCTTCACCGCGCGATCTCCTCGCGACACCACGCCTGCGCGCGTTCGAGCGCCGACGGATCTGTCGCATTCACGTGAACGACGCTTGCCGAGGGGAGTTGGTGCCGGAACCAGGTCCGCTGCCGCTTGGCGTACTGCCGGGTGGCGATGATGACCTGCTCTCGCGCCCGCGCAAGCGACAGCGTGCCGGCCACCACCTGACGTATCGCGTCGTAGCCCGTTGCGTTCCACGCCGGGGCATCCGGCGGCACCGCCTGCAGCAGACGTTGCACCTCGTCGACCCAACCGCCGGCGAGCATGGCATCGACGCGTTGCACGATGCGCTCGCGCAGCACGTCCGGTCCGGGGTCCACCATCAGAACGCGCACCTCGAATCGCGGGCTGCGCGCCTGCTCGCGATGCAGGGCGGAGATCGGCGTCCCGGTGAGCGTGGCCACCTCGATGGCACGCAGCAACTGCGTGCGTCCCAGATGGGCGCGTGCCGGATCGAGCGCGTGGCACCGACGGCGTAGCTCGTCGAGCGACAGGGCCTGCAGCTCGACGTCGAGCGCCTGTCGCGCCGCGGGATCGAGCGCAGGTTCGTCGAACAACGGCTCGGTAAGCGTGCGCAGGTAGAGCCCCG
>CAZLLP010000155.1:0-13728 GCA_964560345.1 uncultured Gemmatimonadaceae bacterium
CCCGCACCGGCCCGCATCGTCTCGGCGCCCCCTCCGGCTCCCGCTCGCCCGCCTCTCGGTGCGAGCGCCCCGCCGCGCCGCGCCACCCCTCTGGCTCAGACCGACGCACCCATGGCCGCCCCCCGCTCGTCTCCTCATCCGGCCGCCGCGGGCGAAGCCTGTCGCTATTGCGGCGGCGTCCTCCCCGACGGCCGGCGCGTGACCTTCTGCCCCAACTGCGGCCACAACCTGACCGTGCAGCATTGTCCGGCGTGCAGCACGGAGCTGGAGGTGGGGTGGAAGTTCTGCATTACGTGCGGGAGAGAAGTGGGCAAGGCGTAGAACTGGACGGGAGACGGGAGACGGGAGACGGGAGTGGGCGAACGCGAGCGTTCGCCCGGGTACAATCGAGTGGTCGGCTCTCCCGTCTGCGGAGCGCCTGACACTCTTTGGCACTCTCGTCACGTAGTGAGCCCTACATGGGTCGATCTGCCGCCTCTCTCGTTTTCGCGCTGGCGTTTGCTGGCGCTTGCTCGTCCTCACAGACCGTGACGGTGGCGGCGGTGCCGGGGCCGCGCGTGGATAGCACCACGCCGCGTCCGACCGCCGACGAAGCGACGCCGCAGGGGGGAGCAGCGCGATCGACCGGCGGGTGGCGCATCGATACGCGGGAGCACGTCGACCTGTGGCTGCATGGCTTTGCGCTGCTGCAGGACGACCAATCGCTGATTCCGTACTTTCGCCCCGGATATCGCAGCGCACTGTCGCAGGTGCGCCCGGCCGGCGGATTGATGGAAGCGAATCGCTCACAGCTGCAACGCCGCTTCTCCGAGAACGCCAACCTCACCTCGGCGCAGTTTCTCGCGCTCTACTTCGCCACCTGGGACGACCTGCGGCGCGGAGTCGAGCGCTTTGTGCGCGACAACGGCGACGTCAGGCAGGCGCGCAACCAGGAAGAGCTGCGCATGTACGCCACCGTGCGCACCTACTTCCCCACCGTCGAGGATCGCGACTGGCTCACCCTCTTCGTGCGCAGCCTGGACGACGAGCGCGCGCGCTTCTATCGCGGCTACTGGCTGCAGCAGCAGCAACGCCGCGCCTCGATGCGCCGCTCGGTGGACGGGCTCTGGAGCGGGACCTATCGCAACGCGCTGTCGCGCTTCATGCGCAACTCGCTGCAGCGCGAAGGGGTCGTGCTGCTCTCGCTCCCGCTGGGAGGTGAAGGGCGCACATTGTCGGTAGGGGGGAACGACAACTTCGTCGCCGTCACCTTTCCCGACGACAGCGAGGAGCCGCGCGACGCGATGTATGTCATCGCCCACGAAGTGGTGGGGTCGGTGGCGACCGCGGCGGTGCGCGACAACTCGTCGGCAGCCGACGAGCGCAGCGGCGACACCGCCAAGTGGACCACGCTGGCCGCCGTTCGCGGCGGGGCGATGCTGCTGGAACGCGTGGCCCCCGACCTCGTGGCGGGTTATCAGCGATATTACCTGAAGACGGCCCGCGTCCCGGTGCCGGCGGGCGATCCGTCGGCCACGTTCAACGCGACCTTCCCGCTCCCCGCACAGATCGTGACGGCGCTGGAACGCCAGATCGAGATCGTGCTGGGCGGGATCTGACCCTCATCCAACGATGACCGACCCACGCTCCGGCAACGCCCCCGTTCCTCGTCCCACACCGCAGGCGCCGGCTCCGCTCGATCGCGAGCAGCTCGAGCGCGTGCTGGCGCGCGCCGCCGAGTTGCAGGCGGGGCAGTCCGAACCGGCCGAGCAGATGAGCGAAGCGCAGCTCATCGAAGTGGGGAAGGAAGTGGGGATCAGCGCCGAGCACGTGCGCCTGGCGCTGGCCGAGGAGCGCACGCGCGTGCAGGTCCCGGAGGCGCGCGGCGTGGTGGGGGGATTGTTTGGCGGCGAAGGGGTGACGGCGTCGCGCGTGGTGAACGGGACGGCGACCGACCTGCTGGGACGCCTCGACGACTGGATGCAGCGCGAGGAAGGGATGCGTGCCAAGCGTCGCTTCAACGATCGCCTCACGTGGGAAGCGCGTCGCGACTTCATGATGTCGCTGCAGGCCGGGCTCAAGATCGGGTCGCGCGCGTATGCGCTGGTGAACACCGACGAGGTGGGGGCAACGGTGGTGCAGGTGGATGCGCAGCGGTGCATCGTGCGCCTCGACGCCTCGTTTGTGCAGACACGCAAGCGCCACGTGCTGGGCAGTTCGCTGGTCGCTGGCGGCGGAGTGCTGGGCTTTGGCGGCGTGATGGCGCTGGCCACGCTCATCCCCCAGGGGTCGATGTTCTTTGGCGCCCTGGTGGGGGCGGTCCCGGTGCTGGGGGGCGGGGCGATTGGCTACGCGATTGCGGCGACGCAGCGCGCACGCGTGGAGCGCGCGCAACTGGCGCTGGAACAGGTCCTTGACCGTCTCGAGCGCGGCGAGATTCGCAAGCCGGCCAATCCGCTGGCCGATTTCCTCGACGTGGTGACGCGCAAGGTCGAGGGGATTCGGTAGCAGGCGATTGGTTGCGGGCGAACGGTAGAGGGAATTTCGCACCCACGCGTAGCGATTCGCCGTGCTGTCCCGGTGATGGGGCTCGCCCCATAATTGGGCATGACACAGACTGGGACAGTAGGCGTCGTCGGCGGCGGGCTCATGGGAGCCGGGATCGCCCAGGTCGCGACGCAACACGGACTCAAGACCATCCTTCGCGAACTGGATGACGCGTTATGCGCCCGGACGCGAAGTGCGATCGATCGATCGCTCTCCAAGCTGATCGAGAAGGGGAAGATCGCCCCCGATGCGCGCGAGAAGGCGCTGGCCAACCTCACCGTCACCACTGAGTTGGCGGCGCTGGCGTCGTGCGACATCATCGTCGAGGCGGTGGTGGAGCATCTCGACACCAAGCGCGCGTTGTGGAAGTCGCTCGACGAGATCGCCGAACCACACACGATCTTCGCCTCCAACACGTCGTCGCTGTCGATCGTGGAGCAGGCCACCGCCACGTCGCGCGGCGATCGGTTTGTCGGGCTGCACTTCTTCAACCCGGTCCCGGCCATGCGACTGGTGGAAGTGGTGCGCACGCTCACCACGAGCGAAGCGACGATGCGCGCCGCCTACGACTTTGTGCGCAAGATCGGGAAGGAGCCGATCGCCTCGAAGGACACGCCAGGTTTCGTGGTGAACCTCCTGCTCGTCCCCTACATGCTCGATGCGGTGCGGGCGCTTGAGCGCGGGGTGGCGACGGTGGCCGACATCGACGTCGGGATGCAGCTGGGGGCCGGGCATCCGATGGGGCCGCTGGCGCTGTGCGACTTTGTCGGACTGGACACGCTGCATCGAGTGGCCGAGATCATGTGGGGAGCGTATCGTGAACAGCGGTACGCCCCTCCCCCCCTCCTCACGCGCATGGTGGCGGCGGGGATGCTGGGGAAGAAGAATGGTGGTGGCTTCTATACCTACGGCGGCGAACTGCCCGTCCCGAACGACTTCACGGGGTGACGTGACCAGACGGCGGCGAGTGTTGGCAGTGGCGATGTCCGGCGTGGTGCTGGCAGGGTTCGCCCCTCCCACCTCGCCGGCGCTGCCCATGGTAGTGCAGCGCGCCGTCGCCGGTCGCGTGACGGGCGTGGTGTACGACAGCGTCTCGCACGCCACACTGGCCGGCGCGTTGGTGCAACTCGTGTCGGCCAACGGCGCCTTGCGCCTGGCAGCGACGACCGATTCCACCGGTCGGTATGCCTTCCCGACGGTCGAGCGCGGCAAGTTCCTGCTCGGCTTCTTCCACGCCAAGCTTGACTCGCTGGGCGTGGAAGCACCGCTCTCACGCGTGGAGGTCCGCGACGACGGCGTGCACGCGGTCGACCTCGCGATCCCCTCGGTGACTACGGTCCTGCGACAAGCGTGCGGCGCCGCGGCCACGCGCGACTCGTCAGGCGCAGTGATGGGCTTCGTGCGCAGCGCCGCGACCACCGGCGCACTGGCCGAGGCGACGGTGCGGGCGCGGTGGAGCGAGATCGTGATCGGGAAGCGCGGCGCCGAGGTGCGCGTGCGCGAGGCGACGGCGACTTCTGGCGAGGACGGCTGGTTCACCCTGTGTCAGGTGCCGGCGGGTGGCTTTGTGCTGGTGAATGCGGCGGCGGGCAGCGACTCGGGCGCCACGCTCGAAGTGACCGTCCCCAACGAAGGCTTGCTGGTGCGCGACCTGCTGGTGCCCCCGGCACGATCGGCGGCGAGCACGGTGCGCGGCACGGTGCGCAATCCGTACGGCGCGCCGCTCGTTGGGGCGCGCGTGCGCCTGTACGGCGAGACGCGCGAGGTGCGCAGCAACGAACGCGGCGAGTTTGTCCTGGCCGGCGTGCCGAGCGGGACGCGCATGCTGGAGTTGCGAGCACTGGGCTTTGCGCCGCGGCGCGAACTGGTCGATTTGGTGGCGCGTCAGGAAGTCGTGGTCGACCTCCCGCTGGAGGAGTTCCCGACGACGATCGACACGGTGCGCGTCTTTGGCAACAAGCCGGCGTTGGGCGACCAGATGGCGGGGTTCGAGCGGAGGCGCGCGCTATCGCAGGGGGTCTTCCTCGACCCTGACGAGGTGGAGCGCCGGCATCCGCTCAACTTCTCCGACCTGGTGCGCGGCATTTCCGGTGTTGAGGTGGTGTCGATCGACGGGGTGCGCGCGGTGGCGATGCGCGGAATAGACGGCGCGGCGCAGTGCGAACCCGAGCTGGTGGTGGACGGGATGCGGGTGCCGCGCTACGAGAGCAACATCGACGACCTGATCCCGGCGAGCATCGTGCGGGCCATCGAGGTGTATCCTCGGCGCATTCAGGCGCCTGCGGAGTATCAGTCGTTGACGTGCGGGACACTCATCGTCTGGACAGGAGCGCGGGGATGGTTGGCGAAACGTGGGCGGGTGGTGCCGCGGACGAAGTGAGGAGCGCGAGGCAGAGACGCGGCGGGGTGCTGCGAAGGGTGCTGCAAGGGGTGGCGTACACGCTGGCGGCGCAGGCAACGCTGGCGTTCGGGGTGAGCGGTGTCGCTCCCTTGCAGGCGCAACAACCGGCACCGGCCGCGATTCGTGCGCGTGTCTCGGGAGTCGTGTTCGACTCGCTGTCGTCACGCCCGCTGTCGGGGGCGATCGTGCAGCTCGTCCCGGCTGCCAACGCGACCAGTGCGCGCTCGGTCGAGACGGTGGGAGGCGGCGCCTTCTCGTTTGATTCAGTCGCCGCCGGGACCTACCTGCTCGGCTTCTATCACCCGCTGCTCGACTCGTTAGGGATCGCGGCGCCGCTGTCGCGCGTGGACGTGCGGGCGGCGGGCGACGTGCGCGCCCCGCTGGCGATTCCGTCGGCGTTGACGCTGCGCCGGGCGTTGTGCGGCCCCAAGGCGGTCTCCGATTCGATTGGCGTCTACGTGGGATACGTGCGCGGCGCGACCGACGGGTTTGGGCGCGCCAAGTCGCTGGTGAAGGCGCAGTGGTCGGAGATCTCGATCGGGGCGGAAGGGATCCAGCGCGTGACGCCGTCGGTGCAAGGCGAGACGAGTGACGCTGGCGGGGTGGCGATCTGCGGGCTCCCGGTCGGCGGAACGGTGATGCTGCGCGCCTGGAACGCCTCCGACTCGAGCGGCTTTGCCGAGTTGGAGGTCCCCGCGCATGGGTTGCTGCGGCGCGACCTGTTCATCGGGACGTCGCGGACGGTGGCGCTGCGCGACTCGACCGCCGACTCGGTTGCCGGTTCGGCGGCCACGAGCACGACAGTGTTGCGCGGCAACGGGACGCTGCGCGGGGTGGTGCGCCGCCCCGACGGCGCCCCGCTGGAAGGGGCGCGCCTGGTCTTCTGGGGGAGCGGCGTGGAAGTGGCCACGACCTCCACCGGGGCGTATCGAATGGCGGAGCTGCCGGCCGGCACGCATACGATGGAAGCGCGCGCGTTAGGCTTCCTCCCGCAACGCATCCCCATCGACGTGATGGAGGGGGTGGAATCGGTCTCCAACTTCACGCTGGGGTCGTTCGGGACCTACCTCGACACGGTAAAGGTGACGGGGCGGCGCGTGTATGCTTCCCGCCAGCTGCAGGAGTTCGAGGAGCGGCGCAGGCGTGGCTTCGGGACGTTCATGGACGAGGACGACATCGAGAAGCGGAACCCGTTCTTTGTCGGCGACCTGTTGCGCATGACCCCCGGGGTGCAGGTCGTCCCGGGGCAGTTCGGGAACCGGATCCTGATGCGCGGCATGGGGTTCCAGGTCAACTGCTACCCGGCGGTCTTCATCGACGGGATGAAGGTCATGAACATGGACGGCGACATCGACTCCTACGTGAACGTGCAGGAGATCCGCGCGTTGGAGGTCTACTCCCGCGGATCGAGCGTCCCGGTGCAGTTCCAGACGCTGGATGGGTGCGGCTCCCTGGTGATCTGGACCGGGGGGCGGCGCCCCAAGTACGAGGCGGCAAGCAGGAAGTAGCAAGGCGCGCGGGGGAGAGAGTAGCCCGCCGGGGCCCCGGCCGTAGATTCTCCTGCGATTGCCCCCGGCCGGGGGCGCCCTGCCCATTGCTCCCAGTGTCATGCGCCTGTCGTTCGTTGCACCTGCGCTCGTCTTCGCTGTCGTCCTGTCGGCCCCGGTCGCCGCGCCCGCGCAGGGCGCGACGGCACCACGCGCCGCCATGGAGCGCGCGCCTAACGCTGCCCGAGGGCCGGCCGTCGAGTACACCATCGCCTTTCCCAACGCGGCGCACCACGAGGCCCAGGTGTCGGTGACGTTCCGCGCCGTCCCCCCCGGGGCGTTGCAGGTCCGCATGAGCCGCAGTTCCCCCGGGCGCTACGCCCTGCACGAGTTCGCGAAGAACGTCTACGCCTTCTCGGCGGTCGATTCCAAGGGGCGCGCGCTCGCCGTCACCCGTCCCAACCCGCACCAGTGGGACGTGCGCGGGCACGACGGAACGGTGAAGGTCACCTACACGCTGTTCGGCGACCGCGCCGATGGGACGTATGCCGGGATCGACCGCGGCATGGCGCACCTCAACATCCCGGCGACCTTTGCCTGGGCGCGCGGATTGGAGGGGCGCCCGGTGCGCGTGACCTTCAATCGCCCCGACCCTTCGTGGACGGTGGCGACGCAGCTCTTTCCCACCAGCGATTCGTCGACGTTCACCGCACCGCACCTCCAGTACTTCATGGATTCGCCGACCCACCTGGGGACGCAGACGTGGTACGAGTGGGACGAGTCGGCGAACGGAAAGACGTACAAGATGCGGATCGCCCTCCATCACCTCGGGACGTCGGCCGAAGGCGACGCGTACTTCAAGGGGACGGCCAAGATCGTCGAGCAGGCGGCACGCGTGTTCGGCACGCTTCCCGACTTTGACGGCGGGAGCTACACCTTTTTGGCGACGTACCTCCCGTGGGCGGCCGGCGACGGGATGGAGCATCGCAACTCGACATCGCTCACCAGCACCGGGGCGCTGGCGACGTCGATGAGCGACCTGCTGGGGACGGTGTCGCACGAGTTCTTCCACGCCTGGAACGTGGAACGCATTCGCCCCAAGACGCTGGAGCCCTTCTCGTTCGAGGAGGCCAACATGTCGGGGGAGTTGTGGCTGGCGGAGGGCTTCACCAGCTACTACGGCCCGCTCATCGTGCGCCGTGCGGGGCTGCAGGATGACGCCGAGTTCGCGCAGGACATGGCGGGGGCGGTGAACCTGGTGCTCAACGCTCCCGGCCGTCGCTTCTTTTCCGCCGTCGAGATGAGCCAGCAGGCGCCGTTCACCGACGCCGCCGTCTCGATCGATCCGCAGAACAAGGGGAACACCTTCATCTCGTATTATCCGTTCGGGCAAGCGATCGCGCTGGCGCTCGACCTCACGCTCCGCGGGCGTGGCAAGACGCTCGACGACTTCATGCAGGAGATGTGGAAGACGCACGGGGTGCAGCAGCGGAACTACGCCCCGGTCAAGCCGTACACGATTGCCGATGCGCGCGCCGCGCTGGCGCGCGTGACGGGCGACGCGACGTTCGCGCGTGACTTCTTTGCGCGCTACATCGAGGGACGCGAAGCCGCGCCCTACGCCGAGTTGCTGCGGAAGGGGGGATTCATCGTGCGTAAGGCGCGCGGCGGTGCGGCGTGGGCCGGCGATATCTCGCTGCGCTACGAGGGCGGGAAGGCGGTAGTGACCGCACCGTCGCCTATCGGTTCGCCGCTCTATTCGGTTGGCGTCGATCGCAACGATCGCATCGTCTCGATCGACGGCCGCGCGATGTCGGGGAGCGCCGACTGGAGCGCCGTGCTCTCGGCCCACAAGCCTGGCGACGTCGTGCCGATCATTTTCGAGTCGCGCGGGAGGACGATCAACGAGATGCTCACGCTGGGTGAAAGCCCGCGGATCGAGATCGTGACGTTTGAAGCGGCCGGCGAGCCGGTGACCGATGCCGTGCGCGCCTTTCGTGCGGCGTGGTTAGGCGCCAAGTGACGCGCCGAGGAACGCCATGACAAGACGGCTTGGTACGGCGATACGCGCACTGCGCGCCAGGGGGGCCACGTGGCTCTGGCTGGCGCTCGCCGTACTCGTGGGGTGCGGGGCGAACGCGGAAACGAGCGTCACGCGCGACGACTCGCTCGCGGCACGCGCGCTGGAGGCCAACGCGCGCGAACAATCGGCCTCGGTCGCCACCACTCCGCAGCAAGCGCCTCGCACGGACGCTCGCGCGGCGTCGCCGTCTTCCAGCGAACGCGCGACAGTCTTTGGCCCGTCGATCGGCTTCCGCTCGCGCCAGCGGCTCGACGACCACTTCGCCAAGCACGGCGCCGAGTTCGGGATGATTTCGCGCGCCGAGTACCTTCGTCAGGCGCAAGCGCTGCGCGATGCGCCGGTTGGCGGGGACGTGCTGGAGATTCGCCGCGGTGACGGGACGGTGTCGCGCTTTGACAAGTCGAGCGGCGCCTTTCTCGCCTTCGACGACGACGGGATCATCCGCACGTACTTCAAGCCCAACGACGGGGAACGCTACTTCCGCCGCCAGGCGCGCCGGCGGGCCGGGACATGACCCCGCACGCGACGGACCACACCCGCACTGCCAGGGGACACCATGACTGAACACGACGCGGTACGACAGTTGTTGACCGACCGCGGATGCCCCGAGGAACTGGTGCGCGGCGGACTTCCGATGCTGGCGGAGAAGTGGGCGGCGGTCGTTGCGAGCGTCGAGGGGGGCTACCCCTTCGGGCTCGACGACTACCTGAACGACATGGACCTGCGCGACGCGATCGCGGGGGCGCTGGCCGTTGCGACACCGGACGAGAAGGCGGGGGTCACGTCCACGGTCGACGCCCTCGACCGCCGGCTGCAAGCCGCGTCAGCGGCGAGCGCCTGCCTGTGGGGCGAGGACGTAGAGGAGGACGACGGACTCGACCCGAGACGCGAATGGTGGTACTACGTGCGTCCGTTGCAGCTCAATGAGGACTTTGCCGCCGAGCTGGCGGCGTGGGGACTGCTGGACGACGAGGCGATGGACGGGGACGGCGACGGGGACAACCAAGCCGACGGCAACGCACGCGGCACCAACAACGAACGGGACTCGGCATGAAGGTCACGGTACTGGGGGGCGGCCCCGCGGGGCTCTATTGCTCGCTCCTGCTCAAGAAGGGGCGCCCCGACGACGAGGTGACGCTCTACGAGCGCAACGCGCCTGACGACACCTTTGGCTGGGGGGTCGTCTTCTCCGACCAGACGCTGGAGAACTTCCGCAACGCCGACGAAGAGACATACACGGCGATCACCGACAACTTTGCGCACTGGGACGACATCGACATCCACGTGCGCGGCCGGACGATCACCTCCGGCGGGCACGGCTTCAGCGGGATTGCCCGCAAGTCGCTGCTGCAGATCCTGCAGCGCCGAGCCGAGGCGTTAGGCGTGCAGCTCCACTTCCGGGAAGAGATTCCCGATGTGGGCGCGCTCCAGGCACAAGGGGCCGACCTGATCGTCGCCGCCGACGGGGTGAACAGCGTGGTGCGCCGCACCTACCCCGACGCCTTTGGTGCCCAGCTCGACGTGCGCACCAACCGCTACATCTGGCTCGGCACCTCGCGCCTCTTCGACGCCTTCACCTTCATCTTCGTCGAGACGCCGACGGGCGTGTACCAGGTGCACGCCTATCGCTTCAACGAGCAGCAGTCGGCGTTCATCGTCGAGTGCGACGAGGCGTCGTGGCGCGGCGCCGGCTTTGACCAGATGAATGCCGCCGAGACGATTGCGGTGTGCGAGGAGATGTTTGCGCCGTGGCTCGAGGGGCATCGCCTGGAGTTCAACGCCACGCCGCACCGCGTGCGCGACCCGTGGGGCTCGTTCCTGCGCGTGAGCTGCGACAAGTGGCGCCACGAGAACATCATCCTGCTCGGCGACTCGGCGCACACCGCGCACTTCTCCATCGGGAGCGGGACCAAGCTGGCGATGGAAGACGCGATCGCCCTGGCGCGCGAGCTGTGCAGCGCGCCTGACGAGTCGATTGCCGTTAGAGGTGCGATGTCGCCCGCGCTGGCGCAGGCAGTGGATCGCTACCAGGCGCAACGCGTGACCGAAGTGCTGCGCCTGCAGAACGCGGCGCGCAACTCGATGGAGTGGTTCGAGCACGTGAAGCGCTACATCACCCTCGAGCCGGAGCAGTTTGCCTACTCGCTCCTGACCCGCAGCCAGCGCGTGAGCCACGAGAACCTGCGCCTGCGCGATGCCGACTACCTGGGTGGCGTGGAGCGCTGGTTTGCCTCGCGCGCGGAGCGCGACGCGGCCGCGCAGGGGGCGCAACGCGACGCGGACCTTCGCGCGACGCCGCCGATGTTCACCCCGCTGCGCCTGCGCCAGATGACGGTCGAGAACCGCGTCGTCGTGTCGCCGATGGACATGTACTGCGCCACCGACGGCGTCCCCAACGACTTTCACCTGGTACACTACGGGGCGCGGGCGATGGGAGGGGCCGGGTTGGTAATGACGGAGATGACCTGCGTCTCCCCAGAAGGGCGCATTTCGCTCGGCTGCACCGGGATGTACGAGGACGACCATGTCACCGCCTGGCGGCGTGTGACCGAGTTCGTGCACCAGTGGTCGCGCTCGAAGATCTGCCTGCAGTTAGGGCACTCGGGACGAAAGGGGGCGACGCTCCTGGGGCTCGAAGGAGGCGACACGCCGCTGAGCCCCAGCGACGCCTGGGAAGTGATCGCGCCGTCGGCCATTGCCTATCGCCCCACAATGCAGGTGCCGCGCGCGATGAACCGTGACGACATGGACAAGGTCGTGCACGACTTTGCGCGATCGGTGCGCCTCGCCGTCGAGGCCGAATTCGACATGCTCGAGCTGCACTGCGCGCACGGCTACCTGTTGTCGTCGTTCCTGTCGCCGTTGGCCAACCGTCGCACCGACGACTACGGCGGTTCGGTGGAGAACCGCCTGCGCTTCCCGCTCGAGGTCTTTGCGGCGATGCGTGAAGCGTGGCCACAGCATCGCCCGATCTCGGTGCGCATCTCGGCCACCGATTGGGTCGAGGGGGGCGTGACGGGTGAAGACTCGGTCGAGATCGCGCGCGCCTTCATTGCCGCCGGGGCCGACATCATCCATGTGTCGACGGGGCAGGTGTCGCCCGACCAGAAGCCGGTGTACGGGCGCATGTGGCAGACGCCGTTCAGCGACCGCATTCGCAACGAGCTTGGCGCGCGCACCATCGCGGTGGGGAACATCACCGATCCGGACCAGGTGAACTCGATCATCGCCTCCGGGCGAGCCGACCTGTGTGCGCTGGCGCGCCCGCACCTGGCCGACCCGCAGTGGACGCTGCGCGCGGCCGCTTCGTTAGAGTATCAGGCGCAGCACTGGCCGCCGATGTATCGCAGCGGGAAGCAGCAGATGGAGCGCCTGCTCGGGGCGCTGGACGGCCGCGCCACGCGGTGACACCTTCCCCGCGCCAACTCCCTCTTCCATGTCCACCTCGCCTCGACTCACGCTCGCCGATCTCTCTCCTGCGCACTTCCGCTGGTCGGTGGAGGCGGGGGTCGGGACCGTCACGCTCGACCGCCCCGAGCGCAAGAACCCGCTGACGTTCGAGTCGTACGCCGAGCTCACTTCGCTCTTTCGAGCGTTGGTGCACGCGACCGACGTGAAGGTCGTGATCATCACCGGCGCGGGGGAGAACTTCTGCTCCGGTGGCGACGTGCACGAGATCATCGGGCCGCTGGTGGAAGCAAAGAACGGGGGGCGCACCGCCGACCTGCTGGCCTTCACACGCATGACCGGCGGGTTGGTGGCGGCGATGCGCGCCTGCCCGCAGCCGATCTTGGCCGCCGTCGATGGCGTCTGTGCCGGCGCAGGGGCGATCATGGCGATGGCCAGCGACCTGCGATTGGCGACCGAACGCGCGCGCACTGCCTTCCTCTTTGTGCGCGTCGGGTTGAGCGGCGCCGACATGGGGGCGTGCGCGCTGCTGCCGCGCATCATTGGACAGGGGCGTGCTGCCGAGCTGCTGTACACCGGACGCTTCATGAGCGCGGAGGAAGGAGAGCGCTGGGGCTTCTTCAACCGTCTGGTGACGCCGGAATCGTTGCAACTGGAGGCACTGGCGCTCGCGCGCACGCTGGCCGATGGGCCGACCTTCGCGCACGGCGTCACCAAGGCGTGCCTGCATGCCGAATGGGCGATGTCCATCGACGCGGCCATAGAGCACGAAGCGCAGGCGCAGGCGGTGTGCATGACCACCAACGACTTCGAGCGGGCGTATCGGGCCTTCGTCAAGCGCGAGACGCCGCGCTTTCAGGGGAACTAGGCATCGCACGACGCAGCATCGCGCCGCACAACCCGCACTCGGCACGACCCTCCAACCGGTAACCGCGTGAGCGATACCACGTACCTCGACTGGCCGTTCTTCGATGACACGCATCGCGCCTTTGCGCGCGACCTGGCGCGCGCGGCGGCGAAGGAGACGCCGGCGTGGGAGCACCTGATTGCCCACGAGACGGTCGACGTGGCGTCGGCGACGCTTGCCCGACGCTTCGGACAGGCCGGGTGGCTGCAGCACGTCGTCCCCGCGCCGCATGGCGGCGCGCGCGACACGCTCGACGTGCGTACGCTTTGTCTGGCGCGTGAAGCGCTCGCCTATCACAACGGGCTGGCCGACTTCGCGTTTGCCATGCAGGGGCTGGGAAGCGGGCCGATTTCGCTTTACGGGAGCGAGACGCTCAAGGCGCGCTATCTCCCGCGCGTGGCCCGTGGCGAGGCGATTGCCGCCTTTGCCCTCTCCGAGCCTAACGCCGGGAGCGACGTGGTGTCGATGACCACGACCGCGCGACGCGAGGCGGACGGCTGGTGGCGACTCGACGGCGAGAAGACGTGGATCTCCAACGGAGGGATCGCCGACTTCTACACGGTCTTTGCCCGCTATCCGGAAGGCGGCGAACGCGCGTTCGCCGCCTTTGTCGTCGATGCCGACACGCCGGGGTTCGAGGTGGCGGAACTCATCGACGTGATTGCCCCGCATCCGCTGGCGCGCATCACCTTCAACGGATGCCGCCTGTCGCCCCAGTCGCTGATTGGCGAAGCGGGCAAGGGGTTGCGCGTGGCGTTAGGCACGCTGGACGTCTTCCGCTCCACGGTCGGGGCCGCGGCGCTCGGCCTCGCCCGTCGTGCGCCCGGCGAGGCGGTGGCCCCCCCGCACCAGCCTCCCGGCCCTCGGCCGGGCCCGGCCGCCCTCCCGCCCCGGCGCGGCCCGCGGCCCGAGACCG
>CAZLLP010000155.1:13738-14300 GCA_964560345.1 uncultured Gemmatimonadaceae bacterium
TGCTCTCCCGGTCGTGGGCGCGCGGGTGGGCGAAAGGAGGCTGGTAGTGGACGCGGCGCGGGTGCGGGTCTATCGCTCTGCATGGACCAAGGACAGAAGCGGTGCGCGCGTCCCGCGGGAGGGGGCGATGGCCGAGCTGCACGCCACCGAGAGTGCCCAGCAGGTGATCGACGACGCGGTGCAACTGCTCGGCGGCCACGGCGTGCGCACCGGGCACATCGTGGAGTCGCTCTATCGCGAGATTCGTGCGTTGCGCATCTACGAGGGGACGAGCGAGATCCAGAAGCTGGTGATCGCCGGACAGTTGCTCGACGCCGCAGCCCAACAGGACGCCACAGGAGCAGGAGCCGAGGCATGACTGAGCCCGCGACGCGCCGCCTTCCTGGCGGCGTTTCCACCGCCCATGTCGACACGTTCGCCCACGATGTGCTGCCGCCGCGCGAGTTGTGGCCGGCGATGGACTATGCCGGCATCCCGGAGTTGGCCTATCCCGGCCGGCTGAACTGCGCCGCCGCGCCTCTGGCTGCGGCGGTTGCGCGCGGGGGGGCGAGCCGGCCCTGCC
>CAZLLP010000156.1:0-14282 GCA_964560345.1 uncultured Gemmatimonadaceae bacterium
CGAGCGCGGCTGGCCTCGCTGGCCGACGGGACCCCGGAGGGGCGCAGCATCGTCGTGCTGGCCAAGAGCAAGTACGGCATTCGGGCGCGTACCATCGACGACGATTCGCACACGCGCACCGTGTTCGTCCCCTTCTCGGCCAGCACGCGCATGAGCGGGGTGGACTCGGCGGTCGCGGAGCTGCGCAAGGGGGCCGGTGACACGGTGGCCCAGTGGGTGCACGCGCACGGCGGCAACGGCTCGGGCGAGTTGCGCCCGCTCGTGGAGCGCATTGCCCGCGAAGGGGGGACGCCGCTGGTGGTGGCCGAGCGATTGCTCTCGTCAGATGCAAAGGCGGGGGGCGGCACGGCTCGTGTCCTTGGGGTGATCTATCTCAAGGACGTGGTGAAGGGTGGGATGCGCGAGCGCTTCGAGCGCCTGCGCGCCATGGGGATTCGCACGGTGATGATCACGGGCGACAACCCGCTCACGGCGGCAGCCATCGCGCAGGAAGCGGGGGTCGATGACTTCCTGGCCGAGGCGAAGCCCGAGGACAAGATGGCGCTCATCAAGCGTGAGCAGGCCGGCGGCAAGCTGGTGGCGATGACCGGCGACGGCACCAACGATGCCCCGGCGCTGGCGCAGGCCGACGTGGGCGTGGCCATGAGCAGCGGGACGCAGGCGGCCAAGGAGGCGGGGAACATGATCGACCTCGACTCCAACCCGACGAAGCTCATCGAAGTCGTGGAAATCGGGAAGCAGTTGCTCATGACGCGTGGTGCGCTGACCACGTTCTCGATTGCCAACGACGTGGCGAAGTACTTCGCCATCATCCCGGCCATGTTCCTGACGGCCTATCCGGCGCTGGCGTCGCTCAACGTCATGCGCCTGCACTCGAGCGAGTCGGCGATTCTCGCGAGCGTGATCTTCAACGCGCTGGTCATCATCGCCTTGATTCCGCTGGCGTTGCGCGGCGTGCGGTATCGTCCGGCGGCAGCCTCCACCATCCTGCGCAACAACCTGATAGTCTACGGGTTCGGCGGGCTCCTGGTCCCCTTTGTGGGGATCAAGCTCATCGACATGGCGCTCGTCGTCCTTCGCCTGGTCTAGTCACATGTCCATGCTTCGCAAACAACTGCGCCCCGCGATCGTGCTCACGGTGGTGCTCTGCGTTATCACGGGGCTCGTGTATCCGGGCGTTGTCACCGGGCTCGCCCAGCTGCTCTTCCCGCGCCAGGCCAATGGTTCGCTGGTCAGCGTGAATGGACGGGTGGTGGGGAGCGCCCTCATCGGCCAGCCATTCACGCAGGACTGGTACTTCCATCCGCGCCCGTCAGCTGCAGGGAGCGGATACGATGCCACCGCGTCGAGTGGCAGCAACAAGGGTCCCACCGACACCAAGCTCGCCGACACGCTCATCGCGCACGCGGTGGGTGAAGCGGTGAACAAGGACGGGGCGGAAAAGGGGAAGATCCCCACCGACATGGCCACGCGCTCGGCGTCGGGACTCGACCCGCACATCTCGCCAGCCAACGCTGCGCTGCAGGTGGCGCGCGTCGCGAAGGCGCGCGGGGCCGACAGCGCCGCGGTGCGGGCACTCGTGGAGCGGCACGTCGAGGGGCGGCAGTTCGGCTTCTTTGGCGAACCGCGCGTGAATGTGCTGCTGCTCAACCTTGCGCTGGACTCGGCATTCGCGCATCCCGGCGGCATGACGGCTAACCTCTCGCCGGAGAGAGGACGATCCAAATGATCCGCACGTGCATTCTCGGCAGCCTGTGCCTTGCGTTGTGCGCAACCGGGGTCACGCCGCTGCATGCCCAGGCGAGCGCCGACACTACGCTCACCGTGAAGTTCGGCGGCTTCGTGGACGGCTACTACGCCTTCGACTTCAATCGGCCCCGCACGCTGGACCGCGCCTTTACCACACAGCCGGCGCGACACAACGAGTTCAACATCAACCTCGCCCACGTGGAAGCGGTGCTGAGCGGCGCCAAGGTGCGCGGGCGACTGGCGGTGCAGTTCGGTACGTCGGTGCAATCCAACTACGCCGCTGAACCACGCGTCGGTTCGAACAGCGGTGACGACGTCTCGCGCTACCTCCAGGAGGCGGTGGTCGGGGTCAAGTTGTCGCCGACACTCTGGCTCGATGGCGGGATCTACCTGTCGCACATCGGGAGCGAGTCGTGGATCTCGCGGGACAACCTCACCTACACGCGTTCGCTCATCGCCGACTACTCGCCGTACTATCAATCCGGAGTCAAGCTCACGTGGCAGGCGACGCCGTCGCTGTCGGCGCAGCTCAACGTGGTCAACGGATGGCAGAACATCTCGGAGACCAACGGCAACAAGGGCGTCGGGGGGCGAGTCGACTGGAATGCCTCGTCCAAAGTCACGCTGACAGCGTACAATCTCATCAGCAGCGAAACGCCTGACAGCGCCGACTCGCGGCTTCGCCTCTTCCAGGGGGGGAGCATCAAGCTTGTCCCGAATGACAAACTCACCCTGACCGGGACGTTCGACTTCGGCTCGCAGGACCTTGGGGACGAGACGGGGCGCTGGTACGGCACCGCGCTCATCGCGCGGGTGCAGGCCTCACCAACGGTCGCGTTCGTCGGGCGCGTCGAACGCTACACCGACCCCAAACAAGTCATCATCGTGACGGGCGGTGCCGACGCGTTCAAGGCCAACGGTGGATCGTTAGGCATCGACGTGACGCCGGCACCCAGGATGCTGTGGCGCACGGAGCTGCGCACGCTGGCCAGCAGCAACGCGGTCTTCCCCAAGCGGGACGGCACCGCGAAGGGCAACACGTTCGTAGTCTCTTCCCTCGCGCTCACCTTCTAGCGCAGGCCCCCTCGTGACCGATCCGCTCGCCCACGACACCACCAACTTCTTCGAGATTGTCCGCCGCCGTGAGCGGGGGAAGCTCAAGGTGTACGTGGGCTCGGCGGCGGGGACGGGGAAGACGTTTCGCATGCTGCAGGAGGCGCACGACCTGCGGCGGCGCGGGGTGGACGTGGTGGTCGGCTTTGTCGAGACCCACCGGCGCGCCGAGACCGAGGCGCAGATCGGCGACCTCGAGGTGGTGCCGCGCAAGCCGATCGCCTATCGCAACGTCACGCTGGAAGAGATGGACCTCGACGCCATCGTTGCCAGACGACCACAGGTGGCGATCGTCGACGAACTGGCGCACACCAACGTCCCGGGATCGCGGCACCGCAAGCGCTGGGAGGACGTCCTCGAACTGCTCGACGAGGGGATCAACGTCATCTCCGCCGTCAACGTGCAGCACCTGGAATCGCTCAACGACGTCATCCAGCGCACGTTAGGCGTGACCGTTCGCGAGACGGTCCCCGACTGGGTGCTCTCCAGCGCCGACCAGGTCATCAACCTCGACATCTCGGCGGAGGACCTGCGGCAGCGCCTGCGCGAGGGGAAGATCTACGCGCCCGAGAAGGTCCCCTCGGCGCTGTCGAACTTCTTCACCGACGAGAACCTCACGACACTTCGCGAACTGGCGCTGCGCGAGGTCGCGAGCTCGGTCGATCGCGTGCGTGAGGAGATCGTGCGGCGCGAGGAAGGGGGGCGCGCCGAGCGGCAGACGGTCGATCGCATCCTCGTGGCCATGTCGAGCAGCCCGACCTACACCGCGCGCCTGCTGCGCCGCGCGAGCCGCATTGCCGGACGCCTCAACTCCGACTGGTACTGCGTCTGGGTGCAGACGTCGCACGAGAGCGCCGAACGCATCGACAGCGCCGTGCAGCGCAAGCTGGTGGACAACATCCAGATGGCGCAGACGCTCGGCGCCGAGGTCGTGAAGCTGCAAGGGGACGACGTGGCGGCGGCGATCATCCGTTTCGCCCGCGAGCGCGGGGTGACGCTGGCATTGGTGGGACAGAGCCGGCGCTCGTGGTGGCATCGACTGCGGCACCGCTCCGTGGTCACACAGCTCATCGACAACACGGAAGGACTCGATGTGCTGGTCGTATCCCTCGATGAACCCACCGGAGGCGAGCGCCTGACGAGCGCCGACGAGTAATGCGCGTAGGCCAACGACTCTTCCTGGCGGTACTCCCGGCGATCGTGGGGCTCCTGAGCGTCACGGCACTCGCCTACTGGGGCGAGTACTCGCGAGAGGCTCCCGAATGGCTGGTGGCGGCGGCCGTGGTGGCAGCGCTGGGTTCTGCCGTGCTCGCGTGGCGCAACACGCGCTACGTCGCCCAACGCGTGGAGCAGCTGGCGGCGAGACGTAGCGAGCGAGACGACACGAGCGTCTCGTTCCAGCGCGCCTCGCAGTTGCTGGGGATGGCGCTGCATCCGCAGGGCTCGCGCGACCACGGCGTTGACGAGCTGGATCGCATCGAGTTGCTGGTCGATCGCCTGAGCGATGCGCTGGCGCAGTCGCGCACGGCCCTGGCAGCCCAAGGCGAGTTGATCGCCGCACGCCAGCGGGAGTACGAGACGCTGGTCGCGGCGGCGGTGGATGGGGCCATGCACCAGTTGGAGGAGGTGCGCCTGCCGCTGCACATCCTCCTCGAGAACCGGTTCGGTGAGCTCAACGAGAACCAGGAGGAGATGATCGGGGCCGCGCGCAACGCCGCCGAGTCGGTCGATGCCACGCTGCTGCGGCTGCGCGAGGTGGTGCGACTCGACCTGGGCGCGGTGACGCTACGCGAGGAACGGGTGCGGCTGCAGGATGTCGTGCACGCGATACTCCCCGCGTTTACCAACGCCGCGGCCGACCGTGAGGTCTCGGTGCAGACCGATCTGGCGCCCACGCTCCCGCCGTTTATGGCCGATCGCGGGCGACTGCAGGAGGCGCTCTCGGCCATTCTGCACGAGGTGCTGCGGGAGACGCCGACTGGCGCGACGCTCTCGCTCGACGGGGAGCACGATCGCCACGAGGTGCGCCTGGTGATTCGCGGTGGCGGCGTGCCGGTGCATGGGGAGCAGTTGGCCTACGCCGAACGTCTCGTTCGCGCGCATGCGGGAAGCGTCGACATCCTGGAAGGGCGCACCGTGGTGCACGTCCCGTTAGGCGTGCCGCCGGGCACCCCAGCCGATCTCGTGCCGTCGCGCTAGCACGGTGCGGCCCAAGACCGGTGACCGTCCCTCGCGGCGGCGCCGCGTGACGGGAAGCCGGCGCTCCCCGTCCACTTTCGAGCGGCTCAGTTTGACAGCTGCGGGTACACCCCCTCACTTAGGAGGGTCATGTTCTTCCCTCCCTTCCGGGTCCTCGTCGCCTCGCTCGCCATCGCCGCCCTTCCAGCGGCCACGGCGTACGAGCTGCTCGCTGCCCGCAAGACGGTCGCCGTCCTCTCGTTCGACAACAACACGGGCGACGCCGACTACGATCACCTGGGGAAGGGGATGGCGGCGATGATGACCTCCGACCTCTCCGCCGTGGACGAGATCCAGCTGCTCGAGCGTGAGCGCCTGGAGGACGTGACCAAGGAGATCGACGCCCAGCGTTCGTCGTACTTCGACTCCACGACCGCGGTAAAGGTGGGGCGCCTCACGGGAGCGCAGTACATCGTCACGGGCTCCTTCGTCTCCGTCAAGCCGCAGATCCGCATCGACACGCGGGTCATTCGTGTGGAGACCGGGGCGATCGTGAAGACGGCCAAGGTGACGGGGAAGGAGGATGACTTCTTCGAACTGGAGCAGAAGCTCGCGCGACAGCTGGTGAAGGACCTCGACGTGGCGCTCTCCCCGGAAGGGGAACAGAAGCTCGCCCAACGGCAGGAGGCGAATCGCGTGGACGAACTCGACGCCGTAGTGCGCATGTCGAACGCGATCTCGCTGTCGCAGGCGGGGGACTATTCGGGGGCGGCGCTCAAGATGGCGCCGGTGGTCGCCAAGTACCCCAGGTCGGTGGTGGTTCGCGCCACATACGACGAGTTCAAGCGGCGGTCTGCCGCCAGCGGCAAGCAGAAGGCGAAGGATGGGATCAACAAGCTGATCCGGCGCCGCTGGCCGTAGCCCGTCAGGCGCCGCCTAACGCCACCTAACGCCACCTCACGCTACCTGACGCCGGCCATGTGTCGGCGGTCAGCGGCAGGACTCGCGTGCGACCGTTGCGTAGGCGGCGACCGCCCCTTCGAAGCGTGTGCCCACGGCCTCGAAGCGCAGCTGGGAGAGGAGCGCGCAGACGGTCGTGGTCCGGTCGAGGAGGATGTTGGCCTCCAGGGACCGGTACTTGAGCTCGACCCGTCCCTCGCGCGTCTCGGGCTTCAGCGTTGCCGCCAGCCGCAACGCCTCCTGCGCCTGCTGCGGCGTGGCGGTCGAGTCGGTGAGCACTTCGAGACGTACGAGAGAGCGAAGCACGGCCGGGCTCTCGACTCCCCCCTCGCGCCCGCCGGCGGGCGCCGTATTGGTCTTGCCGCCGTTCGCGGGTCGATCGTTCGTCGCGGCGGGCTCCCCTGCCTGCTGCGCGGGGGCTCCCACCTGGGAACGTTCGCCCCTGGTTGGTGCCACGGGTGGCGCGTTCGGCGTGGCCGAGTCTGACGCCGGCGGCGGCGACGCAGCGGGTGGCGTCTCAGCCACCTGCGGTGTCGACTCCTTCCCCCGCGACTCGGAGGGCTCGTGCGAGCTCGCGCGCATCGCCCACATGGCGACACCGCCGACGGCGATCACGGCGAAGATGGCCGCCATCACCAGGCCGGACTTGCCCCGGGCGGACTCGCCCGCTGGAGCCTCGGGATGCGCCGACGACATCCCGGGAAGCGCCTGGTGCGGAGACACCGGAGACGGCGCGGGGACGGATGGGGGGGGCGCAGCGGTGGACGCGCCGAGCGACGAGGGGGACGGGGGGGCCAGCGCCGCCGTGGCCCCGACGGGGGTACGAGCCGATGCCTCGCCGGGGGTGACGTTAGGCGCGTGCGACGACGGGACGCCCCCTCTCCCCCCCGTGATCCCCGCGATCCCCGCGATCCCCCCGATCCCCGCACCCGCCGCGCGGCTCAGCTCCGCCGTGGAGAGAAGCCCCTCGGGATCCCAGTACGACGTCACCGCCACGACCGCCGCCGAGAATTCCTCGACCCGCTGGTAGCGCTCATCGGCGTGCACCGCCATCGCCCGGTCGAGCACCTGCTGAAGCCCGGCGGGCCACGCGATCCGCGGATTGGCCTCCGCCAGCCGCTTGGGCTGCGTGCCGAAACGCGCCTCGAGCGCCTGCTGCGCATTGCTCGTGTCGAACGGGGGGGTCCCGGCGAGCATGCGGAAGAGGATCATGGCGAGCGAGTAGAGGTCGCTGCGACCGTCGATCCCGGTTCCGGTAAACTGCTCGGGGCTCATGTACTCCGGCGTCCCGATCACCAGCCCGGTCCCGGTCACCTTCTGGTCGGCCGAGTCCATGATGCGCGAGACGCCGAAGTCGACCACCTTCACCTGGTCGCTCCCGTCGCGATTGCGGGCCAGCATGACGTTGTCGGGCTTGAGGTCGCGGTGCACGATCTTGAGTTCGTGTGCCGCCGCGAGCGCGCCGGCCACCTGCGCCATGATCGACACCGCGCGAAGCGGAGCGAGCTCTCCTTCGCGCGCGAGGAGGGCGGCCAACGATTCGCCCTCGATGAACTCCATCGCCAGGAAAATCAGCCCGTCCCTCGCCTCACCGAAGTCGTAGACCTGCACGACGTTGGGGTGCGAGATGCGCGCCGCGTTCGACGCCTCGCGGTTGAAGCGCAGCACCGACTCGGGATCGGAGACAAGTCCCTCGCGGATCACCTTGAGCGCGCAGCGGCGCCCGATGCGCACCTGCTCCGCCAGGAAGACCTGCCCCATTCCGCCGCGCCCGAGTTCCTGGTGCACCAGGTAGCGATCGGCGATGACCTGGCCGATCAGCGCGCTCCCGGGATCGGCGTGCTTGAGCGCGCTCCCGTCCCTCGGACAGAAGAGCGTCGCGGCATCGTACTGCGTGCCGCACTGCAGGCAGACCTTGGCCGTCGACATCGCGAGCCGGGAGAGAGTAGGTGAGGAGTAACGCCGGTGCCGCCGAGGCGGCAAGGGTGATCGCGTGGGTGCCAGGGGCGCTCGGCGACTCACCATCTCGTCCTTCGAGGACGACGAGAACACGGGAGAGGTCAGATGCTCGCACTCGCCCTCGCCGGCCCATACACTTGGCGAGCCTCACCTCCGGGGGAACGCCATGCCCACCCAGCCTGCCAGACTTCGACGTCGCGCCGCCCGCGCCGTTTTCGGAGCGGCGACCGCCCTTTTCTCGCTCTCGTCGGCCGGTGCGCAGCAGAGTGCCAGCCGACCGACCGTCGCCATCATGTACTTCAACAACGGCTCCCTCGTGGACCACGAGGAGTACCAGCCGATGACGAAGGGGATGGCCGACATCCTCATCACCGAGATGCAGAGCAATCCGCGCATCCGGGTGATCGAGCGCGACGCCTTGCAGAAGCTCCTCGACGAGCAGAAGCTGACGGAAGAGAAGCGGACCGACCCCGCCACGTCGGCGCGCCTGGGGAAGATCCTCGGCGCGCAGCACATGATCCTCGGCGGCTTCTTCATCGACCGGAAGGGACGGCTGCGCCTCGATGCGCGCGCGGTGAATGTCGAGACCTCCGAAATCGAGCACGTCGAGACCGCCAACGGGAACGCGGACGACGTCCTCGACGTCATCGCCGACCTCGCGCGCCGCCTCAACGCGGGGCTCAAGCTCCCCGGGCGTCCGGCGGGGACGCGCGATGTCGGCTCGGGCGAGTCGCGCACCGGGGAATCGCGCGCCACCACGACGGCGTCCGTCTCGCCCTTCAAGGCGATGATGACGTACGCGCGGGCCCTCTCGGAAGACGACTCACACAACTCGAAGCAGGCGCTCGCCCTGTACCAGCAGTTTCTCCGCGAGACCAGGCCGACGTACGCCGTCGCACAACGCCAGCGCGCGGAGGAACGCGTGCGAGCGCTATCCGGGGGGTGAGTCAGGTGGAGGGGAGGCGCGCGCCTCCCCTCGTTAGGGCAGCCGCGGCTTGATCTCGCGGTATCCTGCTGGCGGTGCGAACGTGGCAGCGTCGATACGCCCCTTCTCGACGCTCTGGACCTCGGTACTCACCGTCATCATGGTCCCCTGCTTTGGCGGTTCCGCCGGCGCATTCCCCTTCTTGTTCGCCTCCTCGGCCGCCTTCTTGATTCCGCGCACCATGCCGCGGAACCCGCCCCCCTTCTTCTCTTCCGGGTTGTCCGCCGGGGCAGCGGCAACGTCGCCGAGCGCACGCTGCCGGTCGAACTCCATCCCGGCGGGGACAAAGACCACGTAGGTCGTGCTCCGGAGCGCCACGCCGGGCAACTTCGCCCGCTCGGCAGCCGCGGCCTCGAAGCCCTGCTTGATCTGCGGGTTGGTCGCGAAGGCCGCCTGGAGCGAGCGCGCTTCGTCGCGGAAGGCCTTCCCCATCTTGGCCGCGTACGCCTTCGAGAATTCCTTCATCGCCGCCACCTGGGCCGCGTCCTTCGAGATCCACTCATCCATCAGGAAGACCATCGTCCCCGCTTCCTGCGTCTTCTCGCCCTCGGGGGTGACGTCCGCACGCGTGGTGATGGTCATGAACAGCCGCTCCGTCGGGTAGCCGGCAATCGTCGCCTTGTCCCCGGGGCGATCGACCGAAACCTTGAAGTCGAGTTTCACCTCGCCCTTCTCGTCGCTCGGCTTGGCTCGCTCCTTCTCGCGCTGCGCGGCGACCTTCATCGAGTCCTGCATGCGTTGCATTGCCGCCGCCATCTCGGCGAAGGTCATCGACGTGAAGGTCTTGTCCTTGTTATCGATGCTTGTCAGGCGCTCGGCGTCGACGTCGAAGATCATCGAGGTGCGGCCATTGTCGGTCCGCATCTTGTGACCGGACAGGTACGTGGTCGAGGTCTTGTCCGCGTCGGAGTTGCCGCCGCCGAAGCGGGCCGCGAACCCGATGACCTTTCCCAACGCCCCATGGAAGCGGACGTCGGACGTGGAATGCACGGTCACGTCCTGCGCCCTGAGCGCACCGGGCGAGAGTGAGAGCGCGAGGGGGATCGCGATGGCGACCCCGCGAGCGACCGAGAAGCGAACGAGGGTGCGCATGGCCAAGTCTCCCGCGACGAACGTCGCGAACGAAGGGTGATCGGGACGTAAGCGTACACCCCAATCGGTGGCGCAGCAACGCTCGGCGCGTCCCCGCCGCCACCCGGTGGTCGGCGGCGGCACTACGCCGACGCCCGCACCCTCGGCTCGTTGGCCAGTCGCAGGCAGATGCGCGTGGCCGTCTCCGCCACGCGCGGGTCGCGATCGCGCTTGAACTGCGACAACACGCTCATCGCCGCCGGGCCACGCGCATTGGCCACCGCTTCGATGGACGCGCAGCGGAATTCCGTGCTCAGCTCGGCGGCGCCGCGGGCAGTGGCCGGCGACAGCAGCGTCTTGATCAGCTTCTGCACCGCATCGGGCGTTCCCAAACGACCAAGTGCTGAAATGATCTGCAACTTCATCTCCGGATCGCCATCGGCATCGAGGGCGACACCAAGCTGACGCGCCGAGGAACCTTCGATGCGGGCGATGGTGGCGGAGCTGGCGAAGTAACGCACCTGCGCCGAGGGGTCGTTGACCGCCTCGTGCAGTGCGGCGAGCGCATCGGGGGTGCGCAGGCGCGCGAGCGCCGAGGCGGCGGCGACACGGCGGCGCTCCTCGGGAGACTTGAGCATGATGGCGAGCGACCCTTCCACCCCTTCGATGCGCATCTCGCCCAGCAGTTCGGCGGCATTGCGCGCGACGTACCATTGCTCGTCGTCCAGCGCCTGCATGAGGACCGAGACGCCGGCCCCCAGCGCCACCATGGCATCGAAGTAGGCGCGCCGCTCGTGCATGTCCTGCGAGGCGCACAGGTGGGCAAAGAGCGCCTCGGCCCCCTCGTCCCCGGCCTCGGCCAGGACGGCGATGAGCGACTCGCGACGTCGCGCCGACGGGATGAGCTGTGCCGTCAGACGCAACGCCATGGGCGAGATGAGGCGCTTCATCGCCAACTGGCAGGTGTGGCGCAGGTTGTCGTGATGGCTTTCGCGTTCGAAGGTCGACATGGCCACCAGGACGCCGGCCACGAATCGCGCGTCGCCAGCCGCAATCGCCTCCTCGCCACGGGTGGCGAGCTTGGCCAGCGCTGCTTCGGCGTGCGCGTAGTCGGCGCCGTCGCGCAACGACACGAGCATCTCGGGGGGGATCGACGCGGTGACCGGTTGGTCGTCGAGCGACGCATTGCCGACAAACTCGACGTTCCAGAGGCGCAGGTGCGCGGCTTCGCGCTCGATCGCGCGCCCACCGTCGGCGTTCACGGGCGGGGTCCCCAGCATGTGCGCCATCTCGACCAGATCACGCACCGGCGTGAGCTGTCGGATGGTGAGACGCACGAGCGCGTGGCCGAGGAAGGCGCTGAGCAACGCCTCGACGCCGGGAGTCTCGAAGGAGAGGGCGTCCTCTCGACCGATGCGCAGCACGTCGCCATCGAGTTCGAGCGCGAGGGCGCGCCGACGCGATCGATTTTCCACCTCGCGGGCGGCCGCATCGCGCGACGCCGCCCCCGGGTAGGTGGTTCGACACGTCTCGATCAGGCGCGACAGCGCCAGGACATACTCCTTCCCGTCATCACTCGACATGACCTCGACCCCACCGGCACAGTGTCTCGGTGAGTATCGGCACCGGCGGAAGCGAGCATTAGCGAATCCACACGTCCGGCGTACCGCTTTGGTCGCCTAGGGATACACCCGACGGGCGCCTGAGGAGGCGCCCGTCGGCTGCACGGTGACCGGCGTCACTTTCCCGCTGACAATCGCTTGAAGAAGGACGTGTCGTTCCAGTGTGGCCGGGTGTCGCGGTCGGCCACACGCTTCACCACGTCGAGGTAGTAGCGGGTGAACCCCTCGGCGGTCGCCTGGTCGACATGCTGCGTGACGTCGTCCTGTGGGAAGTGGTATCGCTTGGCGCGGAACTCCTTCACCGCCTCGTGCTCCGGGGTGTTGAGGGCAAAGCCGACCTTGAACGAGAGCGCCGGGATGCCGCGCAGGATGAACGAGTACTGGTCGCTGCGGATGAAGCGGTTCTCCTCGGGCTCGGGGTCGCTCACCACCTTGAGCCCCGTCGCCTCGCCTGCCGCGCGCGCGTCGGCCGCCAGGTCCGACTCCTCCAGGCCGTTGACCATGATCATCGTCAGCGGGACGATGGGCATGAACATGTCGGTGTTGAGGTTGGCGACGATGCGATCTGCCTTCACGGTGGGGTGGTTGGCCAGATAGCGCGAGCCGAGCAGCCCCTTCTCCTCGGCGGTGACGGCGGCGAAGAGAACCGAGCGGCGGAGCTTGGTCCCGTTCTCTTGCAGCCGGCGGGCCATCTCCATCAGGAGCGCAGTCCCCGCGGCGTTGTCCATCGCGCCGTTGTAGATCGAGTCGCCGTTCACGGCGCGTCCGATGCCCACGTGATCGAGGTGCGCGGTGAGGACGACGACTTCGTCCTTGAGCTGCGGATCGGTCCCGGGGAGGAGTCCGAGTACGTTGTCGGAGGTGACGCGATCGTTGATGAGCGTGACGCGCGACCGGATGCGCACCGGCAGGTCGAAGTGCGGGAGCTTGAGCCCACTGTCGGCGCGGGCCATGATGGCGGCCAGGGGCTCGGGAGCGCCGTCAAAGAGCTTGGCGGCACGCGCCGCGTTCCAGGTGAGCGCCAGACGGTTGCCGCGCTGCGAGTCGAGCGCCTGGTCGTCGAGCGTCATTTGCGGGGCGAGGCGATTGGCACTCGCGCGCGCAAAGGCCGCGTCGTTGGTGGGCGAACCGGCAAAGGTGATGACACCGACCGCCCCCGCCTTGCGCAGCGTTTCCCACGCCTGCGCGCGCGAGTGCGAGATGACGGGGCCAGGGATCCCCTTGGGCATGTTGGTGGCGTACACCACCACCTTCCCCTTCACGTCGAGCCCCGCCAGGTCGTCGACGCCGTACTCCGGCAGTTGCAACCCGTACCCCGCAAAGACCACGGGCGCCTCCACCGACTCGGCGAGCGGCGCGCGCAGGACGAAGGCAACGTCCTGGCCGAGGGTGAGCGCCTCTTCCTTGCCATCGCGAATGAGGGTGACCGACGACCGGGACTCGTCGACGGTGCGCGAGAGGAACTTCACCGGCTGATAGAAGCCGTTGGTCCCGGCAGGCTTGAGCCCCGCCTTGGCAAAGGCATTGGCGACGTACTCGGCGGTTTGTCGATGCTGCCTGGAGCCGGTGTTGCGGCCGGCCATGGAGTCATGGGACAAGCGCTCGACATCCTTCCACCAGCGTTCTGAGGACTGGGCGATCCCGACGGCTGGCGTGGCCGCGAGCAGGAAGACGAGAAGACGGGAAGACGGGAAGACGAGTGGGGGCATTGGTTACTTCCTCTTCTGGGTGAGTCTTAGCACGGCGTCCTTGATGGCGGGCCAGGTTACGGCTTGCGGGGACATCACTTCGTGGTGGGCGGCGTTGGGGACGACGATGATCTCGACGCTGTCGCCCTTGGCGCGGGCGGCGGTGGCCCAGAGGTCCAGGTTCTTGCGGGGCATGATGCGGTCGGCTTCGCCGGCGATCATCACCTGCGGGACGCCTAACGGGAGGAAGGTCGACGGCGAGGCGTCGCGCCAGCGGTCGGGGACGTCGTTGGGAGAACCGCCGAGCAGCTTGGGGATGGTCCCTTCGCCGCACATGCCGTCGCCGTACGTGTTGAAGTCGTACAGGTCGCCCGGACCGGCGAGGGCGACGACGCCGGTGAGCGGAAGCGGATTGGTGGCGCGCAGCGGGGAGTCGGCGCCGATCTTCTTGCGCGCTGCGAGCCAGAGCCCGAGTTGGCCGCCCGCCGAGTGACCGATGGCGACGACGCGCGTGAGGTCGAGCGGGTAGCGCGTAGCGACGCTGCGCAGCGAGTCGGCGGCGTGGGCCACGTCGAGAAAGGTCCCCGGCCATCCGCCGCCAGGGTTGTCGCGGCGGCGATACTCGATGTTCCAGGTGGCGACACCGGCATCGCGGAGCGCGTCGGCGATGGGGGCGGCGTTGTTGGCGGCGGCGTAGCCGTGCACCCAGCAGCCGCCGTGGATGACGATGGCGACCGGAAACGGCCCAGTCCCGTTAGGCAGCCGCAGCTCCCCGAACTGCAGCGAGTCGGCACCATAGGCGATACGCGCGTCGGCCGGCTTGCTCGGCAGCTTGTTGATGTCGCTCGGTCTCAAATACTGCTGCGCCCGGGCGGTGGCGGGCGGGGCGGCTGGCCGCGCGATCAGCAGCGAAGAGAAACGGGAGACGGGAGACCGGAGACGGGAGGGCATGCGCCC
>CAZLLP010000157.1:0-14264 GCA_964560345.1 uncultured Gemmatimonadaceae bacterium
GTCGCCGGAGTCGCGCGCCGTGACAGGGTGCTCCGGCCTCGGCCTTTGTTGGCGCGACCGACGCCGTTGGTTCCGTTACGATTGCGCAGGGGGGACACGCGGTGACTCGCGGGGCTGGGGTGTGGCGGTCATCGGGGGGCGCTCCCCCGGAAACCTAACGCCATGGAGGAGCGCGGCGCGAAATGGGGGCGCCGGGCCCCCCCCGTCCCATTGTGCCTCCCGCCCCCCGTGACCATCCTCCAGTGAGCGGTCGCGCGCATCGTTCGTTCGCCCTCCCACGCGCGCCCTCCTCCCGACACCCCGAGGTGTCACGTGCGACGAGGCCGACGTTCTGTGGTGATCGCACTCGCGGTCGCCCTCCTCCTGTTCTTCTTCCTCCCCGCGGCCAGCAGCTTCTTCGCCGATCTCTGGTGGTTCCGCGAAATCGGCTACGATGTGGTGTTTGTTCGAAGCCTCGTCACCCGCGCACTGCTGTTCGTGGTGGCCGGTGCCATCGGGAGCGGCGTGCTGTTCGCCAACCTCTCGATCGCGCAGCGAGGGGCGCTCCCGCGACCGGTGATGGTCCGCATGGGGGAATCGACGGAACCTGTTGACGTGGACGGGGCGGCGAAACGCCTGCGACGCCCGGTCGCCATCGTCTTCGGCGTGCTCTTTGGCCTCGGGGTGAGCGCGACCTGGGAGGTGTGGCTGCAGTGGATCCACCGCACCCCCTTCGGCGTGACCGACCCGGTCTTTGCGCGCGACATCGGCTACTACGTCTTCTCGGTGCCGGTGCTCTCGATCGTGCTCGGCCTGGTCGGGACGCTGGCCTTTGTCTCGCTCCTCGCGTCGATCCCGACGTACCTGATTCGGGGCGATATCGCCGTCGTCCCGGGGCGCCTTCGCATCGAGCCATCGGCCGGTGTGCACCTGGCGGTCCTGCTCGCGGTGCTGCTCGTCAACTCCGCGCTGGGGCTCTGGCTGGTGGACAGCGCCAACCTGCTGTACTCGACGACCGGGCCGCTGGTGGGGGCGAGCTATACCGACCTGCACGCGCGACTCCCCGCCTTCCGCATCTCCGCGGTGGCCGCGGTGGCGGCGGCAATCGTCGTGTTGGTGGGAGGGGCGCGACGGCAGTTGGGACTCTACGGGGTGCTGGCGATCGGGGGGTACGCGGCGATCGCGGTGCTCGGACGCGGGGTGGTACCGACGATCATGCAGAAGTTCGTGGTCGCCCCCACGGAGCTGACGCGCGAGACGCCCTACCTCGAGCGCCACATCGCCGCCACTCGGCGCGCCTGGGGGATCGACAGCGTGCAGTCACGCGACCTCGAAGGGGAGACCAAGCTCACGCTCGCCTCGCTGCGCGCCAACGCCGCCACGATCGACAACGTGCGCCTGTGGGACCGGGCACCGTTGCTGCGAACCTTTGGGCAGCTCCAGGAGATCCGCACCTACTACGACTTCGTGGCGGTGGACGACGACCGCTACTGGATCGACGGCAAGTATCGCCAGGTGCTGCTGTCGCCGCGTGAGCTCAATCCCCAATCGCTCCCCACGCGCACCTTCATCAACGAGCACCTCACCTTCACGCACGGCATGGGGCTGACGATGAGCCCCGTCAACCAGGTCACGACGCAAGGGCTCCCCGTCCTCCTCATCCAGGACCTCCCGCCGGCCGCGACAGGGTCGCTCAAGGTGTCGCGCCCGCAGATCTACTACGGCGAGCTGGCGCGCGACTTCGTCTTCGTCGGCACGCGCCAACGCGAGTTCGACTACCCGGCCGGCGAGGCGAACGTCTACACGGCCTATGCCGGCTCCGGCGGCGTGGCGGTTGGGAACATCATGCGCCGCATGATCCTCGCCCTCCACTTCGGCTCCTCCAACATCCTCCTCTCGGGCGACATCACCAACGAGAGCCGCGTCCTGTACCACCGCAACATCGTCACCCGCATCCGCAAGGCGCTCCCGTTCCTCACGCTCGATCGCGACCCCTACCTGGTGGTGGCTGACGACGGAACGCTCAAGTGGATCCAGGACGCCTACACCACGTCGAGCCGCTATCCCTACTCGTACCGTGCACCTGACGGCGTGACCTACATGCGCAACAGCGTGAAGGTGGTGGTCGACGCCTACGACGGGTCGTTGGCCGCCTACGTGAGCGCCCCGTCCGATCCGCTGGTGCGCACGTGGGACAAGGTCTTTCCGGGGATCTTCCTCCCGCTGGATCGCATGCCGAAGGATCTGCGCGCGCACATCCGCTATCCCGACGAGCTGTTCCGCGCCCAGACGGCGCTCTATTCCACCTACCACATGGACAAGCCCGACGAGTTCTATCATCGGGAAGACCAGTGGCAGGTCCCCGTGGTGACGCGCCCCGACGAGGCGGTCCCATTCATGCGGCACATCATCATGCGCCTGCCGGACGAACCAAAGGCCGAGTTCATCTACATGGCCCCGTTCACCCCGCGCGGCAAGGACAACCTGGCGGCGTGGATGGTGGCTCGGAACGACGGCGACGACTACGGGAAGCTCCGCGTATACCGCTTCCCGCGGCAATCGCTCGTCTTCGGTCCGCGACAGGTGGAGAATCGCATCAACCAGGACACCGACATCGCGCGCGAAGTCTCGCTGTGGGACCAGCGCGGCTCACAGGTGATCCGCGGCGACCTCCTCGTCATCCCGATCGAGGACGCACTGCTCTACGTGCAGCCGCTCTATCTGCAGGCGGAGGGCGGGCGCATTCCGGAACTCAAGCGCGTCCTCGTAGCGTATGAGAACCAGGTGGTGATGCGCGAGACACTGGAGCTGGCCCTGCAGGCGCTCTTTGCCGGCGGAAGCGACGCGCCCGTGACGCAGCAGGTGCAAGTCGCCGGCGCGCAAGCGACGCGCGACTCGGCCGCGGCGCCGGCCGCGGGCGCTGCGGCGACGGCCGAGTTGCAGGGGCTCGTGGTCGAGGCGCGCCGACGCTATCAGGCCGCCATCGCCGCGCAGCGTGAGGGGGACTGGACGCGCTACGGTGAGGAGATCCGGCGACTGGGAGAGTTGCTCGAGCGCATGGGGCGCCGGTGAACGTGATGCGTTAGGCAGTGCCGGGTTTGCCGGCCACCCCCTGTGGCCGCGCAAACTCGGGAATGCGAAAGCGCTTGCGGTAGGCCCCCGGCGACATCCCCGTGGTGCGCTGGAACAGGCGCCGGAAGAACGTCGCGTCCTCGTATCCCACGCGCCAGCAGATCTCCTCGATCGACGCCTCGGTGCGTTCGAGCCGGCGCTTGGCATCCTCTACGCGCAGGCGCTGCACGTAGGCCATCGGCGTGATCCCGGTGGCGGCCACGAAGCGCCGCTTGAACGTCCGCTCCGCCAACCGCGATCGCACGATCATCTCGTGCACGGGGTTGGCCACCGAAAAATGCTCGCGCAACCACTGCTGTGCACTGGTAATCTCGGCGTCACCGTGGTCGAGCTTCCCCTCGAAGATGATGTAGGGGGCCAGCCCGTCCTGATGCCACTGCAGCGCGAACAGTCGCGCGACCTCCTGTGCGGTGGTGGCACCGGCGAATCGGGCGATAAGGTAGAGCACCATGTCGTGCCACGTGGTCGACGCGCCTGAGCTGACCAGCTCCTCGCGCGTCCCCGACACGACGAGGACGCGCTCCGGATGGATCACCACCTTGGGATAGGTTTGCGTGAAGGCACGCGCGTACCCGAAGTGCACGGTGGCGTCCTTGCCGTCGAACAACCGCGTTTCGGCGAGCAGGAAGAGCCCTGAACAGGCGGAGCAGAGCACGGCGCCGCGGTCATGCATGGCTCGCAGCCACTCAACGAGTTGTCGATAGCGCCCCGTCTCCCAACCCCCCGGACGCAGCAAGACCGACGGCACGATGACGATGTCGGTGGACTCGATCTCATCGATCGAGCGTTGCACCTGCATCGCGACGCCGCTCGCCAGGTCGAGTGGCCCCTCCGTCTCACCCACGATCTCAGCCCGAAACGGCGCCGGCGCGCCGGCGGCCGCCAGCGTCTCGAGCGCGCCGCCATTCATGACGTCGTAGATCCCGGCCAGGGTTGACACCACCGCATCGGGAAGCGCGACGAGGCTCACGTGCAGAGACCTCGCACCGGTCTGCGCTGAACGAGTCATGCCGAGTGCCGGCTCCCTAACGACAGCTGTGGGCGGTCAAGAGGTGGCACGAATGAACGGTTTGTGGGCGAAAACGGCGCTGTAGCGGGCCGCTCGCCGTGGCGATCATCCCCGAGCGATTCGACCCGGTCGGACGCATGGACGAAACCGCCGCGCGAACGCACGCGCGTGCTCACACCAGACACCACCATCGAGGAGTTGACCTCCATGTCTGCAACCTTGAACGCCCCTCAGATCGATCACGAACGGCTCCAGTCGTTCGTCATGCGCGCCATCGGCGACATCGCGTCCGCGTACGGCGGCGTGATGGTCAGCCTGGGGAGCAAGCTGGGACTCTACAAGGCAATGTGGGGCGCCGGTCCATTGAGCGCCATCGAGATCGCCACCCGCGCCGGCTGTGCCGAACGATACGTCCGCGAGTGGTTGAACGCGCAGGCAGCCGCTGGTTATGTCGATTATCACGCGGTCAGCGACACCTACGAACTCTCCCCCGAGCAGGCGCTCGTTCTGGCCGACGAGGAGAGTCCGATGTACATCCCTCCCGCCTGGAACGTCCCGGCCTCGATGTGGTTCGACGAGGACAAGACGCTGAATGCCTTTCGCACCGGGGGCGGGGTGGCCTGGGGCGAGCACGAGGGGCGGCTCTCGTGCGGTATCGCCGCCTTCTATCGCAATGGCTATCGCGCGAGTCTCGTCCCGCAGTGGCTGCCGGCGCTCGACGGCGTCGTGGCACGACTCGAGGAGGGGATCGACGTGGCCGACGTCGGATGCGGGCACGGGCACTCCAGCATCCTCATGGCGCAGGCCTTCCCCAATTCGCGCTTTCACGGCATCGATCCGCACGCGCCATCGATCGTCGAGGCGCGAGGCAACGCCGAGCGTGCAGGGGTCGCGTCTCGCGTGTCGTTCGAGGTCGGTTCGGCCGTCGGGTACCGCGGTCGGCAGTTCGGCCTCATCTGCTTCTTCGACTGCCTGCACGACCTCGGCGATCCCGTGGCTGCGGCCCGTCATGCGCTCGAGAATCTCGCCCCCGGCGGGACCGTGATGCTGGTGGAACCGTTCGCCAACGATCGCGTGGAAGACAACCTCTCGACGGCAGGGCGGCTGTACTATGCGGGCTCGACCACCATCTGCTGCGCACACGCCATCTCCGAGGGAGGAACGCTGGTGCTGGGGGCGCAGGCGGGCGAGGCGCGACTACGCGACGTCTTCTTCAAGGCGGGCTTCACGCACTTCCGTCGCGTGGCGGAGACACCGTTCAACCTGATTCTCGAGGCGCGGCGCTGAGGCGCTGACAGTGATCGGCCAGCCGTGTGCACGCACGGTCGCGGCTGGCCGATAAGGGCGCGATCGACCCGCCATACCCCCTGCGAGCGATGGTAGAGAGTGTGTTCACCCCCGCATTTTCCCTGTTGCGGGCACGGCCACTCGATACCCACAGGGGAGCACATCATGAGCGACAGTTCGGGCGCCATAACCGCGGGACCGGTGCTCTTCTTCGACGAGCGCTGCAGCGTCTGCCGGCGCTTTGTCTCCTTCGCAATCGGCCACGACGCCAGCGGCGCACTGCGCATCGCCCCGCTACGCAGCGCACGTGGGGAGGAGCTGCGACAGCGCTATCCGGCCTTCCAGCGCAACGACAGCGCGGTCTGGGTGGGCGAGGACGGCAATGCGGTGGGCTACTCCGATGCGATCCTTTCGACGCTCGATTTCCTGGGGGGGCGGTGGCGTGTGCTGGCGACCGTGGCGCGCACCGTCCCGCGCGCTCTTCGCAACTGGGCCTATCGCGAGTTCGCCACCCATCGCCCCGTCTTTGGCCGCTTTGGCCTGCCCGATCTGGACGACGCCTCCGCCGAGCGTCTCCTCCCCGATGACACCGCGGCGGCTGGCGGGCGCGTACTCGATCGCGAGTCGTTCATGACGTACCTCAACGATCACCTCGCCGCCTCGATCGCGGCGCTCCAGTTGCTCGAGCGCCTCGTCACCACGTTGCACGAGCCAGGCATGGTGAAGACGTTGCGTACGCTGCACGACGACGTGCGGGACGAACAGGCGCTCGTGCGCGAGATGATTGCGGCTGGCGGAGGGAGCGAGAACACCATCTCGCAAGCCGTCGGCTGGGTGGGCGAGAAAGTGTCGCGGCTCAAGATCGGCCCGGGAAAATCGGATCCTTCGGGGCTGATGCTGTTCGAGGCGTTCGAGGCGATCTCGGTCGGCTTCTGGGGGCGACGTTGCCTGTGGAGCGCCCTCGCGCACCTCTCGCGCGAGGTGACGATCGAGCCGACCACCATCGACTTCGCGGCATTGGAGGCGCGCGCCGAGCAGCACCTGACGATGCTGGAGAAGTTGCGGCTGCAGGCGTCGACGGCCGCGCTCTCGCTCAGCCCGCCCGCGCTGATGGCGCACTAGCGACACGCGTGAGCGCTCGCGTTGCACAGTCGGCGGGCGAGCGCTCTCGTGGGTCTGCTACAGTTTCACCTGCTCGTGGTCGGAGCTCTGACCTTGGCTCCGACCACTTGAACGCTTTCAAGGACTCTTTCAAGGACTCTGACCCGTTGATCGGGGTTCAAGGACTCTGACCCCTTGATCGATCAAGGACTCTGACCCCTTGATCGATCAAGGACTCTGACCCCTTGATCGCTTTGATCGATCGCTGGCCCCTCGAGCGGTCCCGTTGATCGGAGCCTCCCCACGGTCGTCCTCCGGGGACGCTGGAACTGCCCCGACCTCACCTTGTGACCGGCCGCGGCCGCCGCGATCATCAGGCGCCCGCCAGCTCTGCCAACTCCTCGTCCTCGTACCATGCCCGCCAGCGACTCGCGGCGTACGCGAACTCTCCGCCGCGCCGCGGCGCTCTGCGTAGCACTCCTCGTCTCCGCCTGCGATCGCTCCGCAACGTCCCGCGCGGCGAGCGCGGCGAGCGCCGCGGGCGACGCGCACGTCAGCACGACGACCGCCGCCGCCAACGCCAAGGTCGCCCAGCAACTCACCCGCGCCGACTCGATCGACTTCACCGAATCCCAGCGCGGTTTCGTGGCCCGCCCCACGGGAAAGATCGTTGCCGCTGACGGCACCATCCTCCAGGACTTCGACGCCTTCGCCTTCGTGAAGGGAGAGGCGCCCCCGACGGTGAACCCGAGCCTCTGGCGGCACGCGATCCTCAACGCGCAGGCCGGACTGTTCAAGGTGACCGACGGCGTCCATCAGCTGCGCGGCTTCGACATCGGCAACATCACCCTTGTCGACGGGGCGACCGGGTGGATCGTGATCGATGCGCTCACCAGTCGCGAGAGCGCCGCCGCGGCCATGGCCTTCGCGCGCCAGCACCTGGGCGACAAATCCGTCACCGCGCTGGTCTTCACGCACTCGCACGCCGACCACTTCGGGGGCGCGTTAGGCGTGATCCCCGCCGACGAAGCCGCGCGACGTAGTGTCCCCATCGTCGCCCCCGATCGCTTCATGGAAGAAGCGACCAGCGAGAACATCATGGTGGGGACGGCGATGACGCGTCGCTCCTCCTACCAGTTCGGCCGCGACCTCGAACGCTCGGCCACCGGCCTCGTCGACACCGGGCTGGGGAAAGGGGTGGTGTACGGTCAGGTCGGCATCCTTCCGCCAACGCTGCTCATCGACCAGCCCACGCAGGAGCTGGACCTGGACGGGGTGCGCTTCGTCTTCCACAACGTCCCGGGAGCCGAGGCGCCGTCGGAGCTGACGTTCAGCATCCCGGCGCGCAAGGTGTATGGCGGCGCGGAGATCCTCGCCCAAACGATGCACAACCTGCTGCCGGTGCGTGGGGCCAAGGTGCGCGACGCGCTGCGCTGGTCGGGCTACCTGCAGGAGGCGCTGGAGCACGCCGCTGACGCGGACGTCTACGTGGGACAGCACAACTGGCCGGTGTGGGGGAGGGAACGCATCGCCGCGTTCATCACCGCCCATCGCGACGTCTACAAGTACACGCACGACCAGACGGTGCGCCTCATCAACGCCGGGTACACGCCGCGCGAGATCGCCGACATGGTGCAGCTGCCGGCCTCGCTGCAGGCGGCCTTCGGGGCGCGTGGCTACTACGGCGACCTGCGCCACAATGTGAAGGCGGTCTACCAGTTCTACATGGGGAGCTACGACGGCAACCCGGCCAATCTCGATCCGCTCCCGCCCCGCGAGTCGGCACTGCGCTACGTCGCGTTGTTAGGCGGCGCCGACAAGGTGGTGGAAACGGCCCGTGTTGCCTTCGATCGCGGTGAGCTGCGCTGGGCCGCCGAGCTGCTCAACCATGCGGTGCTCGCGCAGCCGGGCCACCAGGGGGCGCGCGCGCTCCTGATCCGCTGCTACCAACAGCTGGCCTGGGGAGCCGAGGCCGCGACATGGCGCAATAGCTACCTCACGGCGGCGGCCGAGTTGCGTAACGGCCCACCCAAACGCGGCGGCGACAAGCGCCTGGTGCTCGACATGCTCCTCAACACGCCGATGGAGCGCTTTCTCGAGGCGATGGCGGCGGGGCTCGACGGCGCGGCGGCCGACGGGAAGGACTGGACCATCAACCTCGTCCTCTCCGACACGCGCGAGACCTATGTGCTCTGGATTCAGAATGCGGTGCTACACTTCCGGAAGGGATCGCCGGCGCGCGACGCAAACGCCACGCTCACGCTCACGCGTGACTTCTTCGTCCGCATGATGGCCGGGAGCGTGGGGCTCAAGGACGCCGTGCAGAGCGACGCGGTGCAGGTGACGGGGAGTACGGTGGACCTGCTGCGCTTCCTCTCGCTGATCGACAAGCCGAGCGGGACGTTTCCGGTGGTGACGCGTTAGGTTGGTATGGGCAGGGGCGGCGGTTGCGACTCGCGACACGGCATGACCGCACCAGCATGTGGCTGACATCAGCCGCCCGGTACCCGAGAGCTTCGCACGAGTCATGAACTGGCACACCCTCTCGCAGCAGCACGTGATCGAGGCGTTGGCAACGCACGCGGAACGCGGGCTCGCCACGTCCGAAGCCGCCACGCGCCTGGCACGACACGGGCCGAACGAACTGATCGAGGGTGGCGCCAAGAGCCCGTGGCGGATCCTCTGGGAGCAGTTCACCGCCGTCATGGTGCTGATCCTGATTGCGGCCGCAGGGCTGTCGCTCTTCCTGGGGAAGTATCTCGAAGCCGGGGCCATCCTCAACATCGTCGTGCTGTTCGGGTTACTCGGCTTCTTTCAGGAGTACCGCGCCGAGCGGGCCATCGCCGCGCTCAAGAAGCTCGCGGTACCCCATGTGCGAGTCGTGCGCGACGGCGCCACGACGGAGATCTCGGCGCGGGAACTGACGCCGGGTGACGTCGTGGTGCTGGAAGCGGGCAACGTGATACCGGCGGACCTGCGCCTCATCGAGGCGGTCAACCTCCGTCTGCAGGAGTCCGCGCTCACGGGCGAATCCGAGCCGGTGGAGAAGGGGACCGATCCGCTGCCTGATGGGGGCGTACCCATCGGCGACCGCGTCAACATGGCGTACATGGGGACGCTGGTCACCTACGGGCGGGGGCGTGGCGTGGTGGTGGAGACCGGCATGAAGACCGAACTGGGAGAGATCGCGTCGCTCATCCAGTCGGTGTCGACCGAGCAGACGCCACTCCAGCAACGGCTCGACGCCGTCGGCAAATCGCTCGCCCTGGGGGGCATCGTGGTCGCGCTGCTCGTCTTCGCCATCGGGATCGCCGGCGGCGAAGCGTTGCAGGACATGCTGCTCACGGCCATCAGCGTTGCGGTCGCCGTGATCCCAGAGGGGCTCCCTGCGGTCGTCACGCTGACCTTGGCCCTCGGCGCCCAGCGGATGCTCAGGCGCAACGCGCTCATTCGCAAACTGCCGGCAGTCGAGACGCTCGGATCGGTCACCATCATCTGCTCCGACAAGACCGGTACCCTGACCGAGAACCGGATGACGGTGACGGTCATCGACGTGGCTGGCCACCGGATGGAGATCGACGAATCGTTGCGCGACGGCCATCCGGGGCTGGTCGAGGGGGACCGTGCGCCGACGGCTGACGCGTTCCGCCCGGCGTCGGTGGGCCTCGTGCTCATGGGTGGTGCACTGTGCAACGACGCCTTGCTCCGGTTGGAGCCGGACGAAGGCAAGCTCGTGAGCCTCGGCGATCCGACGGAGGCCGCGCTGCTCATCGCGGCGCTGCGCGGTGGCTTGAGGAAGGATGCGCTGCTGGACGCGATGCCGCGGGTCGGCGAGCTGCCATTCGATTCCGATCGCAAGCGCATGACGACCGTGCACCCGAAGCCGGCGACCCGTGACGGCCATGCGGCATTCGGTGTGTTGGCCGCACTGGACACGTCCCACGTCGCCTTCGTCAAGGGCGCGGTGGACGGCTTGCTCGAGTTGACGACTGCCGTCTTCACGGACGGCAAGCTTGAGCCGCTGAACGACCACTGGCGCGGGCGCATCCTGACCGCCAACACGGCGCTTGCCCGGAACGGAATGCGCGTGCTGGGGGTGGCCTTTCGCCCGGTGGACACCGGGCAGCCGACCCCGGAGACGGAGCGAGAGCTGGTCTTCGTGGGGATGGTCGGCATCATCGATCCGCCGCGCGCCGAAGTGAAGGACGCCGTTGCCCGGTGCGTCTCCGCGGGTATTCGTCCGGTCATGATCACGGGTGACCATCCGCTCACGGCGGTCGCGATCGCCCGCGAGCTGGGTTTTCGTTCGGGTGATGCCCTCACGGGGACGGAACTCAACGCGCTGACCGACGCGCAGCTGGCAGAGGCCGTGCGAAACCTCTCGGTCTTCGCCCGCGTGTCGCCGGAGCACAAGCTTCGTATCGTTAGTGCGCTGCAGCAACAGGGCCAGGTCGTGGCCATGACCGGCGACGGCGTCAACGACGCGCCCGCGCTCAAGCAGGCCGATATCGGCGTCGCGATGGGCATCACGGGGACCGACGTCTCGAAAGAGGCGGCGGACATGGTGCTGCGCGATGACAACTTCGCCACCATCGTCGCCGCGGTCGAGGAAGGCCGCGTGATCTACGACAACCTGCGACGCTTCATCAAGTTTGCGGTGGCCGGGAACGTCGGGAAGGTGGCCGTCATGCTGCTGTGGCCCATCCCGTTCGTCCTGCTGGGGCGCCCGATGACCGAAGCGGTGGCGCTGCTGCCCCTCCAGTTGCTGTGGCTCAACCTGATGACCGACGGCCTGCTGGGCTTGAGCCTCGGCGTCGAACCGGCAGAGAAGCGTGTGATGCAACGCCCCCCGCACTCGCCGCAGGCCGGGATCTTCAGCGGAGGGCTGGGCGCGCAGGTCATGTGGACGGGACTCTTCATCGGCGTGGTGACGGTCGCGGTCGGGTTCGCGTACCACGAAGCCAATCCCGGCGGCCCCTGGCAGACCGTCATGTTCACCATGCTCGCCATCATGCAGGTCTTTCAGGCGCTGGGAACACGTTCGGATCGCGAGTCGCTCTTCGCGCTCGGCGTCTTCACCAATCGCGTGATGGTCGGCATCATCGCCGTGGTCGTCGGCCTGCAGTTCATGGCGGTGTACGTGCCGTTCCTCTCCACGTCGCTCCTCCAGGTGCAACCGCTGGGGATGCAGGAGTGGTTGCTGGTCGCCGGCGCTGGCGTTGCGATGCTGGCGGGCACCGAGATCGAGAAGTGGTGGCGCCGGCGAACGACGTAAGGGCCTCAGTGACGCATGCTCGCCACTAGCGGACGCCGCGTGGGGCGAAGGTGCGTGTGGTGTGCACCTGGCCTACGGCTGTTTCCACACCAGCGCCCGCGCCGGCGCCAGCGGCGTCGCACCGTGCAGCACCTCCGCGTTCGGCGGCAGCGCCAGCGCCACGGACGCGGGATTGTAGTTCACCGCCACGTACACGCCACCGCGCCAGCTGATGAACACCCCAGGCGGGAGCTCTTCGATGGAAACGTTCGCTCGGCGATAGACCTCGCGCACCAGCTCGCGCTCCAGCGCGCCGTCGTCGGTGGAGACGCCGATCATCGTCACGCTCCCACGCCCGAGCGTACGGCGAATGGCTGCTGCTTTCCCGGCGTAGTGTCTGTCGGCGTAGGTAGCCAGCACTTCGGTCCCCGCGCGCGGCACCAGGATATCTCCCCACCGATGCCACGCATGCTGCCGCCCGCCGCGCTCCACGCGCGCGCTCACGCTTGGCGGGAGCATGTCGAACCCCTGCACGTCGGCGCCGATGAGGTCGAGGATGGGGGTGGCCCATGCCCCCTCGGGAAAATGCCCGCGCGCGTCCTTGAGCCCGCTGCGACTCGTGAGCACGAGGTGCCCGCCTTGCTCGACGTAGCGGCGCCACCTGGCCACGAGCGAATCGCTCACCATCTGATAGGCCGGCGCGACGAGGAACGGGTAGCGCGCGAAGTCATCACGCTCGCCAATGAAGTCCATCGGGGCACCGGTACTCTGCACCGCCATGGTGTACGTGTTGCGATGCGCCCACGTCTTCCACTCGGTCGTTTGGGGCTGGATCTCCAGGTCCCAGAAGTTGTCGTGGCTCCAGAGGATCCCCGTGCGACGCGCCGCCAGGCGCGTGGGGAGCGTGGCCGTCGTGTCGAGGCGCGACTGCACCCCCTGTATCGCCCGCATGGTCTCCACGAACTCCCCCCCGCTCGCCGATAGAGTGACCCCATCGGTCCCCACGATCCCTTCGTGGTACATCTCGCTCCCGCGCAGCGGGTGGCGATAGCGGTATGTGCTCAAGAGCGACGCGCCGGCACCGAAGGCATGCCACATCCACATCCCCACCGCCCCCGGCATGGGCTGCGGATTCACCGAGGCCCAGTTCACCTGCCCCGGCTGCAACTCCATCACGCCAAACGTCCCGGTGATTGGGCGATAGTACGCGGCGGCTTCCATCAAGCGCGTGGGGTCGCCGATGGCGTAGCTGTCGCCCCCCAAAATGTTGTTGCCGGCGACCGGGTAGAGGGTGAAGGTGACGAAGTCCATCCCGTGGCTGCGGCGTGGGTCGGTGCTGGTGGTGATGTTGGTGTAGTTGGTGGTGACCCACTGCCCGGCGCGCGCAAACCGCTTGATGATCGCCGCCTGCCGGTCCAGGAAGCGCGCGGTCACGTCGGCGTTGAAGCGCGCCAGGTCGAGCTGCGCGTGTGGACTGAGCTTGTCCTCCGCGGCCAGGACGGCGTTAGGCAGCCGCACTTCGGCAAAGGTCCGGTAGCGCGTGCTCCAGAAACTCCCGCCCCACGCGGCGTTCATGGCCTCGATGGTCCCGTACTTCTGGCGCAGCCAGCGCTGGAAGTTGTGGCGCGCGCTCTCGCTGAAATCGCTGAACGTCCCCGGCTCGTTGTCCACCTGCCACCCCCACACGCGCGCGTCGCGCCCGTAGCGCTGCGCCATGCGCGTCACCAGCCGATCGACAAACGCCTGGTACTTCGCATTGGACAGCGACACCTCGGCGCGGATGCCATGCTCGTGACGCTGGCCGCGTTCGTCCACGCGATACACCTCCGGATAGCGATCCCCCATCCAGCTCGGCGGCGCCGCCGAGGGGGTGCCGAGTATCACGCGCAACCCCGCCTTGCTGGCGAGTTCGATCGCTTCGTCGAGCCACGCAAAGTCGAAACGCCCCTCCTCGGGCTCGAGATACGTCCAGCTGAACTCGGCGTAGTGCGTGAAGTCGAAGCCGAGCCTCGCCATCCCGTCGATGTCGCGCTTCCATTGCGTGCGCGGCCACTGCTCGGGGTAGTAGAAGACCCCGACCGACATCGCTTCCGGCTGGTGGAGGAGCGCGGCGCCATGCAGCACAGGGCGTGTTGCAGCTGCCGAGTCTTTCCCGGTGGTCGCGCTGCGCTGGGCGAACGACATTGAGGGAAGGCTCGCGCTGGCGATGGCTGCGAGCGCGATGAACGCGCGGAGCGCAATGAACGCGCGGAGCGCGTTGAACGCGCGCGGCGCGATAAGCGAGCGGAGCGCGACGGGAAGGACGAAGGAACGCGAGCCTTGAAGCACGTGAGTCAGGCGAGGAGAAGGGACGCGTGGGCACCCTCGACCGAGGCGTGCCGCTGACCTCGTCGGCGTGGCGGCGACAAGACTGGCGCATCGGACGGCGGTGCTCAATGGTCGGTGCGGTGCTCTGACCCCAGCTCTGACCCCAGCTCTGACCCCAGCTCTGACCCCAGCTCT
>CAZLLP010000158.1:0-14107 GCA_964560345.1 uncultured Gemmatimonadaceae bacterium
CGCAAAACCATAGACCTGGGCCAGTCCCAGGCCGGTGCCACTGCCCATCGGTTTGGTGGTGAAGAAGGGCTCGAACACCTTTTCCTGGATCGACGCGGGTATGCCGTTGCCGGTGTCGGCAATGGTGAGGCGCACGGCCGGCGCGAAGGCGCCGTCCTGCTTGATGTTCGCTTCTTGTGTCGAGATCGTCAGCGTGCCGCCGTCCTGCATCGCGTCGCGCGCGTTGAGCGCGAGGTTGAGCACCGACATCTCCAGCTGATTGGGGTCGAGCAGCGTCACCGCCTGCGGATGATTGAGGTCGAAGCGCAGTTCGATGCGCGATCCGATGGAGGTGGAAATCAGTTCGCGCATGCCGTGCAGCAGGGCGTGGACGTCGGTCGGGCTGGGCAGCAGCGACTGGGCGCGGGCAAAGGCGAGCAACTGGGCCGTCAGTTGCGCGCCTCGCTTCACCGTGCGGCGCGCCACCTCGACGACCCGCGTGGCCTGCGGCGATTTCTCGAGGCGGGAGAGCAGATCGAGGTTCACGCCGATGACATGGAGCAGGTTGTTGAAGTCGTGGGCGATGCCGCCGGTGAGGTGGCCGATGGCCTCCATCTTCTGCACCTGGAGCAGGGCGGTCTGGGCCTTGGGGTGTGCGTCCAGGGCGCGTGGTTGGACCGAGCCGGGCTCGTGGCCGGCGCGCTCCTCGTGCTCCTCTCGCACCCCGCCGGTCTCGAAGCCATCGAGGAGGATCTCCTCCCAGTCGATGGTGTCGTTGTTGACCGCTTCGCGCTCCTCGGGAGGGGCCGTTTCCGGCTCGGCCAGGTCGACCGGTCCCTCTTCTCCCTCGCGCTCCTCCTCCTCCTCCGAGTCCTCTTCATCCGGCTCGGTCATCTCGAGGAACGGATTGTTGAGGAGCTCCTGCTTGAGGTGCTGCTGCAGGTCCAGCAGGGGCATGTAGAGCAGATCCATCGCCTGATAGAGGCGAGGATTGATCTTCAGCTCCTGCCGAAGGGACGTATGCTGGCCAAGCCCTGTTCTCATTCGGGCAGCTCCTCGTTGCTCGCCAGCCCGGCGACGCGACTCGGATACTCATCGGCGAGGGCGTCCCGGATCTCCTCCATCGTTGCGGCCGGCGACGACGTCACGGCGGGCGACACAGCGGCTGACGGGGCTGTGGGCGGGGCGGCCTGCGGCGCGAAGTGCATGCCTTCCCCACCCTCCTGCTCGGCGGAGAAGCGGGAACGGAGGCGCGCGGTGAGGGTGGGACCGAGGTAAATGCGCGACACCTCGTCGTCGAAGACGAGGTCGCGTACGGTTCCGGAGACCTTCACCTGGCCGTCGAACATGATGTAAGCCCTGTCGACGATATCGAGCGTCTGTTCCACGTTGTGGTCGCTGATGAGCACCCCGATGCCGCGATGTCGCAGCCCGGCCACGATCGTTTGGATGTCATGGACGGCGATAGGGTCGACGCCGGCGAACGGCTCATCGAGCATCATGAACTTGGGCTGCGAGACCAGCGCCCGGGTGATTTCGAGGCGCCGCCGCTCACCGCCCGACAAGGCGTAGGCGCGGCTGTGTCGCAGATGCTTGATGCTCAGTTCGTCGAGCAACCCTTCCAACCGTGATCGACGCTCCTCCTTGGTGATTGGCAACGTCTCAAGGATCGCGAGGATGTTGTCCTCGACCGTCAGCTTCCGGAAGATCGACGGCTCCTGCGAAAGATAGCCGATCCCCCGCCGCGCGCGCTTGAACATTGGCATGCGGGTGATCTCTTCGCCATCGAGCTTGATCGAGCCGCTTTCGGGCTGGATGAGCCCGACGATCATGTAGAACGTGGTCGTCTTCCCGGCGCCATTCGGGCCAAGGAGCCCGACAATCTCGCCTTGCTGCAGGCGCACGGCGACGTCATTCACCACCCGTCGCTTGCGGTAGACCTTCACCAGCCCATTGGCCTCGAGCACGCTCCCCGATGGGGGCGGGCCGTGCTCCACCGCGCGTCGTGACGCTGGGGTGGGGTGGGAGTGGGTGGCGTGCTCGCCGGTCAGGCGCAGCGTTTCGGCGACATCGATGCGCTGCGGGGCAATCTCGTTCCAGAGCGCCGGCGTGAGGCGCACCTTGGCCCCCACGTCCTGGTCGCCGGGGACGGGATATTCGATCAGCCCCTGCGCCGCGAGGCGCGGCAGGACCGAGCGCTGCAGGAAGGCGCGGACCTCGTCGAGCGACAGGCGACCGGCCTCGCGGTCGGCATCGCCACCCTGCGTCCGAATGGCGGCGAGCCAGTCGTCCCGAAAGCGAATGGCCACGTCGTTGAACTCGGAGAGTCCGTTGGCGTCGGCCCCGCTGATGAGGGCATGGAGGCCGAAGGCGACTGATCGGTCGCCGCCAGCGCGTTGTTCGATGAGCGCCTGGACGCGCGCGGAGAGGGGTTCCCCGTTCATGGACGACGGATCGCGTTAGGCTGGCGGCGGGTAGTGGCGGGCGCGCGCCGGGTGGGACGTCGTCCCGGGGCGGGCTTGGGAGCGACGACCGAGTCGGGTGCGGCCTCGAGGAAGACGCCGGAGGCCGAGTCGACGACGGTGACCGTCTGGACCTCCTGTGCGACGAAGTCGACCATGATCTGCCGACCGCGCACGTAGTTGATACCGGGCTTCTTCACGTCCTTGTTGTTCGGGACCTGGTAAAACGAGCTCGCGCTCCCCGAGGCCAGGAGGTCGCGGATCTTTGGGCGTGTGGTCGTGTCGGTCGCGACGGTCGAGTCGAAGCGTGCCACGATCGTGTCGCCGCGCAACCAGTCCCGCTCGCGTGACACGATCTTGGCGGAGTCGGGATCCGACTCGGCATAGGCGCCGCGCACGGCGTACATCTCGCGAATCTGCTGGTTGGGCATGCGCACGTCGATGGAGTCGGCGAGAATCGTCCGCTCCTTCGAAATGGCGGAGGCGGCCCCGGGACCAAACGCGTAGGCGCGTTGCAGCTTGTTCTCCTTCACGCGCAAATCGATGGTGTCCGAGGCGAGCGTCAGGTCCTTGTTGACCGCGATGGCCGAATCCATGGCCACCACGCGCTCCACGGCCTTGTTGCGCGCGAACATGTCGATCACCAGGCCGCGCAGGGTGAACGCATCCTTTCCCTTGCTCTCGAGGTACGGTTGCTTCATGAGCCGGGAGTACTGCCGGGCATTGTCGAGGTTGGCCGAGTCGCCGCGCGCCAACATGTCGGTGCGATCGATCGTCACCTTACCCCACGCCACGAACAGCGAATCGGCCTCGCCGTTGATGTTGTCGGCCACCAGCACCACCGGTTCGCCGCGGCGTCGCCCCAGCGAGTCTGCTTCGATGAGTTTGAGTGTCGGACGCATCGTCGCGACCATGCGAGGCCGCAGGCGAACGCCGCGCACCGCCCGGAAGTACTCCGCGCGCGGCCCGATCATGGTCGACGAATCGCTCGTCACCGCGACCACGTTTCCCTCGGCGAGCAATCGCTCTTCCGCCCGGAAATACGTCAGCTTGTCGGCATCGAGGTTCACGCGCTTCTCGCGATACTTCACCTTGCCAAGGAGGAAGTAGAGCTGGTTCTGGTCGTAGAACTCGGCCGAGTCGGCGGTGATCGTGATCCCCTGCGTGGGACAGCGCCCCGTGAAGCCGCCGCCGAAGTACGAGGTGTACTTCTGCGAGATCGGGTCCTTGATGAACTGCGAGCGATCGCCGTCAATCTCGAGCAGGCAGCGCTCGGCGGGCTTGTCTGCCGTACGGCCGGGGGCCTTGGCGGGGACAAACGCCGAGTCCGCGGGAGCGCCAGCCGTGCGCGTGACGATCGAGTCGATCTTGATGGGCGGAATGGAATCGACAGGCATGGCCGGGCCGGCGACGGCAGGACCGCGCGGGGCCGCCGATCGCCGCCCAAACCGAATGCAGCCGGTCGCGGCGAAGAGCACCACGAGCCCGAGCGCCAGGCCGCGGCGACTCACGACTTCGGGATGGTGAGGTTGCTCCCGCGCGAACGCGTGGAGCGGAGGACGCGGACGTTGTTGAGGGCCGGATCGCCGATGAACCCGATCCCCTGCGTGACCCGCCCGCCAGTCTCGGTGATGGTGAAGGCCGAGTCGCTGGCGATCTCGTTGCGGCTCGGATCGTAGCGCAGGTGTGGCGACTCCAGCTTGCGTCCGTCGGTGGAGATGACCACCACGTTGCCGCGCGCCTCCATGCTGCCGAGGCGGATGTTGTAGCTGCCGGTCTTGGAGGTAAGGACGGCGTCCTTCTCGCCGCTCACCTTGTAGAAGGTCGAGTTGACGACGCGCAGTTCCGTGCGCGTGTTCTCGTCGTACATGTAGGCGGTGTCCGAGACGAGTTCCGCGCGTCGCAGTCCCCCATCGGTGAGGAAGAAGCGCACGCCGTACATGACCTGGTCGGCCGAGTCGGGGACGACGCTCTTCTTGGCGACCGGCGTGGTGCTGGCCTGCTGGCACGCCGCCACGAGGGCGAGCGTGAAGACGAGGACGAACGTGCGGCGCATCAGGCGACCCCCGCGCGCATCAGGTCATGCAGGTGGACGACGCCCACGACGCTTCCTGTATCATCGGTGACCGGCATCGCCATGATGCCGAATTGCTCCATCCGGTACACCACGGCGCTGCCAAGTTCCTCAGCCTGCGCCGTGCGAGGGGCGCGGGTCATCACGCGCTCGAGCGGGACCCCAAACGGGTCGCGTTCGCGCTCCATGAGGCGCGTGAAGTCGCCGGCGGTGAAGACGCCGAGCAGCTTGTTCGACTCGTCCGCCGCGACGACGATGCCGCGCCGCTCGGCGAGCAGGACGATCGCCTCGCGCATCGTCGCGCTGGGCGCGAGGATGGGGAGGCGTTCCCGTTCCATAAGCTCCCGCACGCGAGTGAGCAGCTTGCGCCCGAGCGAGCCGCCCGGATGAAAGCGGGCAAAGTCCTCACGACGGAATCCCTTGCGTTCCAGGATCACGACCGCGAGGGCGTCGCCTAACGCCAACGCCGCCGTCGTGCTCGTGGTGGGCGCGAGGTCGTGCGGGCACGCTTCCTCACGCACCCAGGCGTCGAGGCTCGCGTCGCACTCGCGGCCGAGCGAGGAGTCGCGGTTGCCGCTGATGGCGATCGTGCGCACGCCAAAGCGCTTGAGGTGCGCCAGCAGCGTCAATACCTCCTCGCTCTCTCCGCTCTTGGAGAGCAGGATCGCCACGTCGTCCTTTCCCACCATTCCGAGGTCGCCATGCAATCCTTCCGTAGGGTGCAGGAAGGTCGCGGGCGTCCCCGTCGACGTGAGCGTCGCAGAAATCTTGCGTCCGATGAGCCCCGACTTGCCAACGCCGGCCACGATCACACGCCCGCCCGACGTGGCAATGAGGTCCACCGCGCGCGCGAAGTCATCGCCGAGACGCTGCTCGACCTCGGCCAGCGCCTCCGTCTCCAGGCGAATCACGCGACGCCCGAGGGCGATCGCCTCGGCACCGGTCATGCCGGGGGCTCCTCTTCGCGCGAGGCGACGTACCATTCCACGAGCGCGTCCCACTCGCCGCGCGCCTTGAGCAGGAGTTCGGCGAACTCGCGGACGGCGCCGTCTCCGCCGCGCCTCGACAGGCGCAACTTGGCCGCCCGGAAGACCTCGTCGCTGCTGTTGGCCACGACCACCGGAAGCCCAACGACGCGCAGCACCCCGAGATCGGGGAGGTCGTCGCCCACGAAGGCCACTTCGTTGAGGGCAATGCCGCGCGCATCCACGAGGCGGCGCAGCGCCGGAAGCTTGCGTGCGTGCGGGTCCTGAACGAGTTCATCGACGCCCAGCTCGGCGGCGCGCAGCGCGACACTCTCGGAGACGCGACCGGTGATGATCGCGACGACGATGCCGGCCTTCTGGAGCATCTTGATGCCGAGTCCGTCCTGGATCTCGTAGCGCTTGGTCTCGAAGCGCGACCCCGCGACGTCGCCGAGGTAGATGCCGCCGTCGGTGAGGACGCCATCGACGTCGAGCCCGACAAACCGCACGCGCTTGGCGTCCTCGGGGCTGAGATACGGGACGCCGGCCGGGGTGAGCGGGGTGTCGGAATGTGCGCCGAAGCCGATCATCGGCGCGCCTCCCAGACCGCGACGGCCCGACGAATCAGCGCCTCGAGCGAGCCTAACGGGAGCATGTTGGGCCCGTCGCTCGGGGCATGATCGGGGTCGGGGTGCGTCTCGAGGAAGAGCCCATCCGCGCCAGCTGCAATCGCCGCCAGCGTGAGCGAAGGGATGAACTCGCGCAATCCGCCGCTCGCGCCACCCTCCCCCTTCCCCGGCTGCTGCACGCTGTGCGTGCCGTCGAAGATCACGGGTGTGCCGGTCGCATCGCGCATGCGGCTGAAGCTCCGCATGTCGACCACGAGATCGCCGTAGCCGAAGAATGAGCCGCGTTCGGTGGTGGCAATACTCGAGACGGAAGACGGGAGGCGGGAGTCGGGAAGTTCAGCGGCGCCCGGACGGGCACCCGCGACTTTCTTCACGGCGCCCTTCATCCCCTCGGGGTGCATCCACTGCCCCTTCTTGATGTTCACGGGTCGACCGGTGGCGCCGGCCGCAACGAGCAGGTCGGTCTGTCGGCAGAGGAAGGCAGGGATCTGCAGGACGTCGACCACTTCGCCCACCGCCGCGCATTGGTCCGGCAGGTGCACGTCGGTGAGCACGGGAAGTCCGGTGACTTCACGCACGCGCGCCAGTTTGGCCAACCCCTCATCGAGGCCAGGGCCACGGGCCGCGCCAGGGTTGGAGCGGTTGGCCTTGTCGAACGACGCCTTGAAGATGATCCCGCCCGGAACGAGCGGGGCCAGCGTGGCGAGATGTTCGGCCACGCGGAGGTTGAGCGCTTCGTATTCGAGAACGCAGGGGCCAGCGATCAGGAACAGTCGGTCCGTCGGGAAGCCAGCAAGCATCGTCAGTCCGCTGCCTCGACCAGGGCCTGCGTCGTCGTGGTGCGCGCCTCGGCGCGGCGGCGCGTCGACGCCGCGGCGACAAACGCCGCAAAGAGGGGATGCGGGCGCGTCGGGCGCGACTGCAGTTCGGGATGGAACTGGCAGCCGACAAACCACGGATGGTCGGCGAGCTCCACGATCTCGACCAGTGAGCCATCGGGTGACAGCCCGCTCAGGCGCATGCCGTGCTCGACGAACGCCTCGCGATAGGCGTTGGACACCTCATAGCGATGCCGGTGCCGCTCGCTGACCTCGGGGACCCCGTAGATCTCGGCGGCCTTGGTCCCGCGCGCCAGGCGGCACGGATACGCGCCCAATCGCATCGTCCCGCCCATGTCGGTGACATGCTTCTGCTCTTCCATCATCGCGATGACCGGATGCTCGCACTCGGGGGCGAATTCGCTGGAGTGAGAGTCGGCGAGCTTGAGCACGTCGCGCGCAAACTCGATGATGGCCACCTGCATGCCGAGGCAGATCCCGAAGAACGGGATGCGCAGTTCGCGCGCCGCACGAATTGCTTCCACCATCCCCTCGACGCCGCGGACACCGAAGCCGCCGGGGACCAGGAGGCCGTGGTAGTCGCGCAGGATCTCGCGCGCCTTCTCCGGACTGGTGAACAGGTCGCTCGACGTCCAGGCGATATCGATGCCGACGTCGTTCGCAATGCCGCCATGGATGAGCGCTTCCTGCACGCTCTTGTAGCTGTCGACAAACTGTGTGTACTTGCCGACGACCGCGATGCGCACACGGTCGCGCGGCTGCACGACGCGCTGCACCATCGCGCGCCACGCCGTGAGGTCGGGCTCACGCCCCTGCAGGTTGAGTCGTTGCATGACCCGCTCGTCGAGCCCCTGTGCCGAGAACTCCAGCGGGATCTGGTAGATCGAGGGGACGTCGGGGCTCTCGATGACATTGCCGAACTCCACGTTGCAGAAGAGCGCGATCTTGCGCTTCACGTCCTCCGACAACGGCCGCTCGGTGCGGCAGATGAGGACGTCGGGCTGGATCCCGATCTCCATCAGCTCGCGCACGGAATGCTGCGTCGGCTTCGTCTTGACCTCGCCGGCTGCCGCGATGTAGGGGACGAGCGTGAGGTGGATGAACATCGCGTTCTGCTTCCCCACTTCCTGCCGGAACTGGCGGATCGCCTCGAGGAACGGCTGCGACTCGATGTCACCGACCGTCCCGCCAATCTCCACGATCACCACGTCGTTTCCGGGCGCCAGCCGCTTGATGTGCGACTTGATCTCGTCGGAGATGTGCGGGATGACCTGCACCGTGGAGCCGAGGTACTCCCCGCGCCGCTCCTTGGTGATCACGTTCAGGTAGATGCGTCCCGTCGTGACGTTGTTGAGCTGTGAGAGCGATCGGTCGATGAAGCGCTCGTAGTGCCCGAGGTCCAGGTCGGTCTCGGCACCGTCGTCGGTGACGAAGACTTCGCCGTGCTGGAACGGCGACATCGTCCCGGGGTCGACGTTGAGGTACGGGTCGAACTTCATGATCGACACCCGCAGGCCGCGCTCCACCAGGAGCCGGCCTAACGATGCGGCCGCGATTCCCTTGCCCAGCGACGACACCACGCCGCCGGTGACGAAGATGAAGCGGGTCGCCTGGTTGGGAGTCACATTCGTGGTCATCAGCGCCGTCCGGCGTAAAGGTCATTCCACCGCGCGTTGGCGCGGAGCAGGTCGTCTTCGGTATCCACACCGCCCGGAGGCGGTTCATCGATCGTCGCCACGCCCATGGCCAGGCCAGCCGCGAGCGGGCGCAATTGCTCCAGTCGTTCCACACGCTCCAGCGCATGCTCGGGGAGCGACACCCACTCGGCGAGTGCATCGCGCGTGTAGGCGTAGATCCCCAGGTGCTGCCGAACCACCCCGGCACGCAGCGCCGCATCCCCTGCGTCGCGCAGGAAGGGGATCGGGGCGCGCGAGAAGTACAGGGCCCGTCCGTCATCCGCCGCCACGACCTTCACCACGTTAGGCGAGGCCAGGATCTCTTCGTGCGCACGCGCCGAGACCGTCCCCAGCGGAAAGCGCTCGATCGTCACCATCGACAGCGCCCCGTGCACCGCCGCTGGGGAGACAAAGGGCTCGTCTCCCTGCACGTTGAGGATGACCTCGTAGTCGCGATACTCGACCCGGGATGCAACTTCGGCGATCCGGTCAGTTCCGGACGGGTGTGACGCGGACGTCAGCACCGCCGTTCCACCGGCCTCGGTGATCGCCGCGGCGATCTCGGGCGCATCAGTCGCCACGACCACCGTTCCCGCGACGTTCATGGCACACACGCGCTCCCAGACGCGGACGATGAGTGGGCGCCCGCCAAGGAGGCGTAGCGGCTTGCGTGGGAGGCGGGTCGCCCCGAGCCGCGCCGGGATGACGGCGAGGACAGACGAGGGGGTGGGAGCGGCCGAGTTCGCAAAAGGCACGCCACCCAAGTTAACCCGCGCCGTACCGCTTTTCCAACAGCGGCAACCTCAGATGTGGAGTCTTTTCTCGTCGCGGCGCAGCCCGCGCCGCTGCGGCCGCGGATCCGCGACGTCAGCGCGACGGGAGCAACTCCCCCAGGAGTCGGAGGGCGTTCCCCCCCATCACCTTCCCGATCTGCGCGTCCGTGAGCCCCGCGCGGCGCAACGCCGCCGCCACCAACCCCATCCCGCTGGCGTCGAAGGGCTCGGCGGTGCTTCCGTCGAAGTCGGACCCGAGCGCGATGTGATCCTCGCCAGCCACCCCGATTGCGTAGACCACGGCCTTGGCGAACGACGCCGCGCTCGGTTCGCAGATGGCCCCGTCCCAGTAGCCGATGCCTACCACGCCGCCGCCGGCCGCGATCCGGCGCAACTGGTCGTCGGTCAGGTTCCGCGGCCCGGGGCAGGTCCCCTGCACTCCACCGTGCGACACCACCACGGGACGACGCGTCGTCGCCAGGATGTCGTCCACCAGCATCGGCGAGGCGTGCGCGACGTCGATGATCAGGCCTAACGAATCCATCCGTGCCACGACCTGCCGGCCGAACGCCGAGAGTCCCCCCTTCGCGATGCCGTGTGCCGAGCCCCCGACCTCGTTGTCGAAGAAGTGGGTGACGCCGAACATCCGGAATCCATCGGCGGCCAATGTATCGAGGTTGTCCAATCGACCCTCGAGCGGGTGCAATCCTTCGGTGGCGAGCAGCGCACCGACCACGCCCTTGCCTGCATGTCGCGCGGCGAGCAACGCGGCCAGGTCGTCGCGGGAGCGAATCAGCCGCAACGCCGAGTCTCCCCGTGCGGCAGAACGCGCCACCGCATCCTTCAAGCGCTTTCCCTGCCAACGCGCGCGCTCACTCAGGTCGAACCAGGCGCGAAACGGATACCGCTCGGCGATCGCGAGGATGGTGATGTTGTCGGTGTCGGCCGAGTTGCGTTCGTAGTTGATTCCCCGCGGCGTCTTGGTGACGACGGAGAAGACCTGCAGGGCGACGTGCCCGTCCTGCAGGCGCGGCAGGTCGACGTGCCCGTGCTCGTGCCGCTCGAGGAGGTCACGCGGCCAGAGGAGCGCGTCGGCATGGAGATCGACCACGTCGATCGTGCGGAGCAGCGAGTCGGCGGCCGGCGGCGCGGTGAACGGGCCACTCGCCAGCAGCGTGTTCATCGAGCGGTCGGCCATCGCCGCGCCGCGCGTGAAGAAAACGACCATCCCGACCGCGATGACCGCGACGAGGGCGAGCAGGAGGCGACGGATCACGGGAGGTCGTTAGGTTCGGTGAAACGCGTCGGCCATCGCGAGGAAGTTGCGCAGCATCGCCATCCCGCCTTGCGTGAGGATCGATTCGGGGTGGAATTGCACCCCCCAGACGGGATGTTCGCGGTGCCGCAGGGCGTGGATTTCGGTGGGCATGTCGCTCGCGTACGCGTCCACGGCCAGGGATTGCGGGAGCGACTCGTGCTCGACGATGAGCGAGTGATAGCGCATGACCTCGAGGGGCGACGGAAGCCCCGCGAACAACCCTGTCCCCTGGTGCACCACCTGCGACACCTTGCCGTGCATCACGCGAGAGGCGCGCACGACCTTGCCGCCGTACGCCTCGCCGATGGCCTGATGCCCCAGACAAACGCCCAGAAGCGGGATGTGCTCCCCGAGTGCCCGGATGAGGGGCACGCTGATCCCGGCGTCGGCGGGCGTGCACGGTCCGGGCGACACCACAATGGCGTGTGGGGCCATCTCGCGCACGTCGTCGACCGTCAGCGCGTCGTTGCGATGCACGGCCAGCGTCTCCCCCAACTCGCCGAAGTACTGGACGAGGTTGTAGGTGAAGCTGTCGTAGTTGTCGATGACGAGAAGCACGCGTGAGACGGGAGACGGGAGACGGGAGACGGGAGCAATTCTCGCCGTCACCCTCTGGGATGATACTGCTTGTGGACGGTGCGCAGGTAGTCGCGGTTCACGTGCGTGTAGATCTGCGTCGTCGAGATGTCGGCGTGCCCCAGCATGTCCTGCACGGCGCGCAGGTCTGCGCCCCCTTCCAGCAGGTGCGTCGCGAAGGAGTGTCGCAGCGTGTGCGGCGACACGTGCTTCTCGATGCCGGCGGTCTCCACGTGCTTGCGGAGGATCTTCCACGCCCCCATGCGCGAGAGCGCCTGTCCCCGCGCGTTCAGGAAGAGGATTCCCTTCCCCGCGCCCCTTTCCAGCTTGGGCCGAAGTTCGCGCAGGTAGAGGTCGATGGCACTCACCGCTGGGCGCCCCACCGGCACCAGGCGCTCCTTCGCCCCCTTCCCGAAAACCCGTACCAGCCCCTGCTCGAGGAAAACGTCCTTCACTTCGACCCCGATCCACTCGCTCACGCGCAACCCGGCGCCGTAGGCCAGTTCAAGCATGGCCCGATCGCGATAGAACATCGCGTCGTCGATGTTCGGCGCGCCGAGCAGCTTGTCGATCTCGTCGACGGTGAGGACGTCGGGGAGATCGCGCCAGCGGCGCGGCATTTCGAGCCGGTCGCTCGGGTCGCTCTGCACGACCCCCTCTCCCACCATGAAGCGGAAGTACGTCCGGACGGCCGAGACGTTGCGGCGAATCGAGGACGGCGAAAGACCGAGGTCCTTGAGGTGATAAACGAAGTCGCGCAGCAGGCGCGGATCGAGCCCGGAGGGCGCGCGAACCCCCTTGGTGACGGCGAAGATGGCGAGACGCGCCACGTCGCGCCCATACGCCTCGCGTGTGCGATCGGACGATCCCTGCTCGAGGGAGAGAAAGTCGTCGAATCGTTCGAGGTAGAACGCGCGGACGACGTCGTCAGGAGCAAGCGACTCGGTCATCGCTCGGTCATTGCTCGGTCATCGCGCGCCTAGCGCGGCTCGCGCCCGCGGGATCGCCGCAGCGCCAGCCATGCCCCCGCGCCTGCCGCAAGCACCACGAGCACCGCCACGATGCCTGTCCACTTCCCCAGCTTTCCCACCTGCTGCGCGAGGACGTCCCAGTTGTTGCCGGCGGTGAAGGCGAGCCAGGTGATGGCCCCGTACCAGATCGCCGAGGCCGCGGCGATCGCGATGGCGAGCCCCGTGAGCGGGAAATGCAGCGCGCCCGACATGGGCGGTACGATGGCGCGTATGCCGGGCAGGAAACGGGTCACGAAGAAGGCTAACGCGCCGTAGCGATCGTGCCACGCGGCAAGGCGGGCCTCGTTGCGCCCCCCTGGTGCGACGTGAAAGCGCTTGGCGATCCAGGCGCGGCCGAGCCGCCGGCCGGCCACGTACATCGCCAGCGCCCCGGCCACATTGCCTAACCAGACCGCGAAGAAGGCGGGCCATGGCGACGCGTGATTGCGCGCGGCGAGAAAGCCGCCAAAGGCGACGAGTACATCTGCCGGAATCGGCGGGAAGATGTTCTCCACCGCCGCGAGGGTTGCCATCGCCGCCAGGAGCGTGGCCGGCGGCAGCGCGGACAGCCAGTCCAGCAGCGCTTGCAGCTGCAGCACCGGAGGACTAGCCGTTGGCGGGGACGAGCGTGGCGACGGCCATGCAGGCCAGCCCCTCGCCGCGCCCGACCCACCCCATCCCCTCGTTGGTCTTTCCCTTCACGCTTACCGCGCCGACCTCCAGCTGCAACGCCTGGGCGAGTCGCTCCCGGATGCGCAGCCGATGCGGGCCGATCTTGGGACGCTCGGCAACCACCGTGACGTCGACGTTGGCCAGCGTCCACCCCAGGGCGTGCACCCGGCCTAACGCAGCCACGAGCATCTCGACCGAATCCTTGCCGCGATTGGCCGGGTCGGTGTCGGCAAACATCTCGCCGATGTCGCCCGCAGCGGCCGCGCCAAGAATGGCGTCGGTGAGCGCGTGGCAGATGGCGTCACCGTCGGAGTGGCCGACGAGGATCACATCCGAAGGCACGTCGACACCGCCGAGGCGCATGGGGCCTCCCGGCGCGAAGCGGTGCGAGTCGTAGCCGATCCCCGTGCGAGCGGTCACGCGCTCACGCCGCGACCGGCGTCCCCACCGGGATGATCGAATAGTCCTGCCGACGTCGCGCGGGCGAGAAGCCGGCGTCGCGAATCAGCCGCTCCAACTCGTCGGTGGTGGTGCGGTACGTGGTGTTGGCCGCCGACACGACATTCTCCTCGATCATCAGCGAGCCGAAGTCATTGCAGCCGAAGGTGAGCGCGAGCTGTCCGACCTTCATCCCCATGGTCACCCAGCTCGACTGCAGGTTGGGGACGTTGTCGAGGACGATGCGCGCCATGGCCACCGTGCGCAGGTACTCCGTCGCATCGGTCTTGGCCATGTGCGACATCTCCGGGGTGTTCTCCGGCTGCAACGGCCACGTGATGAACGCGGTGAACCCCTTGGTGCGCGCTTGCACCTCGCGGACACGCTGCAGGTGCTCGATGCGCTCGGCCAGCGACTCGCCGATGCCGTACATCATCGTCACCGATGTCTTCATCCCCTCGTTATGCGCCAGCTCCATGATCTCCAGCCAGCGGTCGGCCCCGGCCTTCTTGGGCGCCACGATGTCGCGCACGCGCTGCACCAGGATCTCGCCTCCGCCGCCCGGGATGGAATCCAGCCCCGCCTTTTGCAGCTCACGGATGACGTCGACCGCCTCCATCCGGAAGGTCTTGGCGAAGAAGTCCACCTCGCTCGGCGAGAAGCCGTGCACGTGGATGGGGTGGTGGCGCTTGATGT
>CAZLLP010000159.1:0-14069 GCA_964560345.1 uncultured Gemmatimonadaceae bacterium
TCAGCGACGCGCGCGGCGCTTCCGGGGCCACAAGCTTGGGCGCGTTCCCCACGCGTCGGCGCCAGGCCGAAAACTCGCCAGAGAAGCGGAAGCGCAGCAGCGCTGCGAAGAACTCCCAGCACGTCGTCGCCTTCACGTGCGACAATCCGTTGCCGCGCATGCGCGCAAAGCAGTTGTACTCGAGCACCCGCACGCCCATGTAGTGCGCCTTGATCATGATCTCGGGGTCGAGCAGCCACTGCTTGGACGTGAGCTCCATGCGCTGGATCACGTCGCGCGGCATGAGCTTGGGGAGCCCGTTGATGTCCATCGACTGCACCCCCGGAAAGAGCGACCGGAAGAACATGTTGTAGGCGATGGACACGAACTTTCGCGACGGGCCATCCATGCGGAACCGCCGACGCGCCTTGGCCAGCACCGGGAGCCCCGACGCCACCGCATCCTCGAAGAGTCGAACGGCGTCCTCGGCGTCGACCTGACCGTCGGCCGGAATCACCCCGACCCACGGCGCGACACACGCCGGGATCCCCGAGAGGATTCCCGAGCCGTAACCGACGTTCTGCTCGACACGCACCGGGGTGATTTGCGGGTGCTCGGCGGCAAGCTGCCGAATGATCTCCCCGGTCCGGTCACGCGACCCATTGTCGACCACGACCAGTTGCAGCGGGATCCCGGCGTTGCCAAACGCGCCAAGCACCCGCCGAACCGTCTGGCCGACGATGGCTTCTTCGTTGTAAGCCGGCATCACGAAGGACACGGCGGGGAATCCCGCGGGTCCCGATCCACTGGGTCGATCGCTCACGAAAGTCTCATAGTCGGGCACGAACGGCTGCGGCACCGGCGCCCTTTCTGGCGCCCGGGCCGCGTGAACTGCATGTCCCCCACCCAAATCTGCAAGCCGAGTGCCCAAAGCGGGGGCCCTCCTCCATCGCCCCTATTCGCCGGGCGTGGTGGGAGCGGTCGGGGACGGTGCGGCGGCCGAGCGTGGCTCCAGCACCACGACTTCGGACAGGAGGTTGAGCGGCCACCAGATCTGGACCCCGGCCACCCCCGGAATTCGCCGCACAATCTGGTAATTGTCCAGAATGGCGGTCTTCACCCCCGAGCCCCGGTCGTGGAAGTCATACGGGCTCTGGTCGGTATCGATGACGCGGGCCAGGATGCGACGGTAGCGACGCTCCTTGATACGCTGGATAGTCTCGGCCAGCGCCGGGCGGTTGATGAAGCTCTGGTTGTTGGTCGCGTGCAGCGTCACCGGCGAGGAGCGGTCCTTCATGACGATCCCCTTGGCCATGTAGGGCCACGACCCGTTGTCGAGCAGGACGGTCGCGGGATCCATCCCCTCGAACTCCTTGTCGATGGCCGCCACATAGCGTGGCAGGTCGGGGGAGACCTCGTTGCGCGGAAGACGCACGACGCCGAGCCCTCCCATCACCGCCAGCACCATCCCGGCGGCGGCCACCGGCGCCACCAGCGCCTGCCACCGGTCACTCACCGACTCGGGCCACGCGTCGCGCGCGACGACCAGGAACCACGCCGTCGCCAGCATCATCGCCGGCCCCATGTGATTGGCTGTCCACCCCAGTCCGCTGGTGTAGGTCGTGAGGGCGAACATCGTCCCCGTCATCAACCAGAGCGCCGTGGCCGCGCGTGAGCGTCCAGGGAGGACGAAGCGCACCAGGGCGAGCAGGCCGAAGGTGAGGTACAGCCCGGCCCAGATGAGGTGCAGGATGCTGCGCGCCAGCGAGACCTGCTTTTCTCCCAGCGCCCCGAAGATCCAGTAGCGGAAGTTGTCGCCGAGGACGAGGACCGAGGCGCCCATGACCGCGACACCGAGCACCCCGGCCGCGACGCCATAGGCGATGACCCAGCGCTTGGGTGTGGTCCCCTCGAACCAGAGGTAGATCGCGAAGAGCCCGGCCCACATGAGCTGGTTCTGCTTTACCAAAAAGGCGAAAGCGGGCAGCAGGGCCATCGCCACCAGGTGCCACCGCCGCGCACCGCGGGCGTGCGAGACCGCCAGCCAGGCGGCGGTCATCGAGATGAGCATCGCCAGCCCGTCGTTATGCAGCGAGTGAACGAAGTTGTTGAAGCGCGGATCGAGGGCGACGAGAAAGAGGAGCGACGTGCAGCTGGCGAGCCAGAGTCCGCGGGAGCCGCGTCGTCCCTGGGGAATGAGGAGTTGCGCCAATCCGTCGGCAAACAGCCCGGCGAAGAGCGCCGCCAGTATCACGTAGCTGAACTGCACGTACCGCAGGAACGGGATATCGGTCCCGTGCCCGAACGCCGACCCGATCGCGTAGGTCAGGATCTGCGTCCCGGGCGTGTAGGGGTACGAGTTGTTGTCGGCGACCGGCGTGTAGAGCGGGAGCCCCTCACGAAACTTGATGATGTCGGTGAGGAACGGGCTCTCGGCGAAGCTGAGCAGGTCGACCGGGATGCGGAGGTAGAACGAGACCTGGTACAGCGCCGCCAGGGCCAGCGCCACCGCGCCCAGCGCGAGCAGGGCGACCGACCAGGTGGAGCGCGGCGTGTGAGAGGTCCCGGCGTTCGTCGATGTCATGGAGAGGGGGTGTGGCGTGCAATCGCGACGCCTCGCAGGAAGTGCGCCACCCCCACGCCCCGGAGGGCCGCGCGGGGGGCGCTCGGGGCGCTCAGGCGGGCGTTGCCTCCCGGTCCGTGGCATGGTTACTGCCATTTTCCGCCCGTGGAACGGCGCTCGCCACGAGCGTCACCCACCGAACGGAGAACGGATGATCGCCCCCCCATCGCGCGTTGCGCGACTCGCATTTCTCGGACGAACCACGGCGCTCGCCGGGCTCGCCCTTTTCTTGTGTTCCGCGCGCCCGGCGTCGGCGCAGGACAGCGCCAATCGCTTCACCTTTGCCGTGGTGGGGCACATGCGCGGGAACAGCGATCCCGAGCTGTATCCGCGTCTGGACGAGGTGATCGCGGAGCTCAAGCGCCTCAAGCCCGACCTGTTGTTCCTGACGGGCGACATCATCTGGGGATCGATCCCCAAGGCGCTCACCGATCGCAAGGCCGTCATCGCCCAGTGGGAGCGCGTCGACCGCAAGCTCGCGACGCTCGGCATCCCGATCTATCGCGTCCCGGGGAACCACGATATCCACGACCCGGTCACGCGCGACGTCTTCTTCGAACGCTACGGGAAACTTCCGCGTGCGGTCGACTTTCGCGGGTCGCGCTTCCTCCTGCTCAACACGACCTTCACCCCCACGGGGAACGCCCCCGTCCCCTCGGCGCAGAAGCTCACCAAGACGCTGCGCCTCGACACGCTGCAGCGGCAGTTCGTGCAGGATGCGCTCACCCAGTCGCCGGCCACCAACACCTTCGTCGTCATGCACCATGTCCTCTGGTTCGAACCGGACGATCCGTGGTGGACCGAGGTGCATCCGTCGCTGGTGAAGAAGGGGGTGCGCGGCGTCTTTTCGGGTGACCTGGGGCCGGCGATGTACACGCACGTGGTACGCGACTCGATCGACTATTTCCGGGCCACACTCAACGCGATGGTCGACAAGCCCACCGCCGCGGCCACGCCGGTTTCGCTGATTCGTACCGTTCAGTTCGAGAGCTTCGTCCTTGGCGAAGTGAATGGTGCCTCGGTGCGCTACACGGTGCCGACGGTCGGGGCGCTCACCTCGGACGCGTTTTCGCCCGATCGCTGGCGTCAGGCCTTTGGTCCCGGGCGCGACCCGGGGAAGTTGTACGACCCGTCGGCGTATCGGGCCCCGGCCGTCGACCCCGATGCAGAGGGGCCGTCCAAGGGGAAGGCGAGCGCCCCGCCCGCCCCTCCGGGAATTTTGCAGCGTTTGTGGTCTGCCGTGGGGAGTCCGAAGCGGTTAGCGGCACTATTCCTGCTTCTGGCCCTAGTCTTTGCTGGCGGCTTTGTCGCCGGCCGCGCGCGTCCTGGCCACGCCGCGCGCACAACCTGATCCGATCCATCTCGACCGAATAGGAGCATCGCGTGGAGCAATTCCTGGCGACCCAGACGGGCAAGATCCCCGTGCTGGGGTTCTTCATCAACCTGCTGCTGACGGCTGGGCTCAGTTTCATCCTGGGACGGCTGTACATCGCCTTCGGCGCCTCGCCGTCCAACCGGCGAGCCTTCGCGCGCAACTTCGTGCTGCTCGGCATGACGACGATGGTGATCATCACCATCGTGAAGTCGTCGCTCGCCTTGTCGTTAGGCCTGGTGGGCGCGCTCTCGATCGTCCGCTTCCGCGCCGCCATCAAGGAGCCGGAAGAGCTGACCTATCTCTTCCTCGTCATCTCGCTCGGCCTCGGCTTTGGCGCCGACCAGGTGTGGATCACGATCATCGCCTTCGCGGTGGTCGCGGTGATCCTGGTGGCCAAGCGTCGTTTCGAGCGTACCGACGAGACGCGGCACTTGCACCTCACGGTATCGTCGGCACAACCCGCCGGGTTGACGCTGGCGGCCCTGGTGGGGGCGCTCGAGAAGCACAGCAACGACCTGCACCTCACGCGCTTCGACGAAGGGGCCAACCTGCTCGAGGCGTCGTTCAAGCTGGACTTCGACGACTACAAGAAGCTGGAGCAGGCCACCACCGACATTCGTACGCTCAATCCGGGGGCCAAGGTCACGTTCCTGAATCTCGAGGACCTGGGGAACTGACGTGAAGATCAAGTCGCGCGAAGGCGTCACGCGAAGCAGGGCGCTCGGCTCCCTGCGATCCGCCGCGTCACGCCGGTGGATGACGATCGGCTACACGCTGGCGGTCTTCGTCGCTGGCGTCGCGGCCCATCGCCTGGGATTGGTGCGCGGGGCAATCGACCTGTTGTCTCCCCGCACCATCACCACGGTCACGCGGCGCGTGCAGGGGATGCTCACCACGCCCGAGCGCCTGGTCATCGACATCAAGCACAAGGATTTCATGAACCTGGCGCACCAGCGCGAAATCGCGCTCAAGCGCCAGGTGCTCATCGTCTCCGACAACGACGTGGTCAACGCCAACGTGCGCTACGCCGGGAAGACCATTCCCGTCAAGTTGCGTCTCAAGGGCGACCTCACCGACCACCTCGAAGGGGACAAGTGGTCGTTCCGTATCATCGCACGGTCCGATAGCACCGTGCTCGGGATGAAGCAGTTCTCGCTGCAGCATCCGCAGACGCGCGACTTCATCAACGAGAAACGCTACCACGAGGCGATGCGTCGCGAGGGCTTGCTCGCGCTGCGCTACGACTTCGTCGATGTCACGATCAACGGGAAGGACCTGGGCCTCTACGCGCTGGAAGAAGCGTTCGAAACGCGCCTCGTGGAGAACAACGAGCGCAAGGATGGCCCGATCATCCGCTTCAACGAAGACGTGCTGTGGGGCGAACTCGCGCGGCAGGAGTCGGTGGCCCCGAAGGATCGCGGCTTCGACGCCGGCTCCGGCGGCTACTTCTCCAGCGACATCGACGCCTTCCAGACCTCCAAGTGGATGGCGACGCCAGCGGGACGCGGACAGTTCCTCACCGCGATCCAGTTGTTGTCGTCGTTCCGCACCGGCCAGGTCTCGGTCAGCGACGCCTTCGACATCAAGAAGCTGGCGACGTTTTTCGCGCTGAGCGACTTGTTCAGCGCCTGGCACGGCGTGGGCAACTGGCCTAACGCGCGCTTCTACTACAACCCGATCACGTCTCGCCTGGAACCGGTGGCCTTCGATGCGTACAACCGCACGACGCCGCCCAAGCCGGGACTGCTCGCCTTGCAGGCGATGGATGAACGGCGTGACCCCACGTCGCGGCGCTACATCTCGCAGTTCTTTGCCGATTCGGCGTTCTACCGCCTGTATGTCTCCGAACTGGAGCGCGTAAGCTCGGAAGCGTACGTCGACGCGATGCAGCGCGACCTCGCCCCCAAGCTCGACCCGTCGCTGCGCATGCTGCGTCGCGAGTTCCCGTCGCTCGAGATCGACTGGCACTCGGTGCGCCGCGCGGCGGAATTCATTCGCATCGCGCTGCACCCGCCGCAGGCGGTCCAGGCCTACCTGCGCACCGCCGCACCGGGCGAGCTGGTGATGGAAGTGGCCAACATGCAGGCCCTCCCGCTGCGCATCACCGGACTCGTTCGCGACACCATCGTCCTGCCGTCGGCGCCGCAGCTGCTCACCGGCAAGGATGACAGCCAGCCGATGCAGTTCACCACCATCCGCTTCCCCGTCCCGACCGGCTTCTCGTGGCCTAACGACACCCTCGAGGCGCCGTTGCGCGTGCGGTACCATATGGTGGGGAGTGCGCAGGTGGACGACGCCCCTGCCGCCGCCTGGCCCAGCGATGGACTCGGCGTCGAAAAACTCCACGCCAACGTGATTCGACTGGCGCCCAATGCCACGTCGTTCCCGTTCATCAAGATCGACGAGGGGGAACGTCGCATCGCCATCCTCCCCGGAAGCTGGCGCATCGATCGCGACCTGGTGCTCCCGGCCGGCTATCGCGTCTTTGCCGGCCCGGGGACGCGGCTCGACATTGTCAACAAGGCCAACGTCCTCTCGCGCTCGGCCATCGACTTTCGCGGGGAGCAGGACAAGCCGATCATCATCGAGTCGTCCGATCGCACCGGCCAGGGGTTCATCGTCATGCAGGCGGGCGAGATGTCGACGCTCGACTACGTCCAGTTCATCGGGCTCTCCAACGCCAAGGAGGACGGATGGGACATGACCGGCGCGACGGAGTTCTACGAGAGCCCCGTCACCATCCGTAACTCGCGCTTCTCCAAAAACCGCTCCGAGGACGCGCTGCACATCATGCGGGCCGAGTTCCTGCTCGATGGCGTGGTCTTCGACAGCACACAGGCCGACGCCCTCGACATCGACTTCGGGAGGGGCCCCATCAAGAACTCGAAGTTCCTCGATGTCGGCAACGACGGCATCGACGCGTCGGGGAGCGTGGTGCAGGTGGAGGACGTGATGGTGAAGGGGGCGGGCGACAAGGGGATCAGTGCGGGCGAAGGGAGCACGCTCACCGCCAAGCGCATCGACGTGCGCGATGCGGCCATCGGCATTGCGTCGAAGGATCGCTCGCACATGACGATCAGCAACGCGCACATCATCGGCGGGCAGGTGGGGGTGACCGCCTATCGCAAGAAGTCGGAATACGGCCCGGGGATCATCGAGTTCACCGGACTCGAGATCAAGGGACAGAAGGTCGCGTACCTCATCGAACAGGGGTCGTCGCTCAAGATCGATGGTCGTGCCATGCCGGCCGACCGCACCAACGTCTCCGACATGCTGTATGGCGCTGAGTTTGGCAAAGCCAGCCGCTGATCCGCTGGCCAGGACCGGGCGCTACGAACGCAAGCTCCTGGTCACCGGGATCTCGCGCGCGAACATCGAGCACATCGTGCGCCTGCACCCGGCGCAGTTCTCGGAGATCTACACGCAGCGCTACGTCAACAACTGCTACTTCGACACGCCGGAGTTGCGGCTGCTGTGGGACGCTGTGCAGGGGCACAGCCACCGCCTCAAGGTGCGCGTGCGTTGGTACGGCGCGCTGTTCGGAGACGTCGCGCGACCGGTGCTCGAACTCAAGCGCAAGCGTGGCATGGTGGGGACCAAGGAGTCGGTCGCCCTTCCGCCGCTCACCTTCCACGCCGACACCGAGCTGGGATCGCTCGACCATTGGCTGGGCGACGTGGATGCGCCGGCGTCGATCATGGGGATTGCCGATGCCTTGCGCCCCACGCTGGTGAATCGCTACTCGCGGCGCTACTTCCAGTCGGCCGACCGACGCTTTCGCCTGACGATCGATTCGGAGTGCGAGTTCTACAGCGCCGAAGCGCCACGTCACCGCTCCTGCCAACTGGTGGCCGACGACGTCACGACGATCGTCGAGGTCAAGTACGCGGTGGACCACGACACCGAGGCGGAGTTCATCACCAACGTCTTTCCGTTCCTGATCACGAAGAGTTCCAAGTACGTGACCGGGATGCAGCGACTGGGGTATCGTTAGGCCCGTCGCGCGCCAACCGACGGCATCACCAAGGTCGCCCACCATGCGGGGCGACCTTCGTCGTCAGGGGAGGGCCAGCGCCTGGGCGGCGGTGAGCGGTCCCGCCTGCACGCGGAAGGCACCCCCGGTGATCGACGGCCCGTCCACGATCCACACCGTGCGATCGGGATAGGCGGCCACCAGCTTGGCGCGCTCACTCGCGCCGCGATCCCAGGCGTAGATCGGGCGACGCGGATCGCCCAGCGGCACCGCGTTGTAGACCGCCGCCGAGTGATAGTCGGGGTGGCGGTTGCCGCGCACGAGGACCAGCGCGCCGCCAAAGTTGCGTTGCGCCTGCAGCGTGCGGATGTCGGGACGCATGCCGCGGTAGTGATAGTACTTGTCCACCGCGCGCCAAGGCCCGAAGGTGAGCAGGGCGATGCACGTCAGCAGCAACGCCGGCTCCAGGACTCCGCTGCGCGCCCCGGCACGGCGCACGACCGTGTCGGCCCCCTCGATCCCGCGCGCCACCAGCACCAGCGCCGGGACGATCACCAGGAACCAGTAACGCGCCCCGAAATCGGGGCCGCCGGAGAACCAGTACAGGTTCTGCGCGGCGACGATGGCGACGAGGGTGACGATCATCGCCCAGTCTGCGCGCTCCTTGCGCGCCGAGGTGAGGAACCACCACGCCAGCACCAACGATCCGCACCCCCACCCCAGCAACTCGGTGTTCACCTGGAACAGGTTCATGTTCGAGTTGATGACCACGTCGATGGGACCGTGCCCGGGAAACGGATCGAGTCCGCGCCACCCAAAGTCGCGATTGGCGCCGAAACCCAGGTCGTTGCTCCCCTTCCCGAACAGCCGGTCGAAGTAGAGCATGACCGGGAAGGTGCGCGCGTCGCCGGTGAGGGCGCGATTGTAGACGAGGTTGAGCGCCCCGACCGCGGCCGCCGAGGCGGTCATGAGCGCCGACGGGACGAGCGGGATCCCGCGCCAGCGCGCGCCTAACGACCAGAGCCCGAGCAGCCCGGCGACGATGGCGGCGTCGAGCGGGCGAATGAGGCTCATCATCCCCAGCGCCACGCCGCTCGCCAGCGCCCAGGCCACCGTCCCGTTGGCGCGCAGTCGCGCCACCCCCACGGCCGCCAGCAGCATGCAGGTGAGCGTGAACGTGTGCGACATCAGGCTCATCGCCATGAACTGTGACCAGGGCGACGCCGCCAGCAGCAAGACGGTGACGCGCGCCGTGCGCAGCGGGAAGACCGCGCGCAGCGCCACGTAGGCCAGCAGGATGTTGACGCCAGCGAGCAAGGGATTGAGGAACCACTCGCTCCCGAGCTTTACGCCGATGGCGAGCATCGCCGGCCACCCCGGGGGAAAGATCGAGTACCAGCCGTGCTGGTCGAGCGTCATCAGGTCGAGGCTGAACGCCTCGGGCACCGGCGGCGCCGGCAAGGCGAGCACGCCCTGCGCGAGGTAGCGCGCCTGCACGAGATACGCGACCTCGTCGGGGATGTGTGGGTGCCGCTCGTACACGAAGATCGTGAGCACCAGCGCCACCACCGTCGCGACGCCCGCCGTGACCCACGCGAACCGGTCCAGTCCACCCGGCGTCGGCGTGGTGTGCCCCTCGCCTAACACGCGTGTCGATACACGGGCGAAGGCCTCGGTCCAGCGGACCGGCCACGCGCCAACGGCGAGCACCACCGTCGCCAGCTGCACGAGCTGTACGCCGCCCGCGAGCAGCAATTCCAGCGCGTACACGGTCGGTTGACGCGACAGCGTGGCACTCGTGAGCACGATCGCCGCCACGATGGCCGGTGTTCGCCACCCGGGGGCCAGGAGGCGTAGCGTCGACTGCAGCGCGTCGCGCCGCGTGGCGAGCGCGCGCAGCACGAACAGCAGTTGCACCACCAGCATCGCCGCGGCACCCCACTGCCAGGGCGACGCCGCGCCCAGCGGGACGAAGTGCTGGTAGCCGACGGTGCGACCGGCGTGCGTGAGCGCGAGAATGCACCCCTGCCCCGCCAGCGCGAGCGCACACCACGCCACGGCGGGCAGCGCGTCAGGCGGACGCGTTGCGAAGCGGGTGTCAGGGACGTCGTGAGGGGGGGAATGCATCGGTCGTGGTCGCTATCGGGCACGAAATATGCCACCCCCCCTCCGCACTGCATCTGTTCAGTCCACAACCCGCGCCCCCTCGCGATCCCGACATGGTTCCAGTGCTCCGAATGCTCCGGCCGCACCAGTGGGCGAAGAATCTCCTGCTGGTACTGCCGGCCGGTGCCGGGCATGTCGCACTGACCCCGAGCTTCCTGGCGCACCTGGCGGCGGGATTCGCCTCCATCTCGTTGATGGCGTCGTCGGTCTACATCACCAACGACTGGCTCGACGTCGAATCCGACCGCCAGCATCCGCGCAAGAAGCATCGCCCCATCGCCTCGGGACAGGTGTCGCTGCAACAGGCAGCCATCGTGGCCGTCCTGTGCGCCACCACAGCGCTCGCGCTCGCGTGGTGGGTCTCGCCGCTCTACCTCTACACGCTCATCGCCTACGCGGTGCTCACCAGCGCGTACTCGGCGTGGCTCAAGAAAGTGCTCCTGGTGGACGTGCTGGTGCTGGCCTGCCTGTACACGGTGCGGGTGGTCGGAGGCGCCGTCATCGCCGACGTGCGGTTGAGCCGCTGGTTCCTCGCCTTCTCGATCTTCCTCTTCTTCTCGCTCGCGCTGGTCAAGCGCGTGCGCGAGTTGCGCGAGGTGCGCGCCGCCGGCGCCGACGACAATCACAGCCTCCCCGGTCGCGCCTATCGCCCGGTCGACCAGAATGCTCTCCTGAGTTTGGGGTCGGCGGCGACGATGGCCACGGCGCTGGTCTGGTGCCTGTACGTCACCAGCGAGGATGCGCTCCTCCTGTACGCACGCCCCGATGCCCTCTGGCTGGGCCTCCCGCTCCTGATCTACTGGCAGGCCCGCGTCTGGATCTTCACCCTGCGCGATGCCATGCACGATGATCCGGTCGCCTTCGCGCTCCGCGACCGCGTGTCGTGGCTCACCGGCGCGTGCTTCATCCTCACGCTCCTCCTCGCCTCGAAGTGACGCCGCTGTCCGCGGTCGTCTTCGATCTCGACGGCACGCTGTACGACACCCGGCGCATGCGACGCGCCTTCCTCCCCAGCCTCGTGATGCGAGGGATGCGGCGCCCGTTCGAGGCCGCGCGGGCCATCGCCGTGCTGCGTCACTACCGGCGGGCGCATGAGGCGCTGCGAGGGGTGCGCGCCCCGACCCTCGCCGACCAGCAGTTGCAACTGGCGGCCACACGCTCCGGGCACCCGGTGGACGTCGTGCGCGCGATCATTGCCGACTGGTTCGAGCGCGCCCCGCTCCCGGCCGTGCGCGCCGCCGCGCGCCCTGGGCTCGCCAGCGCTCTCGCGTCACTCCGCCACGGCGGACTGCGCACCGCCCTGCTCTCCGACTATCCCCCCCTCCCCAAGCTCGAGGCGCTGGCGATTCGGCAGGCGTTCGACGCGATCGCCTGGGCGCAGCAACCGGAGATCGGTGCGCTCAAGCCCGACCCGGCCGGACTCCTCCACGTGCTCGCAACGCTGCAGGTGCATCCCTCGGCCGCGCTCTACGTGGGCGATCGCCCTGATGTGGACGTTGGGGTGGCGCGTCGCGCCGGCTGCCGAGTGGCGCTCATCGGGGCGCATGCCTCCGCGGACCCGGATGTGCCGCACTTCGACGACCTCTCGGCACTCGCGGCGTGGCTGTTGCGCGCGTCGTCCTAATCAGCGACAGCGACTCGCCGACACGACGTGCGGCGAGTGGTGACTAGCGCGTGGAACGGGCCGGCACGCGCGCGCGCAGCCACTGCAGCGACGAATCGCCGGGGGCGCGCGTCCCGGCGAGATTCGTCAGCTCCTCCGAGTCGCGCAGCACGTTGTACAGCTCCTCCGATCCGTCACCATTCCTGATGTAGTGCAGCGAGTCGCGCACGACGGAGTGCAGGTCACCAAAGCGTGACGGCCCGGGTGGCACCTTGCGTCGCCCCGCCACGCGCAACTCGGCCAGGATGTCGCTGCCACGGAAGTCGCTCGCCCCCCACGCCCCCGCCAGCGAGACGCCAGGAAGGGACGGTTTGGCCGCGCGGTCGGCGAGCGACAGCACCGTCGCCGGAAGGTCGCGCAGCGACACCGACTGCTGCACGCGCACCCCGCTGGGGACGCTGGCGGGATAGCGCACGATGAGCGGAACGCGCAGGAGCTGTTCGTACAGGCTGTTGCTGTGCCCCCAGATGCCGTGATCGCCCAGGTGCTCACCGTGATCGCCGACGATGACCACGATCGTGCGGTCGAGCGTCCCGCGCTGCCGCAGCGTGTCGGCGAGACGCCCCAGCTCCTGGTCGAGGTACGCCAGCGAGCCGTCGTACAGATCCTCGGGCGTCTTTCCGTCGTTGAACATCGTGCGGAAGCGCCCCGGCGGTTCGTACGGCTCGTGCGGATCGAAGAAGTTGAGGAAGGCGAAGTACGGGTGTGGTCCGCCAATCTTTTCCCAGTCGAGGAACTCATCCACCACGCGCGCCGCCGGCTTGCGATCGCTGTAGAACGCCGGATGCACCTGGAAGTTGAAGCCCCGCAGTGCGGCCCAGCGCGCCGGCCACCGCCGTGCCGCACTCAGCTCCGAGGCAATCTCGGTCTGCATCAGCGAGGTGCTGAGCAGCACCTGCTTGAGCGTGAGGCGATAGTCCTCGTAGGTGTGAAAGCCGCGCGCGAGTCCCGACTCCCACGCCGTGTAGACGTGGTTGGCCACAAAGCCGCCGGTGCGATATCCGCGAGCCGACATCTGCTCGGCGAGCGTCGGCGTGGAGTCGTCGAGCGGGATGAACCAGGCCGCAGACAGGTCCTTCGCGTCCACGCCCGTCATCAGCGACCCGTGCGACGGCAGGGTCCAGGACGACGTGGCGAAGGCGTAGTCGAACGTCACCCCTTCGGCGGCGAGGCGCGTCATCTGGGGTGAGGTGTTTCGTGCGTAGCCGTAGAGACTCAGGCTGCGCGCGCGAACCGTGTCGAGGATGATGTACAGGACGTTGGGCGCCCCCTCGGCAGACGGCGGCAACTGGCGCCACGCCGCGTGGTCGCGCCAGGCCCGATTGGCACGCATCCCGACGGACACGATCAGGAGCGCTGCGGCGACCCCGATCGCGCTGGTGCGCGCGAGGCGCGGAGCGCGTCCGTCAGGCTCGCGTGAGGCCTGCGCCGCCCGCACGCCGATCCCGATCGCGACAAAAAGCGACGCGAGATGGTGAATGCGCGGAAAGAGGAGGGCGACGGAAAAGGCGGCGGCGGTCGCAAAGACGAACACCACCACGCCCTGCGGCAGCCATCGCGGCTTGAGCGCCGCCAGGAGCGCCAGCGGGATCGCGAGGGCGCCAAAGACCAGGAGGTAGCCGGCCGGCGCCATCCACACCACGTCGCGACTGGACCAGATGAACTGTCCGAGCCCGAGGCTCCGCACGCCCATGATGAGCGCGTGGGCCGCGCCGGCGAAGATGGCCGCGATGGCGGCGACGCGCAGGATCCGCAGCGGCGATCGCCCCACGGGTGCTTCGGACCGCAGACTACGACTTCTTCGAGAACTTGGACAGCATGAACCGCATTGCCCCCACCACACGCCGCCAGAACATCAGGAAGAAACCAGCGATCGCCGCAAACACCGAGGCGATCGGCATGAGTGAATCGGGGCCGATATACACGCGTTGAGTCTCCAGTGGGGTCGTCGAACCGCTCCCGCCACCCCGATCCTCTTCCCGCGGCTGAGCAGCCGAGTGGACGGTCGGGAGCGAGCATTTCCTGACGGCGATGGTATTGCAAGATCAGGACTACGAAGAGACGACCCGGGGGGCCCGGGCGCAATGTTCCGTCGGGCGGGTCCCGACAGTCTGCATCCGTGATCGCCCCTTCCCGGCTCGATTCTTACCATAGCAAAACGGCAGCAAGCAGCCGGAACCACTACGAATTCTCCATCTTGCACCCTCATACCGGTAATGCAATGAGCAGAGGAGTCACCGTCTGGTTTACAGGTCTCTCGGGTTCGGGAAAGACCACCGTCGCGCGCCGC
>CAZLLP010000160.1:0-14025 GCA_964560345.1 uncultured Gemmatimonadaceae bacterium
GTTGTCCGGGCAAAGAATGCGGTCGCCGGATTTGAAGAGCGTCATGATCGAGTCGACGGTCCCCATCCCGCTGGCGAAGGCGAAGCCATGGGTGCCACCTTCCAGCGACGCGATATTGCGTTCCAGTGCTTCGCGTGTGGGATTCTTGCCGCGGGCGTACTCGTAACCCTTGTTGCGTCCCAGCGCTTCCTGTGCGTAGGTGGACGTCTGGAAGATGGGGGTCATGATGGCGCCCGAGGTGGGATCGGGGCGCTGCCCGGCGTGAACGGCGCGGGTGCCGCACGCGAACTTGAGGTCGTCGTCGAAGATGCGCGACATGCGTTTGCGATTGAGAGGGAAGGTCGTGAAGATACACGGCGGGTCGGCACGCGGAACGTGGGCGTGCAGTCCGGCGCTAATGAAGGCGCGCCGAGCGGGCGATACTAGAAGGCACTCATGACGCAGACCCCCAATGCGCCGGCTCCGGCGCTCGACGCCCCGGAATCGCTCCGCTGCCTCGTGGTGGACGACGAGCCTCACCTGCGGCGCGTGCTTGTGCGCCTCATGCAGAGCGACGGCTTCAGCTGCGAAGAGGCGGGGAATGGCGCCGAGGCGCTGGCCTCGCTCGCTCGACGCCCCGTGCACCTGGTCCTCACCGACCTGCACATGCCCGAGCTCGACGGCATCGGGCTCCTGCGCGAGGTGCGGCAGCGCTATCCCGATACCGCGGTCATGCTGATCACCGCGGTGGCCGACGTGAGCACGGCGGTGAACTGCCTGGCGGTGGGGGCGATGGATTACCTCACCAAGCCGTTCCACCTCGAGGAGGTCAGGGCGCGCGTGCGGCAGGCGCTGGAGAAACGGCGCCTGATCCTCGAGAATCGCGACTATCAGGAACTGCTCGAGGTGAAGGTGTCGGTGCAGGCGCGCCGTCTCGAAGAGTTGTTCCTCGCCTCGATCCAGTCGCTCGCCGAAGCGCTCGAAGTCAAGGATCCGTACACGCACGGCCACTCGCTGCGCGTCTCGCGCTACTCGACGGTCATTGCGCGCACGCTCGGACTCGACGCCGATGTCGTGCGGCAGATCGAGCTGGGCGGCAAGGTGCACGACATCGGGAAGATCGGCGTGCGCGAGAGCGTGTTGAACAAGGCCGGTCCGCTCACCGACGACGAGTACCAGCACATCATGACGCATCCGGTGGTGGGGTGGCGCATCCTCTCGCCACTGCTCACCGAGATGCCGATGTCGCTCAGCATTGTGCGATCGCATCATGAGCGCTTTGACGGTCGCGGCATTCCCGACGGGTTGGCGGGGCTCGATATCCCGCTCGAAGCGCGCATCGCCGCGGTGGCCGACACGTTTGACGCCATGACCAGCGAGCGTCCGTATCGCCCAGGGGTTCCGCTGCAGGCGACCATCGCCGAGTTGCGCCGGTGTTCGGGGGCGCAATTCGATCCGGATGTGGTCGACGCCTTCCTGACCGCGCTGCAGTCGGGGGCGATCGACAAGTCGGCGATCGGCGAAGGGAGCCACGCCGCGGGCTTCGCGCCGATGGGTGTGCGTTAGGCCCTAACGCCAGTCCCCCGATCGAGAAGCCCTACTGAGGGCGCTCCGGTGCTTCGTCCCATGCCGCGAGGGCACCGTCGGCTCCCAGCATGTCGCCGCGGTGCAGCAGGACGCCGGTCTCATGATACCATCGCCGCGCGAGCGCGTCGTCGAGCGCCGCGCCGCCGGCAAAACAGCGTTGGAGAACCGGCGCGTCGAGCGCGCGCCCGCGCTGCGCGAGCGCGTCCAGGAGTGCGGCGAAGGTCGACGGCGTTGCCACGAGCGTCGAAACCCCTTCGCCTTCGAGAATCGCGATTGCCCTTGCCGGTGCCAATACGTCGTGCGCTGTGACGCGACCACCGGCGAGGAGCGGCGCGATGCCGCCCACGATCAGCCCGAAGAGGTGCGAGTAGGGGGCGAGCGCGAGCGTGTGGTCACGCGCCGCCAGGCGCTCGCGCGCCACGGTGGCTCTGGCGCAGGCCATCAGGCGCCGATGCGTGATCGGCGTGCCTAACGCCGCGCACAGGGCGTCGTAGGCGCTGGCGACGAGCACTTCCTCGGCTGCCCCCTCGACATCGGTCTCGCCTTCCAGGCGTAGCCCCCCGTGCAGTGCGAGGTCGAGTGTGCGCGAATCGTCGCGCGACATCCACACCGCGCGCTCGGGTGCCTCGTCGAGCAGCACGCGGGCAACGGTCGTCGGGAGCCGGTGAGCGAGCGAAGAAATCGTAAAGGTGACTGTTGCGTCGGCGCTCCGAATCGCGCTCGCGACGTGTTCATCAGTCGACGACTCGGAGAGCAGGCAGGCCGCACGCCCTTCGCTCGCAGCCAACGCGACCAGCACTTGTGGCGAGTTGGGGAGGAGGATCGCCGCGCGATGCCCGTGTAGCGTTCGTACGAGCGGGGCGCTCCGTTGCAGCAGTGCCACGCCGGCAGCCACAAGGCGTCGCACCGGAACACCATTTATCGTCCCATTGGCGCCCGCCAAGGCGAGCGGGAGATAGGCGAGCGGATCACTCATCGTCGTGGCGTGAAACGAAGCGCGAAAAGAATGCGGTCGTGGAGCGTCCTTGGTACGCTCGCCATGGTGACGGCGAGCACCGATCGTGTTTCGCTGATGGGCGGGTCGCCGTCATCAGCGAGCACGGCTTTTATGACGTTGGCGCTCGCAAGCTAATGTGACGCGTGGGTAACGGCGCGGGATCTCGTTAGGTGTTGTGATGTACGTCACGTCGTAAGTGCCTTGAATACAACAGCTTGGCTGCTACTTTCCTCGCACCTCGCTCGGAGCAATTGATGAGTTTCGAAGGGCTGATGGTCAGCGTGTCGGGCGTCCGTGGACGCGTTGGCGAGGCGCTGACCCCTGAAATTGCCTGCCAATTCGCTGCCGCTTTCGGCGCGTTCTCCATTCGGCGTTCCGCATCCAAGGTCATCATCGTCGGCCGCGACAGCCGCGTGTCTGGGCCAATGTTCCACCGAGCCGTGGTGTCGGCGCTACAGTCGGTCGGCGCCGACGTGCTCGATATCGGGATGGCGCCCACCCCCACGGTGCAGATGGCGGTCGAATATCACCACGCCGCGGGCGGGCTCGCGATCACGGCGAGCCACAATCCGGTGGAGTGGAACGCCCTCAAGTTCATCGGATCGTCGGGGCTCTTTCTCGACGCCGCCGAAGGGACGGAGATGCGTGCCTACCTCGAGAACGGGATTCCGAGGGCGACTTGGGACAAGCTCGGCTCGGTCGCCAGCGACGACGCCGCGATCGATCGGCACATCGAGGCGATCCTCGCCCTCCCGTTTCTCGACGTCGCCGGGATTCGACAGCGCGCGTACCATGTCGCGCTCGATACCTGCCACGGCGCCGGCGTCACCACATTCCCCAAGCTCCTCGAACGGCTTGGGTGCCGCGTCAGCGCGATCAACCTCGAGCCGCACGGTCGCTTCCATCGCCCCCCTGAACCGGTCGCCGAGAACCTGGGCGAACTCGAGGCGCTGGTGAAGTCGAGCGGCGCCGTCGTCGGCTTTGCCACCGACCCCGATGTCGATCGCCTCGCGCTCGTCTCGAACGAAGGGAAGGCGATCGGTGAGGACTACACGCTGGCCCTCGCGGCGCGCGTGATCCTCGCCAAGAAGAAGGGACCGGTGGTGACCAACCTCTCCACCTCGCGCATCGTCGCCGATATCGCGGCCGAGGCAGGGTGCGAGGTCATACTGGCGCCGGTGGGTGAAGTGAACGTCGCCGTGAAGATGCGAAATGTCGGCGCAGTCGTCGGGGGAGAAGGGAACGGCGGGGTCATTCTCCCGGATCTGCACCTCGGGCGCGACGCGCCGCTGGCCGCCGCCCTGATCCTCCAGTTGTTGCATGAGTCCAACGGCACACTGTCTGCAGTTGTGGCCGGGTATCCGCAGTATCGGATTGTGAAGGACAAGCTCGATCGGCCCAACGCGCCGCTCGATGCGGTGTATGGATCGTTGCGTCGGACGTTCGACGACGCGGTGATCGACCTGCAGGACGGATTGCGGCTTACGTGGCCCGATCGCTGGGTGCACGTGAGGCCGTCTGGGACCGAGCCGATCGTTCGTGTGATCGCCGAGGCACCGACGGAGGAGGGGGCGAGGGACCTGGTGCGGCGCTGTCGCGCTCCGCTGGACGCGCTGTCAGCCTAAATCACACAACAGAAAACATGTGCGGAATCGTCGGATACGTCGGCCCTAAGGTCGCCACACCACTCCTGCTCGAGGGGCTCAAGCGCCTCGAGTACCGCGGGTATGACTCCGCGGGAGTCGCCATCATGAATGGCGCCGGCGTGAAGACCGTGAAGGAGGCCGGAAAGATCGCCAAGCTCGAGTCGTTGCTCGTGTCGACCCCCGTGGAGGGGACGACCGGGATCGCGCACACGCGCTGGGCGACGCACGGGCCGCCGAACCAGAAGAACGCCCACCCGCACATGAGCCAGGATGGCTCCATCGCGGTGGTGCATAACGGGATCATCGAAAACGCGACTGTCCTCAAGCAGATGCTCGAGGGGCGCGGCTACACCTTTGTGTCGGACACCGACACCGAAGTGCTCGCCCACCTCATCGAGGAGTGCTTTGACGGCAACCTCGAGGACGCGGTGCTCGAGGCGCTCTGGCAGGTGGAGGGGACCTACGGCATCGCCGTGATCTCCTCGATCGACTCGCACAAGATCGTCGCCGCTCGCAAGGGGAGCCCGCTCCTCCTGGGCCTCGGCGACAAGGAAAACTTCATCGCCTCCGACGTCTCGGCGATCCTCGCGCACACGCGCCAGGTCGTCTACCTCGAAGATGGCGAGATGGCCGTGATCGATAACGAGGGGTATCGCGTCATCGACATGAACGCCATCGAGATCCACAAGAAGGTCGCGCACATCGACTGGGACCTCGCGCAGATCGAGCGCGGTGGGTACGCGCACTTCATGCTCAAGGAGATCTTCGAGCAGCCCAAGACGGTCGAGAACACGATGCGCGGTCGCCTGCTCGATGACGAGGGGACGTCCAAGCTGGGTGGTCTCAACCTGAGCGACGAAGAACTCCTCTCGTTCACCAACATCGTCATCACCGCCTGCGGCACCTCGTGGCACTCGGCGCTCATCGGTGAGCACATGCTCGAGGAACTCGCCCGCATCCCGGTTGAGGTCGAGTACGCGTCGGAATTCCGCTATCGCAATCCGATCGTCGACGAGAAGACGCTGTGCATCGTCATCTCGCAGTCGGGTGAGACCGCCGATACGCTGGCGGCCATGCGCGAAGCCAAGCGGCGCGGCGCGCGCACGCTAGGCCTGGTGAACGTCGTCGGGTCGACGATCGCGCGTGAGGCAGACGGCGGCATCTATCTCCACGCCGGCCCCGAGATCGGCGTGGCGTCTACCAAGGCGTTCACGTCGCAGGTGATCGCGCTGCTGCTCTTCACGCTCAAGCTCGGGCGCCTGCGTGGCGCGCTGTCGCAGGAACGCGGATCGGAGATCATCGCCGGGATGCGCCAACTGCCGGCGCAGATCCAGGAAGTGCTCGAACGCGCGCAGGAAATCGAGGACATCGCCGAGGAGTACAAGCGGGCGAGCAATTTCCTCTACCTCGGGCGCGGCTACAACTTCCCGGTCGCCCTCGAAGGGGCGCTCAAGCTCAAGGAAATTTCGTACATCCACGCCGAGGGATATCCGGCGGCCGAGATGAAGCACGGCCCGATCGCGCTCATCGACGAGATGATGCCGGTCGTGTTCATTGCCCCGCACGACTCGGTCTTCGACAAGATCACGTCCAACGTGCACGAGGTGAAGGCGCGCAAGGGACGCGTGATCGCGGTGACGTCGCGCGACGAGGATGCGTTGGAAGGGATGCTCGACTACGAGTTCCGCATCCCCGAGACCGCCGACCTGCTGATGCCGATCCTGGCCTCGGTCCCGTTGCAGCTGCTGGCGTATTATGTCGCGGTCAAGCGTGGGGCGAACGTGGACCAGCCACGCAACCTGGCGAAGTCGGTCACGGTCGAATAGGGAAGACGAGAAGACGGGAAGACGGGAAGACGGGATAAAGAGAAGACGAGGGCATTTGCTCTCGTCTTCTTTCTTTTGCCCCTCCGTTCTTCTCCGGTTTCTGCATATTGACAAACTTCGATGGACTTCCTATCCTCCTCCCATGGCTCGAACTCTCGAAATCGTTGAGCGACAGTTGGGGGATCGGTGCTGCGACCGGGACGCGCGGCCGCGGATTGCGGCGCGCGACGCCGAGCGGCTCGCAGAGGACCTGCAGTTGCTCGCGCACCCGGTGCGTCTGCAGTTGCTGGACGTCCTGGGGCGAAACGAGGGGCGTGTCTGCGTCTGTGACCTCGAAGCCTCGGTCCCGGTGAAGCAGCCGACCGTCTCGCACCACCTGCGCATCCTGCGCGAGGCCGGGTTGGTCGAGTCGGAGAAGGTGGGGCAGTGGATGTACTACCGCGTGCGGCGCGACCTGCTTGGGGCGCTGCGGGACCGGCTGTCGGCGCAGCTGGGGGCGCTGGTGTAGTCGTCGTTTTTATTTGGGGAGTTATATCGATGATCTTCAATGCAGAGAACGGGACGGAGGCGCGGATCGCCGCCGATCGAAGCGCGCCGCGGGGCGTGACGGGCGGAGGGGCAACGGTACCGCAACTCAAGCCTACCGTGTATCGCCCCACGCTCGGCCCACAGCCCCAACCGATGCAGTGCTGCTAGTTCGCACCGGCGCACTTGGGGCGCCGGGCACACGCTCGACCCTTCTCACTCTTTCACCGGCGGAGCGCTTCAGGTCATGACCGTCCACGACATCTCCATTCGCTCCGCACAGGCGCACGACCTCGCGATTGTGCAGCGCCTCCTTTCGGCAGCGCACCTCCCGACCGACGGGCTCGAAGAACAGTTCGGCGACGCGTATGCGATCGCCGAGTGCGACGGCCAGGCGATTGGCGCCGAGGGGATCGAGATCTATGGCGAGGCCGGCTTGCTGCGATCGGCGGTTGTCGACCCAGCGTGGCGCGGGAAAGGGGTGGGCGACGCGCTCACGCAGGATCGCCTGCGCTGGGCCACCGAACGGGGCTTGCGTGAGGTCTGGCTCCTGACCACGACGGCGGCCGACTACTTCCCGCGGTTTGGCTTCGAGCGGACCGCGCGCGACACCGCCCCCGAGGCGATGCAGCGTTCCCGAGAGTTTGCCGAGGCATGTCCTGCCTCAGCGGTCGCGATGCGACGCACGCTGGCCTGACGATTCGACCAAGACGCCAACTCAGGCGACGCGCCGCGTCGCCCTCATCAACGGCGACATGCGCTGTCGCCTTTACCATCGGCGACCTGCGACGTCGCCCAGCCCAAGGACGACTGCCATGACTCAGGACGAAGGCGCCTGCTGCGCCCCAGGATGCTGCGGCACCGAGAACGTTGCGATCAACCCGCTCGGCCGGCGCGTGAAATCGGCCGCCGCCGTCGCGTCGACCGCGGCGCCCATGGCGAGTGCGACGCTCGACGAGGGAGAGGCCGTGCGCGCCACAGTGCGCGAGCGATACGCGGCGGCGGCACGATCCGCGGCCGAAGGGACGGAGGCGTCGTGCGGCTGCGGACCGTCGTGCTGCGCCGACGAGGGCGAGGTGTGGGACCCGATCACCAGCGACCTGTACGACGCCGGTCAGGTCGAGGGGATTCCGGCGCAGGCGCTGCTGGCCTCGTTAGGGTGCGGCAACCCGACCGCGCTGGCCGAGTTGGCGCCGGGAGAGACGGTGCTCGACCTGGGGTCAGGTGGCGGGATCGACGTCCTGCTCTCGGCGCGGCGCGTGGGACCCACCGGCAAGGCGTACGGGCTGGACATGACCGACGACATGCTCGCCCTGGCACGCGCCAACCAGGCGCGCGCCGGCGCGACCAACGTCGAGTTCCTCAAGGGCGAGATCGAACACATCCCGCTCCCCGACAACAGCGTCGATGTCATCATCTCCAACTGCGTGATCAACCTCTCGGCCGACAAGCCGCAGGTGCTGCGTGAGGCGTTTCGCGTGCTGCGCCCCGGGGGGCGCTTTGCCGTGTCGGACGTGGTGCTGCGCGGGGAGCTGCCGCCGGAGGTGCAACGCAGCGTGGCGCTCTACACGGGTTGTGTGTCGGGGGCGCTGGAGGAAGGGGCCTACGCCCGATACCTCAGCGAGGCCGGCTTCTCCGGTGTCGACATCGAGCCGACGCGGATCTACAGCGCCGAGGATGCGCGCGCGCTGATCGTGGGGGCAGGGCTGGATCCGGAGACGCTCATCCCGGCGGTGGAAGGGAAGGTGATGAGCGCCTTCGTGCGGGCGACCAAGCCCCGTTAGGCTGGCGCGGCGGCGCCTCGGGTGTCACCATTCCCGCTCCCTCAACCCGAACGGGCATGTCCGAGACGCCGCCGCTTTCCCGCCGCCTGATTGCCGAGACGCTGGGCACCGCCCTCCTGGTCACGCTCGGCACCGGCTGTGTGATGACGAACGTGATTGCGCAGGGTGCGTTGGGGCTGACGGGGATCGCCCTGACGTGGGGCTTTCTGGTCACCGCGCTGATTGCGACGATCGGCGGGATTTCCGGGGCGCACATCAACCCGGCGGTGACGGTCGCGCTGGCGGCGACGGGGAAGTTCCCGGTGCGCGAGGCGGTGCCGTACGTCGTGGCACAGTGCGCCGGCGCGTCGTTCGGGTCGTTGCTGCTGCTGGCGACGTTAGGCAACGTCTCCAACCTGGGCGCCACGCTCCCGACGGTCGCGGTCGGTCCCGCGCTGGCCATCGAGTTCTGGCTGTCGTTCGTCCTGATGGCAACGGTGATCGGCGCCACGGCCGACGACCGCTGGGGCGGGGGCGGCGCGGCGGTGGTGATCGGCATGGCCGTCGCGCTCGACGTCCTGATGGGGGGGCCGCTCACCGGCGCCTCGATGAACCCTGCGCGTTCGTTCGGGCCGGCGCTCATCGGCCAGCGGTGGGACTCGCAGTGGCTCTACTGGGTGGCGCCGATGGCCGGGATGACGAGCGCCGCCGCGGTCCTGCGCTGGCTCAAGGGGCGTTAGGCACGATGCGCGTCGTGGTCCAGCGCGTGTCGCGCGGAGAAGTGCGCATCGTCGAGGCGGATGGCACCACGCGGGTGTCGGGGCGCATCGGCAAGGGCTTTGTCCTGCTCGTCGGCTTCACCCACTCCGACGGCGACGAGCAGCTCAAGTGGATGACCGAGAAGATCATCGGGCTCCGCGTCTTCACCGACGCCGAGGACAAGATGAACCTGGCGTTAGGCGACGTGAACGGGAGCCTGCTGGTGGTCTCGCAGTTCACCCTGTACGGCGACGCCTCCAAGGGGCGGCGTCCCTCGTTCATCGACGCGGCGCGCCCCGAGGTGGCGATTCCGCTGTACGAGCGCTTCGTGGCGATGCTGCGCGCCACCGGGACGACGGTGGAGACCGGGGAGTTCGGCGCCTCGATGGAAGTCGAACTGGTGAACGATGGCCCGGTCACGATTCCGCTGGAGCGATGACATGACGATGCCCGTGCGAGTCATCCTTGCCTCACAATCGCCACGGCGCCGCGAGCTGCTCGGGCAGATCGGGATCGCGCACGAAGTCCGCCCGGCTGACATCGACGAGTCGTATCTCCCGCACGAGCACCCACCGGCGCACGCCGAGCGGCTGGCGCGCGAGAAGGCGCAACGACTGGCGGCCGAGCACCCCGACGCGGTGGTGATTGGCGCCGACACCATCGTCGTCATCGATGACGAGGTGCTGGGGAAGCCATCGGACGCGGGCGATGCGGAGCGCATGCTGCGGCAGCTCAGCGGGCGCACGCATTGGGTCTACACCGCGGTTGCCGTCGCCCGCGGCGGCCACGTGGCCTCGGGGGTCGAGGCGGTCGAGGTCACCTTCCGTCCGCTCGGCGAGGCGCAGGTGCGCGACTATGTCGCGACCGGCGAACCGATGGACAAGGCCGGGGCCTACGGCATCCAGGGATTTGGCGCGATCCTGGTGGAGCGCATCCACGGCGACTACTACGCCGTCATGGGGCTCGCGTTAGGCCGCCTGGTGGGACTGCTGCGCGAGGTGGGGGTGGTGTACCACGTTGGCGGGCTGGAGGCGGAGCGTTAGGCCTTCTCGGGCATGGAGGCGTCGCGCCGCCCGTCGGTGACGGGGCGCGGGAGAGGCGATGATGAACTGCACACGGGGGACGAGATCAGGTGATCCCGTCCCCCGTCGTGCGACCGCGCGCGGCGATCCGCGCGCGCTCAGTGGCGCCTCAACTGCCGGGGCGACGCCCCATGCGTTCCCGCATCTCGGCCAGGTTCTTGTCGTACACCTTCTGCTGGTCGGCGGTGAGGATGGTGCGAATCTCATCCTGCTGCTTGGCCATCACTTCGCGGCGCTTGGTCATCGCCTCGGGCGAAGGCGGCTCGCCCGGGGTCATGGGCGGCATTTCCTTCGCATACTTGGCCTGGATGGAATCGAGCTTCGCCTTCTGGGCGTCGTCGAGCGTGATGTCCTTCATGAGCATTTCCATCATGCGGCCAGGGCCGCGCATACCGCCCGGCGGCGGTCCGCCCTGGGCGTGCGCCGACGGGGCAGCAACGGCCAGCACGACGACGGCGACGGCAAGGGAAATCCAGGAACGTTTCACAGGTCCTCCACGGAGGTATTGGGGAGCGGCGCTTGCCTCTCGCACTCGATGGCGAGAGATGGGCGCGGAGGTTGGACGTCGCAAGACGGCGCGATGTTAAGGCGGTGTACGGCGGTGCAATGGCCAGAGCGGGTGCGCGGCTATCCCTTGCTGCCGTCCGTCGCATAGGTGCGCTGCCAATGCTCGACCTTGGTGAGCACATCGTCGACGGAGATGAGCGGCATGCGGCCCGTGCGATTCTCCATGCTGATGGGGTAGTCCTCGCCCGGATTGCCGTAGGCATCGACCAGGAGGTCGCGATAGGCGCGGTAGGGGCCGGTGCGCTTGGGGTTGGTGTAGCCGATGAGCGAGATGACGGGGCGTTGCAGCGCGACCGAGATGTGCAGCGGGCCGGTGTCGGGGGCGAGCACGAGCGCCGAACCGTCGAGGATCGACACCAGCTTCCGCAGCCCGCTTCCCAGCGCCGAGATGGGGCGGTGGCGTGCCTTGGACATGATGACCTGTTCGGCGGCGAGTTCGCGCGCCGACCGACCGCCGACGAGCACCGGCTGCAATCCGTAGTCCGCGTACAGGACGTCGATCACCTGCGCCCAGCGTTCGGGGAGCCAGTCCTTTTCCGGCTTGCTGGTGGCCACGACGATCGCCGCGGTGGGGCGCTCGACCGGGGCAAAGAACTCGCGCTGCCACTCGCGCTCCGCATCGGTAGGGCCCAGGTCCCACACGATGGGCTCGTGCGGGATGCCTAACGCCTGCAGGAACTCGAAATACTGGTCCTGCACGTGCTGCCCCACCGGGTGCGGTGGGATGCGGTGCGTGGTGAAGAGCCAGTTGAGGTCGCGCGCCCGCGCCTTGTCGAAGCCGAGCTTGACCGGCGCCTTGGTGAACGAGGTGACCAGGCCGGCCTTGAAGTACACCTGCAGGTTGAGGACGAGGTCGAACGGGCGCTGGGCCAGTTCCCGCTTGATGTCGGTGAAGGCGCGGCGGCCGCGCGAGCGGTCGAAGATGACGATCTCGTCGATGCTGCGATGGCCGCGCACGAGCGTGGAAGGGCCGGGCTGCAGCACCCACGTGATGTGCGCGCTGGCCTGTCGGCGCTTGATGGCGTTGATGACGGGGAGCACGTGCACGGCGTCGCCCACCGCGCTCATCATGACGATTCCCACGCGATCGAGCTTGGCGTCGATCATGCGCCCCTCGCTTCGGCACTCATTCGCACCTCATTCGGCACCTATGGCTCGTCCGACGGCATGTAGGCTTCCATCGCCAGGGCGCGATGGGCGGCCTGCACCGCTTCGTCGCGCATCAGGCGGTCGTGCAGGTCGCGCAGTTCCTCGTCGGTGAAGCCGGCCCCGTGCAGCTGTCGCCACTTGGTGAGCGAGCGCTTGAGGCGCTCATAGTTGGCCTCGCGCACGTTGGGGTCGCCGGGGGGGACAAAGCGCATCCGGTCGATGTCGAGCACCGCCGGGTGCAACTCGCCGGCGTCGTCGGGGACGAGCAGGATGTTCTTCACGTTGAGGTCGGGGTGCCACGCCCCGGCCTGCGTGAGCGCCCCCAGCAGCACCGAGACGGGGCCCACCAATCGGCGGCGGTCGTCGTCGCTGGCGGCGCTGCGCAAGAGCGCCCCCAGGTCCTGCCCGGGGAGTTCGACCGTCATCACGTCGGCGCGCCGCAACACGGCCCCCACGCGATAGATCGCGTAGGCCGCCACCGGCGGCGTGGGGACACCGGCGCGTGACAACACGAGCGACGTGACGAGTTCGAGCGGGGCCCGCGTGGGCGGGAGGAAGAGGTCGCGCAGGAGCGGGGCCAACAGCCCGCCGTGATGCGCGTGGCGCACCACGACGCGCGGCCCGTCGAGCGGGAGCGGGGCCGCGTATACCGGGAGACGCCCTTGCATCTGGCGGTGCGCTGGATGGCGCGACGCCCACTCGTACAACGTCGTCCCGCCGTCGAGCACGGCCTTCACCGACTCCGCCAGCTTGTGGTGCACCACCACCTCACCCTGCGGCACGCCAAGGCGCACGTACCCTTGCGGGACGGGACGACTCACCGGATGGCCCGGAACACGGTGACCGGCGTCGCCTTGCCGCGCAGCGTGAGCGGCGCCCGGTCGCCCAACGCATGCGGGCGCGTGAACGCCGCGCGCATCGCCTCCGAGACCAGGATCTCTCCCCCCTCGGCCCAGGCGCACAGGCGCGACGCCGTGTTGACCGTATCGCCGATGATCGTGTACTCGAGGCGGCGCTCCGACCCCAGGTACCCGGCAAAGGCCTCGCCGTAGCTCAGCCCGATCCCGACCTGGATCTCCGGCCGCCCCTCGTCGCGCCACCGCGCGTTGAGGCGATCGACTTCCTGCATCATGTCGAGCGCCGCTTCCAGCGCCCGGTCGGCGTCGTCCGCCTCGCTGATCGGTGCCCCCCACTGCGCCATCACCGCGTCGCCGATGAACTTGTCGAGCGTCCCGCCGTGCCGGAACACGACATCGACCATCTCCGAGAAGTACTCGGTGAGGAAGCGCGCCGTCTCGTCAGGCGCCATGCGCCCCGCCAGCTCGGTGAAGCCGCGAATGTCGGCAAACAGGACGCCCACCATGCGCCGTTCGCCCCCCAGCCCTAACGCTTCGGGGGCGGCGGCGATGCGCGCCGCCAGGTGCGGCGTGAAAAAGCGCTCGAAGTTGTCGCGGATTCGCGCTTCCTGCCGGCTGCGATCGGCAGAGCGAATGTTGTCGAGCGCGACCGCGCCGATCCCTGCAAAGGCGACGAGGAAATCGAGATCCTCGTCGCTCACGCGCGACGTCGGCGTGAGACTATCGACGTAGAGCACACCGAGCACTCGCCCTTCGCCGGCGATGAGCGGCGCGCAGGCCGCGTTGCGCGCCATCGCGGCGCCCGCACCACCACCGGGCGTCGGACGCGTGGAGTCGGCGGTGACATCGGAGAGCACGGCGACCTTCTGCGCGATCACCGTATTGGCCAGCGTCGGCGAGATCTCGCGCGGCGCGTGCACCCCGGCGCGCGTGCGCGCGATGCGCGGCACCAGCGTCTCGGTGTCGTCGAACAGCAGGATCGAGACGTGGCCGACGTCGAGCAGGCGGAAGGTGAACTGCACCATCTTCTCGAGCAGCGAGGCCACGTCGACGGTGCGCGTGAGCGCCTTCGAGATCTCGAGGAGCAGGGTGAGCTTGAGGCGGTCGCGCTCGGCCTGCGGCACCGTGGCGCGCCCTTCCTCGATCGCCTTCTGCACCCCGCTCAGGCGGAGCGCGAGTTCGGGCCCCTGGTCGGCGTCGGGGACGGGGATCTGGCGGATGATCGTCGTCCCGGCACGCCCGGCTCGCCGCCCGTTCCCGGCCCGGGCCTCGTAGTCGAGCAACCGGC
>CAZLLP010000161.1:0-13921 GCA_964560345.1 uncultured Gemmatimonadaceae bacterium
CCTGGCGTCCGGCTTGGTGTTGCCCGCGATGTAGAGATCGTTGTGCGTGTCGATGAACGGCGCCTCGCGCATGAGCCGCCGCGCCCGCGGAAGGAAGCTGTCGCGCGTCGGTTGCTGCGCCGTCACGCACGGCGCCGTGAGCACGCTGGCGACAAGAAGGGCAAGGAGAGGGCGCATAACGGCGAGGTGGCGATGAGGAAGAGGACTCGAGTGAGACAAGAATGCGGCGGTAGCAACCGGGCGGCTAGCGCTCGTGCGCCTCAAGCCCCGTCGTTCCCTCCCGTCTCCCGTCTCCCGTCTCCCGTCTCCCGTCTCCCGTCTCCCATCTCCCATCTCCCATACCCCGTCACGATCGCCACCGCGACCGTCACGACCAGCGCCCACGCGTACGTGTTCATCATCCCCACCGCCAGCGGCGACACGCGCGGCATTCCGAAGTCGGCGCCGCTGGCACTCGCGCTCGAGGCGAGGATCGTCGGGAGGAAGTACGGGAGCAGGAACGGATACGTGCACACCGTCATGTCGAGGAGATTGGCGCGGCGGTACGCGCTCAGCCCCGCACGCTCCCCTAACTCACGAGTGAAAGCGCCCACCGTGAGCATCGCCACCACCGAGTGCGTCGTCAGGAGCACCGCCACCGACACTGCGGCCACGATCCACACCTCGGCGCGCTGCGGCGAGACCGTGCTGCTGCGCGCCCAGGCCAGCACCCCTTCCACCGAACTCGACGCCTGCAGCGCCCCCACCAGCCCGATGAGCAGGATGGTGAAGATCGAGACGCCCACGCCGCGCGAGATGCCATCGATGATCAGCCCCTTGGCGCCAAAGGCCGCGGCGTCGATGTAGAGCACCTTGTGCGGGGCGATGAGTCCGAGTGCGAGGCCCAGCACCAGCGTCAGCGCGATACCGGCAAAGAGCCCCTCGAGCAGGTGCCGGCGCCGCACCAGCATGGTGATGACGACGAGCGGCACGAGCAGCATCGGGAGCGCCGCCGCCCCCCCGGCCATCGCCCCGTCAGCCGCAGCGCCCCCCGCTCCGGGAACCGCCGAGCCTAACGCGGGAGCGCTGCGCATCGCCAGCAGTACGCTGGCCACGAGTGCGACCAGCCCCGCCGGGACGACGTATTTGAGGCGCGCCCGCACCGTCCCGGGGACGTCGGTGTGTTGCGAGCCGGCGCTCGCGATGCTGGTGTCGGAGACGGGGGAGATCGAATCGCCGAACGTCGAACCGGCGAGGATCGCCCCCATCAGCACCGCGGGAGGGGCGCCGAGCGCGCCGCCGGCCGGGTAGAGCAGCGGCCCGGCCAGCATGATCGTCCCGAAGCTCGTCCCGGTCGACGTCGACACGATGCAGCAGATGAGGAAGGCGGCCCCGACGTACGCGCCACCCGTCAGATGCAACGTGCGCGCCCCCCATACCAGCGCCTGCACGAACCCCGACTCGTTGAGCAGCACCCCCAGCACACCGCTCAGGAGCCAGGCCATGATCATCAGCATGACCACCGGCTCCCCCATCGCGGCGATCACCGTCTCGCTGTACTGCGTGCGGTCGCGCGCCAGGACGAGCCCCAGCGCAAGCGCCGCTAGCAGGATGGGCCAGAACCCTTTTTCGTCTGGGGCCCCCGACAGCGCCAACCAGCCAACGCCGGCGAGGAAGAGGACAAACGGGGCGAGCGCGCCGGCCAGGCGGCCGTGGAATTCGAGAGGGGGTCGCACGGGCGTTATCATACAGCGCGCCCCACCCTCGGGAAGGAGCCAGCGCACGGCTCGCACGACGTCCGCCTGCACTCGCCTTCACACGCTCGCACACGCCTGCATCCCGCACGGAGCTCACGATGTCCGACGCCGACGACCGCTTCACGCTCTACGACCTGCGCGTGGAAGTCATCGCCACCGATCGCCCCATGGTGTGCAACCACAAGGCGGGGGACTGGTTCGAACTCTCCGGCGAGAACCTGCGCTTCCCCGATGGGCAGACGTTCCCGCTCTATTCGCTCGCCGGCATCCTCCCGATCCTCCCGGCCAAGCAAAGGGAAACGCACCCCGCCGACTGGATAACGACCGACACCGACATCGCCTGTGTCGACCCACATTGCGGGGGGCGCTTTCGCATCACGCGCATCGCGCGCCGCACCTTTCGGCACGGCGACGTCACCGTGGTCCCGATGCCCGCTGCTCCCGTAGCCCAACCGCCACACGCGCCGCCGACATGAGCGCCCCGTCCGTCACGCACACCGACCTCGCCCCCGGCTATCGTATCTCCCGCCTCATCAAGGGGGGATGGCAGCTGGCGGGCGGACACGGCATCGTCGAGCGCGAGCAGGCCCTCGCCGACATGCGCGCCTTTGCCGAGGCAGGGATCACGACGTTCGACTGCGCCGACATCTACACCGGCGTCGAGGCGCTCATCGGCGACTTCCTGCGCGAGTGGCGCCCCGCGCACCAGCACGCCGGCGAGCAGATCCGCGTGCACACCAAGTTCGTCCCCGACCTGGGAGCGCTCGCCTCGCTCACCGCGCACGACATCCGTCGCATCATCGATCGCTCACGCGAACGACTGGGGCTTCGCGCCCTCGACCTGGTCCAGTTCCACTGGTGGGACTACGACATCCCGGGGCTCGTCGATGCCGCGCGCTACCTCGACGCGCTGCGCCGCGAAGGCAAGATCCGCCACCTGGCGGTCACCAACTTCGACACCGTGCACCTCACGGCGATTCTCGAGGCCGGCGTCCCGATCGTCGCGCACCAACTGCAGTACTCGCTGCTCGACCGTCGCGCCGCCGGCAGCATGGCCGCGCTCTGCCAGTCGCACGGCGTGGGGATGCTCGCCTTTGGCGCAGTGGCTGGCGGCTTCCTCTCCGAGAAGTGGCTCGGTGCCGACGAACCGTCCGAACCGCTGGAGAACCGCTCCCTCACCAAGTACAAGCTCATCATCGACGAGTTTGGGGGGTGGGAGCCGTTCCAGTCGCTGCTGCAGGTGCTGGATGAGATCGCGCGGCGGCACGAGGTCCGCATCGGCACGGTGGCGATCCGCTGGGTGCTGGACCAGCCGGGCGTGACCGCCGCCATCGTCGGCGCGCGACACGCCGGGCACCTCGACGCCACGCGCGCCGCGCTCACGTTGCAGCTCACGGACGAGGACCGGCGCGCCATCGACGCCGTCCTTTCCAGCGCCAACGCCCCCGCCGGCGACGTCTACCACCTCGAGCGTGACCGCGAGGGGCGGCACGGGCGCATCATGCGCTACAACCTCAACACCGCGCACTGAAGCGGCGGCGTGGGCGCGGACCACGCGCCGGTGCACGGCAGCGCGCAACGCGGCGACGAGCCGCGTGCCGACGGCGGGGTGAGCCGTCGCGAGCTGGCCAACGGGGAACCAACCGGCGGCGTGGCGGGTCGCAAAGGAGCGCCGGGGCGTCGCTGATGCGCCGCACCGCTGGCGAATCGGCGGCGCCCCTCTACAATCAAGCTCATGACCAGACGCTTCCTCGCGATCGCCGCCTTCGCGGGACTGACCCTCGGGTGCGCGCAGGACCCCTTCATCCCGAAGGTAGGCGATGAGCCGATCGTCCTGACCATGGCGTTCAGCACCAAGACGTTCAAGCTCGGCAAGCCCGACACCATCAGCGTGATCGCGACCAGCGCGCTCACCACCGCCGCCCTCGTGGCCTACGGCACCGACTGCAAGTTCGAGGTGACGATACGCTCGGCCGAGGGGCGCGTGGTGGTCCCGCCTAACAACCAGCGGCTGTGCATCCCGCTCACCGCGGCCGCGATCGACACCTTCCCGGCCAACGGCGTCATCACGCGCAAGTTCGTCTGGACCGGACGCACCGACTTCATCCCCACCGCCGCCGCGACCACGCCGCTCCCTGCGGGCACGTACTACATCTCGGCCGCCATCAACGCCCTCAACTACTCCACCATCGCTCCCGCGGTGAAGGTCGACCTCGTCCCATGACATCTCGTTCGCATCGTTCCCGCACGGCCCTCGCGCTTGCCGCGCTCGCCGGACTCTCGCTCGCCTCGTCGCTCGCGTCGTCGCTCGCCAACGCGCAGGACAAGCCCGGCCCCGACGCCGCGCACTGGGCCAAGGTGCGGCGCGTCCTGCGCGCCACGCCGCTGGTCGATGGGCACAACGACCTGCCCGGCTACATCCGCTCCGAGGTGGCCACCAACCGCCGCGACGTCGACGCGTACGACCTGCGCACGCGCACCTCGGGCAACACCGACATCGCTCGCCTCAAGCAGGGGATGGTCGGTGGGCAGTTCTGGTCGGTGTACGTCGATGGTGAGGCCAAGGACTCGGGGTACGCGCGCTTGCAGCTCGAGCAGATTGACATCGCCCGTCGCGTGGTCGCCAAGTATCCCGACGCCTTTGCGCTGGCGCTCACCGCCGCCGACGTGCGCAAGGCCAAGGCGGCCGGGAAGATCGGGTCGCTCATCGGGATGGAAGGCGGGCACGTCCTCGAGAACTCGTTAGGGACGCTGCGCGCCTACTACGACCTCGGCGCGCGCTACCTCACGCTCACGCACAACGTGACGCTCGACTGGGCCGACGCCGCGCAGGACAAGGCGCTGCACGGCGGGCTCACCAAGTTCGGCGAGGAAGTGATTCGCGAGATGAACCGCCTGGGGATGCTCGTCGACCTGTCGCACGTCTCGCCGGCCACCATGAGCGACGCACTCAACGTGACCGAGTCGCCGGTGATCTTCTCGCACTCGGCGGCGCGTGCGCTCACCGACGTGCCGCGCAACGTCCCCGACTCGATCCTCAAGCGCCTGCCGAAGAACGGCGGCGTGGTGATGGTCGCCTTCGTCCCCGGCTTCGTCTCGCAGCGCGTCGCCACGTGGAAGGCCGAGCAGTCCGCGATGATCAACGAGTCGCTCAAGAAGCACCCCGGCGACAGCGCCGCCGTCCGTCGTGACAAGGCGGAGTGGGAGCGTGCGCACCCCTTCAAGAACGCGACAGTCGCCGACGTCGCCGATCACGTCGAGTACATCCGCAAGGTGGCGGGGGTCAACCACATCGGCCTTGGAAGCGACTACGATGGGACGGGCAACGAACTCCCCGACGGACTCGGCGACGTCTCGACCTTCCCGGTGTTGCTGGTCGAACTCTCCAAGCGCGGCTGGAGCGAAGCCGACCTGCGCAAGGTGGCGGGTGAGAACGTGCTCCGCGTGATGGCCGAGAACGAGCGCATCGCCGCCAGATTGAAGAAGCAGCGTCCCGCATCGCCCAAGACGATCGAGGAACTCGACGGCCCGCGTCCCAAGATGTAGCACGGCACGTTGCCCCAATCACGTCGGGGGGGCGAACGATCGAAGGGGCGCCCGGTGCATCGTGCACCTGGCGCCCCTTCTGCATTGGTGATCAGCGAGCTAGCGCGCCGCGAAGACCAGCGAGAACCGTCCGCCGCCCGTGCGTCCTTCACCATCGATCGTGGAGAACGAACGTCCCTCACGCCGAATGGTGAGGCGTCCGCTGGCCAGGCGATCGTTGATGCGCCGCACGTCGAACTCCACGCGTCCGCCGGTGGAGGTCCAGCGCCCCTCGATCGTCACGCGATCGCGCCGCGCCTCGAGTACGATGCGCCCGGTGCGATTGTCGTCGAGTGACACACGAGCCCGCGACAGTTCCAGCGTCGGCCCCACGTCCTGCGCCAACGTCCCGCGTCCCGGCTCATCGCGATCGAGCGCGCTCGCGCCATCGCCGCTCCCGCCGCCCGGTCCGCCGCCGCTCCCCGGGCCCGAGGGGTAGTCGTTAGGCAGCCCGCGTCCGTTGAAGTCGAGCGTCCACGAACCGCGCTCGCCCGACCCTTCGCCGTCGAAGCGTTGCACCTCGTCGGCGTCGCGAAGCTGCACGGTGAGCGTCCCGGTGGCGGTGTAACCGAAGATCGCGCTCACGCTCACCTCCACGCGCCGCCCCTGCACCCGGCGCACGCGACCGCGAATCTCGCCACGCGTCGGCTCGTCGACTTCGAGCACCACGTCGCCGCCGGTACCGATTCGCGCTCGCACGATCGAGAAGGCACCACCACGCACCCCCGACATGCGGGCGAAGCCATCGCCCTGCGCGCGCGCGTCGATGTTGCGATACACCTGAGAGCCCGCCCCCGCGCTCCAGTCCCCCGGCCTTCCGGGACGACCAGGGCGTCCGGGACGATCAGGACGATCGTCCGTATCCGACAGGTCGCGATCCTCGACCTCGAGGCGATAGCTCCCTGCGCGCCCGCTCCACGCGAGCGAGAGGCGCCGAGGCATCATCGCGTCGCGATCGGCGTATGCGAGCGTCCCCTCGCCGCGCACCGCCGCGCCTTCGGCTTCTCTGAGTTCGATACGATCGACGTTCCCCATCGCGCCAATGCCGGGGCGGCGCCAGGTGCCGCGTAGCACCACCGTCGTATTGCGGAGCACCACCGTCGCCGCAAAGTCCGAGTTCCCCTTGAGCGTGAGCCGCACCTCGCGCACGTCGCGCGTATTGCCACGCTCTCCTTCAATCGAGCCGCGCCCTGCGAGCGTGAGGTTACGCTCCTGCGCCATGGCCGGCGTGGTGGCGAGCGCACCCACACACACGCCGCTCGCCACGAGAATCGCCGATCGCCCTGCTGCTCGCACCCATGCGGTGTGCATCGTTCACTCCATCGCGGTGATTCGTTCGACTGCTCAAAGCATCGTACCGCCTATCGTGCACGCCAGTTCCGCGACGCGCCACCGTTCCGCCGCGCGCCCCGCACGCGCATGTTGTCGTCCGCACCCAGCGTGCGCACGGGTACATCTCCCGTCTCCCGTCTCCCGTCTCCCGTCTGTAGTGCCATGTCTCGATCCACCGCATCGCCCACGCTCGCGCTCCTTCTCTCACTCACGTTCGTGCTCGTTGCGTGCGAACGTCCGGCACCGTCGACCGCACGATCGTCCTCGCCCTCTCGTCCGGTGATCGATTCGCTCTTCGCGCGCTTTGCCGCGCCAGGCATGCCCGGCGCGAGTGTGCTGGTGATGCGGCACGATTCGGTGCTCCTGCGGGAATCGTTCGGGTTGGCGGATGTCGAGGCGAAGGTCGCAGCCACGCCCGCCACCAACTATCGACTCGCCTCGCTCACCAAGCAGTTCACCGCCACCGCCATCGTGCTGCTCGTGCGCGACGGCAAGCTCTCGCTCGATGCCAAGGCGCGCGAACTCCTCCCTGAGCTCCCGGCCTACGCACGCGATGTCACCGTTCGCCACCTGCTCACGCATACGTCGGGGTTGTGGGACTACGAGGCGTTCGTCCCCGATACGCAGGTGCGCCAGGTGAGCGATGCCGATGCGCTCACCCTCGTGAGTACGCGCGCCGAGAGTCTCTACTTCGCGCCGGGGAGTGCGTGGCGCTATTCGAATACCGCGTATGCCCTGCTCGCCCTCATCGTGGAGCGGGTGAGCGGCGCACGCTTCGCCGACGTGCTGCGTGAGCGGATCTTCCTCCCGCTGGAGATGCGGGACACCTACGCGCATGAAGAAGGGCGCAGCGTGGTCCCGCGCCGTGCGTGGGGGTACACGGTGCACGGCGACACCGTGACGCGCACCGATCAGAGCAATACTTCGGCGGTGCTGGGTGATGGCGGCGTCTACTCGTCCATCGACGACCTCGCGCGATGGCACACGTCGCTTTCGCGCGCACCGCTGGTGGGCGATTCGCTCTGGCGCGCGACGACCACGGCGTACGTCCTCAACAACGGGACGCCGACCGAGTACGGCTTCGGATGGTTCGTGGAGCGCTACAAGGGGCATGCTCGGCTGCGCCATCATGGGGAGACACGTGGGTTCACCAACGCCGTCTCGCGATTTCCCGATGACGGACTGACGATCGTCGTCCTGACCAACCGCACCGACTCGGCGCCGTGGGACATCGCCGATGCGCTCGCCGACCTCTACTTCTCTCCCTAGAAACCGTCACCTGCAACGCGCGGGAGCATGCCCCATCCTGGGGCGGAGCATCGGGGCGGAGGGCGGTGGACGGTGTGCGAAGGTCTCGCGGCGTCGCGTCGCAAAGTGTTGGGAGCGGGTTTCCCGCGCGATGCATGGATCGTCTCTTCACCGATGCAGAGTGCGTGCGCGGTCACGCCTGGTGCTGTCGATGCAGTCACCGCGAGGTCGGCACGAGATGGCAGGATGGACTCGCGCAATTGCGCGAACCGTCTTACAATTACGCAGGCGGGGAAGTCAACCGCCCGAACGAACGTATGCGGCACCAGGGTCTCCGGGGATCCTGGTGCCGCGTCGTTTCCGGGAGGTCCGGCAGCCGCAATGCGGCGCCTAACGTCGACTTCCCTAGGGAAAACGCTGCCTAACGCTGATCGGCGGCGGCGCACGCGAAGGGCGCCACCCGTGACCATCCGGGCGCTCCGTCGCTCCCGATCGCCCGTCCGGGCAACACCCATCGCGGGCGCTCGCCCCCCGTCAGTTGGCGGTGTCGGCCGTGATTCCGGCGAGTTTTTTCGACCGTCGCGAATGTCTCGCGGGACATTCGGGCGCCCACCGAACGCCCCGCGAGCCTTCGATCGCCGTCCACTCGTGCGCGTCGATGCATGGTCGGCGCGCTGCCGACGGTCGGCGATACGCACCGTCGTCGACGGTACCGATGGTACGGACGGCGTCGCATCGTGGCGCGGCGCCGTCGAACGCATCGCAGAAGGAGCGGCGCTCGTTCGACGGCGCTCGCTATGTCCGCGAGTCCTATTCGTCCGTGGTCCTGACGACAACGTGGATCGCGGACGGGACGAGGGTACGCGCGACGACATGCTCCGGTGGCGATTCGCGTGCCGAGCTCACATCGCGTCTCGCGGCGAGGTACTCGACCGCTACCCGTCGCGTTCACGACGAGGCTCACGACGAGGCTCACGACGAGGCTCACGACGAGGCTCACGACGAGGCACGCGATGACCCGCCCGATGACGCTCGAGATCTGCTCGCGGTGGCGGGTGCGGTTGCGTGCGCACCGTGGATCGGGATGAGAATCGCGATGGACGTTCGCGATGGACGTTCGCGATGGACCGGCACACAGAAAGGCGACGGGGCCCGAGCTCCCCAGCCCGGACCCCGCCACTCCTGCGATGCTGAACCGTGTTAGGCCGAGGCGTCGCGCCCCGTCCGGCGACGGCGGCGCGCCATCGCCCCACCGATCCCGGCAAGCCCGCTGCCGAGCAGGATCATGGTGGCCGGCTCCGGCGTCACGCTGGTCTGCAGTTCGAAGTTGTCGTGCACCGTCAACGCCGGGTCGTTGTTGAAGCCGAGCGTCACGTTGTCGGCGAACGCCTTGTACGCATGCGGCCAGTTGCTCCCCACGCCGATCCCGATCCCGTAGACCACCGCGTCGCCTAACGCGTAGCAGTTGGAGCCGTTCCCCCACGTCGACGGCGACGCCGTCTTGAGCGGAACGCCAGGCGTGATCCCGGCCGGGTCGCTGCAATCGTTGATGGTGTAGCCCGAGCCCGTCACGAAGCGCCAGAACATCTGATTGGTGGCGTTCTCCGAGACCCACTGGTTGGTCGGCGCCGGCTGGGCCAGCGTGTACCAGCGCTCCCACACCAACTCGCTGTAGACCGGGGCCGCGATGGTCCCGCTGCGCACATACAGGCGCAACGCCGGCGACTGCGCCTCCCACGGCGCATCACCCGTCGGCGCCATCGCCACGCGATACCAGTCGAAGCCGACCTGCGTGAGCTGCGCGAGCTGCCCCCACCCCTGCGTCGTCGCCGGATTGCCGGAGAACAGGTTGAACCATCCCCAGTCGGCCAGATTGCCGCTGACGGAGAGCTCGAGCGACCCGTTGCCGTTGCGTGGGTTGGTCCCGGTGATCTGCGCCAGGCCACCCGAACCGCGCACGTCGCTGACCCACGGTCCACCGGGGTACACGGTGCGCTGCGCCTCGACCCCGGTCGGGATCGCCGCCAGCAGCGCCGCGGTGGTGGCAGTGGTCACTGCGCCCCGAAGGGCACGCGTCATCGTACTCATGGAAGCTCCATCGTAGACCGTCGGACGGTACGCCATCCGGCGCGCCGCACCCTCTCTCACTCCCGTCCCCGTCCCATCACCACCCTCTCCTCCCTCTCACCCTCGCGGATCACACGATTGGTGAGCCAGGTCACATTCCATGATAGGCAAGCCGTGTGCCTCGGCCGTCCCCAAAGCTCCCCCTTCTATTGAAAGGCCCCCTGACTGGGGCGCGAGGAACCTCCCCCACGGGGCATCCGCGCAAGCCATTGAATATCAACATCTTGGCAGATTGCCCGGTTCGATCGGCATGTTGTGCTTGCGCACTTTGCGGGAGTGGCGGCTGATCGACACTCGCAGCCCAGTTCGCTGCTCGACGTCCACAGGTCAGATTGGGGCGGAACTTGGGGGGGCCTGCGATGGCCATTTTCGTTCGTCGCGCGGCCGATTCAGCCGGGGCGCGTGTGATTCACGCGCCGAAGGGCGACCCTCGAAGGGTCAGCCGACGCGCCCGCCGCGGCGCGCCGACACCGCGCCGAACACCTGGACACCCAGGTACAGCACGACCGTCTCGGCCGCCACTGACGCCGGGAGGCTCGGCCCGCCGATCCAGCTCCCCGCCCCGATCGTCACATCACGCTCCGCGGCCAGCGATCCGCGGATGGAGCAGCGCGCTCCCGTCGTGACGCCGCGCCGCGAGACGAGCGTGCCGTCGATGACCACGTCATCGCCCAGCACACAGTCGCCGTGCACCTTCACGCTCCCCCCGATGCGCGCGCCATCGCCCACCATCAGGCGCCCCGTCACGACCAGCGCGCCGGTAAGCGTGCCGCCGGCGGGGACGGTGAAGTCGCCGGTTATGCGTGTGTAGCCGCGCTCGCGCGTGGCACCGGCCGGAAGCTTCACGGTGCCGCTGATCACGGGGGGGAGCAGCGGCGGATCGACGAGTGTATCGGCGCGGGCCGCATCGTGCTGATGCGACACGACGGCAATGCGCGTCGCTCGAATGCGCGTGAACGTCACCCCAGGCGCCAGCAGCATGCGCCCCAGCGCCGACGCCCGTCCGTGCACGATGCAGCCGCTGCCGAGTGCGAGATCGCCCGCCGCGTGCACCCAGCGGAGCACCTCGGAGCGATCGCCTAACGACACATCGCCCTCGCCCAGCAGGGCGCGATAGATCGCCTCGGGGCCACCGTGCAGCGCGCCACGCGCGAGGAACTCCAGGAGGAAGGTCTCCCCGCCGGGCAGCGTGAGCGGACCGTCGGCAATGACGATGCGCGGAACGGCGCCATCGGCGTGCGCCACGTCGCGCAGCGCCGATGCATCACCCGTCAGCTGCACGTACGGCGTGCCATCGCCCAGCGTGCCGGAGGCGCTGGAGGCGCTGGAGGCGCCGGCGGTGTCGGACGGGCTCGTGGCGACGGCCGTCCCGGCACCACTCGCGATGCTGGCCACCGCGCCCCCCTCACCGGGAAGCTGCCGCGCGAGGTAATCGCGAAAACCGTCGGCAAAGACGGTGAGGTCCCCCGCGTCATGTCCCACGGCATTCAGCGGCTCGGCGTCGGTGGGATGCAGCAACTCGCGCAGTGCCGGAATCACCGGGAGGAGGATCCACGCGGCCGTGGCGGCGAGCAGGAGGAGGAACGGCACGACGCTCATGCAGCGCCTCCGGCAGTCCCGGCCGTGCCGCCGCCGTTGGTGCTGTGCGGCTGGCGGTACCGTTCTGTCTTGTCCCAGCGCTTGCTGCTGCGCCACCCGAGCCCACGCCCGGCAAACTGCAGGATCGTCTCCTGCGACACCGCCATCAGCGACACCAGGAAGCCGAAGAAGAGGAACGGCAGCAATCGCACACGATTGCGCGATCCGTCGAGTCGCGTGGCCGTCGCCACTTCAAAGAAGGCGGCGAAGTTCCCCAGCGTACTGAACGCCGAGACGATCAGCACCATGAATACGCTCGACGACGGCTGGTAGCCGAGGTAGTAGAGCACCAGCGCCAGCATCCAGCCGAACAGGAGGACCGGACCGACGGCGAAGACCCCTAACAGCAGCGTGCCGTCCAGCGCCTGCAGCCACGACACGTGGCTGGGGCGCGCCAGCAGCTTGTTCACGTAGCGGCGCAGCGCCTGGTTGTGCCCGTGCGTCCAGCGACGGATTTGCCGGATGCGCGTCGGCCAGTTCTCCGGCACCTCTTCGTAGCACTCCGAGCGGTTCTGGTACACCACGTCCCAGCCGCGCAGCAGCAGCCGGAAGGTCATGTCGGTGTCCTCGGCCAGCGTGTCGGTGCGCCACCCGCCAACGCTCGACAGCGCCTCTCGCCGAACGCCGCCCACCGTGCCACCGTACTGCGGCACCAGCCCCATGTTCATGCGCGCCTGCTGGTCCACCTGGTAGCCGCCGGCACGCTCGAGATCGAGCAGTCGCGTGAGCAGCGAACGCGACACGTTCTGCGGCACCACGCGCCCCATCACCGCCCCGACTTCGGGATCGAAGAACGGGGCGACCAGTTGCTTGAGCAGCTTGGGACCGGGGATGTAGTCGGCGTCAAAGACGAGATGCACGTCGCTTCCCACGCGTGCACTCGCCTCGGCGAGCGCCGCCGCCTTGCCCGGCGTCCCGCCGGTGCGCCACACCGGCTTGATCAACTCCGGATATTGTGCCGCATAGCCGCGCAGGATGTCGCCCGTGCCGTCGGTCGAGCGATCGTCGATGGGGATGATCGTCAGGCGATCGCGCGGGTAGTCGGCGGCGAGCAGCGCATCGATCGACCCGTGGATGACCTGCTCTTCGTTGTGACACGGGATGAAGACCGTCACCGGCGGCCACTCGGCCACGGTGATATCGACGTACGGCTGGCGGTGCCGCCCGAAGAGGCGATTGAAGGTGAAGACATAGTGGCGCACGGTGTACACCACCAGGATCGCCACCACCACCCACAGCAGCGCGGTGAGGATCGTGACGATCATCGTCCGCGCCCCTCCGCGGCATCAACGGGGGCACGACGCCCGTTCAGCGACGGCGTCGCCCGCGCGGCGTCGGGCCAGCTCATCCCCCAGCCATAAAAGGCCACGAAGACGAAGACCTCGAGCAGCAGTCCCCACAGGAAGAACATCGTGGGGAGGGCGAGCAGCGACAGGTGGTGCACCACGTAACTGTGCAGCACGACCTGCAGTGGAAGCAGCACCGCCAGATGCACGACGACCATCGCCGTCAGCAGCACCTTGCGCCAGAGCGCGATGTCGAACGGGAAGAACGTCAGCCCAAGCACCATCGGCACGAGGACCAGCACCGCGCACCCCGTCTGCAGGAAGCCCAGTGTGTATTGCGGGAGCGCGTAGGGAAACGCGTCTGGCCTGATGGCGAAGTAGAGGATGCTCGAGAGCTGGATGAGCGTGGCGAATCGCAGGTAGTAGCGCAGCGGCATCAGCCGCGACGGGAGGACGAGCGACACCGCCAGCACCAACGCGCACATCCCGCCCACGATCCAGAAGTGCGCGACGCCCGGGAGCGGGGCCGGCGTGGTGACGTGGGGGACGTAGAAGCTGAACACGTTCCCCAGCGAGACGCTGGCGAAGCCGATGGGATCGGTGAGGCCAAGCCACGGCGCGACACGCTCGAGCAGCAGGCGCCATCCCTCGCCTAACGGGCGCAGGAGGAGGGCGACCATCGTCGACAGGAAGATGGGCACCAGCACCATGCTGAAGACGCGCGACGGCGTGAGCCGCCCGCTGACCATCGCCCGGTGCTCGCCGATGACGCCGCCGCGCGAACCGCGCACGCGCAGCTCGCCCAGGAGGCGCTGCCGTCCATCGGTCGGCGCGAGCGCGACGAGTTCGCGCGGCGTCTGGCTACCAGTGCGCGAAGACGCCAAGCGTCACCCCCGTGCGCCGGTAGAACGGATTGCGATAGTGCTCACCTTGGGCCAACACCCCACCGTACGGCCCCACCCACTGACG
>CAZLLP010000162.1:0-13808 GCA_964560345.1 uncultured Gemmatimonadaceae bacterium
CACGGGACGGTGGGGGAGCGTTGCCGGTCGGGCCGGATTTCCGCTCCTCATGCAGCCGCGAAGGATACGCACCCGCATCCGGCCGTGGAAGGCAGCCGCGCGCTGAGCGCTGACGCCGGGAACGGCGATGAAAGGGAAGGGGGCACCACCCTAACCCGGGTGCCGCCCCCCATCTCGTCTTCTCGTCTTCCCGTCTTCCCGTCCACGTTCCGGCACTAGCCTGCCGAAGGCAGGCTAGTGCCGGAAGAGTCGTTGCCCCGTGAAGACCATCGCGATCCCCTTCTCATCGGCGGCGGCTATCACCTCGGCGTCGCGCACCGACCCGCCGGGCTGCACGATCGCCGTGACCCCAGCCTCGACCACGACGTCGATCGAGTCGCGGAAGGGGAAGAAGGCGTCCGATCCCACCACGGTCCCCTTGGTCTCGAGGCCGAGCGTTTTGGCCTTGTGCACGGCCATGAACGACGCGTCGACGCGCGACATCTGGCCGGCGCCGATCCCCACCGTCGCGCCGTCGCGGGCCAACACGATGGCGTTGGACTTGACCGAGCTCACCGCCCGCCAGGCGAAGAGGAGGTCGGTGCGCTCCTGCTCGGTGGGGGCGCGCTGCGAGACGACCTTCCACTCCCCGATGCCTAACGAAGCGGGGGGACGATCCTGCAGCAGGAAGCCGCCGCGCACCCGCTTGAAGTCGAGTGCGCCGTCGCGCCACGTGGCCCTGCCTTCCAGCAGGCGCAGGTTCTTCTTGCGCCCGAGGATCTCGACCGCCTCCTCGCTGAACTCGGGCGAGACGATGCACTCCACGAAGAGCGACGAGATCGCCTCGGCCGTCTCGGCGTCGATCGGTACGGTGAACGAGATCACGCTGCCAAAGGCCGACACCGGATCGCAGGCCAGCGCCTTCTGATAGGCGTCGAGCGCGCTGGTCCCCGTGGCCAGTCCGCAGGGGGTGGTGTGCTTGATGATCGCGCACGCCGCCTCACCCGCGAACGGATCGGTGGCGAGCAGCGCGCCTTCGAGGTCGAGGAAATTGTTGAACGAGAGTTCCTTCCCTCCCTTCTGCACCAGCCCGGCCAGCCCGTCGCCGGAGCGTTCGATGTAGAACGCCGCCTCCTGCCCCGGGTTCTCCCCGTAGCGCAACGACTGCTTGCGCGTGACGGCGATGGGGACGACGTCGGGAAACCGATCGCCGCGCTGTTGTGCGAACCAGGTGGTGATGGCGCTGTCGTACGCCGCGGTGTGGGCGTAGACCTTTTCGGCCAGGCGCCGGCGCAGCGTCTGGTCATCGCTCTCTGACGCGATAGCCTCGAGCACCGGTGCGTAGTCGGCCGGGTCGACCACCACCCAGACCGCGGCGAAGTTCTTGGCGGCCGAGCGCAGCATCGAGGGGCCGCCGATGTCGATGTTCTCGATGACCTCCTCGGGATGCACGCCCGGCTTGGCCGCCGTCTCGCGGAACGGATAGAGGTTCACGCAGACGAGGTCGATCGGGTTGATCTGGTGCTCGGCGATCGCGGCCATGTGCTCGGGGAGGTCGCGGCGGGCGAGCAGCCCGCCGTGCACCGCCGGGTGCAATGTCTTCACGCGTCCGTCGAGCATCTCGGGGAACTGCGTGACGTCTGACACGTCGCGCACGGTGAGCCCGGCGTCACGCAGGGCGCGGGAGGTCCCGCCGGTGGAGACCAGGTCCCACCCGGCAGCCGCAAGGGTGCGGGCGAAGTCGACGAGGCCGGACTTGTCGGAGACGGACAGCAGCGCGGTGGGCATGGCGAAGGCGTGAAGCGAAGGGCGAAGAGATGCGAAACGGAGGCGGGCGGCGCGTCGAGCGTCACCCGAGCAAGGCAGAGATGCCCTCCGCGGCGGCGCCGGGATCGGCGCGCAACGCGAAGTGCGTGGGGGCGAGGTGTCCCGGGGCGCCCAGCACGCGTCCGTCGTCACCTAACGAGATGACGCCGGCCGCGAGTTGCTGCACCACGCGCGGATAGAGCGCGTGCTCCACCGCGAGGACGCGGCGCGCGACCATGTCGGCGTCGTCGGTCGGCAGGACCGGAACGGGCCACTGGGCGATGATCGGGCCGTGGTCGTACTCTTCATCCACGAAGTGCACCGTGGCGCCGCTGATGCGCGCACCGCGGGCCACGACGGCCTCGTGCACATGGTGGCCGTACATCCCGGGTCCCCCAAAGGCGGGGAGCAGGGCGGGGTGGATGTTGACGATCCGCCCGCGAAAGCTGCGCGTCACCTCCGACGGCACCATGCGCAGGTAGCCGGCCAGCACGATCAGGTCGACCCCGTGGCGCGCGAGGAGCGCGAGCATCCCGCTGGTGCGCTGCTCGCGGTCCATCGTGACCGCCGCGATCCCGCCCTGTCGCGCGCGCTCGATGATCCCGGCGCCGGTGCGATCGGTGGCGACGAGGACGACCTCGCCCGGGCGGTCGGCGCCGAGTGAGGCGAAGTGCGTTTGGATGGCCTGGAAGTTCGACCCGCCCCCCGAGGCGAGCACCGCGATCTGCTTGCGCATGGCGCCGCATTGTACCTAGGCGACGCTCGTGGAGTAAGGTGGCGTATCAGCCGTCGATGGCGGCAATTCGTCTATCGATCGTCGCCGATCGCGACGATCCAGCTACTCACCGCCTCGGCCAGCGAGTGCGACACGCCGGCGTGTGTCCGCGCCCAGTGCACCTCGTTGGGCGGGGTCACGGCGGAGGGGACGAGGATGCCAATCCCTCCCAGTTCGAGCGCCGGTTCCACGTCGCGTCTTCGGTCGCCCACGTAGAGCGAGCGTGTGAGATCGATGGCGTGTTCGCGCGCGGCCCGGAGGTACATACCGGTCCCCGGCTTGCGGCAATCGCACGCTCCCGACACCGACGGATGGTGCGGGCAGTGATAGGTGTCGTCGAGACGAGCCCCCGACTCGGCCAGCAACTGCGCCAGGCGCCGGCGCGTGGCATCGTACTGCGCCTCGGTCACCAGCCCCTGCGCGATCCCGCTCTGGTTGGTGACGACGATCGCCAGCAGGTCGCGCTCGTTGAGCGCGATGATCGATTCCGCCACATCGGGAAGGACCACGACGCGATCGGGATCGGCCAGGTAGTGCGCATCCTCGATGAGCGTGCCGTCGCGATCGAGAAAGGCCGCGAGGCGCTTGCTCATGCCACGCCCCCCGATAGCGAGCGCAGGAGCGCCGACCGAAAGTCGGCGTCGAGCGAGGGCGGAATGGAGCGCAGGTCGAGCAGCAGCCGATCGCGCTCGATGCGGCCCACGATCGCCGTTTCGCCGCGCCGCAGTTGTTGGTCCAACTGCTCGGCGTTTCCCGCGAGCGCCAGCGCCGCCGATGGGATGCGGGCCGACGGGAAGGCGCCGCCCCCCACGGTAGCGTCGCTTTCCACCACCGCGTTGCCGATCCCCGCGGTCGCCAACGCCGTGCCTAACGATTCAGCGCGCGCTCGCACGACGGCGAGCGGCGCGGTGAGCATCGCCAACCCGGGAATGTCGCGCACGGCGCGCGCGGGATCGCGGTAGAGCGCGAGCGTCGCCTCCAGCGCGGCGAGTGTCAGCTTGTCCACGCGCAGTGCGCGACACAGCGGATTGCGCCGGCAGGCCGCCACTGCGTCGGCCGTCCCAACGATGATCCCCGCCTGCGGTCCACCCAGGAGCTTGTCACCGCTCATGAGGGTGAGCGTGGCCCCGTCGCGCACCGCGTCGCGCGCGGTCGATTCACCGGTCAATCCGTAGGGCGCGAGGTCGATCAGCAACCCGCTCCCGAAGTCGTACAGGAGCGGGATGCCCTGCTCGGCGGCAATGGGCGCCAGGTCGCGCAGCGTCGCCTCGGCCACGAAGCCGGTGATCTCGAAGTTGGAGCGGTGCACCTTGACCAGGGCGCCGGTGCCATCGCCTAACGCGGCGCGATAGTCGTCGGCGTTGGTGCGGTTGGTCGTCCCCACTTCGCGCAACACGGCGCCGCTGCGCCCCATGATCTCGGGGACGCGAAAGCTCCCGCCGATCTCCACCAGTTCGCCGCGCGAGATCACCGCCTCGCGCTCGCGGCTGAAAGTGTTGAGGGCGAGCACGAGCGCGGCGGCGCAGTTGTTGACGACGATTGCATCCTGGGCGCCGGTGAGTTCACGCAGGAGCGCGACGCAGTGCCCGTAGCGCGAACCGCGGCGCCCCGATTCGGTCTCATACTCCAGATTGCAGGCGCCGCTGGCCGTGCGCGTGATGGCCTCGATCGCCGCCGGCGCGAGCGGGGCACGCCCGAGGTTGGTGTGCAGCACCACCCCGGTCGCGTTGAAGACTGGGCGCAGGGAGGGTCGCTCGAGCGCGCGCAGTGTCGCCTCGATGCGCGCCTCCCACTCCGCATCGTCGAGCGGAACGCTCGCCCGTCCGTCGCGCACGTTGCTCACCACGCGACGCGCGGCCTCGGTCACCAGCGCACGCGGCGCCGACTCGCCCAGTGCCTGCACCCCCTCGCGCGCGAGGAGGGTGCCGATGGCGGGAAGGGTTCGGCGCCCGTCGCCCATCTGCCTAACGCCGTCCGGAGCTGTCGCGCTTGACCCTCGACGAGTCCTTCGCGGTCGAGTCGGACGGCGACTTTGTGGACTTCGCCGTCGTGAAGACGCGCTCCGACGTGCGCGTGCGCTTGAGCAGCGTACGCATGTCGATGGCCCGCAAGCGATAGCTCGTCGCCGGGCGCAACGGATTCTCCAGGTACAGGACAACCTCGTTGACCGGGGCGGGGAGGCTCGGCTTGGGCGGCGGTTCCTTGGGCGTGGTGTCGCGACTGGCCGGGCGCGAGAGGATGGAATCGACGGCGGCCCGTCGCGCACTGGGCGGAAGCACGCGGCGCGACGTCGGCGCGGCGGGACACTCCGGCTCCTTGGCGCTGTCGGCGGTCGCCCCCTTGATCCTGGCGCTGTCGGTCTTGAGTGCCTGTTGCACCGAGTCCTGGATGGCCTTGGTGCGCAGCGAGTCTTCGCGCCGCTTGTCGTCGGCGCGCTTGCTGAGGGCGCGCACGATGCGCACCGCGACCGAGTCCTTGCCTCTGAGCGAGAAGTGCGACGTGTCGATCACGAACGCCGTGTCGAGCGCCCGATCCATCAACACGCGCAGCGTGAGCGAGTCGACGACCGTCACCGTCTGGATCCCCGCGCCGATGGTGTCGTGCACGTACGTCAGGATCTCACGCCGCGCCGAGTCGGCGAGCGTGACCGTCATCGTGTCGTAGAGTTCGCGCGGGTCGAGCAGTCGGTTCTTGTTCTGGTCCACAGAGCCGCGCAGCACGTAACGCCCGGGCGGGATGTTGGCGAGGTCGAAGCGTCCCACCGAGTCGGCTTGCGTGAGGTAGCGCGTGGAGTCGCGCTCGGTGGGAACGGGAAAGGCCTCGATGAATGCCTGCGGCGCTGCCTTCTCGGCCATCCAGTCGAAGACGATCCCACGCAGGTGCCCGTTGGCGATCGTCGGGCCGGTCGAGAAGATGAGCGTGGAGCCGGTCGAGTCGACGTTGCCTTCCAGGTCGGTGAGCCCGGTGAGCATGCGCACGCGGTACGTCGTGTTGGGGCGAAAGCCTCCCTTGGGGCTGACGGAGACTGTCGTGCGCCGCCACGAGACGTTAGGCGCCCCGTAGCTCGGCGAGATGAGGAAGAGGGCGGCGAGTTCCGACGCCCCTGCCGGTCGCTCGCTCACGACCTTGTCGAAGTTGAAGGTGACGCCGCCCGCGCGCACGTTCACCGCGTTGGTGTCAGGGCGCACGCGCAGGATCTTGGGCGGTTCGAACGTCTCCGGCCCGCCCGGCGGGGTGCTGGCCGACGCGCAGCTCCACGCGGCGGCCACCACGACGAGTCGGGCTAGTTGCCGCACAGGGCAGCCACCTTGGCGGCGAGTTGTTCGCGGCGCGTCGTCCACTCCTGTTCCTTCCGGCGCTCCGCCTCCACCACGTCGGGCTTGGCCCGTGCGGTGAAGTTCTCGTTCTGCAGCCGGGCCCGCAGTCCGGTGAGCTGCTTCTCGAGCCCTTCCAGTTCGCCCTTCAGTCGCGCGCATTCCTTGTCGAGGTCGATGGCTCCCGCCAGTGGGAGCACGATCTCAGTACCATCGGAGAGCACCTGATGTGCCGCCGCGCCCGAGGGCGATGCGTCGGCGAGGGTGAGCGCGCAGCGCGTGAGACGCTCGATGAGTGCCCCGTCGCCCTCGAAGATCGCCCGCGACGCCGCCGCCGGGATCACGATCCCCGAGAGCTGCTTGCCCGGGGTGATGTTGTATTCGCCGCGCAGCTGGCGGATGGCGGAGACCGCCTCGATCACACGGGCAAACTCGTCCGGGCGCCCCGGATACTGACGGCGCACGGGCCACGACGCGGTCGTGATGAAGGTGCCGTCGACGTGCACCGGGAGCTTCTGCCACAGCGCCTCGGTCACGAACGGGACGATCGGGTGCAGCAGGCGCAGCGCCTGGTCAAAGGCGTACACCAGCACCGCGCGCGCCACGTTGCGGTCGTCGCCCGGCGTGGTGAGGCGCCCCTTGACCGACTCGAGGTACCAGTCGGCCAGCTCGTTCCAGACGAAGTTGCGCGCCGCCTCGGTGTACTCGTTGAGCCGCAGCCCGGCGTATCGCTCCTCGTCGCGCCACCGCGTCCCGGTCGGCCGGCTGGGGCCTAACGCCACGTTGCACGCATCGATCGCCGCATTCAGGCGCCCGAGGATCCAGGCGTCAGCACGGGTGAAGTCGTTGACGGGGATGGCGTCGAGCGTCAGGACGTGGTCGTCGCCGACGTTGGTGAGCAGGAAGCGCCCGATGTTCCACAGCTTGGTGACGAAGTTGCGGCCAGGGGCAAACGAACGCTCGAGATCCTTTGGATCGAGGATCGTGTCGGCGCCGAGTCCCATCCCGGCCACCACCGTATAGCGCAACGCGTCGGCACCGTACAGCGACACCACGTCGAGGGGATCGATCCCGTTCCCCAGCGACTTGGACATCTTCACGTGGTTGGTGTCCCGCACCGTCCCGTGCAGGTACACCGTGTGGAACGGCGCTTCGCCCATGAAGGCAAAGCCGGTCATGATCATGCGCGCCACCCAGAAGAAGAGGATCTCCGGGGCGGTGACCAGCAGGTCGGTGGGGTAGAACGCCTTGAGGTCGGCGGTGTCGTCGGGCCAGCCTAACGTGGAGAACGGCCACAGCCCCGACGAGAACCAGGTGTCGAGCACGTCCTCGTCCTGCCGCACCGGGCCGGAGCACGCGGGGCAGTGGGCCACGTCCTCGCGCGACGCGGTCACCTTGCCGCAGGCGTCGCAGTACCAGACCGGGACACGATGTCCCCACCACAACTGGCGGGAGATGTTCCAGTCGCGAATCCCTTCCAGCCAGTTGATGTACACAGCCTCCCAACGCTCGGGGAGGATGCGCACTTCCTTCTCGCGCACCGCCCGCAGCGCCGGCTCGGCGAGTGGCTTCATCTTCACGAACCACTGCTCCGACAGGCGCGGCTCCACCACCGTGTCGCAGCGATAGCAACGGCGGATCGAGTGCGCGTGCGGCTCGATCTTGACCAGTCGGCCTAACGCCTGCAGCCGCTTCACCACTTCCTCGCGTGCGGCGAAGCGATCCAGCCCCGTCATGTCCTCGGGGACGCGGCCGCCGGCATCCATCACCTCACGCAGCTCGCCCGTGGGGGTGAGGATCACCGGCATCGCGAGCGAGTGGCGCTGCCCGACCTCGAAGTCGTTGGCGTCGTGCGCCGGCGTGATCTTCACCGCGCCCGATCCGAAGGCCGGATCGGTGTAGTCGTCGGCAATGATCGGGATCTCCATGTTGGCGATCGGGAGCATCACCGTGCGGCCGATGAGATCCTGGTAGCGTTCATCGTTCGGGTTCACCGCCACCGCCACGTCGCCCAGCATCGTTTCCGGGCGCGTCGTGGCCACCACGATCTCGCGCGGCGCCTCGTTGGCATTCATCGCCGTGATCGGGTAGCTGATGTGATACAGCTTCCCGTTGGCGTCGTGGTGTTCCGCCTCTTCATCGGACAGCGACGTGAGGCAGCGCGGGCACCAGTGGATCACGCGGTGACCGCGATAGATGAGCCCACGCTCGAACAGGCGCACGAACGCCTCGCGCACGGCGCGCGAGAGCTGCGGCGACAGCGTGTAGGCGGTGCGCGTCCAATCGGCCGACGCGCCGATGGCGCGCAACTGCGAGAGGATGGTGCCGCCGGTCTCGTTCACGTGCTGCGCCGTGCGCGCGACGAACGCCTCGCGCCCCAGGTCGAAGCGCGTCTTCCCCTCCTTGGCCAGCGCCTTCTCCACCACGTTCTGCGTGGCGATGCCGGCGTGGTCGGTCCCGGGGACCCAGAGCGCCTCGTCGCCACTCATGCGGCGCCAGCGGATCACGACATCCTGCACCGTGTTGTTGAGCCCATGCCCCATGTGGAGCACGGCGGTGACGTTAGGCGGCGGAATGACGATGGTGAACGGATCACGATCGCCCGCGGCGCGGCGGGACCGATCGGCGTGGGCCGTGAAGACACCGGCGTCCTGCCAGCGCGCGTACAGCTCGCGCTCGGTCGAGGCGTGGTCGTATTGCGGGGGAAGTTCGGAAGTCGACATGGCAGTAAATGTAAATGGGCCGCCCACCCGGGGCGGCCCTCTGTGTCGTGCACGAGACGGGGAGACCCTCAGGACGTACTGGCGTCGGCGTCGGCGTCGGCGACGGATACGGCGCGTACGACGTCGCGCTCGGCGTCACGTACCGCGACGTCGACCAGCACGCGCTCCACCCCCTCTACCCGCCTGGCCACGCGACGAGCGATACGGAGTTCGCGCTCCTTCCGCACCCAGCCGGTGAGTTCGAGGATGCCGTCGTCATCCACCGCGATCTCCAGCGCGCGATGGCGCAGTACCGGGTGGCGCCTAAAGGCGGCCAGCACCTCGGCCTCGATCGCCTCGGGCGATGCGGTGTCGACGATCTCGTCTTCCTCGTCCTCGTCATCCGCGTCGTCGTGGTCACCGCGCAGCGCGCGGGCTGGCGGCGTTTCCTCGTCGTCGTCATCGAGGCCGGCGGCGGCGCGCTCGAAGTCATCGACCTCGTACTCGTCGAGCTCGGGATCAGGGCGGCGACGGCGGCGACGCGTGGCCGCCACTGGGCGACGCTCGCTGCGCACGGTCCCCATCAGGGCGCCGATGATCTGGTCGATCCCCACCACGTCGAGGACGGCGCCAAGCGTCCCCGAAGGGAGCACGCTCTTGAGCAGCTTGAGGAGCGGTGCCCGGCGCCGCCCCAGCAGGCGGCGCATCCCGCGCAATCCGCCCATGCGCTGGGCCACCACGGCGCCGGCGAGCAAGCCTGCCACGACCCCTGCGGTGATCAGGAGGGTGTGGCCGGAATCGGAATCGTCGTCGATGTATCGAGCCATGACCGAAGGAGAATGCCGAGGGAGTGGGGACCGGCCCCGTAGCGTCAACTTGCTGTCGTACGATAACTTGCGCGTCGTGAATATGCGATCCGCACCGCCAGAACCGCCCCCCGCCAGCACCACGAAACTGATGCCGTGGCTCGTGGTGGCCATCGCCATCGCGGCAGGAGTCGTCCTGGCATTTCGCTTCGGATCGCGCGTCACCCCGCTCATCGACGGCATCCGGTAAGTTCGGCGCCGCGACGCTCCGGTGGCGTACCCGCCCGGCGCGGTCAGGTTCGAACTCGCTCGCGATTTCGTCGCTCTCACCTTCGTCTCGTCCTACGCCTCATGTCCGCACCGCTGACCCTCACGCTCCCCAACGGCGATACTCGCCAGGTCGATGCCGGCACACTGCCGCGCGACGTGGTCGCCTCGATCGGCCCGCGACTTCTCAGCGCAGCGATCGCGGTCACCGTGGACGGCGAGGTGCAGGACCTCATGACCCCGCTCCGCAAGGGCGGGGCATTCAAGGTGCTCACGGAAAAGGACGCCGAGTCGCTGGCGGTGCTGCGTCACTCGGGGGCGCACATCCTGGCCACCGCGGTGCGCCGTCTGCGCCCCGACGCCAAGATCGGCTTCGGCCCCGCCATCGATGATGGCTTCTACTACGACTTCGAAGTCGAGAAGCCCTTCACCCCCGAGGACCTCGAGTCGTTCGAAGCGGAGATGAAAAAGGTCATCGCCGAGAAGTATCCGTTCCAGCGCGAGGAGGTCGACCGCGACGAGGCCAACGTGCGCTTTGCCGACGACCCGCTCAAGCTCGAGCGCATTGCCGACCTCCCCGAGGGGGAGATCATCTCGACGTACACCGATGGTCCGTTCATCGACCTGTGCCGAGGCCCGCACGTCCCCGACACGTCGTACCTCAAGCACTTCAAGCTCCTGCACACCGCCGGGGCCTATTGGCGCGGTGACGAACGCCGCCAGATGCTGCAGCGCATCTACGCCACGGCGTTCTGGAAGAAGGAAGACCTCGAGCAGCACCTCTTCCGCATCGAGGAGGCCAAGCGCCGCGACCATCGCGTGGTGGGGAAGGCGCTCGACCTCTTCATGTTCCATCCGTACGCACCGGGCGCCGCCTTCTGGACGGAGCGCGGGACGACGATCGTCAACACGATCAACGACTTCCTCCGCGAGCTGCAACGCGACGACTACAAGGAAGTGCGCACCCCGCTCCTCTTCAACAAGGCGTTGTGGGAGCAGTCGGGGCACTGGGGGAAGTACCGCGAGAACATGTTCCTCGTGCTCAACTCCGAAACGGAGGAGCACGACATGTCGCTCAAGCCGATGAACTGCCCCTCGCACTACCTGCTGTTCAACAGCAAGAAGCACTCGTACCGCGAACTGCCGCTGCGCTACAACACCTACGACGTGCTGCACCGCAACGAGATCACGGGCGCGCTGTCGGGACTCACTCGCGTGCGGCAGTTCCAGCAGGACGATTGCCACATCTTCCTGATGGAGTCGCAGATCGCCGAGGAAGTGCATCGCCTGATGCAGTTCATTCTTGGCTACTATCGCACCTTCGGCCTCACGGCGACGGTGAAGTTTGCCACGCGCCCCCCTACGCGCGTGGGGAGCGACGAGATGTGGGATCGTGCCGAGGAGGCGTTGAAGGCCGCGCTGGAGGCCACCGGGATGCCGTACGAGCTCAAGCCCGGCGACGGGGCGTTCTACGGCCCCAAGATCGACTTCGACGTCACCGACTCGTTAGGGCGGGCCTGGCAGCTCGGGACCATCCAGCTCGACTACGCGGCCCCCGAACGGTTCGACATGAGCTACACCGGCGAGGACAACACCACCCATCGCCCGGTGGTCATTCACCGCGCGGTGTCGGGGTCGTTCGAGCGCTTCATGGCCATCCTCATCGAGCACTTTGCCGGGGCCTTCCCGGTCTGGCTCGCGCCGGAACAGGTGCGCATCCTCCCCATCACCGACGATCTCGCACCGCAGGCCGAGGTGGTGACCAAGCGGTTGCGCGCCGCCGGGATTCGCGCCACGATGGACGCGCATAACGACACCCTCAACTATCGCATTCGCGAGGCGGAACTGCAGAAGGTGCCGTACATGGCGGTGCTCGGGAAGCGCGAGGCGGAGCAGGGGACGCTCGCCGTGCGTGCCCGCGGGCAAGGGAAGAAACAGGACATCGTGAGCGTCGATGAATTCACGGCCCGCATCCTCGAGCAGATCCGAACGCGCGCGCTCGACGCGTAGCCGATGAGCGAGACGCGCGGTTCCCTGCTGCGCGTACTCGGGGTCGGCTTCGGAGTGGCCGTCGTGGTGGGCGGCGCCGTGGGCGTCGGGATCCTGCGCACGCCCGGCGCAATTGCCGGCATGCTGCAGAGCCCTACGCTCATCCTCCTCGCGTGGGCGCTCGGCGGCGGGTATGCGCTGCTGCAGGCCAACAATCTGTCAGAACTCGCCGCGGCCCTCCCTCGATCGGGAGGGCCGTACGTCTTTGCACGGCGTGCGCTTGGTCCTTACGGCGGCTTCGTCGTCGGGTGGGCCGACTGGCTCTCGCTCGTCGTCGCGACCGCCTATCTGCCGCTGGCCCTGGGAGAATTCACGGCGCGCCTGATGCCGGCCCTGGTGGGGTGGGAGCCGGCGATTGCTGGCGGAGCGCTGGCGACCCTGCTCGCGTTGCAGCTGCGAGGGATTCGCACGGGGAGTCGCGTGCAGACCGTGGTGTCGTCGCTCAAGGCGCTGGCGCTCATCGCCTTCGTGGCAGTGTGCTTTTCTTCGGCGTCGTCGAGCGCCGTGGCGGGCGCTGTCGACGCGCTCCCCCCTGCGAAGCCAGGGATCGTGGCCTTCGCTGGCGCGCTGCAGTTGATCATCGGTGCGTATGGCGGGTGGTACGCGGCCGCCTTTTTTGGTGAGGAGCAGCGTGACCCCGGACGGAGCGTCCCCCGCGCGCTGCTCATCGGCGTCCTGGTCATGATGACGCTCTATCTCCTCATCAACCTGGCGTACCTGCGGATCCTTCCGATGCCGGAGTTCGTCGCCACCAAACTCCCGGCGGCCAGCGCGATGCAGCGCGTCTTTGGCGATGCCGGCGATCGGGTCGTGACCGCGCTGTCCATCCTGCTGATGATCGGGATCGTCAACGCGCTGGTCATGATCGCCCCGCGGGCGCTCTTTGCCCTCGCGCGCGACGGGCTCTTCCTGCGACAGGCGTCGTCGGTGAACGTGGGTGGCACGCCGGCCGGCGCGACGATCGCGACGGTGGCGGTGGCGGTCGCCCTCGCGCTCACGGGGACGTTCGAGCGTCTCTTTGCGCTCACCGCCTTCCTGATGATCGTGGTCGATGCCACCAACAACGTGAGCTTGCTGGTGCTACGCTGGCGCGAGCCGGCGCTCGAGCGTCCGTACCGCGCGGTGGGCGCCCCGGCGTCGACGGTCCTCTCGCTGCTGGCGGCGCTCGCGCTCCTGGTCGGCTTCGTCGCCAGCGATCCGCGCACGGCCGGCATCGCCGTCGCCTTCATTGCCTGCAGCTATCCGCTCTTTCGCCTGGCCACGCGCGCCAACGCGTCGCGCGTCCCCGCCTAACGCCACACCACGAGCAGGTCCCGATGCCCGTCGTCAACAGAGCCGTCAACCTCGCCGACAAGTTCACCCGCTTCACCGACTACTGGCACCCGCGCATCGTCGGGGAGCTCAACGGGCAGCACGTGAAGGTGGCCAAGCTCAAGGGAGAGTTCGACTGGCACTTCCACGCCGAGGAGGATGAGCTCTTCCTGGTGATGAAGGGGACGCTCCGCATGCAACTGCGCGACGGCGACGTCCTGATCGGGGAGGGGGAGTTTTACATCGTTCCGCGTGGGGTCGAGCACCGCCCGGTCGCCGAGGACGAGGTGCACGTGGTGCTCTTCGAGCCGGCGTCGACCTTCCATACCGGCAACGTCGTCACCGAAAAGACGCGCGCCACGCTCGACTGGATCTGATCCGCCCCATTCGCTGACCGGTGCGTCGCCTGTGGCGAGCCCTCTGAGGGGAGCGGTGACGGGAGGAGGGGTGCGAGTTTTCGCACCAGCCCCCACCTTTTGGGCGATTCGGGTGTCGAAGTACGCGGAACGTCACTTCACCCTGCCGGTCGGATGCCCTTACCCACGATCCTTCGCCGTCCCCTCGCGCGCGCCGGCTCTTCGCGTGCGTTAGGCGTCGTTGGCGCCGCGCTGCTCCTGGCGGGCTGCGTCGCCGCCCCGCTCAAGCTCACGCACGACGATTCGCCCGTCGTCCTCGCGCGGCAGTTGATCACCGCCCCCGATCCCGGGCAGCGCGGGACCTTCGCCGTTCGCCCGCTTTACTATGGAAGCGGGACCGACAAGCGCCGCGCCGAGTATCGCGACTCGGTCACGCCGCGGAC
>CAZLLP010000163.1:0-13625 GCA_964560345.1 uncultured Gemmatimonadaceae bacterium
CGTCTTCTATCTCCCGCTCGTCACCTTCCCCATCGCCATCCCGTTTGCGTCGGCCAACTGGCTCGTGCCGACGTGGACCGAATGGCTGTTCCTGCTCGGCGTTGGCGCGGCAACGCAGATGGCGCAGGTGTACATGACCAAGGGCTTGCAGGCCGAGACCGCGGTGCGGGCGACGACCACCGGGTATCTACAGATCGTCTTCGCGGGGCTGTGGGGGGCGCTCATCCTGCACGAGCGCCCGTCGCTGTGGACGTTGGTGGGCGCGGCGGTGATCATCGGGAGCGCGCTGATCCTGGCGTTTGGCAAGGCACACGCCGATGTGGGGGACGAGTAGCCGGTACCACGACCATCACGGCACCAGCGGCCCGCCCCACTCCTTCCCCAGGCGCGCCATCAACCCCGCGTACATCTCGATCGCGTTCCACAGGTTCTGCACGCGCAGGTTCTCGTTGGCTGCGTGCTGGTTGTTGTCGTAGTTGGCGATGGGGAGCGTCACCACCGGAACGCCCAGCACCTCGGTGAACAGGTAGCTCGGTCCGGAGCCGCCAAGCGTGGGGACGAGGAGTGGAGCGGTCTCGGCGCCGTCGCCGATCGACTTCACGAGCGCGCGCGAGAAGGGGTCATCCATGTACGCGCGCTGCGCCGGATACCCGCTCTCCCACTGCAGGCGCACGATGCGCGGATACTTGAGGCGCTCGGCGGTCGATGGCGTATCGCTGACGATGTGCCACCCCTTGGTGCGCAGGTGCTTCTCCACCAGTTCGCGCACCCGTGCCGGCGTCTGGTTGGGGACGAGGCGGAAGTCGAACGAGGCAAAGGCCTCGGTGGAAATCGTGTTCGACCCGAGCTCCTGCACCCCCCCCACGCGAATGCCGCGCAGGTTGAGCGCAGGACGCATGATGCGCTCGGCGAGCAGGGCGTTGTTCCCCTCGGTCTTCGCCAGCCCTAACGAGCGACGCAGCGTGGTGTCGACCAGCGGGAGTCCCCCCACCGCCTTGCGCTCGGCGGCCGTGAGCGGACGCACGTCGGCGTAGAAGCCGGGGATGAGGATCTCGCCGTCGTCGCTGCGCATGCTGGCGACGAGGTGGGTGATCAGCATCCCGGGGTTAGGGGCCCAGTTGCCATAGTGCCCGCTGTGCAACGGGCGCGTGGGGCCGTACACCGTCATCTCGAGGCCAGTGACGCCGCGCAACCCGAAGACGATCTGCTGCTGCCCGCTCTGGTGCACGGGGCCGTCGCAAAAGAGCCAGGCGTCGCCCTTGAGCAGCGTCTTGTACTTCTGGAGGATCGCCTTGAGGTGCCCCGACCCCGCTTCTTCTTCTCCTTCGAAGAAGAACTTCACGTTGAGCGACGCACCCGCGCGTCGCGATTTGAGGGCGTCGAGCGCGGTGAGCATGGCGACGATCGATCCCTTGTCGTCGCTCGCCGATCGCGCGTAGATGCGCGACTCGCCGTCGGCGCGCTCGCCGTCCTTGGGAAAGGCGATGTCCTTGCCCCCGGCAAAGAGCGCCTTGTCGCGCAGCACCGGGGTAAACGGACCGCCGCCGGTCCACTGCTTGGGATCGACCGGCTGTCCGTCGTAGTGCGCATAGAGGACCACGGTGCGCGTGGCGCCGGGGACGAGGATCTCCCCATACACCGACGGCGGACCACCGGGGACTTCGAGGAGCTGCGTGTTGGTGGCGCCGCGCTTGCGCAGCATCTCCATCAGCAGCGCCGCGTTGCGCCGGATGTTGACGCTGTCGCTGGCGACGTTAGGCAGGGAGAGGAGCGTGGTGAACTCTCGCAGGATCGCGGCCTCGTTGGCTTCGCGATAGCTGCGCGCCGCCTCTCGCGCCGCGCGTCCGGTGAGGTCCTGTGCCGCCGCGCTCGTGGCGGCGAAGGTCAGCAGGGAAGAAGCGAAGAGCGACGAAACGATCGTCGCGCGCGAAATCCGCATGGTCGTGCATCCAATGAAAAGGCCGCCCGAAGCTGTCTGGGCGGCCTATGCAATGGAAGGGGCGTGGACGACTGGTGCGCGCGTCGTGGCGAGCGGTGATGCGTGGGGGACGGTTACGCGTGCGCTGCGCGACTAGTGCTGCACCTCGTGCGGGACGAGCAGGTCGTGCGGGAGCGCCGCCTCGAGGCGCACCCCCATCACGCTCGAACGCATGTCGCGCCAGTACGGGCTCTCGAAGCGCACGATCTCGCCGGGCGATTCCCACTCGCCCCCTTCCCAGTGCAGCGAGACGATCACTTCCTGCCCCACGCAGGCGTCGAGCGCCGACGGCACTTCCATCAGGAGGCCGTGATCGCTCACGTTGATCGTCTCGGACTTCGAGCTGATGAAGTGATGATCCGAGTCGACATCCTTGAGACGGACTTCGATGTGGCGCTCGATGCGCGCCAGAAACGGACGGGTCGGCGTGAGGCTGGGCACACGTATCTCCATGGGGACACCTTTCCCTCAAGTATCGGCGCGTCGCTCGCGACCTGAACGCGTTCCCCTCGCGTGCACCCCCCGAATGCCCAAGCGGGGGCGCCGGATTTCCCGACGCCCCCGCCATGTGTGCCATGAGCCGAATCCAAACGCGACGACGCTCGCGATCGGCACGTGCCTCGCGTCCTAGACTCGTTTCCGGATCTCCATCGTCCCATTTCCCGTGGACATGCGCAGCCGTCGCCCGCCGTTGCCGATGGTGCCGCGCAACCGCGAGGGCGTGAGCTTGCCGCGGATGGTGATCGGGAAGTCGGTCGTCACGCGCCCGTTGCCGCTGTTGGCTTCGACTTCGGCCGAGAAGTCGGCGGGGACGACGACTTCGATGCGCCCGTTGCCCGAGGAGAACTCCATGTCCTCGCTCCCGGTGAGCTTGTCCATCGACACGCGAATGTCACCGTTGCCGGACGAGGCGTTCACCGGGCCGTTGACCGTCCCGATGGTGACGTCGCCGTTCCCCGAGCGCGCGTCGACCGGACCGCCCGCCTTGTCGACCGAGACTTCGCCATTGCCTGACGAGACATCCACGCGCCCATCGACGCCGGTAACGCGCACGCGCCCGTTGCCGCTGCTCACCCGCGCTTCGGCCAGGCTGGCGTTGACCGAGATGTCGCCGTTGCCACTGGTCGTGCGCAGGTGTGCACCGCGCGGCACCTTGACCGTCATCGTCAGCCGCAACGACTCGCGGCGCCCCCAGTTCCATCGCCGGTTGTTGCGCCCATTGAAGCCGTCCGCGTCGCACTCGTCGTCCTCGGAGTAGACCGCGCAGATCGTCACGTCGTTGCCGTCGCGACGCACGGTGAAGCCGACATCCTCGATGCGCCCGCGGCGCTCGTCCTTCTCGGCGCGGAAGTCGACCGTGCCGCCGGTCCCTTCGGTGATCGTGATGTCGCCGGTGCGAGCGAAGATGCGGATCGTTCCGCCGCTGGCCAGGCGTTCGCTGACAGTGAAGACGCGCTCCTTGACCCCTTGAAGCTGCTGGGCATGGAGGAGCGACGGGGCGCCGGCGATGGTCGCGGCGGCGAGGACGAGCTGGGTAGCGGTGCGGCGCATGAGAAGGGGCGCAAAGGGTTCACCCCGTCAGACATCGCGCCGGGGCGTGGGGTTTGTACGCACCGCCCCATTGCCCGGGTTTCGGCGGACGCTACAGCAGGATCAGCCCCGACCTCGCCCCGATCGCGACCGCTTCGGCCCGCGTATCGGCTCCCAGCTTCTGGAAGATCGACGCCACGTGCGTCTTGACCGTGTGCTCGGAGATCCCGAGCCGAGCGGCGACGATCTTGTTCCCCATCCCCTCGGCCAGGAGCGCGAGAATCTCCCGCTCACGCGGCGAGAGCGGGGTGCTGGCGACGGCGTTGGTCAGGCGCGGCGTCGTGCGGGAAGGGGCGGCGGTCAGCGCACCAGCGACGGGTGCCGGGACCACGGCGAGTCCCGCCTGCACGGCCTCGATCGCCGCCAGGATCTCCCGACCTTCGGCGTCGCGCGGCAGGACCGCGCGCGCGCCGCGTCGAATCCACCCCCCCACCTCATCGGCGTCGCCGTCCACCAGCATGACCCAGCGATGCGCGCCGGGGTCGCCGTCGGTGGTGGGGGGGAGGATGAACCGTTCCGGGCGATCGACTACGGCGACGACGACATCGACGTCGGCTCCTTCGAGCGTTTCGCCGATGTCATCGAGATGCGCGATGCGTTCGACCACGGTGAAGGCGCCGTCGCGCATCACCAGGGCCTCGAGCCCAGCCAGGAGCATCGCCGACGAGGCGGCGAGTGCGAGTCGGATCACGCGTTGGCGCCGTTAGGCGGCGAGCGGTGAGGCGAACGACACGGCGCCGCTGCGCGCGGCGTCGCGCAGGAACCCTCGCACCACCGACGAGGGAATGGCGACCCCCAATCCACCCACGATCATCGCGTTGATCCCCACCACACGCCCCGCCGTGTCGACCAGCGGCCCACCGGAGTTGCCCGGGGCCAGCCGCACGTCGGCGGCGATGTAGCGCGGCATCCCGCGCACCGTGGTCACGGCGTGCACGACGCCCATCGACAGCGCGTTGGCCACGCCTAACGGGTGGCCGAGCGCGAGCACGAGCGAGCCGGCGCGCAGCGACTCGGCGTCGCCCACCGGGGCGGCGTGGAGTCCGGTGGCGTCGATGCTGATGAGGGCGAGGTCGCGGCGTGCGTCCTGGGCCACCACGCGCCCCTCGAATTCGCCCACGCCGCCTAACGCCACGATGGGGCGCGCGTCGCGCACCACGTGGGCGTTGGTGACGATGAGGCCGTCGGCGTGCCAGACGACGCCGGAGCCCTGCGAGCTGCCGTTGCGGCTGGCGATCTCCACGGTGTAGCTGCGCACCAGCGCGGCCAGCCCGTCGAGCTCCAGCCCCGCCGTGAGGGCGGGATGTGCGATGGTTCGTGCGTCCATGTCAGCCCTTGCCTCAGCTCTCGCTGCGCTTCTGACGTTCGCCGATGGTGACGGCGATGTCGTGTGGGGTGCCGCCGCGCAGGACGCGCAGGGTCACCGCAGTACCGATACGGTCGCCGGTGAGGGCGGCCAGCAGTTCCGACGGATCGGCCACCGCCTGTCCTTCACAAGAAACCACCACATCACCCAGCGAGATCCCGGCATCGTGCGCCGGTGCCCCCTCTTCAATCGAGACGACCATCAACCCCACTTCGCGCGGGAGCGAATGCGCGGCGACCACGCCAGCCGGGAGGCGCACCGGCTGCACCCCTAACCCGATGTAGCCGCGACGCACGCGTCCGGTGGTGAGCAGCTGCTCGGCGACCCGCTCCACCGTGGCCAGCGGGATCGTCATCGCCGACGCGCGCGCGAGCCCCGACGAGTTGAGGCCGAGCATGCGCCCGCTGGCGTCGACCGCCGCGCCGCCGGAGAAGCCGTCGTAGATCGCCAGGTCGAGCCGGATGAACTGGTCGATGCGCCCGCCGTGCCAGGTGCGCCACTCGCCACCGGTGGCGCTGACGACGCCGAGGGCGGCGGTGACGGCCGGTCCCGGCATGCCTAACGCCAGCACGAGCTGTCCCACGCGCGCATTCCCGGCGGCGGCGCGCTCGATGGGGACGCCGACCTCGCTGTTCAGCCGAAGCACGGCGAGGTCCGTCGTTGGGTCACGCCCGGCTAGTGTGGCGCCGACCGTGGTGCCGTCGGCGAGCGTGACGGTGATGCGATCCTCGCGCTGGATGGTGTGGTGTGCCGTGACCACGATGCCCGGTCGCCAGATGACACCGCTCGACGGGATGCGGCGCCGCGCGTGGATGGCCACGAGCGATGGCGATGCCTTGGCGACGGCGGCCGCGAGATCGTCAGAGAGCGACTGGAGCACGGTGGGGTTGGTGGGCGACGGCGTGGATGCGGACATGGAGCGACCTCACAGGGATACGGCGCGGGGGAGCGCGGGGTGACTGGCCGTAAGTGTGGGGGCGCGCGGGGAATGGGCCTATCGGCCGTTCGAGGGGGAGGGGGATCGGGTGATTGAGGGGGAGCCGCGGCGGCGTGAAAACCGGGCGGGCGTGGGGGGCCCCCCCGAAAACCACGCTACCCCTCGCCCCCCTCCCCGCCTTCATCGTTCCATTTCCCCCTGTACCACAATCGCGGCAGGCAATGAAAGGCCGGCTCCGGGGGAACGGAGCCGGCCTTCACTCCACGACGTTCACCAACACTCACTCTGCGCGGTCGGAGCTCGCGCTCCGACCCGCGAGACTCAGCCCTGCACCTGCTTCGTATCGCCCACCGCGTTGATCTGGATCTTCCGCGGCTTGGCCGCCTCGGTCTTGGGGATGCGGACCGTCAGCACCCCGGCCTCGAACGTCGCCGAGATGTTGTCGCCGGCCACATGCTGCGGGAACCGCAGCGAGCGGGTGAAGCTCCCCCAGTCACGCTCGGCGAAAAAGACGCGCAGCTCCCCCTTCTCCGGCGCGCGGATCCCGCGTTCGCGCTCGCCTCGGATCGTGAGGGTGTTCTTCTCGAAGCCGATGTCCACCGCCTCCGTCTTTACGCCCGGCAGGTCGAGCTGGACGACGTACTCACTCTCCGTCTCCCATGCGTCGAGCTCCGGGACCCAGGCGGGCTGGGCGGCCGTCTTGCCAACCGGGTCGGGCGACCCGTTCACGAACGCCTGATCCATGGCCCGGCTGAGGGTAACCATGCGGTCGAGCATCGTGTTGAGCGGCGTGATGGTAACCATACGAATTCCTCCAGTGGGTTTGGGGTGATGCGAGAGGGACTCGCACGCCACGCGGAGGAAGCACGCCACATGCCGACCAGAATTGGCCAAAGTGAAAGAACCCGAGGCGAAACGTCGGCACTTCCGGCAGCCGACCTGTCAGTATGACAAGGGGCCCCAGCGCCGAGTCCCGCGCTCGAGGGCCCCATCTCGTCTTCTCGTCTTCCCGTCTTCTAGAACGACAGTGTCTGCATTCGCCCATCCTCCCGCACGAAATACATCGAATGCCGCCCCTCCCCCGGCATCTTCAACAGCGTCACCACGTTCCGCTGATCGGTGAAGTGCTCGAACAGGAGCCCCACCCGCGTCGAAAAGCTCGTCACCGGCGCCCTCGCCGGGAGTTCGATCAGGTACCACCACATGTCCTGATCGGTCACCTCCACGTCCTTCCCCGACTGCAACACCCTCCCGGTGAGCCGCTTCCCGTTGGCCGTCACCGGGACCTCGGCGTTGAAATAGGCGGCAAAGACCGAGTCGCCCCCCACCCCGGCCACCTTGAACGACGGGTTCTTCGCGAAGACCGCCAGCGCCTTCTCCAGGTCATCCCGAAAGAGCCGCACCCGCCACAACACGCTCGCCCCGTCCACCACCACGCGTGAATAGGTGAGGTGCACGTCATGCATCGCCGCCGCGCGCGGCGCGGGTGGACGGGTCGGCAGGGCGCGTGATGCGCGCGCCGGCAGCGCCGCGACCGCCAGCAGCGTAAGGGCGATGCCCACGCGAACGCCGAGTGAGAGGGACCGCGGAGGTGACATCGGCGGTGACAACTGCGGTGACCGCGGCGGTGACAACGGCCGTGAGATCTGCGGTGACATCTGCATGGCTGTGATTGCCGCAGCGCCGCGCGCCCGGCTAGGATAGGCGAAGATCCGAAGTCAGGAGAGGTATACCCCGTGGCGAAAGATATGTCTGTCCGACTTTGCTTCGTCCTCGCGCTCATGGCCCCTGCCACCGGCGCGATCGCCACGCGCGCCCACGCGCAGGACTCGACCGCCCGCCGGCTGCAGCCCGTTCGCGTCACCGTCTCGCGCGAGACCTCGCGCTCCGTGCTCGACCTCCCCTTCGGCGTCTCGCGCCTCTCGGTTGACTCCGGGCGCACCGGGATCCGACGCGCCTCGCTCACCGAACTGCTGATCAACGTCCCCGGGCTGGCCGTCTCCAATCGCCACAACCCCACGCAGGACCCTCGCCTCGCCGTGCGCGGCTTTGGCGCGCGCTCGGCCTTCGGGATTCGCGGCGTGCGCGTGGTGCGTGACGGCGTTCCGCTCACCCTCGCCGATGGTCAGACGGCGGTCGACTTCATCGATCTCGAAGGGGTGGGGAGTGCCGAAGTGATGCGCGGCGCGGCGGGGGCTCTATATGGAAATGCCTCGGGCGGCGTGCTCGAGCTCAAGAGCGATCCCTTCCCCACGACACGCTTCGATCCGTCGCTGCGCTACGTCGCCAATGCCGATGCCGCGAGATGGTCTGCCGCGGCCGCCGGATCGTCAGGCGCAATCGGCTGGCGCGGCACGCTCACCGGCAACAAGGGCGATGGACCGCGCGATTACGCCGACTTCCGTTCGACGGCCTTCCAGGGCGACGCCGCGTGGCGTGGCGAGAAGCAATCGCTGCGCGCGCAGCTCACCTGGTACGACTCGCCGAACGCCGAGAATCCTGGCGCTGTCACCGCCACAGAGTTGCGTGACACGCCGACCGTCGCCGACTCGCAGAACATCCTGCGCCGCGCCAGCAAGGAAGTGGGGCAGAAGCTGCTCTCGCTCACCGGTGAGCGCTCGTGGGATGCGGGGTCTGCCAGTGCCACGATCTTCTCCGGCTGGCGTGACCTGTACAATCCGCAGGCCTTCGCCATCGTCGGCTTCGACCGTCGCACGTTAGGCGCCTCGGCGCGCCTGGAGCAGCGTGGCTTCACGCGCAACCACCTCTGGCGCGTCACCGTCGGCGCCGATCTGCAGGCGCAACGCGACGATCGCCGCAACTGGAACAACTGCGCCGGGCGCATCGGCGCCGGTCGTCCCATCGCGACGTGTCCAACGGTCGCGGACCAGGGGAGCGAGACCATTCACCAACTCGAAAAAGTCGGCAGTGCCGGCGTCTTTGCACGCGGCGAGGTGAATCGCGAGTGGCTCACCGTGACCGGCACGCTGCGCGGCGACCAGACCGCCTTCAGCGTGCGCGACTACCGGGTGCCCAACGTGGTGGGTGGGGCGGTGCAGTCGCGCACGATGGAAGCCTTCACCCCCATGCTCGGCCTCTCGTTCCGCGTGCGTCCCACGCTGGCGCTGTATACCAACCTCGCGTCGTCCTTCGAGACCCCCACCACCACCGAACTCGCCAATCGCCCGGACGGCTCGGCGGGGCTCAACCGTGAGCTGCAACCCCAGCGCGGCGGCACGCTCGAGGCGGGGCTCAAGGGAATCGTGGCGCGTCGCTTCTTCGTCGACCTCGCGCTCTTCAGCATTCGCACGCGCGACGAACTCATCCCGTTCGAGATCCCCAACAGCGGCGGGCGCCGCTACTTTCGAAACGCTGGCGAAACGAGCCGCCGTGGCGCCGAGCTGGGGGTGACCGCCGCGTTAGGCCCCGTCGACCTGGGCGGCACCTTCACCTCGATCAACTACACCTACGAAGACTATCTCGTGGGCACCACGCGCCTGGATGGCAAGAAGGTCCCCGGCGTCGCTCCTACCATGGCCTCGCTCTTTGCCACCGCGCGCCAGCGCTTCGGCTTTGCCACGCTGGAGATGCAGCAGGCCGCACGCACCGCGGCCGACGACGCCAACGCCAACTACGCCCCCGGCTGGGTTCTCTGGAACGCTCGCGTTGGCCTGGCTCCTCGCAACCGATTCGGCGTGCAACCCGTGGTCGGCATCGACAACCTGTTCGATCGTCATTACGCCGCGAACATCGTCACGAATGCGACGCGCGGACGATTTTTCGAGCCCGGAGCGGGGCGCCGGGCCTACGTGTCGGTGCGCGTCGGGAAATAGAAGACGGGAAGACGAGAAGACGAGTGAACGCAGACTCGCGGGCCTCTCTCTCACCGCAACGACCGAACTCGTCCTCCCGTCTTCCCGTCTTCCGTCTTCCTACTTCGCAAGTACCGCCATATCCATCGCCCCATACCCTTCGCGAATGAGCGTGTCCATCCGCTCGGCGATCGCCGCGATCACCGGCATGGGCTGGTTAGCCGCTGACTCCAGCATCAGGCGCGCATCCTTGCGCGCCACCTTGAGCTCGAACGACGCCGAGTAGTCTTCCTCGAGGATCTTCTTGGCGCGGATGGGATAGATGTTCTCCGGCTTGAAGCGCGAGAAGAGCGCCCACGCCTCGGGGCGCGGGACGTCGAGAGCGTCGGCCAGGTGGAAGATGTCGGCCATGGCGCCGGCCAGCGACAGGATCATCGCGTTGCCGAACAGTTTGTAGCTGGCGGCCAGGTCCGGGCGCTCGCCGACGTACCACAGCTCGCCCGTCATCGGCGCCAGCGCTGCACGCACCGTCTCGAAGCGTCCCGGCGGCCCCGCGACCATCATGATCCCCTGCGCCGCACGCGCGGCGGCCGGTGACATGAAGACCGGCGCGTGCAGGTAACGCAGCCCCTGATGCTCGAATCGTTCGGCACGCGCGGCGACCAGCGCCGGCAAGTTGGTCGTGTGGTCGATGATGACGGCGTCGTGCGAGAGCCCGTCGCGCATCGCTTCGATCGTGCTATCGACCGTCGCGTCATCCAGCAGGATGAGGTGCACGCGCGATGCGCCTGCCACGGCCGCCTCGGGCGTGCTGGCGATCCTGGCCCCCTTGGCCGCCAGCGGCTCGGCCTTCGTGCGCGTGCGGTTCCACACGGTGAGCTGGATTCCTCCGCGCGTCAGCATCCCTTCGGCGAAGCCGGTTCCGAGCAGCCCCGTGCCCAACAATGCGACCTTGTCCATCTCCAACTCCCTCACTCGATGACGTGAAGTGCGGCGTCGCGCGCGGCGCGTGCGACTGCCTCAGGGGAAGCTAGCGACGGCGCTCGTGCGATTGACATCGTGGCATTCGCGGCGCAATTCAGGGCGCGCGCGCCGCGAGCGGTCCCGTTCGCATTCAAGGGTTTCAAGGGGTGGTTTCAAGGGGTCAGAGTCCTTGAACGGATTTCAAGGACTCTGACCCCTTGAAACACCCCTTGAAAGACCCCATGAACGGACCCCTTGAACACAATCCTCACCTCATCCATTGCCAGCATGGGCACCCGCACTCCGCAGGTCGATCGCTACATCGCCGCGTCGGCGCCGTTCGCACAGCCGATCCTCGCGCACATCCGCGACGTCGTGCACGCTGCCTGCCCCGATGTGGTCGAGGAGATCAAGTGGAGCTTCCCGTTCTTCACCTACAAGTCCGAGATCGTCTGCGCCATGCGCGCCTTCAAGGGGCACTGCGGGCTCTTCTTCTGGAAGGGGAAGCTCGTCGTCCCCGATGGGAAGGAAGAGGGGATGGGGCAGTTCGGAAAGCTGACGTCGGTGCGCGAGCTGCCATCGAAGGCGATCCTCACTGGCTATGTGAAGACCGCGATGCAGTTGAACGAAGCCGGCGTGCAGGCGCCGCACGTGGCCGCGCAGCGCGCCAAGGCCAAGAAGACCGCCGCCAAGCCCATCGTCATCCCGCCCGAACTCGCTGCCGCGCTCAAGCAGAACAAAAAAGCCGCCGCGGCCTTCGAGCAGCTCGCCCCGTCTCATCGCCGCGAGTACGCCACCTGGATCGCCGACGCCAAGCGCGAGGAGACCAGGGCCACGCGCGTTGAGAAAGCGGTCGCCCTGATCGCCCAAGGGAAGTCGCAGAACTGGCAGTACGACGCGCGGCAGAGAACGAAGCCGGCTGCGAAGTCGGCCGCGAAGCCGGCCGCCAAAAAGCGCTAGCACCTAACGCCGTACCCCGAAGACTTGATCAACGAAGAAAGGCGACGAGTCTCGAACGCCCCGCCGCCCTCACTCGTCTTCCCGTCTTCCCGTCTTCCCGTCTTCTAAGACACCGTGTTCGGCTTCTTCCACGTGTTGTTCGACCGATCCACGTCGGCCAGTGCTTCCTTGGGATCCAGCACGATCTGCGTCACCGTCTTCTTGCTGAAGAACCCATAGGTGAACGACAGCTCGTTGCGACGCCACACGTCGGCCGGGAGCTTCACCAGCTCCTTGCTCCCGTCGTCGTACGTCACCTCGATCTGCAGCGGGAGTACCAGCCCACCCTTGTTCTCGACCTTCACGCGGTAGTAGGTCTGCCCGGCCTTCGCGGGCCCTAACAACGAATCGCCGGCCTGCGATTCCACGCTCGCGATCGACTGGTCGTTGGCGTACGTGGTGTAGAACCAGCCGCGCCAGAAATAGTTGAGCTGCTCCCCCGCGCCATCCTCGATGGAGCGGAAGAAGTCGGCCGGCTGCGGATGCTTGAACATCCACTTCTTCGAGTACTCCTTGAACGACTCGTCGAAGAGGGAGTCACCCAGCACCTGCTCGCGCAGCATCACCAGCCCGGCGGCTGGCTTGGAATAGCCGTTGTTGCCAAACTGCGCCTGGATGTCGTTCGACTCGGTCATCAGCGGGACTTGCGCGTCCTGCTTCATGTAGCCGACGATGTTCTTCGCCGGCCCGCGCTGCGACGGATAGTTTGGGTCCCAGTCCTTTTCGGCGTAGTACTGCAGGAACGAGTTGATCCCCTCGTCCATCCAGGTCCACTTGCGTTCGTCCGAGGCCACGATCATCGGGAACCAGTTGTGTCCCACTTCGTGGATGGTGACCGAGATGAGCGCACGGGCCAGCCCCGGCGAGACCTTGCCGTCCGGCGTGGGACGGGCGCCGCAGAAGGCGATCATCGGGTACTCCATCCCGAAGACCGGGCCGTGCACGTTGACCGCCTTGGGATACGGATACTCGAACGACATGCGCCCGTAGGTCTTCATCGTCTGGGCGATCGCCTTGGTGCTGACGGAGTCCCAGAGCGGCATCGCATCGCGGGGGTAGAGCGAGTGCAGCTCGATCGTCTTGTCGGTGGGGCGATACTTGAACCCCATCGCGTCCCACACATACGTCTTGCTCGAGACCCACGCGAAGTCGCGCACGTTCTCGGCGTGGAACTTCCACGTGAGCGGCGCGGTCCCGGCGGGGCGCGCGTCGGGCTTCATCACCTCGTCAGGCGCCACGATGAAGACCGGCTTGTCGCTCGTCCACGCCTTGGCCAGGCGCGCCTGCTGCGTGGCGGTGAGTACCTGCGCCGGGTTGGTGAGCACCCCGGTCGCGTTGACGATGTGGTTGCGCGGGACCGTCACCTCGACGTCGTAGGTGCCGAAGTTGAGGTAAAACTCCCCCTGTCCCAGGAACTGGTCGGTCGCCCACCCGTTCACGTCGTCGTAGACCGAGGCGCGCGGGAACCACTGCGCGAGTTCATAGAGCCAGCCGTCCTTCACCAGCTCCTTGGCGCCGCGCCCGTTGTGCCCGCCCTCGGGGACCTTGTTGGTCCAGTCGATCTCGATCACCGCGCGCTGCCCGCTCGCGATCGGCGCCGCCAGGTGCACCTTCATCACCGTCCCGTTGATCACGTAGCGGGCGTTGGTCTTGATCCCCTTGGCGTCCACCACCTGCACGCGCGAGAGGTTGTAGCCCCCCTCGAATGCCTCCGGCGCCAGGAAGCGACGCGCCTGCTCGGGGATGCGCGACGGGAGCGCCTGCTGCACCAGCGCCGCGCGCGAGTCGGCGCGGTCGATGTTCTGGTCGAGCTGGAACCAGACGTAGGAGAGCTGGTCGGGCGAGTTGTTGTGATACGTCACCCGCTCCGACCCCGTCACGCTGTGCGTGACCGTGTCGAGCGTCGCCTTGATGGCGTAGTCGACGCGCTGCTGCCAGTACTTGGGCCCGGGCGCGCCCGCCGCGTTGCGGTACTCGTTA
>CAZLLP010000164.1:0-13543 GCA_964560345.1 uncultured Gemmatimonadaceae bacterium
GCCGGGGGTGCCCAGGACGACCCGGCTGCGCGCGGAGGGATAAACCACTCGTCTAGGGCCTACCCCAAACCCACCGATACATGCGACGCGTGACTGGAATCGGCGGCATCTTCTTCAAGGCGAAGGACGCCGTGGCCCTGCGTGCCTGGTACGCCGACTACCTCGGCATCGACGTGGAATCGTGGGGCGGCTTTGCTTTCCGATGGATCGACGAGGGCGGTGCACCCTATGCCGGGATGACGGTATGGAGCATCATGCCCGATGCGACCAAGTACTATGCGCCGAGCACGTCGCCGTTCATGGTGAACTACCGTGTGGAGAACCTGGCGGCGCTGCTGGCCGCGCTGCGAAGCGAGGGATGCCAGGTCGACGAGAAGACGGAAGAGTCCGAGTCGGGGAAGTTCGGGTGGGTGATGGATCCCGAAGGGAACAAGGTCGAGTTGTGGGAGCCGCCGGCCGGAAGTTGATGGAATGCAGGGTGCGGCAGTCCCTCTCGCTTGCATACCCGGCGGTGCGGGACTACCGTCATATTGGCAACCCATAATAGGGTGGCATCGCGCGCGTGTGGCGCCGGCGCACACGCACGGGACAGCGCACGATGGCTGGCCGCCTGCACATGAGCGAACCATCCGAGGACGATCGATGCCGCCGAAACTCGATGTAAAGCAGGGGACGCTCACCCTCATGGTCCTGCGAACCCTGGACGTGCTTGGACCGCTCCACGGATATGGGATCGCGCGCCGGATTGAGGAGACGAGCAAGAGTCGACTGGTGCTCAACTATGGCACGCTCTATCCGGCGCTCGTGAAGCTGGAGCAGGAAGGCGCGATCAAGGGTGAGTGGCGCCCGAGTGAGAACAATCGACGGGCCAAGTTCTACGCGCTCACGGCGGCGGGGCGGCGACTGCTGGCCCGAGAAACGAAGGAATGGAACCAGACGGCTGACCTCATCGCGGCGTTCCTTGCACCCAGGCGTGAGGCCTGATGCGAACCCTGCGCGCCTGGGCGGCTCGGCTCGCAGGCGTGTTCACGAAGGACGCTCATGGTGCCGAGGTGCGCGAGGACATGCTCGCTCACCTGGAGATGGAGGTCGCCGAGTACGTTAGGCGCGGAATGCACCCCGATGCGGCGCGACGCGCGGCGCTGGTCGCGTCCGGTGGCATCACGCAGGCCGCCGAGGCCGTACGAGACCAGCGGGGGATCCCGTGGCTCGAGCACATCGCCGCCGACTTCGTATACGCGATTCGCGCGCTGCGTCGCGCTCCGGCGTTCGCCGCCGTCGTCGTCGTAACGCTCGCGCTGGGAATAGGCGCCAACACGGCGATCTTCAGCGCGGTGCACGCGGTGCTGCTCAAACCCCTGCCGCACCGGGACGGCGATCGCCTGATGTACCTCCGCCAGTCGAATGCGGAGCCCGGGGGAGAGAACGTTGGCTTCTCGGTGCCAGAAGTTCGCGACCTGCGATCGGGTGCACGTTCGCTGGGGCAGCTGGCGGAGTTGTCCAAGTGGACCGTCACGCTGCAGCGGCAGGAAGGTGCGGAGCGTCTCGACGTCGCTCTCGTCACGGGCAACTGGTTCGATGTCATGGGGCTGGGCCCGATCCTCGGCCGCGTCACCGGTCCCGGCGATGACAGGCCCCGCGCGCCCGTCGTGGTGGTACTGACCTACGACGGATGGGTGCGACGTTTTGGCCGGGACTCGTCGGTGGTGGGACGCCAGATCACGATCGACGGCAAGTCGGCAACGGTAATCGGCGTCTTGCAGCCGGCGCCGTTCTACCCGGGCCGTGCGGATGCGCTGCTCAACATGGCGGCGAGCGACCACCATCTGAGCGCCACGATGGTCGAAGGGCGCACGCACCGCATGACAGAGGTCGTCACGCGTCTCGCCGCCGGGGCGTCGATCGAACGGGCGCAAGCGGAAGTCACCGCGGTCCACGCGAGACGGACGCGCGAACATCCGGAGGCGTATGCTACCGCCGGACCCTCGAGCGTTGACGTGATCCCCCTCAAGTCAGTGATCGCCGAGAAGGCGCGGCTGACGCTCTGGCTGCTCATGGGCGCCGCGGCGTTTGTGCTGGCGATCGCGGTGGCGAATGTCGCAAACCTCACGTTGATGCGGTGCGTGCGCCGCGAGCACGAACTCGCGGTCCGCGCCGCACTCGGTGCGGGAGTGTTCCGCTTGAGGCGACTGTTGCTCGCCGAGAATCTGCTCCTTGCGTGTGGTGGCGCTGCGCTTGGGAGTGTGGTGGCACTGAGCGGTACGCGCTTGCTCGCCGCCATGGCCGCACGCTACACGCCGCGAGCAAGCGAGGTGCACGTCGACGTGTCGGCGCTGCTGTTTGCGCTCGGCGTCGCCGTGGGCGTGGCGCTCCTGCTGTCGTACATCGCGAGCCTTCCGCGCGAGGGATGCTTCGCGTCATGGGTGCTGTCTGGCGGACAGCGGGCCAGTGCAGGACGGCGGCGCCATCGAGCGCAGCGCGCACTCGTTGTCGTGCAAGTCGCCGTGTCGGTGGTGCTGCTCACGGGAGCGGGGCTTCTCACCCGTACCATGCGCCGATTGTCCGATGTCGGCACCGGATTGGGGACCGAAGAGGTGTTGTCGATGTCGGTGCAGCTGCTGTCGTCGACCGAGTTGCTCTCCGGTCCCGCCGCCGACGTGAGGGCGAAGGTGCGCTTCGAGAGGATTCGTGCTGAGGCCGCGGCGTTACCGGGGGTGACGGCGGCGGGACTGGGCTCACCAGCGCCGTTACGTGCGTCGAGCGTGCGCTTCGATGTGCGAGTGGAAGGTGCGGCCGTCGACGCAGGGGTACCGCTGCCGCAGGCGGATTACAGGACTGCCAGCCCGGAGTTCTTCACGGCCGCGGGCATTCCGCTGGAGCGTGGACGCGCATTCGCGACGACCGATGATCGGGGGGCAGCGCCGGTCGTCATCATCAACCGGGCGCTGGCTGACCAGCTGTTTGCGGACCGAAACCCGCTGGGGCAACGCATCGCATGGACCGGTGATGTCCTGAAGTTCACACCGATCAGCCGAGGGTGGAGAACGGTCGTCGGGGTGGTCGGCAACACGCGGGACGGCGGGCTCGACGCGCCGGCACGCGGTGTCGTGTACCAGCCCTTCGCCCAATTGCCGGCGCTCGGCGGCAGTCTGGTGATTCGCGCGGACAGCAACGTCGCGGCGTTGGCCCCTACTGTCACGCGTATCATACGACGCGTCGCCCCCACTGGGACCATCGAAGATGTGCTGACCATCGCGCAGATCCGTGATCAGAGTGTCGCGCCGCGTCGGCTGAATGCGATGCTGATCTCGTCCTTCGGCGTACTGGCGCTGCTCGTTGCGGCGGTCGGCATCGCGGGCGTTCTCGCCTTCTCGGTGGGCGCGCGCACCAACGAGATCGGCATCCGAATGAGCCTTGGCGCCGCTCCGTATCGAGTCGAACGGATGATCTTGCAGGAGGGAGGGGTGCTCGTCCTCGCGGGCCTCGTCATCGGATTGGCCGTTGCGTACGTCGCCGGGGGGTTGATTCGGGGCCTTCTGTTTGGCGTGGCACCACACGACCCGGCGACGTTAGGCGCGGTCACCGTCGCGATGGCGATTGTCGGGCTGGTGTCGTGCTGGATTCCCGCCGGCCGGGCGGCGCGCATCGATCCCTCCATCACGATGCGCTCAGCGTAGCGCCGTTCCGTCCGATATCAGGTATCGATCGTCGGTACGTGCCGACGCGAGCGCGCCATGCCGCGCATCGCGCGCGACGTCGCCCACTCGTTAGGAACGGATGCGCGTCATCAAGGCGGCAAGGACCATCGCTGCGATTGCGGTCAGCGCCGCCATGAGGATCCACCGTCGATACAGGACGCGATGCATCACCTGATACACCGAGTTCACGGCGCCGCCCAGCAACACGAGCACCAGGAGGTCCCACGGCTGCTCTCCGCGCGACAAACCGCGAACCGCGACGATGGCCAGGAGGCCAAAGGAGAGGAGCAGGTACGACCATCGATACCCGGCGTTCTCGATTGACGTCGTACGTTCGTCGCGCACTGGAGGTGTCTGAGTCATATATCGTCTCCTTCCAGGAAAAAGAGTTCAGCGACGGGCTTTTGCAGTCGGCTTGCGAGCACGAACGCCAGAAGCGCGGATGGGACGTATTGCTCGTTCTCGATTGAGCTGATCGTCTGCCGTGTCACCCCGGCCTGGGTGGCGAGTTCTTCCTGAGAGATCCGCCTCTCTGCTCTCGCCACCCGCAGTCGATTTCGCAGTACCTCGTTCACTAGCTGAGCTCCACCTATGTTCATCGCGAATGTACGCCATGCTCGCCATTACGTCAAGTATAGCGGACATAATGTGCGGTGAACCAGGCGTGTTCGGCTCGCTGTGGATTGGAGAACGGGCCGCGCGGACGATGCGTTGCGCGGGGTGAGGTGCCATCGCAGCCGTGATCGCATTCGACGCTCCTCCGCTCCCCTCCGGCAAGTTCAGGGCGACAGCGCCGTTTGTCGCGCGGCCTGCTCCTTCCACCGCTGCGTGTTGACGCCGACCAGGAGCAGCCAGGCACAGAACGAGACCTCGGCGATACCGGACGCCATGAGGAACGGAAAGACGCGTGCTCCCACCGCGGGGGCCACGAAGTGTGCAAAGCTGTTGGCGAGGTATAGCCCGCCTTCGATGAAGAGGAGCGCCGCGATGAACCGCGCGAAGAAGGTGGACCGGAGAATCAGGTACCCGAGCGTGATGCAGAAGAACCCGAAGAACGACAGCGCAATCATGAAGCCGATGTCGAACATCCGGAGCGACATATACGCCGCGGCCTGCAACTGCGCCGTGGTGAACGCCGCCAGGTAGGGGCCCTTACCCAGCAGGACGAGCGGCGCGAAGTGCGCGAGCAAGCTGACGCCTTCGACGGCAGTACCCACGAAGGCAAAACACGTCATCACGAGCGCCCACTGCCGGTTGACAACCTTGAAGAGGTCGTAGAGCAGGAGGGTGAGCGGCACATTGCAGAGCAGGTAGAAGACCTCGACGGCGAAGCCCAGGCGATAGAGCAGCTCGTGGGCGCCGATGTTGCGAGCCGTCGCGGCTGCGTCACCACTCACGACGAGCTGGTCACGCACCCCGAGCTGGGCGAAGATGCCGCCCACGATGATGATGAGGTACAGGAAGCCGGCAATTCTGGCTTTGACCATCGGCGACGCCGCCGACGGCCGGTCGATCACTTCGCTTTCGCTCATCTCTCGGTCTCCGGTAGGTGCCAGGGACTCGGCACTCCGACGGCGGGTCGATGGGGATCGCTGGCTGACATCCAGTGGGGTGGGGGCCCGGTGCGCGTCCGGCGTTCACCTCACTGTGCGGACGCCTCATGCCATATTGGATTCCAATACGAGTGGCGGTGATTCCGGGTTTCACGCAGGTGGCAGCGTACTTAGGCACGGGTACGCGAGAGTGCACATGAGCGGATCGTCGCGCACGTTGATTGGTCGCAGGGGGATTGGAAGCGCGGCGTCGTGGTTGAGGGGCCCGCTCGGCGGCTGGTACAGTTCTGTGCGGCGAAGACTAGGGTTTCCCCTAGTCATCAAAATTCGGGCGCCGTCGTAGCGTTACGGATGAGTCGGGCATAACCCGCGACCAGTCGACCCCGATCCGCGCATGTCGCTTCTTGGCTTCGCGAGCGCGGGCGCTGTCTCTTGACGACCTGAGCCTTCTTAGGCACACTCCCGCCCGATGAAGATCGCATCTCTCGCTAGAGGCCTGCGTCGCCATGTTTGGGGACGCAAGGGAACCACGCGCTTCCTGGCTGTGGCAGTTGCTGAACGCGTCATTTCAACAGATCAGGCGATTGAGATCGAGCAAACTCGAAGGCGCAGCGTCGAGTTGGGCCTTCCCATGAGGTCTGGCGAGGCAGCAATCGATCTTGGCTACATGACGCCTCCAGGCGTCGTAACGATCACCGAATCTCAGAATAGCTATCGAGCGAGCGGGAAGTCGGTTGACGATCCACTTGCTGAGAGCGTTGGCCGACGTGGGAGAGCCACGATTGCTCTTAAGCCCTTGCTTGGGGCCGGTGCCATCGTCGCACTGGTGACAGCATTTGCGACCAGGGATAAGGGGCGCATCGATCTTGTGGCAGGGATTGTCGGTGCGCTCTGGGTTGCACTTGAGGCCGTGCTCCCCGCCGGCCTGAAGGGTCGCCTATCGCTAAAGCCGCTGGTGAACGCGATACCGATCTTGCTAGCGCCTCTATCGATAGGATACCTGTTGTTTGTGGCGGACAGGCTCGTGCAGCTTAGTAGTGACTCCGCAACCGCCGATCACCTATGGTATCGGTTCACCACGTCACTCGCGCTTCTGACGATCGTTGGTGTGCTGTTGCTCATTGCGGGAAAATGGCGCCATCGTGAAGTTTCCTCGCTATCAGCGCGCATCGACCTTACCAGAACGCTCGTTGCCAACGCCGGCCGGCAGGCGGCATCTCGCGCCGGTCAAACTAACGGAAGCGCCGACACTCCCGAGGCAGTGCACGATATTCTGTCCCGGACTGCCAAGGTGATCAGTCTCAATCCCTTCGAATCGCTGCTTCGTCGACTCGCGGAGCTGTCAGGCATTAGCATCGGAGGAACATCGTTGTGGTACATGGTGCCAGACGGAGGCAGATTTCGGACGCGGTCCTGGGTTGCGCCCGGAGCACCGGACGAAGCCCGAAACGCGTTAGAGCGTGTGTCCCAGTATCGGCCTATCGCCATTGACGATGCCCGCTATATGCGCGCTCGGGAACGCTCGCGTCTTTCAGACGGCTCCTTCTCTCGGGAGCGCTTCCTCACCATCTCGGATCGTGCTGATTTCGTCAGCTTGACCGGTTACGTGTTCTCGCGCGGAGTCGGAGTGATTGGACCGGACACCAACGAGTGCCTAGTCTTTGATCGGTCCTTTCAAGACCTCCTCAATCGCAGCGCGATGTCGAAGGCGGCGTGGCGATGGATCGACTTTCGATCTGTGGCAGCCTACCCAGTGTTTCCGGCGCATCAACTCGATGCCAAGCCCGTTGGCGTGTTGGTGGCATACAAGTGCGTGAAGAACGGGTTCACTACGGAGGACAGGAGCGCTCTGATTACGGCAGCGGCGATGCTAGGCGCCATCTATGACCCGGTCGGCTCAACCTCGATCAATCCATGACTACCGAATCTCGGAAATCCCAAGTGGCAACGATCGCCCGTGTGCGGAACGAGACGCGCGAGTTAGCCAGCATAGATCGGAGCGACGAACTCATCAGAGATCTTGAGAGACAACTCGAAACTGGAGATCGAACTGTAGCGGTATACGCCCAGCGGCGTGCCCTGGAGGTGGGTTCCTCGACGCTGATCTACAGCGTCGTGATACCACTCATCGACCTGCTATTTCGGCGAAACGCTGATACCAGTCCCCATATAGCGGACGCAACCCAAGGTTAGTGTTCGCCGGAAAGCGGCTTCACTTCCTAGCGGGAGTGTACACGGGCGTTGCCATGGTGAGGGAGACTCGATGCGGGCAGTCGGCAGGTAAGCTAGGGATCGCCGGTCCAGAGGGTGCGTGGTTAGGCTGCGTTGTCTCTTCGCCGGTTGTAGTTCGATGAAGACCACGAAGAGCAACAAGGCAATCGGGACGGAGAGTGCAACTTCTAGCAGACTGACGCTCAGGGGTGGGCTTGATGTCGCCGTTTCACGCGCGAGTTAGCACGACAACCGAGCAGGCGACTGGCGAGGAGTGCAGAGGCTCGCTGCGCCGAGGTTGACGTACGCCTGTTGCTGCTCGACCCCGTCGTTCACCGCGGAGCAAACGCGACCCGCCTGAATCGCGCGGGTGACGGTTACACTGCCGCGTGGAGAGGTCCGAGGGAAAAAGCGTTCGTCGTCGGGGGGAGGTCGGTTAGGCTCGTGTGGAGCCGCCGACCGTTCCAAATGGGTCCATGCCCGCCGTCGCGTCCGACGCCCACGCGAAGAAATGGAGTTAGACGTGGTCGTGCTTTAGGGACCGCCGGAGCCGCTCGGCAAAGACGTCGTCCCGTCCGCAGCCCTTGCCGCGCATCCCGATCCGGATGGCGTGATCGTGGAGCAGGCACGTGAATGCCGCGCGCGCGAACTGGGCGCCCTGGTCGGTGTTTACGATGTCCTTCGTGCCAAGGCGCGCCGACGCCTCGTCACGGGCAGCGATGCAGATGGCGCTATCCGAGCGTGATCGAGACGAACCCGGGTAAGCACTTGTCGACGGGCGCCTTTCAGGACCGCGGCGGTATACACGAAGCAGTGGGGGGCTGTGGGGCGTAGGTGATAACCATCGCCGAAAGGTTGTGCGGCGGGGTGATCGCGCGATGCCGCAGGAGATCGGGGGGAGATCGGATGCGCGCGGAGCCGGTGGATGATGCCCGGCAGCGTGAAAATGGCAGCACTCCCCATGTGAAGGAACACGGTGCAGATGCTGCGCCAGCGGACGCCGGAGTAGTCGCCTACGGTAGCAGGAGCAGCGGCATGCTCACCCTCGGGGTGAGTTATCGGCGGGCGCGCCCGCGTTGTGCCCTTTGTGCCGGCGCTTCGAGCCAGCTTCGCACGACGTCACTCCGCGACGAAGTCGCGAGGCGATAGCCGGTCTCCGAACAGCACCGAACTCGCAGAGGACCCTTAGAGACGAAACGAATTGTTTTCCTCACGACCACAGTTTCCGTTGAGATCGTACGTTTCTTCTGGAACCCATTTCCGCTTCGCACCGTGAAACACCCGACCATGCCCGCACTCCCTGCTCCTCACCACACCATTCAGCGGCTTCGCGTAACTGGCGGATTTCTCTCGGGATTGGACGTCCAATTCGCCGACGGTTTGAACTGTTTCATCGGCGGGCGCGGTGCCGGGAAGACGACGGCCCTCGAATTTCTTCGCTACGCCCTGGGACTGATGCCGGATCAGAAGACGCACTCGGCTCGCAACAGGGCGATCGAGACTCTTGTCGCAAGCAATCTCGGTTCCGGACGCCTCGCCGTAGAGATTCAGACCAAGGCTGGCATTCAGTACACGGCTGGTAGGGCCCACAACGAGAGCGTGCAGGTGTTGAACGAGCTCGGTACTGCGGTACCGATTTCGCTGGATCGCGACCAGGTCTTCTCTGCGGACGTCCTGAGTCAGAACGAGATTGAAAGTATTGCCCTCGATCCCGCCGCTCAGCTCGCACTGTTCGATCGCTTCCGCGAAGTTGAAAGCGCCAGATTGCACCGTGAACTTGGTCATCTCGCTCGGCAGTTGGAGCAATCTACCAACGACCTTCTTACCCTCGACTCCGCGATCGAGGAGCTTGGTGGCCGAGCAGCGGAGGTGCCGGTCTATGAAGAAAAGCTCAGGGGCCTTCTTGATGCTGACGGCCCCGATTCCGTCCGAATAAGCGCCGGTCACGATGCACGTGTCGCACGAGCCACCGAAGCGCGATACTCAACGCTGTTGATCGGCGCGATGCAGAAGGTGGCGCGAGAAGTGGCGGCGCTGGATGCTTCCTTCCAGGCGACTGCGATCGGTCAGATAGGTGCGCCTGATGCCGGACCGAACGCCGCGACTATGGAGCGCCTTCGACAAGAGGGCGAAGCGATCGGAAACGCGCTTGCAACGTTCTCGGCATCGCTCAACGCCGCTGTGGCGGACGCGGAACGCAGGATCGTCATTGAACAGCAGTCGTTGGCTGCGGCGCACGCGGTACAAGAGGCCGAGTACCGCGCGCTTCTGGCCCAAGTTGAAGAGGCGGGGGGCCGGGCGGCGGAGCGGACTCGCCTACAGGCTCTGCTGACTGAAGCGCAGGCCGCAGCGCGCGAACGCACCGAGAGAGGGAAGCAGCGTGACGTCCTTCTCGACTCGCGACGCGAGTTGCTCAGTCGCGTCTCCGAACTGCGCGACGAACGATTCGCGCTTCGGCAGCAGGTGGCGGACCAGCTGAACCGCGATGTTCCGGGGCTCAGGGTCACCGTCACGCAGTCTGCGGACTTGAACGAGTATCGCGATCGCCTCGCCGAAATGTTGAAAGGGAGCGGCGTCCGTCAGAACGTCGTCGCTGAGCGCTTGGTCGAGATGTTTCTTCCCGGTGAGTTGGCCCGGCACGTTCTGAACCGCGACCATGCGGCGATAGCGAGAGGAACGAGCTACGACGATGACCGAGCGCGAAGAATTCTCGAAACGTTGTTCGAGAGCGGCGCTGCCTACGCTCTCGAGACAATCGATATTCACGATCGCCCCTGTATTGAACTGCGTGACGGAGACGTGTTCAAGGAGTCTAGCCACCTTTCCACGGGTCAGCGCTGCACCACAATACTGCCGATCCTTCTCATCCAGAGTGAACGGCCGTTGCTCATCGACCAGCCCGAGGACAATCTCGATAACGCGTTTGTCTTCGAGACCATCGTTAAGGCGCTCAAGGCCGTGAAGGGCAGTCGGCAGGTCATCTTCGTCACGCACAATCCCAACATTCCGGTGCTTGGCGAAGCCGAGCGCGTGTTCGTCTTCGCGTCAGACGGCGAGCACGCAACGGTTCGTCGTACAGGCACCGTCGACGAATGCAAGGACGACATTGAGCTGATACTCGAGGGTGGACGCGAGGCCTTTGAGCAGCGAATGGCGCGTTATGGCCACTGAACGTCGAGGTAGCTGCGAAGAGGTGCTCGCAGGGCTGGACAGCCCAAGGTGGGATCTACTGCTCGGCGGTGTTGCGAAGGCGGTCGAGTGGATCGAGAATGCCAACCCTGGCGACCAGAGGGCGGCGGAGTTGGTACCACGCATCGTCGAATTGGCGAATCACGAAAAGTGGGAGATCCGACGAGCGGTCGCTCAGGCGGCGAGCAGAATTCCGCGACTGCAGTTTGAGCCCGTGTTGGCTCGACTGAAGGTGGATACAAACGCACGAGTGCGTCAGGCAGCGAATGAAGCGTCCTTGCGCGCGCGCGACAACCGTGGTGCGGGCGTCTTCGCCCACGAACACCGCGATCGGATCACGGCCAGCCTCGACTCCATCCAGTCGAAGTTCGGAATTCCGGGGCGGGAGGCGGTGAGGAAGACGGCGGAGGACATCGCGAATACCTTCGCGCGCGAACTGTACCACGAAGTCATAAAGCTGATGTCTCCACTTGGCGCGTCCGCGCAACGACTTCAGCTACAACTTCGTGCGGAGACGGGTCGCACTGACGAACTGATGGCCGAGGCGACTCGAATTGCCACACAGGTGCGACACCTCGAAGCGGTTCTCAACGCGATGCGCGCTTACACAGCGGTACCGGTTCTCGAATTCGCCGTTGAATCGATGCGCGATGTGTGCGACCAGGCGGTCCAGTTGGCGGAGGGCGGCGTCGCGGAAGGCTCACGACCGGGTGTCATCGTACGGCTGAGCAACGAGTGCGACTGCGAGATATCGCGTTCGCGCCTTGTGCAGGCGCTCACGAACCTGCTGGTCAACGCGATCGAATCGTATGACGGGTTGCCCTCGCCGGTTGTGCCGATCGAAGTGTTCGACGAGCTCGCTGAAGGTGCCGTGACGATCGTGATCCGGGATTTCGGCATCGGCATGTCGCCGGACGTCCTGCGCGACGCGCCGACGCTTTTCGCGACTCGCAAACCGACCGGAACAGGATTCGGCCTGCCGCTCGCGATCAAGATTGTTGAATCGGAGCACGGAGGTAAACTCCACCTGTCCAGCACGAAGGGCGTGGGAACCGAGGTCCGTGTCGTGCTCCCGATCCGTCATGTTGAGGCGATGTGACGATGAAACACCTGGTACTGATTGTCGAGGACGATCCGGCCGCCGCGCATGACCTGTCCGAGGTCGTCGCGTCGATGGACGCGGACGTCGTGCTAACCGACAACTATACGGAGGCTCTACGCCTCGTCAGCGAACGCGATTTCTGCACCGTGTTGCTCGATTTGGAGATCAAGCGTGATTCCGACTCGATCAAGGGTCATCGCGTTCACGGCACGGCCCTCATTCGCGAGATCCGAAGTCACTATGGCGGCAAGCACGGCTCCTCGTTCCGAACGCCGATCGTCGTGGTCAGCGGGCACGCGAATGAGGTGGATGCCGCCGTGACGATGATGAAGGATGGCGCGGATGACATCATCCGCAAGCCGTTGAATCTCCATGAGCTCGAGACTCGCGTCCGGGCGGCGTTCAACTCCGCTGGTCGATCTTCACATGCGGAGTGCGCTGCGGCCGTCGTTCGTGCGAACGAACGAAATGGACTGGTCCTTCGGATCTCGGGAGAGCGAAAAGGCGAGCGAGCTCTCGTAACGATTGCGGATCGAACGGCTCCGTTGACTGCCGGAGCGATGAAGGTGCTCCTCCAACTTGCGATCGCCTTTCAGGAACGGCGAATGGTTAGCAAGGAGGTTCTGGGAGCGAAGCAGCATGAGGGCTTCCGAGCGATCTCGCGGCTGCGCGAGCAACTCCGCACAGCGGGTGACCGAGGTGATATCATCGCGAATGATCGCCGTGGCGGCTACTCGCTGAGGTCGGAGGTCACGGTAGTCGCCTGCAACGCAGAAGCGCTGAAGGCGTTGGAGGATAAGGACATCGACCGCCTCGCCGCGCAGCTCGAGGCATTGCTGGCGGGTCGTGCGTGACATGGACGGAGGTTCGACACAACCTCCGCCGATCGACTCCGCCAGCCCGCTCGCCTATCCTCTGGTGCGATCACCGGGCAGCAACCGCTGCCACTGCAGCATCTCTCCAGGAGGCGCGTATGGCCAACAAGTCGCCGTGGCATTCGACCAAGCAGTCCGTGCATCACAACGACACTCGCTGCACCGAGGGCAACAACATCGAGCCCGAGAATCGACGCGAGGGCACGGGTGGCAAGCCGTTGTGCTCGCATTGCGCTCGTTTGTAGTCGACGCTGCCGGGGCGGCGCCAACGAATCGGCGCCGCCCCGGTGGCATCCAGGCCAACTGCCATCGGATCATGCCAAGAAGGCAAACGCACCTTGCCGTGGGGCTGCTCTCAGGAGTCGGGGCAGGGATCGTGAGCGGTCGACATCTTCCCCACGACGAGCACTTTCTGCACGTGGTTTTCGCGACGATCGGGGGAGGCGTCGGCGGGCTCGCTCCTGACTTGCTGGAGCCAGCCGGAAGCCCCAATCACAGGGATCTGTTCCATAGCCTGCTCGCCGCGGGAGTCATCTCGAAGCTCTTGGGGGGACATTGGCAGTCGCACTGTGAGCGAGCATCGGAGCAGTGCCTCTTCCGCGCTCGGACCTTCCCCGATGGATCGACGCAGAGATCCAACGAGGAGTGGAATGCCATCCTCTGGCGGGCGCTCGCAGGATTCGTCGCGGGCTTTCTCGCGGGTTATGCATCACACTTGGCGCTCGATGCAGGGACACCGACGTCACTCCCAGTACTCATCAACCGTCTCTAGAGGTCACCATGGGGAAGAACATCCACGTGACGCACCGCAGCGATGGCTCGTGGGCCGTGGTAGGATAGGGCGACCCCCGCGCCTCCAGCCTTCCCCTCCCCCAGCGCGCGGCCATCGCCGCCGCCCGCCCGCTGACGATAAAA
>CAZLLP010000165.1:0-13340 GCA_964560345.1 uncultured Gemmatimonadaceae bacterium
GGCGCGTCAACTTCCCCTCCTCGCGCGGCGGTCCGAATCGGCTCGTGAGCGCCTTCGCCTTCCGCAGCTTGTTCAACGCTCCGCCACGCTCGGCGATCCGGTCGCGAATTGCGGCCAGCGTCGGGCGCGCCGGCATCCAGATGCCGCCGGCCACCAGCGATTCGCCCGGCTCCAGGTGGAAGTAGTACCCCGCTCCCGCGCCGTGCGTCTCGCTCCCTACCCCGTGTGACGCACGAGTGTGCGAAAACCAGCAGGCCACGTGGGTTTTGTACGGCGATTTGTCCTTCGAGAAGCGCGTATCGCGGTAGATGCGGAAGATCGAACGCTTGGGACTGCCATGGATTTCCGGCACCACCTTCGCCAGCCGCACGTCCATCTCCTCCACGAACAGCTTCATCGGTTCCAGCAGCAACTCGTCGAACTGATCCTTGTGCGCCTTGAACCATTCGCGGTCGTTGTGACGCTTGAGCTGGCGCAGGAACCTGAGCGCGACTGGCGAGAAGCCGGGAAAGATCGTCATCGTCCCTCTGTGGTCTCGGCCAGCGCCGCACGGGCGCGGGCCACTGTGGTCGCGGCGGGACGGAGGCGCCCCCCCGGGGCGCGCAATCCCACCATCATGTCGTAATCGCCCGCACCGTCGACGATCACGGCGCGCACCTTGGCCTGGCTGGTGGCCCACGCCACCACACCCCAGATGGCGCGCTCCTGGTTGCCCTCGCCAAACGTCCGAGGGAAGCCGCGCGCGGAGAAGATCCACTGCTCCTTCCGGGAGCGGCGCATCCAGCGCTCCGCCAGCCGCAACCGTGCCTCGAGCGAGGCGCCGCCGCCAAACGAAGGCGCGACGGAGAAGCCGAGCAGGTCGATGCCAGGCTGCCGCTCTCCCCACGCGTACAGCGCCGAGTCGCTTGGCGTGAACGACGAGGCGTTGAGCGCGACGCGCGTACGTGGGCGCAGGCGGTGCGCGAGCGCGGCCGAGCGTTCGAAGTAGTCGTGCCACCACGCCGCCTTCACGCGTCCCAGCGCGCGCGTTCCGGCGTCGTCGGGATCGAGCGCCGGTACCAGGACGTCGGGGCGAACGCGACGCACGATCTGGTCGACCATCGCCAGGCGGCGGGCCATGTAGCCGCTCGGGCTCTGGCGGTACGCCTCATCGTCACCGCGCTCGTAGCCCAGCGTGGCGACCACGAGCACCGAATCGCGGCGCACGTCCTCGAGCGAGGCCGCGAGCGAATCGAGCACCAGCGCGCGAACGCCGGCGGGGGCAATCGTCACGCTCACGATGCCGGCGTCCAGCGTGTCAGCCAGCGCCAGGTCACGCGAAATCGGCAGCGGGGGCGGCGGCGACTCCAGCGTGGGAAAGACATGCAGCCCGAGCGCGAAGTCGCCACGCGGACGCTCCTGCAGGCGCTCGCCCCCAAAGCTGGAAAACGACTCGGCGGCGTAGACCGCGCGAGGGAACTCCATCAGCGTCAGCACCACGGAGGTCGCGGCCGCGAGCGCGAGCACCGCTCGCACCGACTTGCTCACTCGCCAGCGCGCCGGGTACGCCGGCGAGAGGAGTGGCAGCACCAGCAGCCATGGCGACGCCAGCGCCTCCCGTCCGAAGATCAGCCCGAGTGCCCCGCTCTGCGCCACCGCGGCGCCCACCAGCGGGGAAGGGAGCATGCTCACCCACTCGGTGGCAAAGCGCGCCATCGCCGCGACAAACAAGACACAGTTGAAGAGGAAGATCGGAATGGCAAAGAGCGGCGTCACCAACCGTCGCCCGAGCGCATAGCCGCTCTGCAGCACATAGAAAAGGACCACCACCGGCCAGAGCCAGGCGACAAAGTGCACCACCCGCCCGGTGAGCGTGGTGTTGGCCGCCAGCACGATCAACGCCCCAGGGACGATGAACAGTCCACAGATCGACGTCAGCGCCAGAAAGAGGCGAGACTGCCGACGCGCCTTGGCAATCTGCCCCGCCAGCAGCACGTCCCACAGCAGGACGACCGCCGAGAGGGCGGCGTAGCCGACCATGGTCCACTCCGCGCGCCACGGCATCGCTCAACCCCTCGACGCGCCGGGCGCGACGGGGAGACCACGGCGCGACGCATAACGAGCGCGAGGGAGCACGGCAGGAGTCGGGGTAAGACGTGAGACGGCGCATCGGGCATGCAGCCGCGCCGAAATCTCCCATCGCGCGCTACAGCCGCACAAGCAAGCGGAGCCCGGACGGCGCGATTGGTCGCCGCCCGTGAGCACGCCGGGCCGCACACCAAGACGGGCGAGGTGGCGCCCATCCCCGCTCCGCGCCCCCAGAATTAGCTTCTCCTGCATGGACCGCCGCCCCCTCCTGTACCTCCCGAGCATCATCTCCCTCACGCGACTGGTGATGGCGGCGGCCTTTGTCATGATCCCGTCGCCGGCCGCCCGCGTGTCGCTGGTGCTCGCGGCGTCGCTCACCGACTTCCTGGACGGCTGGCTGGCGCGCCGCGCCAACCTCACCACCAAGTGGGGGGCACTGATTGATCCCATCGCCGACCGCATGTTCGTCTTCACCGCGGTCTGTGTCTTCCTGTTCGAGGGGATGATCAACACGGCGCAGTACTTCACGCTCATCTCGCGCGACTTCATGACGGCGGTTGGCTTCCTGGTCGCGCGCGCCATCAGCTGGCTGCGCCCCATCACCTTTCGCGCCCGCCTGTCGGGCAAGGTGGCCACCACGCTGCAGCTGGCGGCGCTCGTCGCCCTCCTCATGCAGCCGCACTGGGCCGGCACGTTGATCATCCTCGTGGGGATCGCCTCGGCGTGGGCGATCGTCGACTACACGCTCATGCTCTGGCGGGAGCGCTCGCGCACCCCCGCATGAGGCGCGCGCGCTCGTCGAAGGAGCCGCGGGGGCGCGCAGCCCGCATTGCACCTGGCGTGGCGCTCGTGGCAGTCGTCGCGGCGACGCTACTCGCCTCCCCGGCGTTGGCGCAACGCCCTGGCGGCCGACAGCTCGAAGGGCGCGTCGACCTCATCGCCGCCGACACGCCGTCATTGCAGGCGGGGCTCGGCCTCAACATTCCGGTCGGGATCTACGTGCGCGTGGGCGCGACCATTGCCGGCGGCGTGGCCCATCGCGACGCGGTCACGCACGGTGCGGCGCGCGGCGATGTCGTCGCGCGCTTTCTCCTCGATCCGTACCGCGAGTTCCCGCTCGGTCTCTACGGCCTGGGCGGGCTCAGCGCGATGTACGATCCGTTCGAAGGGTGGCGCCCGCGAGTGGTGGTGGGCCTCGGCCTCGAATCGCGCGTGCGCCGCGGACGCGCGATCGCCGCCGAGGTGGCACTCGGCGGTGGCGTGCGGTTCGGCGTCGCGGTGCGGCGCGCACGACGCACCGGGCGTTAGGCACCCCCACAGCGACGGGCACGCCGCGGGCGCCCCGTGCGCCGCGGCCCCCTAATCATGAAAAGCAAAACCCCCTCGAACGCGAGGGGGTCGATCGTACTACGCCGCGGTGATCGCTTCGTTGCTCCGGCTCTGCTTGGGCGGTTGCACGAAGCGTTCACCAAGCAGTCGAATCTGCTTCAACTGCTCAGGCGTCAGCTCGTGGAAACGCTCAGCAAGATACTTCATGGTCTCATCGAACCACTCGCCCTGATGACTGGGCTCGGAGCCGATGACTCCGCATTGCATGATGTGCTGGAACAGCTCGTCACGGGCTTCATCGAACGGAGTCGGCAAGGCCGACGGCGTGTGACGACGGGCGGGTTTTTTCGCCATGTCCTCGGGTTGGAAGGTGGGTACAGGATGGAAAGCTAATCGATCAGCTGCGTCCGCCAAAGTTACGCGCAGCATCTGTTGAACGTTCTCCCGGCGCGTTCGAACCGGCGACAAAGGCCTCGAGAAGGTCCACCAGCGCCTCCGGCGCCTCCTCCGGCACCAAATGCCCGACCTCCTCCACATGTTGATATCGGCCGTTCGGGAGCTCGTCGGCATACCGTTCGGCGATCGCCTTGGTGCACCAGCGGTCGCGCGTCCCCCGCACCACCAGCACCTCCTGCCGAATCTCCGCGGGCGACAGCTCCTCCAGGTCGTCTTCCTCGAGCGTCCCGGCGAGCGCGAGCAGATGGTTCGCCCCGTCTCGCCCCAGATACGGCGCCAGATAGCGGCCAATCAGCACCGGGGGCATGTGCTCCGGGGCGTCGACCGATTCCTCGAGAAAGGGGGTCAGGAGCGACGACGCCCCGAACAGCCCGCGCGACAACCGCAGGGCGTGCCGCGCCGTATCCCGCTGCAGTTCGCGGATCGCCGGCCCGGCGATGTCGTCCAGCGGCGGGGCGCCAATGATTGCCAGCCTGGTCACCCGGTCGCGCCGGTCGGTCGCCAGCGTCATCGCCACGACCGCGCCCACGTCCATTCCCACGAGCGTCACTTTGGGGAGCTGGAGCGCCGTCAGCGCACGGTCCAGATAGTCGGACTGCGCCCGCATCCCGAAATCGGCGTCGAATGGGCGGTCGGACTCGCCGTAGCCAAAGAGGTCGACGGCGTACGCCGTCATCTGGCGCACGGCGAGCATCGGCCCCACGTGCCGCCACAGGAAGGCCGACGTCCCGAAGCCGTGCAGCAGGACCACCGGTGCCCCGCCATACCCATACCGTTCCACGTGCATCGCCCCCAACCCCACAGGGACGCGAAAGATGTCGGGATCGGAGGGGACGCTCACGCGGCGGAGTCCGGGGGCAATAGGGGAGCGCCCGTCAGAGGCGACGGGCGTCGGAAATGTAAGCACCGTCTGCATCGCTCGACGTGACCAAGCGATGGGGGCGTGCACCGCGCGAGCGGGCGTCGGGACTCCCTCCGATACGCTCCTGCTCCTAGAATACCTTCGTTGCGTGCGCACGTCGGCTTGAGCGCGAGCGCACCGGTGACCATCGACCGAGGCAGGGACCCATGTCAGATCAGACGTACGACGAGGGGCGGTCGAGGAATCTGGAGGAATTGCTGCGCGCGCTCGCCGAGCGGATCCAATGGCTCGATGCGAACGGCGCACTGCTCGACAACGCGGCCGAGCTGCAGAAGTTGCTCGGGGATGTCCGCAGCGAGCTGTTCCACTATGAAGTCCGCTGCACCTACGACACCCCCGAGATCGCCGAACACAGACGCATCGTCGCCGACGCGACGGAACCGACAGAGGAGCAATGGCCAAGCAACCAATGGATGCCGGACGAGGACGCGGACCCAACGTGGTGAAGAAGAGCACCAAGGGGCGCCAGGGGAATTTCTACGCCATACTGGGGCTCGTCGCCGCCGTCGTTGGCGTCTTCATCGTCTATCGCGTGATGCAGCCGTCGGCGACCGCCGACAGCTCACGCATCGATCCGTCGATCCCGCTCCCCACCGCGACGGGGTACCTGCTCGGACGCGAAGATGCGCCGATCCAGGTCCTCGAGTTCGCCGACTTCGAGTGCCCGGCCTGCGGCCAGTTCTTCGTCCTCACCGAGCCCGACGTCCGGCAGCGCCTCGTCGAAACCGGCGAGATCAGCTATCGCTTCTTCGATTACCCCCTCCCTGGCCACAAGAACACCTGGCCCGCCTCGCACGCCGCCGCCTGCGCCAACGAGCAGGGGAAGTTCTGGCAGATGCACGACCTGATCTTCCAGGGACAGGACCAGTGGAACGGCGAAGCCACCTCGCGCCCCAAGGGCGTCTTCAAGGGCTACGCCGAGACCATCGGGCTCGACGTCGGCAAGTGGGAGCAGTGCTTCGACGACCAGAAGTACCTGCGCAACATCCAGTCGCACATGGCCGAAGCGCAGCGCCGCATGGTGGGGTCGACGCCCAGCTTCATCATCGGTTCGCGACTCATTCCCGGCAGCATCTCGTTTGACAAATTCAAGGCCTACGTCGACAGCGCCAGGGCCGAGCTGCCGGCAGCCGCAACGCCCGCTCCCGCCGCCGATACGGCCGCCAAGCAGTAGGCCGTCGATCGCCACACACAAGCGCGCCGCTCCCGGTTGGGGGCGGCGCGCTGTGCATGCGGAGCGGGCGTCGTCGCTATGCGCGATCGTTCGCAAAGCGTCGTTTCGGATCGATCTTCTCGATCGGCGGCGCCGCATCTGCGCGCTTGTAAACCGCGTCGCGCAGCCACTGCATCTCGTCCTCGCGTTCGGCATCGGAGACGTCGCGCCACCAGGCCGACTTCTGGGGATTCCACTTGTAGCTGCGCCCCTTGAGCAGGTCCTTCGCGTCGAAGGGCGCCGCGGTTGCCGTCACGCGCCACATCGGGCGTCGCGCGCTCTCGAGCAGCAACCGCATCGGGGGGACGCCGTCGGCGAGCGGCGTCGCCAGCAGGTGAATGCCCGCGTACACATCCTCGTCGGCGCGATGCGCCTCGTAGAACGTGCGGGCGTGCTTGTAGAGCAGGAACTCGAGCTTCGCCGAGTCGTAGCCGTGACTGGCCCACGGCACGTCCACCTGCGAGCACGCCCAGTGCTTGTCGGCGAAGGCCGGCAACCGCTTGTCGAGGAAGGCACGGTCGAAGGCCGCGTTGTGCGCGATCACCAGCACGGCCTCGCCTAACGCGGCGCCGATCGCGGCCTCGTCCAGGTGCTGCCCCGCCACCATGGCATCCGTGATTCCCGTTTTTTCCACCACAAAGGGCGGAATCGGGCGCCCCGGATCTTCGTAGCAGGTGATCGCGGGATAAATGCGATGAATGCGCCCGCTCGACGGGGCGTAGTCGAACGGCACACCGCAAAACTGGATGATTGCGTCGGTGCGGGGTTCCAGCCCGGTGGTCTCCACGCCCGCGAACAGCGCCCGCCGCAGCGGCTCCTCCCCCCCCTCCGCGTAGTGATCCACGCGCGGAAGGCGCCGGAGGACGATGAAGTCCGGATGGCCGGCCAGCGCCGCCGCGGCCGCCTCGGCCGGGGGAGCCGCGGTGCGGGGGGCACTCATCAGGTCGGGGCCGATGGGGAGGGGAAACGACGGTCGAGCGTCATCGAGGCCAATCTACGCCGGCAGGTGACAGCGGCGAGGGACGGGACGCAGATCGGGGGAGCCGTAGGGGATCACCCGAGCCCAGCAGGGGAGAAACCCATGTTGCACCCTCTGGCGCAAAGATGGACCCTAGTAACAGCATTTCTCCATACCTGCGAACGGAGGTCGCCATGCCCGCGACGTTTACCCCTATCACGAACGATGTGCTGACCGGAGTGCGCCAGGGAGACGAGCAATCGCTCGAACGTCTCTTCAGGGAGCATTTCGATGCACTCGTCGAGGAAGCGAAAGCCAACCTCGATGATGCCACCCACGCCCCGCGCGTGGTCGAGACCGCAATCCTGCGGGCGTGGGAGAAGCACACGACGTTCGACACACCGAAGGCGCTGGAGGATTTCCTCCATCACGCGGTGCACGAGGGGGCCATTCGCGACAAGTCGCGTCGTGCCGCCCTGCATCGCTTCGAGGCGCACGAAGGGGTACACGTCGCCCGCGGGAACGGTCATGCGGCGTCGACCGTCGACGAGTCGTGGCAGCACATCACCAGCACGCTGCACGCGCCGCCACCTGACGCGGCGTCGATGGCCGCCAAGGCCGAGATGTCGCGCCACGCGGCCGCCGAGCACATGGCCGCCGTGGGCAAGCGCCGTTCGCCGCTCATCACGCTGGCCTACCTGCTGGGGGCGGTAGCGATCGTCGCGGGACTCCTCTTCGCGATCTTCCGCGAATCACCGGACGAGAAGACGACGCGCTTCCTCAAGCATCCCGACTCGCAGGAGATCATGTCCAAGTTCGGACAGATCGGCTCGATGTCGCTGGGCGACGGCACCAAGGCGAAGATCGGCGCCGATTCCAAGCTCCTGATCCCGCCCGGCTTCAACAGCGAAGTGCGCGCGGTGCGCGTGACCGGCACTGCGTCGTTTGAGGTGGCCAAGCAGGAAGGGCTCGCCTTCGAGGTGCGTCTCGGTGAGGCCGCGGTGGTTGCCACGGGAACCAAGTTTGCCGTCAACTACGATACCGCCACGCATGTCGCCCTCGTGCGTGTGGATGAAGGATCGGTCAACCTGCGGTACGGCGAGGTCGTGAAGCCGGTCGCCGCCGGCCAGTCGATGCAGGTCGATGACAAGGGGACCATCGCCGACGCGAGCAAGGCCGCGCAGGACGAGGCGCTGGCGTGGACGTCGGGTCGCCTGGTGGTCGTCGATCGCACGCTGCGCCATGCGCTCGAGCAGACGCGGCGCTGGTACGGCATTGCCCTCGTTCCCGCCGACCAGGCGCTGATGGACCGCAAGGTCTCGATCGACGCCTCGCTCGACTCGTCGAAGGAGATGATCGCCGACCTCGAGGAGTCCGGCAAGCTGAAGTTTGGCTGGGACGACAAGACGATGATGTTGTACGACGTCGGACACGTGCCGGACGCAAAGAAGAAGTAACCACGCGGCCCTCTCCTCCCTGGCCGCCGCCCGGTGGCGCCGATTGTGGCGCTGCCGGGCGTTTGCGTCTCACGCCACGCGCGACTCTTGCCAAACGCGACTCGCGCCAGGCGCCACTCACACCTTCGCGGGACGCACCTCGCGCTCGGCGATCCGACCGATCTGGCGAATCATCTCGCGGAAGATCCAGGCGTGGAACGGGATCATGGCGTACCAGTACAGCCATCCCATGAGCCCTTTCGGCGCGAAGAGCGCCGATTGTGAGAGCAGCGCCCCCCCCGATTCGTGCGGCGCGACGGTGAACTCGAGCCACGCGCGCCCCGGGACCTTCATCTCGGCGCGCAGGCGCAGGAGTTGGTCGTCCTCGACGCGCTCCACGCGCCAGAAGTCGATGGCGTCGCCGGCGCGCACTTCGGTCGGGTGACGTCGGCCGCGGCGCATCCCGACGCCGCCCACGATGCGGTCGAAGATCCCGCGCACCTGCCAGGCCCAGTTCATCGACAGCCAGCCGCGCTCCCCGCCTAACGAAGTGAAGGCACGAAAGACCGCGTCGGGCGTCGCCCGCACCACGCGCTGGCGTCGCTCGATCTCCATCCCCTCGCGCGACGTGAGCTGCACCGGTTCGACATCGCCCACCGAGGTGGAGAGTGCGTCGCTCCAGATCGTCTCCACCTTCCCCGTCTCCAGCCGCTCCAGCGCGAGCTGCACCGACTCCTCGTAGCTCAGCAGTCGCATGGTGGGGAAGATCCGGCTCGCCGCGTCGCTGTGCATGACGACTTCGTTGCGCAGCCCCTCGATGAGCGCGCGCGCAATCTGGCTGGGCACTGGCGTGACCAGGTGTACCCAGCCCGCCGAGTAGCCGGGGGTGAGGAAGGGGATCGGGACCACGCGCCGCGCGAGTCCGCGCACGCGAGCGTAGCCGGTCATCATGTCGGCATAGGTGAGGATGTCGGCACCACCGATCTCGATGACCTCGCCGATGCTCGCCGGCGTCGACAACGACGCCACGAGGTACTCGAGCACGTTGCGGGTCGAGATGGGCTGCACGCGCGTGAAGACCCAACGCGGACAAATGAGCACGGGGACGCGCTCGGTGAGGTAGCGCACCAGTTCGAACGACAGGCTCCCCGACCCCACGATCACCGCCGCACGGAACTCCGTGACCGGGAGCCCCGACTCGCGCAACGCATCCCCCGTTTCCTGGCGCGACCGCAGGTGCACGGAGAGGTCGTGCGACGGATCCCCTAAACCGCCGAGGTAGATGATGCGCGTCCCGCCAGCCGCACGCAGCGCGAGCGAGAAGTTGCGCGCCCCATCGAGATCGCGTTCGTGGAACTCGTGTCCCCCCGCCATGCTGTGCACGAGGTAGAACGCGGTATCCACCCCCGCCAGCGCCGCCGGGAGCGTCGCCGGGTGCAACACGTCGCCGGCCACCACCTCGACCTCACGCCGCCACCGCCGCCCCTCGAGGCGCGACGGGTCGCGCACCATGCACCGCACGCGATACCCCGCCGCCAACAATCGCGGCACCAGCCGCCCCCCGATGTAGCCGGTGGCGCCTGTGACGAGAATGAGCGGGGAGGACGAGAGCGGACTCATACGTGCTCAACGCTCATCGCCCGCTCACTGGTTCACTCGTCTTCCCGTCTTCCCGTCTTCCCGTCTTCCCGTCTTCCCGCGCCTATCGCGTAGCGCGCTGCGCGCTACGCGCTGCGCGCTACGCGCTACGCGCTACGCGCTACGCGCGATCTCGCCGCACCAGCACCTTCCGCCCCTTGATCGTGCTGTTGCGAAGCGCGTCGACCACGTCGTCGGCGATCTCCTCCGGCACTTCCACAATCGAGAACCGGTCGCCGATCTGGATCGCACCAATGGCGCGCGCGTCGATCCCGGCCTCGTTCGCAATCGCTCCCACCAGGTCGCCCGGGCGAACCTTGGCCGTGCGACCGGCGCCGATGTACAGGCGCGCCACGTCCCACGCCGGTCCGGTGGAACGCGGTGGACGCTTGTCGCGGAGCGGGGCAAAGGCCGGGCGTTTCGCCTCACCGGTCACCTCCTCGCGACGCGGTGCGCGCTTGGCGAACGACTCGTCGCCGGTGGCGCGGCTCGCCGTGCGTGCGGCACGCGACGGCTTCTCCTCGTCCTCACGCGAACGGCGGGCGCGCGCCGGCGCCCCTTCCTCGCGACGCTCGTAGCCCCCTTCACGCGGGCGCGAGCTGCGTTCCGAACTCCCACGCTCCGAACCGCCGCGTTCCGCGGTCCGCTCGCGACGGGTCGGCGCGGTGGGGATCTCCTCTTCGTGGTCCGGCGTTCCCTCGCGCGACTCGATCTGCTTCACCGCCGCGGCGGCGATGTCCATCAGGTCGAACTCCTCGGCCAGCGACTCGACGATGCTGCGGAACGTGTCGAGTTCCCCGGCGAGAATCGTCTCGCGCAGCGAGGCGCGGGTGAGTTCGAGGCGGCGCGAGCGCAGATCCGCGACCGTCGGCACCTGGCAGATCTCGATCTTCTGCTTGGTGAGGAACTCGATGTTGCGCAGCAGACGGTGTTCGCGCGGCTCGGCGAGGGTGATCGCCACCCCTTCGCGCCCGGCGCGTCCCGTGCGCCCGATGCGGTGCACATACGATTCGGAGGCCGAGGGGACGTCGTAGTTCACCACGTGCGAGACGTGCTGCACGTCGAGGCCGCGAGCTGCAACGTCCGTGGCCACCAGCAGGTCCGCCTTGTTGGCGCGGAACTTCTTCATCACGCGGTCGCGCTGTTCCTGCGACAGCCCGCCGTGCAACGCCTCGGCGCGGTATCCGCGCGCGTTGAGCGTCTCGGTGAGTTCGTCGACTTCGGTGCGCGTCCGACAGAAGACGATGACCGACGTGGGGTGCTCGATGTCGAGCACGCGCCCGAGTGCGGCCATCTTGTGCGCGCGCGGGACGATGTACGCCACCTGGCGCACCTTGGCCGACTTTCCGGCCGGCACCGGCTCGCGATCGATCTTGATCGTGGTCGGATCGTTCAGGTGCTTGCCGGCAATGGCGGCAATGCGCGGCGGGAGCGTCGCCGAAAAGAGTGCGGTCTGCCGCTCGCTCGGCGTCGACTCGAGAATCGCTTCGAGGTCCTCGGCAAAGCCCATGTCCAGCATTTCGTCGGCTTCGTCGAGGACGACGGTGCGCACCGACTTGAGGATCAGCGTCCCGCGGCGGATGTGGTCGAGGGCGCGTCCAGGTGTCGCGACGACGACGTCGACCCCTCGCTTGAGGGAGCGGATTTGCGTTTCCATCGAGGCGCCGCCGTAGATGGGGAGCGCGACGACGTGCATCTCCTTCCCGTAGCGGTGCACCGCCTCGGCCACCTGCATCGCGAGTTCGCGCGTGGGGACAAGGATGAGGGCGGCGGTGCGTTCGCGCGCCGGGGCGTCGGGGGCGAGGCGATGGAGGAGGGGGAGGGCGAAGGCTGCGGTCTTCCCGGTCCCGGTCGCGGCCTGTGCGAGGACGTCGCCGCCGGTGAGGAGGGCGGGGATGGCCGCGCGCTGGATGGGGGTCGGTTCTTCGTAGCCGAGGGCGGTGAGCGCGGCGAGGATTCGCGCGTCCAGTCCGAGGTCGGAAAAGCCCCCGAGGGCGTCGGCGCCAGGCAGGGCGTCCGAGTCGGCAATCGTGGCGGGGGCGGAATGAGAGCGAGGAGTCATGATGGAAGGTAGTCGCTCTCGTCGTTATTGACAGATCGGTTGTGTCATCATACCTTCACCCTTCGGCTGTAACGCGATTTTGCGTGTAGTTTGTAAAGACCATGGGACCTCGCTCTCGCGGTGGTCCCTTTTCAGTTTGGCGTATCCCGGATTCGAAGGCGTGCCCCTCGTTCCGCGATGCGGCCCGTCGTGGGGGCGTTGGACCACGAATAACCTGCGTGTCGGGACGTACGGCATCACCGGACTCCGACCACAACAACACTTAGGAGTACGGCAATGCGTATCACCGGCACCGTGAAGTGGTTCAATGACGCCAAGGGCTTTGGCTTCATCACCCCCGAAAACGGCCAGAAGGACTGCTTCGTCCACCACTCGGCCATTCAGGGCAAGGGCTTCAAGTCCTTGGCCGAAGGCGAGCGCGTGGAGTTCGAGGTTGTGCAGGGCCAGAAGGGCCCCGCCGCCGAGAACGTCGTGAAGCTCGGCCGCTAACACGGTCATCGATTCGCAGGTCTTCTGCGCCTCCACGAAGACGGGTCGGCCTTCGAGAGCAGGCCGACCCGTCGTTTCGCGAAAGACGAGTCACCCGTCGCCGCAGCCGCGGCGTTCCCATCGAGTAATCCAAAATGATTGAAGTCAAGCTCGACGAAGGCGATCGGTTGGAGTGGGCGCTCAAGGCTTTCAAGAAGAAAGTCCTGAAGTCCGGAATCCTGAAGGAGCTGCGCCGCAAGCGTCACTATGTGAAGCCCAGCGAAGCCCGTCAGCTCAAGTCGGCTGCGGCGCGTCGCCGCGCCCGGCAGAAGCCGCGTCCGTCAGAGTAAGTCACGCGAGATTCGTCTTTCGCCCCCGGCCTCGAAAGGGTCCGGGGGTTTCGCCGTTGCAGGAGCCCAAAAAAATCGAGCCGCGAGTGACAGTTGCACCCCGGCTCGTTCCCCTGACCGCGCGATGACGTGACGTTCTAGCGCCCGCTCGTCGCGCTCGAATCGCTCAGGCGGAGCGCGGGGCGATCGACCACCGGCGGTTCGCTCGCGGCGCCATCGCCGTCAGCGGCAACGTCGCGCGGCACCTTGGGGCGCAGCGCACGCCTCGGGACCAGCTCCTCGCCCAGCTCCACCAGCACGCGCGTGGCCACCAGGCTCGCCCGCGGCTCGGGCACCCCCATCACCCGCACCTACGTGTCGATCGCGCGATCCGACGGCATGTCCCCCGACCGCGTGTCGCAGAACATGAACGCGTTGCGCACGTGCGCCCCCGTGACCGTC
>CAZLLP010000166.1:0-13169 GCA_964560345.1 uncultured Gemmatimonadaceae bacterium
CGGCCGTGCAGGCGGGGCGCACCCCGGCCACGCGCGTCGAGGATGTCCCGATTTCGGTTCCGCAGGTCGACGGCTCACTGTGGACACCGCAGAACTACGACATGAAGTTCGAAGGGTCGATGTCGATGCGTCGCGGGCTGGCCCAGTCGCGCAACCTCGTCGCCATTCGCATGGGGATGGAGATTGGCGAACAGGCGGTCATCAACGAAGCCAAGCGTTTCGGCATCAGCACGCCGATCCCGCCCTATCCGTCGATCTTCATCGGCTCGGCCGACGTCTATCCGATCGAGCTCATCTCCAGCTACGGAACCTTTGCCAACCTTGGGTCGCGCGTCGCGCCTAACGCGATCCTGCGCGTGGAGAACCAGCAGGGGCAGGTGATCTGGGAGCCCAAGCCCGCCAAGTCGCAGGTGCTCTCGCCGGGCGAGGCGTGGCTGATGGTCAGCATGATGAAGGACGTGGTGCTGCGCGGCACCGCCGCCGGCAGCGTGTGGGGCGCCGGCTTCCGCGTCCCCTCGGCCGGCAAGACCGGGACGACCAACGACGGCGCCGACGTCTGGTACGTGGGCTACACCGCCGACCTGGTGGCGGGGGTGTGGATGGGCTTCGACAAGCCGCAGAAGATCATGGCCAACGCGCAGGGTGGTCGCCTCGCCGCGCCAGCGTTCACGCAGCTCATGATGGAAGTCTATCGCCGCAAGCCCAGCCCTCCCGACTGGCCGCGCCCCGAGTCGATCATCACCAAGGACGCCTGCGGTCCCAACGGCCCGTACACGGAGTACTTCCTGGCCGGGACCGAGACGGACGATGGCTGCGGCGGCGAGGCGCCGTCGGACATCTTCCACATCCCCGTAGATACCACGGGACGTCAGGCGAATGCCGCCAAAAAGGTGACGCCTGGACTGGCGCCCGCGCCGGCGACGAAGGCCAAGGCCGACACCGCCAATCCGTTCAAGATTCCCGACGCGCCATGACCTGGGCGCCGCTCGACTGCCACGCCCACACGACGTGGTCGGACGGGCAACTCGACCTCGACGCGATGCTTGTCGCCGTGCGCGCGCGCGGCGTGCGCCCTTCGGTCGCCGATCATGTCTCGCGAGACGTGAACGGCGCGCTCGACTCGGTGGAACGTGTCGACGCGTATCTCGCCGCGCTCGAATCGCGCGACACGGGGCGCGCCGCCGAGTACTGCTGGCACGACGCGCTGTGGCGCGAACTGCCCCCCGAGTTCGACGCACGCTTCACGCACACCATCGGGTCGCTGCACGCCGTCTGGCTCCCCAACGGTTCGCTGCAGCGTGTCTTCACTCGGCAGTGGCCCGAGGGGCTCGCCCCGCACGACTATGTCACGGCGCTGGTCGTCAACCTCGAGCGCCTCGCGCGCGAGATGCCGGTCGACCTCATCGCGCACCCCACACTCCTCCCGCTCCCGATCCGCACGCTCCCCGTCGATGAGCTGTGGCACGAGGAAGACGAAGAGCGGATGGTCCGCGCCTTTGCCGCGTCCGGGCTCGTCTTCGAGGTCTCGTCGCGCTATCGCCCGCACGAACGCCTGGTGCGTCGCGCCGTCGATGCCGGTGTGCGGCTGTCGTTAGGCTCGGACGGGCACCACGCCGACCAGGTGGGCGAGATCTCGTTCTCGCTTGCCCTCACGCGTGCGCTGGGCGTCGCCGACGCCGACTTGTACGATCCGGCGGTGCACGGCCGCCGAGGGCGTTGAGCGGGCGCGCCATGCGCACCTACACCGCCCGCTGGATCGTCCCGATCGCCGGCTCCCCCATCGCCGACGGGGCGGTGACGGTCGAGCAGGGGCGCATCGCGTATGTCGGCCCGGGCGCGGCTGCCCCGGCGAGCGACGTGATCGCGCTCGGTGACGCCGTGCTGATCCCGGGGCTGGTCAATGTCCACACACACCTCGAGCTCACCGCCATGCGCGGCTTTCTCGAGGAGTTGCCGTTTCGTCGCTGGGTCCTGCGCCTCACCAAGGCTCGCGCCGCCGTACTGAGCGCCGAGTTGCTGCTCGCGTCGGCCAAGGCGGGGATTGCCGAAGGGCTGCTCGCGGGTGTCACGACCTACGCCGATACATGCGAGTCGGGTGTCGTGCTGCAAGCGCTGGTGGAGATGGGAGCGCGCGGGATCATGTACCAGGAGGTCTTCGGCCCCGACCCGGCGCAGTGCGACGCCTCGATGGCAGCGCTCACCGAGACGCTCGCGCGGCTCCGCGCACTCGTGATCCCCCGTGTCCGACTCGGGATCTCGCCGCACGCGCCGTACACGGTGAGCGATGCACTCTTCGCCGCCTGCGCCCGACTCGCGGCAGACGAAGGGTGGCCCGTTGCCGTGCACCTGGCGGAGAGTGAAGCCGAGTCGCAGTTGGTGCGCGATGGAGGCGGCATGTTCGGCGACGCATTGCGCGCGCGGGGCATCCCCGTCGCACCGCGCGCCGATTCCCCGGTCTTCCTGCTCGACCGACTCGGGGTGCTGGCCCAGCGCCCGCTCCTCATCCACTGCGTGCGCACCAGCGCCCCGGACATCGCCCGCATCGCGCGGCACGACTGCGCGGTCGCGCATTGCCCGGTCTCCAACGCCAAGCTCGGACACGGCATCGCCCCGTTGCTCGCCCTGCGCGACGCTGGCGTGCGCGTGGGACTCGGCACCGATTCCGTCGCGGCCAACAACCGCCTCGACCTGCTCGACGAAGCGCGTACGGCGATCCTGATGCAGCGCGCGGCATCGCAGCGCTTCGACGCGATCACGGCCGCCGAGATCCTGTCGATGGCCACGCTGGGTGGCGCGCGCGCCCTCGGGATCGACGACGAGGTAGGGTCGCTGGAGGTGGGGAAGCGTGCCGACCTGGCCGCCTTCTCGTTAGGGTCGCCGCGCGCGACCCCGTCCTACGCCCCGGAAGACGCGCTCGTGTGGGCCGTGGCCGGGCGCGACGCCTCGCTCGTCGTCGTCGACGGGGAGGAACGGGTTCGCGACGGGCGCCTCGTCTCACCCCCGCAGGACGCGTTGGACGCGCTGCACCGCGCGGGGCGCTCCCTCGCTGACTGGCAGGCCACGCAGGGGGAGTAGGTCCCCCGGCGGGGGACTGGGGGCGGGCCCGGCGACACTCCCACCGCATGCGCCCGCCGGTTATTGTTTCACAGACCCCCTTGAAGGAGAGCGGCATGGCCGACGCCTCATCCGGGCGCACCGACAAGATCTGGCGCGACGGCGAACTCGTGAACTGGGAAGACGCCACGATTAACGTCATGTCGCATGTGGTGCACTACGGATCGTCGGTCTTCGAGGGAATTCGCTGCTACGACACGCCCAACGGCGGCGCGGTGTTCCGGCTGCGCGAGCACATGCGACGCCTGCTCGATTCGGCGCGCATCTATCGCATGCCGCTGCGTTACACGGTCGACGAACTCATGCAGGCCACGGTCGACACCGTCGCCGCCAACGACCTGCGCGAGTGCTACCTGCGTCCGATCGTGGTGCGCACCGGGCAGCAGATGGGCTTCTACCCGGTCGGCGTACCCGTCGAGTGCTTCATCATCGCCTACAAGTGGCCCACGTACCTCGGGGCCGAGGCGCTGGAGAAGGGAGTCGACGTCTGCGTCTCCTCGTGGCGGCGTGCCGCACCCGACACCTTCCCGACCATGGCCAAGGCGGGCGGGAACTACCTCAACTCGCAACTCTCAAAGCTCGAAGCCAAGCAGAATCGCTACAGCGAAGGGATCATGCTCGACTCACTCGGCTTCGTGGCCGAGGGAAGCGGAGAGAACCTGTTCCTCGTGCGCGACGGCGTCTTCTACACGGCCGGCGTCAGCAACGGGATCCTGCAGGGGATCACCCGCGACACGGTCATGACCATCGCCCGCGACCTCGGGTACGAGGTGCGCGAGCAGCAGATCCCGCGCGAGATGCTCTATATCGCAGACGAACTGTTCTTCACCGGCACCGCCGCCGAACTGACCCCCATCCGGTCGGTCGACCAAGTGGAGATCGGGACAGGCAAGCCGGGAGAGATCACACGGAAGATCCAATCGGAGTTCCTCGGCATCGCCAAGGGGCGCCTCGCCGATCGCTTCGGCTGGCTCACGCCGGTCCCGTCGGCCGCGCTGAGTCGATAACGATGTCGTCGTCCGCGCGGTCGATGCTCTGGATTGAACCGTTAGGCTTTCCGAGTACCAGGAGGACCTGTCGTGTCGCGCGGCAGGTGCTGCGGTGGACCATGTACCGCGTCGTCGTCATGTAGTGTCTTCGCGACTCCCGCCCCGGCATTGGGCGGGAGTTTGTTCTTGGCCAGGTCGGATGTTGCCGCCCGCACGCGGTTGCACCCGCCTTCACCGTGAGGAGGGCAGCGTGATTGTCGGTTGTCTCGCACTCAACGCCTCGTTCGAGCCGCTCACCATGGTCCCGCTGAAGCGAGCCCTCCGCCTCGTCATAGACGGCAAGGCAGAGATCGTGGAGGCAGACGACGGGCGTCTCGTTCGCTCCGAGCGACTGACGGTCCCGCGCCCGGCGGTCATCCGCCTGACGAAGTTCATCCACGTCCCGCGCAAGTTCCGCCGACAGGTGACCAACACCTTCCTGTTCGCCCGCGACCAGTACAAATGCCAGTACTGCGGGCGCACCGGCGCTGACCTCAAGCCGCGCGAGGCACTCACCCGCGACCATCTGATCCCTCTGTCGCGTGGTGGATCCAACGAGTGGACCAACGTCGTGACCGCATGCTCATCGTGCAACACGCGCAAGTCCAACCGCCTTCCGAGCGAGATCGGGATGTATCCGCTGCACGCCCCGGTGGAGCCGCACTTCGTCCACCTGAGCTGGGCGGTGCGACGCCTCACACCGATCCAGGCGCGCTACATTCGCTTCTTCTACGGGCAGGCGACCCTGCATCAGCTCGAGGAGCTGGAGGCGCGCACGGCGCACAAGGCGCCCGCGCCCGGCGGCACGCACGGGCACGCGCACGGGCACGCGCATGGACACGGGTAGCCGCGCCTTCGTGTGAGGCGCTGATAACCTGGAGGGCGCGCCGCAATGGCGCGCCCTCTGTCGTTGCGCCTTTCGTTGCGTCTGTCGTTAGGGTTTGAACGTCTTGCTGCGGGTCTCGAGTCGCCGCATCTCGCCACCCAGCATGCGGGCCAGCAGCGTGCGCATCCCGCGCCCCACCGCGGTGCCCGGGTTGCGCTGCCCGCGAACCGCCGGCTTGAGTTCGCCGCGCAGCCAGCGCTCCACCTCGTCGAGGTCCGAGACGGAGAGCATCTCCAGTTCGAGTGTCACGTTGTAATACTGTGACTCGCGCTTGCGCAGCGGCGTGATCGGTGCGCGCGCAGGGCGCTCCACTTCGGCCACCATGTCGGCAAACTTTGCGAAGCGACCGAGCGACACGGCCGAATCGGCGTGCACGCGAACGACCTCATACTGCTCGCGCATCGCGTCGTAGCGCACCAGCACGTCCCACTCGGCGCTGCGCTGCACCGCGTTGAAGAAACCGCCGGTGGTCCACAGCTCGGCGCGATAGTGCAGGCGGGCGGGGAACCCGTTGCTCAGCAGGTCGCGGACGTAGCGCTCGCCCAGCACATTGCGCGCGCTCACCATCGGCCCCTCCTCGCCTAACGCCGCGGTGGGAGGGAGCGTGACGCTGAGGGACGGACGCCGCTGCGCCGCGACGGGTGTCCCCGCCGCGGCCAGCGCACAGAGCGCCAGCGCCACCACCACCCCCCGACGCGTCACCTCCGCCTCACCGCCTAGAAACGCGGCTTGAGCCGCACGAAGACGTTGAGCGGTGCGCTCCGATCCGACAACGACTTGGCCACGTAGATCCCCACGTCATCGAGCACCAACCCCAACCCCACGTCGGTCTTGAAGGTCGACAACTTCGGCCACTCGCCCTTGCGATAGTTCACCCCGTCGCCGGGCTCGCCCACCAGCCATCCGCGCCCCGCATCGGCAAAGAGCACCCACTGCGTCCCGCGCCCCCAGCCGGCACGCCGGCGGTCGCGCTCTTCATCCAGCACCCCGAATGGATCGAGGTGCATGTCGCCGCGGAACTCCACCTGCGCCATGGCAAAACGTTCGCACAGCGCCGGGGTGCCTAACGGGAAGGCCGCATCCTGCAGCGCCGGTCCGCCGCACTGCCACACGTCGGGCGAACTGCTCGTCCGCCGGAAGTCGTAACCGGGGAGCGTCCCTGGACCACCAACCGAGAAGCGGCGCTGCAGCGGCAGGTCGTCGCCCGAGAGCCACCCGCCGGCAACCAGGCGCATGTTGAGCGACGCGTCGGGCGAGAGGCGGTTGTAGCGCCGCACGTCGACAAACAGGCGATCGTAGGAGGTCGCGCCGTCCACGGTCTCGGTGCGCGTCCCGGGATAGGCGATGCCGTAGCGCGACAGCGTCCCCGTGCCGTACTCGTAATCGGCGAGGATGTACCACCCCGACCACGGATTCCCCACGTCGTTGCGCGTGTCATAGCGCAGCGTGGAGTTGAACAAGTGCATGTTCCCTTCGTCGAGCACGGGATTCTCGCGCCACGTCTGGTCGTTGCGGAACAGCGTCCACGGATCGCGCGTGCGCCGGTCGGCCCAGCGCTGGTCCGAGTAGCTCATCGTCGCATCGAACGCCTCGGAGCGAAACAGCGAGGCGTAGATGCTCCCGCCGTGCTTGTTGTAGTAATCGCGAAAGTCGCGGTGCAGGAAGAACGAGGCGAGACCGACCTCTTCGTCTGAGAGGTGCCACGATTCGACCGGCTCCACGAGGTCGAAGAGACGACCGCCCAGGCGAAGACCACGCCCTTCACCGATCTGCACCTCGGCCTTGGCCGAATGCCCGATGTTCTCGGGCTTCCAGTCAAACCCCTCGGCGCTGCGCCACACGCCGAGTGCATCGATGGCGATGCGCCCCCATCCGAGGTCGCGCCCAAAGGCCGGACCGAGGAAGACCGGGAGCCCTTCTACGCGGTTGTAGGTCCGCGCCGAGATGAGGCGCAGGTCGCCCCAGCCACCGTTGCGCCACCGTTCACGGCGACGCCACCAGCGAGACGTGGCATCCTCGTCCTCAGGGCGTCGAGAGAGTCGGTCGCCGTCGCGCGCGTAGTCGAGCCGCGCGCGGTAGACGCGGATCTGTCCTCCTACCGTGGCCACGTCGCTCCCCGTCACGCGACCGCCGACCACGAGGATCTCGCCATCGACGCGCGCTCCACTCGTCAGGCGCACGTCGGCGTTGACCGCGACGATGCGTCCGGCCACGTGTCCCGAGACGACCAGTTCGCCGCCCAACACACCCAGGTCGCCCTGGACGTCGCGCGCCGCCTCCACAGTGTAGGGGCCATCGACCCGGAGCGTCGCCGGGGCGTTCCAGACGCGCAGCACCTCCTCGGCCACCTCGCGTGGCAGCACGCGCTCGTCGAGCACCTGCTGCGCTGGCGCCGACGATGTCGCCATCGTCGTTGCGGCCACAAGGGCGATGCCCACCAGCCACCATCGGTTTCGCATATCGGCTCCAGTCGTTGCGAACGGGACACGCGCAGGGCACGACGCGTACCGTCCCGAACGATCTCCCCGCGAACGCTGCGGCACAACGAGTTCGACGTCTGTCGTCGGATTGCCGACGCCGTGGGTGTCCGCGAACGGGGTCAGGCGGGGTGTGTCAGATTGCCTTCTATCCCGACCTCCAGCCGCTTCATGCGCCGGTACAGGTTGGGACGATCGGTCTGCAGTCGTCGCGCGGCCTCGGCGATGTTCCCGCCCGACGCCGACAGCGCCCGCATGATGAGCAGGCGCTCGTAGTCGTCGAGCAGCTCGCTGAGCGGTGCATCGAGCCCCGCAGGGTCGGGGAGCGACGCCTGCAACGGAGAGGCGGTGGGCGCCTCGTCGACCGCGATCACGCGTCGCACGTCGTCGCCGTGCACCTGACGGCCAGCGTGCAGGATGATGAGGCGCTCGACGATGTTGCCCAGCTCGCGCACGTTCCCCGGCCACCGATAGCGCGCCAGGAGCTGCAACGCCTCATCGCTCCACGCCGGTGGGCGGTGCCCGGTGCGCAGGCGCGCGAGCGAGGCAAAGTGCTGCACGAGGAGCGGAATGTCGTCCGGGCGTTCGCGCAGCGGCGGCAGCGAGACCGGGATGACGTTGAGGCGGAAGAAGAGATCTTCGCGAAAGACGCCGTCGCGCACCGCCCGCTCCAGGTCCTTGTTGGTCGCCGCGACCATGCGCACATCGACGTGAATGGGCTTCCCGCCTCCCACGCGTTCGATCTCGCGCGCCTCGATGGCGCGCAGGAGCTTGGCCTGCGCCTCGCTCCCCAGATCGCCCACTTCGTCGAGGAAGAGCGTCCCGCGATGCGCCAGCTCGAATCGCCCGATGCGTCGTTCGGTGGCGCCGGTGAAGGCGCCGCGCTCGTGGCCGAACATCTCGCTCTCCACGAGGTCGCGCGGGATGGCGGCGCAGTTCACGCGCACAAACGGACGGTCGCGGCGGGCGCTCCCGGTGTGGATCGCCGCCGCCGCCAGCTCCTTCCCCGTCCCCGACTCCCCCGAGATGAGGACCCGTGCGTCGGTGGGGGCGATGCGTGCCAGCAGGGCACGCAGCCCCTGCATCGCCGCGCTCTCCCCGATCATCTCGCCGGCCAGCCCCAGGTCGGCGCGCAGCACCTGCGCTTCGCGCTTCGCCAGCCGCAACTCGAGCGCGGAGCTGAGCGAGAGCAGCACGCCCTCGGGGGTGAGCGGCTTCTCCAGGAAGTTGAAGGCGCCGAGCTTCGTGGCGCGCACGGCATCGGCGAGCCCCGCCTTTCCGCTCATCATCACGACGGGGAGATCGGGGTGCTTCTCGCGCAGCGCCGCCAGGACGGCGAGTCCGTCCATCGCGCCCGGCATCATCAGGTCGACCAGGGCGACATCGGGCTCGCCCTCGGCAGCCAGCGCGACCCCTTCCACGCCGCTGGCCGCCTCGCGCACGTCGTAGCCCTCGGACGCGAGCAGCGCACCGACCATGCGGCGGATGTTCGGCTCGTCGTCGATGATGAGGATCGTGGGCATCTGGAACTAGACGGGAGACGAGAGACGGGAGACGGGAGATCGGTGTCGTGCGCAGGTCAAGATCCGACTCCCGTCTTCCGCCGGCAGCGACAACCTAGCGTTCGGCCCGGCGTTCGACCGGGAGTGCTTCCTTTGGTGCGCCCTGCGGCCACTGCTCCATCGGGTTAGGGGCGGGAAGAGCGCGCATCTCGCTCATCAGCTTGTTGGTGAAGCGTTGACCTTCCGACACGCGCTCCATCTCGATGGCGATGGAATCGATTGCCTGCTCCATGCGGTCGAGGCGCGGGGCGAGGTCCGATGTGCCGGTCGCGGGCGCGGCGTTCCCACGACGGTCGAGCCAGCGCCCGAAGGCGCGCGCGAGCGGGACGCCGATCGCGATCACCGCCACGGTGAAGAAGAACGCGTACGTGATCTCCACCGCCTCCTGCGGGATCACGTCCGGGGGGCCCGCGAACGGCGGCTCCATCACGGCGATCCCCGGGGTCACGCCTAACGCGCGGTCCAGTTGTCCCTGCAACGACGACAGCCGTTCCTGCGACGCCTCGATCTGGCGGGTGATCGAGTTCTCGGCGGCGTCGGAGAGTCCGGGATTCAACTGCGCCGTGAGCTTCTCGATGCTCGCTCGCTCGCCCGCGATCTGCGCTTGCAGTGCGGCAATCGTCTCGGGGGAGGCCTGCGTCGTGGCGATCGCCGGCGCCGTGGCTTCCTGCACGCCGTCGCGCGCGCCGCGCACGGCTTCGCGCACGGCATCACGCACCGCGTTCTGCACGTCGGCGCGCGCTGCCTCATTTCCTTGCGCGTCGTCAGGAGCGATCACGGTCATGGGGAAGTCGTGGCTGGAGGACATGGGCACGGGTCCCGGTTATCTCGAGGGTGAGGGCGGCAGGGACTTGTCGGCAGCCGGAAGCCGCTCGGCGAGCACCTTGGCCGTGAAGCGTTGCGATTCGGACATGCGCTCGACCTCGACCGCGATCGCGTCGATCGCCTGTTCGAGACGTTGCAGTCGAAGGTCGGTCTCGGCCGGAGTGCCCAGGCGCGCGTGGTCGCGCGCCGTCGCGCGCGCCGCAATGGTCTTGACCACCGTGATGATCGTTGCGCTGATCGATCCGAGGATCACGGCCGCGAGGGCGACGTCGGCACCTGTCGTGAGCATCATGGACAAGAATCGGGGGTCACGGGGCGTGGTCGCTCATCGCGCCGGCGGGAGCGTTTCCTTCCCGCGTTCGGCGAGCAGCTTGGTCACGAAGCGCTGTCCCTCGGAGATCCGCTCGACCTCCACGGCCATCGCCTCGATCGCCTGCTCGATGCGCTCCAGCCGCAACGACGTGTCGCCGGCGTTGGGGAGCAACGTCTCGCGGTCCATGGCGCGCATGCGCTCGCGCGACTTGATGACCGTCGTGACGATCGTCGTGATCATGATGAAGGCGCCGAGCGGCACCAGAATGCCGGGATCCATCAGCCAACCTCAGGAGAAGGAGGGGAGACGGGGAGGACGAATTCGATCGTCGTCCCCGCACCTGGCGTGCTCTCGGCACGCACGGTTCCATGATGCGCCAGAATCGTCTGACGCGCGATAGCGAGGCCGAGCCCGGTCCCGCCTGCCTTGTGTGTGACGTACGGCTCCCAGATCGACGGGAGGACCGACGGGTCGATCCCCTTGCCACTGTCACGCACCGCGACAAGCACGGCGTCGCGTCCGTCGAGCGGCGCGCGCTGCACGCGCACCTGAATCTCGCCGGTGCCGTCGCACGCGTCGACCGCGTTGAGCAGGACGTTGCTCAACGCGCGCTGCAGCGCGTCGTGGTGCCCGAGGATCATCGGCAACCCCGGCTCGGCATCGATGGCGAGCGCGATCCCCGGCGGCACCGACGCCTGCGCCGTATAGCGCGCCAGTTCCGTCACGTCGATCTCGGCCGCCGGCCCGGTGGGGAGGCGCCCAAACTGCGAAAAGCTCCTGGCCAGGAGATCGAGGCGCTTGGTCTCGGTCTCGAGGACTTCGAGCGCCTCGCGTTGCGTATCGCTGGCATCCCGCCTCAGTCGCGCAATGGCGAACTGGATGGGGGTGAGCGGGTTCTTGATCTCGTGCGCCACGCGCTGTGCGGTCTCGCGATACGCGCGCAGTCGCTCGGCTTCGATGGCGCGTTCGCGACCCACCGCGAGTTCGCGCGCCATGCCCCGCATGCGTTCGCGCAGCGTGGCAAACTCCGGCGCCCCGCGCGCGGCTGAGCCGTCCGGGAGTCGCTCGCCACGCTCGATGAGCCCCGTCCAGCCGACCAGTTCGTCGAGCGGTCGGCTCATCTGTCGCGACAGATGTCCTGCCACGCGCGACGCGGCGACCCAGAGCACGGCCAGCGTAAGGAGCGCGCTGACCACGACGACCGGGACAAGGCGTGTGGCGAGGAAGCGAAAGCGGCGGGCCTGGGTCACCGACTCTTCGAGTTCGAGTTCGTGCGCGCGCAACGCGTCGCGTTGGGCGCTGGTGAGGGGAGCACTCCGTGCCGCCCCCACCGCCTTGCGCCCCGATTCCGCCAGCCGCTCCCATGCGGCGCTCCCCGACACCAGCGGGAGCGTCCGTGTGGCGACCACCCCCCACGCCAGCGTCAGCGCCAGCGCCGGCACCAACGCAAAGAGCGAGAGAATGGCAAAGAGCCGTGTGCGGAACCCAGGAGATTTCACGTACGGTCGAGAGGAGTGGTGGTTTCGGGAAAGCTAGGCAATCGCGCCTGAGCACGCCCCGCGCCCGTCCGGAAACACCAGCGAGGTGGTGTGAGTGAATGGTGATGGAGTGCAGACGGCAGAAGCACAAGATTGTAGCCGCAATGCACGCCGTCGAACTCCCGTCTCCCGTCTCAACACATGAAGACCCATACGACATACCTCTCCTTCACCACCAAGAAGCGCCAGGAGATCATCGACATCACCGAGCAGGTGGAGGCGTGCCGCGCCGCCGCCGGCATTCGCGAGGGGTTCGTCCTCGTCTCGGCGATGCACATCTCGGCGTCGGTCTTCGTGAACGATCACGAGCCGGAGCTGTGGAAGGACATCCTCGACTGGCTCGAGTCGCGCATCGCGCCGTGGAGTCCCGACGAGTACCGCCACAACTCCGGGACGGGGGAAGACAACGCCGCCGCGCACTTGCGATCGCTCACGGTCGGGCATGAGGTCATCGTCCCCGTCACCGACGGGCGTCTCGATTTCGGTCCGTGGCAACGGGTCTTTTACGGCGAGTGGGATGGGCAGCGCGCCAAGCGGGTGATCCTCAAGGCGATGGGGGTCTGAGGCGACGGTTCAGGAGCGGAGAAGGGGGGGTGGCTAACCGTTTGCCACCGTTTGCATTACATTACTGCGTCCGACGGTCGTGCCACCCTCGGGGGTTAGGGGATCCATCGTGATCCGTGCCCCGTGGGCGGTGCCGGCGAGGTCGTGCGACATCGGTGTCTCCGCGTCGTCGTGGGGAGTCGGTGCGCGCGCGGCCCGTCACCCGGGGGACCTGGCGCAGCGCGCGGAACGTGACCAAGAGGGTCGCACCGCCGGCGCCCGAGTCATTCGCCCGGAGCGCGACAAAGCGCGCCACGGAGCGGCATCCAAACCATGGGCGCTTGATGTGCCCGCACACCGTTCTCACCACATGAACGCACGTTCTCCCCGGCACGCCGTTCCGCGCGCGCCCATCGCCCCGTTGCACCGGGGGCCCCAGGCGCTCCCGCCGTCTTCGGCGACCGCCACCTACGGCTCCCCGATCCAGCATGCGCCTAACGCAGCGCTGCTGATCGACTTCGACAACGTCACGATGGGGATCCGCTCCGACCTGGCGGGCGAACTCCGCTCGCTGCTGTCGTCGGACATCATCAAGGGGAAGGTCGCCGTCCAGCGCGCCTATGCCGACTGGCGCCGCTACCCGCAGTACATCGTCCCGCTGGCCGAGTCCTCGATCGACATGATCATGGCCCCGGCCTACGGCTCCTCGAAGAAGAACGCCACCGACATTCGCCTCGCCGTCGACGCGATCGAGTTGGTCTTCACCCGCCCCGAGATCGGGACGTACATCCTCCTCTCCGGCGACTCGGACTTCGCGTCGCTCGTGACCAAGCTCAAGGAGTACGGCAAGTACGTCATCGGCGTCGGCATCCGCGAGTCGTCG
>CAZLLP010000167.1:0-13029 GCA_964560345.1 uncultured Gemmatimonadaceae bacterium
CGCCCGGCGGAGCTCCCCATCGTCAGGCTCGGCAGCGTCGCCGAGCGCGCGACTTGCACCTGCGCCTGTCCTTGTCGGGCCAGCGCCCGGGCGGCGGCAAGGTCGGGGCGATCGCGCTCCGCGCGCGCGATGAGCGAATCGACACTTTCCGTCAGCTCGCGGAGCGGGAGCGCCGTGGTGTCGATGGCGACGTCGAACGGGCGATTGGCCTCGATCCCCATCGCCACGGCGAGCGTGGCGCGCGCCCCCTGCAGCGCCCCGTCGGCCCCCTGCTGCGCCAACTCGGCCTGCGCCAGCGCCGTGCGGGCCTGCAGCACATCGGCGATCGTTGCCAATCCCACCTCGTGACGCCGGTCGGCGGCAGCGAGGTTCTCGGTGGCCGTCTGCACGGTGGCCTGCGCCGCCAGCAGGACGCCGCGCGCCGACTGGTAGGCGAAGTACGCCTGCTGCGTCTGCAGGATCACCGCCTGCACCATCGCGTTGTGACTGAAATCGGCCGCAAAGAGCGCCTCGCGCGCGGCGTGCGAGGTCCCGCTCCGCCCGCCGAAGTCGAGCAGGAGGTACTGCAGCGCGACGGAGGGGACCAACGTGGTGCGGTTGGCCGGAAGGCGCGCCGGGTTGGCCGAGATGGCGCGCGACGGTCCGCCGTTGATGTCGCCCGTGACGGTGGGGAGAAAACGACCATTGGCCGATCCGTAGGCGGCGGCCGCGGCCCGGGCCTGCGCCCAGCTCGTTCGGGTCTGCGGGCTGTTGCCGAGCGCCAGGTCGACGACGTCGCCCAGCCCGAGCTGCTGCATACGATCGATCACCTCGGCGGGGATCGACGTGCCGCGTTGGGCCTGCGCGCGTTCGGACGGCGAGAGAGGCGCGGCAGCGGCCGGGGGTGGGCTCCAGCTTTCCCCGGGGGTCCGGCTCGCCGTGGGAACGCCCGAAACGGTGCGTGGTGGGGCGGAGGCGCACGACGCCACGGTCATGGCGAAGGCGCCGCAGGTGACGATGTGCTTGAACCGGCCGCTCGGAGTGGCAATACGCCGCATGGGATCGCGATGGGGACACGGGAGGCTGCACCTCCGCCTACCGCACTTCGATCCCGGCCTGGAGGGGCTCTCGGGAGCTACGCGGATTCGGCAGGGAGCGTTGCCGCAGACAAGAGGTTGGCGGACGATCCTTGTGAAGTCCACATGTTGGCATGTGATGCGTCAAATCTTCCGCAGGTACGGCACGGGGGGCGAGCGGCGCTGAAGCTGGCGCTGGAAAGAGTCGAGACTACCCGAGACAGGAAGCGCTCGACTCCCTGGACAGGCGCCCTCCCTCTCGCCCTCCTCGCCCGGCCCACGTGGCACGCACGCCCACCCCCGTCGCCTCGGTTCCCGCGCACGACCTCATCGCGCGAGAACGCACGATCTACCAGCGGGAACTCCTGAGTCGCGCGATTCAGGTTCGTTTCCGCCTGGTGATCCTGTGCCTGACGATGGGGGCGCTCGACCTCGCGTTCGATGTGCTCCCCGGGTCGTGGCAACTGCTGGTGGGCGACTCGCTGATGATGCTGCTCATCAACGAGCTCGTCTCCCGGTGGAATCGCCGCGGCGTGGCCACCGAGCGGCACATGTGGGCCATGCAGGGGCTGGACACGCTGATGCTGGGGATCCTGGTGGCGACGTTTGGCGCCAACGGTTACCTCGGCCTGCCGTTCTTGATCTACACGGCGTCGAGCTACGCGATGGGGCACGCGAAGGCGGCGCGCGTGCAGCTCGCGCTCGGGTGCATCGTCTACCCGGTGTCGCGCGTGATCGGCCTGCACGTGCTGGCCGGAAGCGCCTCGCCCTGGCTGGTCATCGTCGAAACGGTCTGCCTCGCGGTCATCGGAACGCTCTCGATCCACACGCCGATTCGCTACATGCACCGGGTGCGGCGCGCACGGCAGGCGCTGGCCGAACTGGCCGAGGGCGACTTCTCCGTACGCCTCCCCACCCGCGCGCTCGACGACATCGGCTTCTTGGGCGTGAGCTTCAACGTCACCGCCGAGTCGCTCGGTTCGGCGATGCGTTCGCTGGAGGATGAAGTCGAGGAGCGCGCGCGCGCCGAGGAGTCGATGCGTCTGGCCCGGCACGACGCGACGCAGATGGCGGAGCGCATGTCGGCGGTCGCCGAGGCGGCCGCCGGTGTCCTGGCCGCCGATTCGGCGCGTGCGCTGCGCGACGTGTTGCGCGACTCGTGCGACCGCGTGCTCGACATGCACGACTTCGCGCTGGCGCTGCTGGACGCGCGCGCCGGAACGTTGCACCTGCTGGGCGATTCTGCCGACGACGACCAGTCCCAGCCCGTGCCGCAAAAGGGTGAACTGCGCCGCGTGATCGACGAGCGCCAGTCGCTCATCTCCGCCGATGCGTGCAATGGACCGGACGACGATCCCGCGCGCGCCGCGGGGACGATGATGCGTACGCCGGTCGTGGTGGGAGAGGACGTGGTGGCCGTCCTGGCGATCTGCAGCCGTCACCCGAACGCGTATGGTGCGGCCGATGTCGCAGTGTTCGAGGCGCTGGCCGCGCTCGCATCGACGGCGCTGAGCAACATCCTGCTGGTCGACGAGCTGCGAACGTCTCGCGAGGCGCTCTCGCACCAGGCGCACCACGACGGCCTCACCGGACTGGCCAATCGGCGGCGGTTCCGTTCGCGCGTGATGCAGGGGCTGGCGAACGGGTCGCCCGAGCGCACGGTGGTGATGGCGCTCGACCTGGACGGCTTCAAGGAAGTCAACGACACGTTAGGCCACGCGGCTGGCGACCGGGTCCTGCAGCAGGTGTCCGATCGTCTGCTCAACGCCACGCGTGGCAGCGACGTGGTGGCGCGACTGGGGGGCGACGAGTTCGCCGTCCTGCTGGAGCACGTTCCCGACGAGGCGCACGCGGTGGTCGTGGCCGATCGCATTCTGCGCGCGGTCTCGCAGCCGTTCTCGATCGGCGATCGCATGGTGGGGATCGGGACGAGCATCGGAATCGCCTTCGGCCAGGCGGTGGAGGTCGACGGTGCCAGCGTCGCCGCCCCATCGAGCGGTGCAACCGAACGCCAGCGCGACCCGGTCGACATCCTGCTGCACGAAGCCGACGTGGCGCTGTATCGCGCCAAGACGGCGGGGAAGTCGTGCTGGGTGATCTTCGAGTCGTCGATGCACGAGGAGGAGCGGGCACGCCGGCTCCTCGAGGCCGACCTGCGCGAGTCGGTGCGTACCGGCGAATTGCAGCTGCTGTTCCAGCCGATCCACGACCTGGCCACCGGGGCCATGCGGGGGGTGGAGGCCATGGTGCGCTGGGAGCACCCGCAACGCGGCACGGTGTCGCCAGTGGTCTGGCAGCCGGTGGCGGAAGAGAGCGGGATCGTCGTGGAGGTGGGGCAATGGCTCCTCACGCGCGCCTGCGCGGCCATGGCGCGCTGGCCCGAGCCCGCGCGCGCGGCGATGGCGCCGTCGCAACCGCTCTCGCTCAACGTGAAGGTGTCGCTCCGCCAGTTGCAATCGCCGACCTTCTACGCCGACGTGCGCACCGCCCTCGCCCTGGCGGGGCTCCCGGCGTCGTCGCTGGTGTTCGAGATCGCCGAGTCGTCGCTGATGCACCTCCCGGCCGCGACGCGAGACCAGATGCAGCGCCTGCACCATCTGGGCGTGCGTTTCGCGATCGATGACTTCGGGATGGGGACCTCCTCGCTCGGCTACCTGCAGGGGATGGCCGTGGACATGCTCAAGATCGACCGCGCCTTTGTGCAGGGGGTGGCCCGCGGCGGTTCCCAGACCGCACTGGCCCGCACGATCGTAGCGTTAGGCAAGGCGCTCTCGCTCACGACCGTCGCCGAAGGCGTCGACTTCGACGCGCAACGCGTGGCGCTGCAGGCGTTGGGGTGCGACCTGGGGCAAGGGAGCTGCTTCTCGAGGCCCGTCACTGAGGAGGGGATCGCTCGATTGTTGGCGGAGAGCGACGCGGAGACCGCCGCGCTCTAGACGAGGAAGACGGGAAGACGGGAAGACGGGAAGACGAGTGAGCTCAAAACCCTGGGGGGGCCGGCACTCGAGTGCCAGCCCCCCCAGGGTCGTTCTCGTCTTCCCGTCTTCCCGTCTTCCCGTCTTCTCAAGAAATAGGCTTCTGCGCCTTCACCGGCTTCTTCTCCCCCTGCTTCACGTAGACGTCGAGCCAGGCGGTCCAGCGCGCCCACTGGTCGAGCAGCGTCTCCTTCGTCGCCGGGCCGTGGTCCTCGTACGGGTACATGTAGAGCGACGCGGTCTTGCCCAGCCCTTCGAGGGCGTGCATCAGGCGCTCCGACGAAATCGGCGCGGTCCCGACGTTCTGGTCCTCGATCGAGTGGTACATGAGCAGCGCGCCCGTGAGCTGATCGGCCTTGAAGAACGGCGACATCTCCAGGTAGGTCTGCTGCCCCTCCCAGAAATCGCGACGCTCGCTCTGGAAGCCGCTCGGTGTCAGCGTGCGGTTGTACATCCCGTCGCCGGCAATCCCCGCCTTGAAGTACGGCGTGTGCACCAGCGCGTTGACCGTCGTGAAGGCGCCGTAGCTGTGTCCGCCGATCGCCAGCTTGGTGCGATCGATGAACTGCTGGCGATCGAGTTCGTCGATCACGGCCGAGAGGTTCTTCTGCAGGTCGGTGACGTAGTTGTCGTTCATCCGCCCCGCCGCGCCGATGACCGGCGGCGAGAAGTTGGCCACCGCGTACCCCTGCGTGACGAGGTACTCGATCGTGCGCGGCCCGGCCTGCGGGAAGCGGTTGATGTTCTCGGTGCGTAGGGTGCGGTCGTACCCGGCCTGGTCGGTATACTCGTACGGGTAGAGCCAGAGCATCCCGGGGAGGCGCGTCCCGGACACGTAGCCGGCGGGGAGCGTCACGTTCACGATGAACTTGATCCCGTCGGCGCGCGTCACCTCGACGCGCTTGCGCACGGCGTTGGTGAACTCCGGGGTGAGGTCGGTGTTCTGCGTGACCGGCGTGACCGTCCCCGACGCCATGTCGCGCACGTAGGTGTTGGGCACCATCGTCGGCGACTCGCGCGTGAGCACGGCCTTGCTGAAGTCGTCGTCGAGCGCGGCGACCACGTTGTCGAACGTGTCGGCCGCTCCCTCGAACAAGCGCGTCTTCTTGGCCGTCTTGATCTCGACCTTGTCGACAAAGCCGCGCGGCGCCTGCGACTGCCAGTCCTTGAAGTAGCGCGTCCCTTCGAAGTAGGCGTGCCCACCGTCGCTCGACAGCATCGCCACGTCCACCCCGAGCTTTCCGCGCTTCACCATCAGGTCGCCCGGGTTCTGGTAGAAGGTGAGCGAGTCATCGCCCGCGCCTCCACGCCCGCCGCCGCCAAAGAAGCCGCCGCGGCGCCCAACACTGGCCGTGATTCCGCGCAGCCGCCACAGCGTGTAGCGCTTCCCGGGCTCGTTGAAGTACACCGCGTACACGTGCCCAGTCCCGGTCGCGTTCTCGGCGACAAAGACCGCGTTGGCGTCCTCGGTGAACAGGACGCCGCTCATGCGGGCGTCGCTCTCATGGACAACCTTTTCCGTGCCGGCGGCGAAGGGCGGGGCCCACGTGAAGAGCTTGTCCTTGCGACGGGGGCCGTTGGCCCCGGGGCCGCGCGGCGCATCGGCCGTGTCGGCACCAGCGCCACGCGCCGGCGCCGGATCCTGCTTGAGGAAGGCGAGCCCCGCCCCGTTGGGGAGCCAGGCGAAGTTGCGCCTGGCGGTGTCGGCTGCCTGCGAGGCGACCGGGCCGTCGGCAACCGGCGTATCGCCCTCGCGCAGCGGACGCACCACCAGCGTGGTCACGACCTTGCCCGTCGCGTCCCACAGCTCTTCGCGCTGCGCGAAGTTGGTGTACTGCACGATGTAGGAGAACGGTTCGTCAAGGCGCGTGACGCGCACGTACTTGCCGTCCGGCGACGGGTCGATGCCCGCGATCATCGTCGGCGTGCCCAGCTTGGTCACCGCGCCGCTCCGGGCGTCGACCGCCGCGAGCTGCCCGGTCACGTAGTACGTCATCTGCTCGCGCTCGAACGGGTCACGCAGGAGCGAGGCGTAGGTGCGTGTCTTGTTCTTCTCGCTGTCGGTGATGCGCACGAGCGGCCCCGTCTCGATGGCCGGACGCTTGGGCTCGGGCTTGCGCGCGTCGGGGATGAGGACGGTGTAGACCTTGCTCCCGTCGCCCGACCATTCCGGTGCCGTCACCAGCGTCGCCAGGAGCGATGCCGTCCCGAGCGGACGCGACTTCCCCGTGACCACATCGGCAACGTAGAGTTTGGTCGCATTGTCGAAGTCGGCGAGATAGGCGATGCGCGATCCGTCCGGCGACCAGGCGGGCGAGGCGATCGTCGCCCCCTTGGGCGCCTCGATCGTGCGCACCTTCCCGGTGGTGGCTTCGACCAGGGCCAGCGACGTGGCGCCACGATTGGTGAGCGCGCGAGCACGGTTGGCCTGGTAGTCCACCTGCAGCCCGGCGAAGTAGTAGTGCGGCTTGCCGAACACCTGCACCGACGGCAATCCGTCGGTGATCTGCCGCAGGAAGATCTTGCGGTCGGGGCTCAGGTCGGAGAGCGGCGCCTGGTTCTGGCGCGGAGCGCTCACCAGGCGGGCAATCGACGACGGCGGCGCGACGTACGTCTCCTTCGTCAGCACCTCCCGCGGCTGCCAGTTGGCATCGGCGTTCTGCTGCGCAAACAAGACGCTCGGTGTTGCCGACAAGACGGCCGCGGCGAGGCGCCAGCGGCGAAAACGGACCAGCGAGTGTGACATGAGAGCTCCGGTGATGCTGTGACAGGCCCCGGGACGGACCTCGGCAGAGTATACGCGCCAGCCGTCAAAAGCGCGGGAAGGCGGGAAGCCGGGATGGAAATGGACATGCGCCCTGGCTCCCACTCGTCTTCCCGTCTTCCCGTCTTCCCGTCATCTGATGCAGTACTTTTGAGAATGTCCTCAGAAGTCGCCTCAGAGCTTGAACGCGCGGTCGCCCACCGGCGCACCTTCGCCATCATTTCCCACCCCGACGCCGGGAAGACGACCCTCACGGAGAAGCTCCTGCTCTACGGCGGGGCGATCCACCTGGCAGGGGCGGTCAAGTCGCGCCGCGCCGAGCGGCACGCCACCTCGGACTGGATGAAGCTGGAGCAGGAACGCGGCATCTCCGTCACCTCGAGCGTCATGCAGTTCGAGTACGACGGCTTCGCGGTCAACCTGCTCGACACCCCGGGGCACGAGGATTTCTCCGAAGACACCTACCGGACCCTTGTCGCTGCCGACAGCGCCGTCATGCTGCTCGACAATCGCAAAGGGGTCGAGGAACGCACCCGGCAGCTCTTCGAGGTCTGCAAGAAGCGCCGGACGCCGATCTTCACCTTCGTCAACAAGTGCGACCGCGTGGGCGAGGACTCGCTCAAGCTGCTGAGCGACGTCGAGGCCGACCTGGGGATCAATTGCCACCCGATCACCTGGCCCATCTTCCACGGCAACGCCTTCGTCGGCGTCTACGACCGGCGGCTCGACCAGGTGCACCTCTTCGGCAAGGACGAGCACCACGGCGCCACCCGCGCTATCGCCCAGCGCCTTCCGCTGCATTCGGACGAGACCAAGGCACGCGTCGGCGACGAGCCGTACGCGCAGCTCCTGCACGACATCGAACTTCTCGACGCCGCCGGGCATCCGTTCGACCGCGACGCGGTGATGCGCGGCGAGCTGTCGCCCGTCTTCTTCGGGAGCGCGCTCACCAACTTTGGCGTCGAGCCGTTCCTGCGCGAATTCCTCGAGCTCGCGCCGGCTCCGCTCCCGCGCGACAGCACGGCGGGGCCCATCGAGCCCACCGACCCGCACTTCACCGGCTTCGTCTTCAAGATCCAGGCGAACATGGACCCGCGGCATCGTGACCGCGTCGCCTTTGTTCGCATCTGCTCGGGGCGCTTCACCGCCGGACTCGAAGTCACCCAGGTGCGCACCGGGAAGAAGGTCCGCCTCTCGGCGCCGCAGCAGTTCATGGCGCGCGAGCGCACCGCGGTTGAAGAAGCGTGGCCGGGCGACGTGATCGGGGTGATCGATCGTGGAAACTTGCGCATCGGCGACACGCTCGCCGAAGAGGGGAATCCGGAGTTCACTGGCATCCCGCGATTCCCTCCCGAGCACTTTGCCCGCGTGATTCTCATCGACCCGATGAAGCGCAAGCAGCTCGATGCCGGGTTGCGGCAGCTCACCGAAGAGGGCGCGGCGCAGGTTTTCTTCACCTCGCCCACCGAGGTCTCGGGCCCCACTCCGCTCATTGGCGCGGTGGGGATGCTGCAGTTCGACGTGATGCTGCACCGCCTCGAACACGAGTACGGCGTCAGATGCCGTCTGGAAAAGGTGGCCGGGCGCTATCCGCGCTGGGTGACCGGCCCCAAGGACGCCATCGAGCGCGTGGGGCGCGAGCGCGGGCGCAACATCCTGTACGATGCCTTTGGTGCGCCGCTCATCCTGTTCGAGGATTCGTGGGGGCTGCGATGGGCGCTGGAGCGCGAGAGTGCCGTGACGTTCCACGAGTCGGCCCCCTGAGCCGATGACCGTGCGCCGCGCGTCGTTCTCGCCAGCTGCAATGTCATGCGACTGATCGGCTTCGTGGCGATTGGCGGTGCCGCAGGGAGCGTCGCGCGCTTCCTGCTGGGGGCGCTCCTGCAATCGCGCACCGCTGGTACGTTCCCGTGGGGAACCTTCGCGATCAACGTCTCGGGATCGATTCTGCTCGGCTTCCTGATGCGGGTGGCACTGGCCTCGTCGACCGCGATGTCGCCGGAGGTGCGCGCGCTGCTCACGGTCGGCTTCTGCGGCGGCTACACGACGTTCTCCACCTACAGCTACGAAACTGCCGTCCTGCTGGAGACCGGACACTACGGCAAGGCGGCGACGTATGCCGCGGCCAGCGTGGCGCTGGCGCTGGCGGGGACATTCATCGGGTTCATGGCGGCGCGGGAGTTTCTCGACCGGTAGGGGCGGAAGACGGGAAGACGGGAAGACGAGTTCGGTTGCGGCGGCGCGGGGGGGGCGCGCGGGGAAGTCGGGGAATTCCTCAGCGAAAGTCGCGGAGGACGATTGCCCCGCGTGGTGTCGGCACTCCATTTGTAGAGTGACGCCAGCAGTGGTCGACCAGCAGCCGACGTCGGTGTCGTTGAGCCCGAGCTGGCGCCTCAGGGGTCCTTTCCCGGAGAACACGTCATGCGTGCCATACTCGTCCCCGTGGATGGGTCGTCGCTCGCGGAGACCGCCCTTCCCACCGCGTGTGCCATCGCTCGCCGTTGCGGCGCGTCGCACGTGGATGCCGTCATCGTCGCCCCCGAACCGGCCGATCCGCTGCGCTCGGCGGGCGCTCCGGTGATCGACGTGCGCCTCGATCACGACCTGATCGCCGAGACGGCGCGCTATGCCGAGTCGCTGCGCGGGCGCCTGTCCGCGATGGCGCCCGGCCTCGCGACGGCCGTCACCGTCCTGCATGGCCGACCGGTCGAGAGCCTGGCGGCGCATGCGCTCACCGGTGGATACGACCTCATCGTCATGACCACCCACGGGCGATCCGGGGTGAGCAGAGCCTGGTTGGGGAGCGTGGCGGATGGGCTCATGCGCAGCACTATCACCCCGGTCCTCCTCCTCCGCGACACCTCGGCGGCCGCTCCGCGCGAGGGCGCTGAACCGTTCGCCAACGTCCTCATCCCGCTCGACGGGGGGACGGTGAGCGAACAGATCATTCCGCAGGCGGTCGCGATCGCCGGACCAGGAGCAACGTTCCATCTGCTCCACGTCCTCGTGCCGAGTCGCTGGCTCCCGCCTCCGTCGGTGTTCGAGGTGGTGACGGCGGGATCGGCGGGAACAGCGGACGCGAGCGAGTCGGAGGGGCTGCTCTCCGCGGCGCGAGAGGTGGCGGTGCGACGACTCGGCGCCATCGCACAGCAGTGGCGCGCGCAGGGGCTGCAGATTGAGACGCACCTGCCCGTGCACCAGAGTCCGGCCGAGGCCATTCTCGCCTATGCGCAGGAACACGGTGCATCCCTCATCGCGATGACGTCGCACGGACGAAGCGGCGCCGGTCGGTTGCTGATGGGGAGTGTGGCCGACAAGGTGGTACGCGGGGCGCACGTCCCCGTGCTGGTCCAGGTACCAACCCCTCACTAGGCGAGCGTCCGAAGGAGCAACACGATGCCCATTGTCTGCGGGACAGACTTCTCGGTGACGGCCGACGGCGCGGTGCAGGCGGCGGCGGCAGTGGCGCGGCGCGCCGGGATCCCCCTGGAGCTCGTGTGCGCCACCGGAGCCCGGCTGCACGTCGCAGCCTTCCCCGACACGTCACAGGGGCTGCACCTGGCGGCCGCGACGCGCGCCGAGCAGCTCGCGTCACAGGTGGCGCGGCTGCGCGCCGACGGTATTGCGGCTGACGGTTCCCTCGACCCGCAGGTCGCCGAAGACGCGCTGGTCTCCCGGGCGCGACAGCACGACGTCCCGCTGGTGGTGCTGGGGGCGGTGGGCCACTCGACCGTCGAACGGCTGCTGGTGGGCAGCGTGGCCGGTCGCGTGGCGATGGCGTCACCCAAGCCGGTGCTGGTGGTACGCGAGGGGGCGTCGTGGCAGCGCTGGCGTGACGGAAACTCTCCGCTGCGCGTGCTGGTCGCCTTCGACACCGGCGCCTCGGCGCGCGCCGCGATGGCCTGGGGCGGGTGGCTGGCGTCGCTGGGCAATGTGCAGCTGACGGCCGGATGGGTGGTGCACCCGGCGTTCGAGAACGAGCGCTTCGGAGCCAGCGGCGCCGGCGCGGGGATCGAACTGCTCCCCGCCACGCACGACGCGCTGGAGAGCGAGTTCGCCGCGCGTGTGGCCGAGGCGCTCCCCGATCACACGGTGGAGTTGCAGCTGGAGCCCAATCTCGGGCGCGTGGACAGCGCCCTCATCGAGCTCGCCCACGCACGCCACATCGACCTGCTGGTGGTCGGCTCGCACCAGCGCCACGGCTTCGAGCGCCTGTGGGAGGCGTCGGTATCGCGTGGCGTGTTGCATCACGCGCCGATGAGCGTGGCGGTGGTGCCTCACACTGCGTGAGAAGACGGGAAGACGGGAAGACGGGATAACGACCCTCGGGCGCTGCACTTGGCGCTCGAGGGTTTTCCATCTCGTCTTCCCGTCTTCCCGTCTTCCCGTCTTCCGTGCCTAACGCACCAGCTTCCTGTACGCGATCCGATGCGGCTGGTCCGCATCCGGCCCCTTCCGCTTCTTGAGATCTTCGATGTAGCCCTGGTAGTTGCCCTCGAACCAGACGACTTCCGAGTTCCCCTCGAACGCCAGGATGTGCGTCGCCACGCGGTCGAGGAACCAGCGATCGTGCGAGATGATCACCGCGCAGCCGGCAAAGTCGAGCACCGCTTCTTCCAGCGCGCGCAGCGTATCGACATCGAGGTCGTTGGTCGGTTCGTCGAGCAGCAGCAGGTTGCCGCCGATCATCACCGTCTTCGCCAGGTGCAAGCGGTTGCGTTCCCCGCCCGACATGTTGGCCACCAGCTTCTGCTGGTCGCTCCCCTTGAAGCCGAACGACCCGACGTAGGCGCGCGAGTTCATCTCCTTCTTCCCCACCGGGATCATCTCGCGCCCGCCGGAAATCTCGTCCCACACCGTGCGCGCCCCATCGAGCGTGCGCGTCTGGTCGCCGTACGAGATCTGCACCGTGTCGCCGATCTTGAGCGTCCCTTCGTCGGGCTTCTCCTGCCCCGTGATCATCCGGAAGAGCGTCGTCTTCCCCGCCCCGTTGGGGCCGATGATCCCGACGATCCCGCCGCGCGGCAGGTCGAAGTTCACGTTCTCGAACAGGAGCTTGTCGCCGTACGACTTCTTGAGCCCCTTGGCGATGACCACGTCGTTGCCTAACCGCGGCGCCGGGGGGATGACGATTTCGTTCTGCGTCACCTTCTCCTGCTGCGCTTCGCTGGCCAGCTCCTCGTACTTCTGGATACGCGCCTTGCTCTTGGCCTGACGCGCCTTGGCCCCCATGCGCACCCACTCCAACTCGCGCTCGAGCGTCTTCTGGCGCGCACTGGCCGACTTCTCTTCCTGCGCCAGTCGCGTCTTCTTCTGCTCCAGCCACTGCGAGTAGTTCCCCTCGTACGGGAAGCCGCTCCCGCGATCGAGTTCGAGGATCCACTTGGCGACGTTGTCCAGGAAGTAGCGATCGTGGGTGATCGCAACCACTGTCCCGGGGAAGTCGGCCAGGAAGTGCTCGAGCCACGCCACGCTCTCGGCGTCCAGGTGGTTCGTCGGCTCGTCGAGCAGGAGCATGTCGGGCTGCTCGAGCAGCACGCGGCACAGCGCCACGCGGCGCTTTTCCCCCCCCGACAGCGTCGTCACGTCGGCGTCGGCCGGCGGGAGGCGCAGGGCGTCCATGGCCACCTCGATCTTGTTGTCGAGGTTCCACAGGTCCAGGTGGTCGATCTTGTCCTGCACCTTGGCCTGCTCGTCCAGCAGCTTCTGCATCGCCTCGTCGCTCATCGGCTCGGCGAAGGCCATCGAGATCTCGTTGAAGCGATTGAGCAGCCCACGCTGCTCCTTCACCGCGAGCTCGACGTTCCCCTGCACGGTGAGCGTCGGGTCGAGCTGCGGTTCCTGCGGGAGGTAGCCGATCTTGGTCCCCTGTGCCGCCCACGCCTCGCCGTTCCAGTCCTTGTCGATTCCCGCCATGATGCGGAGAAGCGACGACTTGCCGGCCCCATTGCTGCCGAGGACGCCGATCTTGGCCCCGGGATAGAACGACAGCCAGATATCGTTGAGAATGACACGCGAAGGCGGGACCACCTTGGTCAGCGCCTTCATGACATAGATGAACTGCGGAGCCATTGCTTTCGAGACGGGGGACGGGAGACGGGAGACGGGAGTGCGCCTGCGGGCTGGACACTCCCGAACCGTGAATCTAACGGTGGGTGGGAGGGGGGGCAGTTCGTCGCGGAATACCCCTCTCACCGCGCTTCCCAGTCAGGAAACTCGGACAAGGGAACCTGTC
>CAZLLP010000168.1:0-13019 GCA_964560345.1 uncultured Gemmatimonadaceae bacterium
GGCCGCATGGTCGTGATCGAGATGAACCCGCGCGTGTCGCGGTCGTCGGCGCTGGCCTCGAAGGCGACGGGCTTCCCGATCGCCAAGATCGGGACCAAGCTCGCGGTGGGCTATTCGCTGGACGAGATCCCGAACGACATCACCAAGACGACGCCGGCATCGTTCGAGCCGGTGCTCGACTACGTCGTGGTGAAGTGCCCGCGCTTCGCCTTCGAGAAGTTTGCGCGCGCCAATCCGTACCTCACGACCCAGATGAAGTCGGTCGGCGAGTCGATGGCGATCGGGCGGACGTTCAAGGAGGCGTTCCAGAAGGGGCTGCGCGCGCTCGAGACGGGACGCAGCGGATGGACGGTCGGCGCCCGCGCGGTCGATGACCGACTCCCCGACGATTCGATCGAGGCACTGCGCGGGGCGTTAGGCAAGCCGTCCCCCGAGCGCATCTTCGAGGTCAAGCGCGCGATCCTGGCCGGCTTCACCACCGAGCAGCTCCACGAGCTGACGGCGATCGATCCGTGGTTCCTGGAGCAGATGCGCGAGCTGGTCGAGGCCGAGCGCGGATACGCGTCGGCCTCGTCGATCGGTGCGGACGAGACCCGCGGGATGAAGGGCATGGGCTTCTCCGACGGGCAGCTGGCGGAGCTGCGCGGCGAGACCGAGCAGGAAGTGCGCACGCGCCGCTGGGGGCTGGGGATCCACCCCGCCTACAAGATGGTCGATACCTGCGCCGGCGAATTTCCGTCGGCGACCCCCTACCTCTACTCGTGTTATGACGATGAGAGCGAAGGGGCTCCCACGGAGAAGAAGAAGGTCGTGATCCTGGGGAGCGGCCCCAATCGTATCGGGCAGGGGGTCGAGTTCGACTACATGTGCGTTCGTGCCGTGCTTGCGCTCAAGGAGCGCGGCTACGAGACGATCATGATCAACTCGAATCCCGAGACCGTCTCGACCGACTACGACACGGCCGACAAGCTGTACTTCGAGCCGCTCACGCTCGAGGACGTGCTGGAGATCGTTCGGCGCGAGCAGCCGTTAGGCGTGATCGTGCAGCTGGGCGGGCAGACGCCGCTCAAGCTCACCAAGGGGCTCGAGGCGGCCGGGGTGAAGATCCTGGGGACCACCCCCGACGCGATCGACATCGCCGAGGATCGCAAGCGCTTCGAGGCGGTGGCCCGCGCGATCGGCGTGCGCCAGCCCGACGCCGGGACGGCGACGAGCGTCGAGGAGGCGGTGAAGATCGCCGAGTCGATCGGGTATCCGGTCCTGGTGCGCCCGTCGTACGTGCTGGGCGGGCGGGCGATGCAGATCGTCTATGACGAAGCGTCGATGCGCAACTACTTCGAGACCGCCGTGCGGGTGAGCGAAGAGCGCCCCGTGCTGGTCGACCGCTTCCTCGAGGATGCGTACGAGGCCGACGTGGACGCCGTGTGCGATGGCACGCGCGTGGTGATTGGCGGGGTGATGCAGCACATCGAGGACGCGGGGATCCACTCCGGCGACTCGGCGTGCGTGCTGCCGCCGTACGTGATCCAGCCGCAGGACATCGAGACGATGAAGCGGAACACCGTCGCCCTGGCGAAGGAACTGGGCGTGGTGGGACTCATTAACGTCCAGTTTGCGGTGAAGGACGGCGTGGTGTACGTGCTGGAGGTGAACCCGCGCGGTTCGCGCACGATCCCGTTTGTCTCCAAGGCCATCGGCGTCCCGCTGGCGTCGGTCGCGGCGCGCTGCATGGTCGGAGAGTCGCTGGACGAGATCGGCTTCACCGAGGAGATCGTCCCGCCGTATCACTCGGTGAAGGAAGCAGTCTTCCCGTTCACCAAGTTCCGCGAGTTCGACCCGCTGCTCGGCCCCGAAATGCGCTCGACCGGCGAGGTGATGGGGATCTCGACGTCGTTCGGGAGCGCGTTCGCCAAGGCGCAGCTGTCGGCCGACAACGAGCTCCCGTTAGGCGGGGCGATCTTCATCACCGTCAACGACGGCGACAAGCCGACGGTGACGCCGATCGCGCGCCGATTCCACGAGATGGGCTTCACGTTGTACGCGACCGAGGGGACCGCCCAGTACCTGCGGACGCACGGGATCCCGACGTCGGGGGTGCGCAAGGTGCACGAGGGGCGCCCGCACGGGGTGGACCTGATGCTCAACGGCGAGATCCAGTTGTTGATCAACACGCCGCTCGGCAAGCACGCGCAGTTCGACGACTATGCGCTGCGGCAGACGGCGATCTCGAAGCGCATCTCCTACACCACGACCATGTCGGCGGCGAGCGCCGCGTGCGACGCGATCCAGTCGCTGCGCTCGCAGACGTCGTCGGTCTGCTCGCTGCAGGAGTGGCACGAGATCCTGCGCGCGTCGCGATAGCATGGCGCCGCCGTTCATCCACGAGTCGGCCTATGTCGACGACGGCGCGGTGGTCGGCGACGACACCCGCATCTGGCATTTCTGCCACGTCAACAGCGGCGCGGTGATCGGCGAGCGCTGCTCGCTGGGACAGAACGTGGTGGTCATGCCGCGCACGAAGATCGGCAACAATGTGAAGATCCAGAACAACGTTTCGGTTTACGAAGGGGTCGAACTCGAAGACGATGTCTTCTGCGGCCCCTCGATGGTCTTCACGAACGTGATCAACCCGCGCAGCCACGTGTCGCGCAAGCACGAGTATCGGCGCACGCTGGTCAAGCGCGGGCGCGGCATCGGCGCCAACGCCACCATCGTGTGCGGGGCAACGCTTGGCGAGTATGCCTTTGTGGGCGCGGGGGCCGTCGTGAACCGCGACGTGAAGCCGTATGCGCTCGTGGTCGGAGTGCCGGCGCGACAGGTGGGCTGGGTGTGCGCGTGCGGGGACACGCTGCCGCGGGACGGGAGACGGGAGACGGGAGACGGGAGTGGCGATGCGCGCCTGGTGTGTGACGCGTGCGGCTCCGCCTATCAGCTTGTCGACGACAACCTTTCGCCGGAGGGCTCGGCATGAGCGAGGGGGACGTGGGCGCACAGGCGCCGGTGCGGATTGCGCTCGTCGGGTGCGGGCGGATCAGCCGTAACCACTTCGAGGCGATCGCCAAGATCGAGGAGTTGCAGCTGGTGGCGGTGTGCGACGCCGTGGAGGCGCGCGCGCGCGAAGCCGGGGTGCGTGAGGACGTGCCGTGGTTCACCTCGTACGCGAAGATGCTGGAGCATGCCCCGTGTGATATCGTGGCGGTGTGCACCCCGTCGGGCTTGCACCCGCAGCACGGGATCCTTGCGGCGAAGGCCGGCAAGCATGTCGTGTGCGAAAAGCCGATGGCGATCACGCTCACCACGGCTGACGACCTGGTGCAGGCCTGCGACGACGCCGGCGTGCAATTGTTCGTGGTGAAGCAGAATCGCCTCAATCCCCCCATCCAGCTCCTCAAGCGGGCCATCGACAAGGGGCGCTTCGGGCGCCTGTACATGGCCAACACGACGGTGCGGTGGACGCGCCCGCAGGAGTACTACGACCAGGCGTCGTGGCGCGGGACGTGGGAGTTTGACGGCGGGGCCTTCATGAACCAGGCGTCGCACTACGTCGACCTCATCCAGTGGCTCGTGGGACCGGTGGAGAGCGTCATGGCCAAGACCGCGACGCTCGCCCGCCGCATCGAGACCGAGGACTCCGGCGTCGCCCTGCTCAAGTTCCGCTCCGGGGCGTTAGGCGTGATCGAGGTCACGATGCTCACCTATCCCCGCAACCTCGAAGGATCGATCACGATCCTCGGGGAAAAGGGGACGGTGAAGGTCGGGGGAACTGCCGTGAACAAGGTGGAAGCCTGGCAGTTCGCCGACTACGACGACGACGACAAGTTGATAGAGTCCGCGACGTACACGCCGCCCAACGTGTACGGGCACGGCCATGAGGGGTACTACCGCAACGTCATGGCCGTCCTGCGTGGCGAGGCCCATCCCGACACCGATGGCCGCGCGGGCCGCAAGTCGTTGGAGCTGATCCTGGGGATCTACGAATCCGCCAAGACCGGCCACGAAGTCCCGCTCCCACTCAGGGCACGGGTATAGGAGAGCGCCGCGCCGCGGCGCACTCCCGTCTCCCGTCTCCCGTCTCCCGTCCAGATCCCAATGCCCGTTCCTCTTCTCGACCTCAAGGCGCAGCACGCGTCCATTCGCGACGAGGTCGTCGCCTCCCTCATGAAGGTGGTCGACGACCAGCTGTTCATCCTCGGCGAACCGGTCGAGCGACTGGAGCACATGGTCGCCGAACTGTCGCATACGGCCTACGCCATCGGCTGCGCCAATGGCACCGATGCCATCCTCCTCGCGATGCGCGCCCTCGACATCGGGCGCGGTGACGAAGTCATCACGACGCCGTTCACCTTCTTTGCCACTGCCGGCACGATCCACAACGTGGGGGCGACCCCGGTGTTCGTGGACATCGAACCGCGCACCTACAACATCGATCCCAAGGCCGCGGCCGCGGCGGTCGGCCCCAAGTCCAAGGCGGTCATCCCGGTCGACCTCTTTGGCCAGATGGCGGCCATCGAGGAAGTTCGCGCGCTCGTCCCCACGCTCCCCATCATCGAGGACGCCGCCCAGTCGATCGGTGCGTCGCGCATGATCGACGGGAAGAAGGTCATGGCGGGCGAGGCCGCGACGATCGGGACGTTCTCGTTCTTCCCGTCCAAGAACCTGGGCGGGTACGGCGACGGCGGGATGATCGTGACGCAGGACGAGGCGCTGGCGCTCCGCCTCAAGCGCCTCCGTGTCCACGGGGGGGCCAAGCAGTATTTCCACGACGAAGTCGGCTACAACTCGCGCCTGGACGCGCTGCAGGCGGCGGTCCTCATCGCCAAGCTCCCGCACCTGTCGCATTGGAGCGCCGGGCGTCGTGCCAATGCGGCGTACTACGATTCCGCGTTCGCCGACGTACCGGAAATCGTGCGGCCGTACATCGAGCCCGCGAATGAGTCGATTTTCAACCAGTACACGATCCGGGTCGACAAGCGCGACGCCCTGCAGGCCTACCTGAAGGAGAAGGGGATCGGGTCGTCGATCTACTATCCGCTCCCCCTGCACCTGCAGCCGTGCTTCCAGTATCTCGGCTACAAGGAGGGGCAGTGCCCCGAGGCCGAGGCCGCCGCAAAGGGGGTTCTCTCGCTCCCCATTTTCCCCGAGCTCACCAGCGCTCAGCTCGACGAGGTGGTCGGCACGGTTCGTGCCTTCTACGGCCGCTAAGCGTCCCTATAGGGATTCTGGGAACTCCCCAACACAGACAGCAGCCATGGGCATGAAAGAGCAGCTTCTTACCCGGATCAACGACCGGTCCGCCGTGATCGGGGTCGTGGGCCTGGGTTACGTCGGCCTCCCCCTTGCCATGGAGTTCGCGAAGGCGGGCTTCGTGGTCATCGGTTACGACATTGCGCAGCGCACGTGCGAGAGCCTCATGAAGGGGCACTCGCACATTCAGGACGTTCCCTCGGCCGAAGTGGCTGAGCAGGTCAAGGCCGGGCGTTTCATCGCCACGGCCGAGGAAGGGCGCCTCAAGGAGTGCGACGCCATCTCCATCGCGGTCCCGACCCCGCTGTCGAAGACCCGCGACCCCGACATGAGCTTCGTGCAGGCGGCCACCGAGGCGATCGCGCGCAACTGCCACCCGGGGATGCTGATCGTGCTCGAGAGCACGACCTATCCGGGGACCACGCGGGAGGTCATGCAGCCGCGCATCGAGGCCCAGGGGCTCAAGGTCGGGCGCGACGTCTTCCTGGCGTTCAGCCCCGAGCGGGTCGATCCGGGGAACCCGAAGTGGCACACGAAGAACACGCCCAAGGTGGTGGGCGGTGTGACGCCGGAGTGTGTGGAAGTCGCGAGCGCCCTGTACGGCTCGTGCATCGACACGATCGTACCGGTGTCGAGCGCCGAGGCGGCGGAGCTGGTCAAGCTGCTCGAGAACACCTTCCGCGCGGTGAACATCGGGCTCGTGAACGAGATGGCGATCGTCTGCGACAAGCTCGGCGTCAACGTCTGGGAAGTGATCGACGCGGCGGCGACCAAGCCGTTCGGCTACATGAAGTTCACGCCGGGCCCCGGCATCGGTGGGCATTGCATCCCGCTCGATCCGCACTACCTCGCGTGGAAGATGCGCATGCTGAACTACAAGACGCGCTTCATCGACCTGGCGAGCGAGATCAACTCGGAAATGCCGGAGTACGTGGTGCGCAAGGTGGCCCGCGCGCTCAACCAGGACAAGAAGCCGGTCAACGGGTCGCGCATCCTCGTCCTTGGCATCGCGTACAAGAAGGACATCGATGACATGCGCGAGAGCCCGGCGTTCGACGTGATGCGCCTGCTGGAGGAGCGTGGGGCGATCGTGGACTACCACGATCCGTTCGTGCCGCACTTCCAGGAGCATGGCCACTCGCGCGCCGGCGTTCCGCTCACCGCGCAGGTGCTGGCCGAGGCCGATGCCGTGGTGATCGTGACGGATCACTCGACGGTGGACTACCAGTTCGTGGTGGATCACGCGGCGCTGGTGATCGACACGCGCAACACGACGGGGAAGATCAAGCCGTCGAAGGCGCGCATCGTCCCGCTCTCCAAGCTGGGGGACGGGATCCCGGAGAGCGAGCTGGCGCACCTGTAACATCGACGGGAGACGGGAGACGGGAGACGGGAGTTCGACTGCTCGCAGCGCCTCGACGGCGCGCGCGCGGCCGGTCTCTCGCACCTCCTGTCTCCTTCTTGCATTGAACCACTAGGCAATCGAGGGTCTTGTGAACATTACGGTCGTGGGGTCGGGGTACGTCGGACTGGTGGTCGGCGCGTGCCTTGCCGAAACGGGCAACGACGTCATCTGCGCGGACGTCGACGCCAAGAAGGTCGAGGCGCTGCAGCGGAACGTGATCCCGATCTACGAGCCGGGGCTGGAGCAGCTCGTCGAGCGCAACCAGAAGCAGGGGCGCCTGCACTTCACGACCGACATCGGCGCCGCGATCGCACACGGCGAAGTCGTCTTCATCGCGGTGGGCACGCCGCCTGACGAGGACGGATCGGCCGACCTGCGCCACGTCCTCGACGTGGCCGAGCAGATCGGCAAGCACATGTCGCGCGAGATGATCGTGGTGACCAAGTCGACCGTGCCGGTGGGGACGGCGGCGAAGGTCCAGGCGGCGGTGGCCAGGTACGCACAGCATCCGTTCCACATGTGCTCCAACCCCGAGTTCCTCAAGGAAGGGGCAGCGGTCGACGATTTCCTCAAGCCCGATCGCGTGGTGCTGGGCGTCGAGACCGACCATGCGCGCAGCGTGATGGCCGAGCTGTACGCGCCGTTCGTGCGCACGGGCAAGCCGATCATCTTCATGGACATCGCGTCGGCCGAGATGACCAAGTACGCGGCCAATGCAATGCTGGCGACCCGCATCTCGTTCATGAACGAGATCGCGAACCTGTGCGAGCGCGTGGGCGCCGAAGTGGACCTCGTGCGCAAGGGGATCGGCTCCGACTCACGCATCGGCCCGTCGTTTCTTTTCCCGGGGCCCGGCTACGGCGGCTCGTGCTTTCCCAAGGACGTGAAGGCGCTGCTGCGCACCGCCAAGGAGTACGACATGCCGCTGCGCGTGCTCGACGCGGTCGAAGCGGCCAACGATCGGCAGAAGGAGCGGTTGTTCGAGAAGCTGCAGGCGGCCGCTGGAGGCGACGTGCAGGGGCTGCGCGTGGCCGTATGGGGGCTCGCCTTCAAGGCCAACACCGACGACATGCGCGAGTCGCCGTCGCTGGTGTTGATCGAGCGCCTGCTGGCGTCGGGGGCCTCGGTCGTGGCGCATGACCCGGCCGCGATGGAGGAGGCGCGCCGTCGCCTGGGCGACCGGGTGAGCTACGCGGAGACCAACTACGAGGCGCTCAAGGAGGCCGATGCGCTGGTGGTGGTCACTGACTGGAACGAGTATCGTCATCCCGACTTCAACCGGATCAAGACGACGATGCGTCGCGCGATCGTGATTGATGGCCGCAACCTTTACGAGCCGACCAAGATGCGCGCACTGGGCTTCACGTACACCTCGGTCGGACGGCAGCGCTGATGCGAGTCCTGATCACCGGCGCCGCCGGTTTCCTCGGCTCGCATCTCACCGACCGCTTCCTGCGCGACGGGCATTCGGTGGTGGGGTTGGACAACTTCATCACCGGCAATCCCGACAACATTGCGCACCTGTCGGGGCACGAGCGCTTCGAGTTCGTACGCCACAACATCTCGACCTACACCTACGTCGCGGGACCGCTGGATGGGGTGCTGCACTTTGCCTCGCCGGCCAGCCCCATCGACTATCTCGAGCACCCGATCGCCACGCTCAAGGTCGGTGCGTTAGGCACGCACAACGCGCTGGGGCTGTGCAAGGCCAAGGGGGCGCGCTTCTTCCTCGCCTCGACGTCGGAGGTGTACGGGGACCCGCTCGTGCACCCGCAGCCGGAGAGCTACTGGGGGAACGTGAACCCCATCGGGCCGCGCGGCGTGTACGACGAGGCCAAGCGCTTCGCCGAGGCGATGACGATGGCGTATCACCGCGCCCACGGCGTCGACACGCGCATCGTCCGCATCTTCAACACGTACGGGCCGCGCATGCGCCCGCATGACGGACGCGTGGTCTCCAACTTCATCGTGCAGGCGCTCAAGGGCGAACCGCTCACGATGTACGGCGACGGGAGCCAGACGCGCTCCTTCTGCTACGTGGAGGACGAGGTGGAGGGGATCTACCGCCTGTTCATGCACGGCGACGCGATGCCGATGAACATCGGCAACCCCAACGAATTCTCGGTGCGCCAGTTGGCCGAGATCGTCCTGGAGATCACCGGCTCGAAGTCCGAGCTGGCCTTCAAAGAGCTCCCCGAGGACGATCCGAAGGTCCGGAAGCCCGACATCACGCGCGCCCGCACGGTGTTGGGGTGGGAACCGGCCATCGAGCTGCGCGAGGGGGTCCGCCGCACCGTGGAGTACTTCCAGAAGGTGCTGCAACTGTAGTCGTGAAGGCTCGCGCGCCCGGGGCAATTCCGGGGGCGTGGGGCCGTTGGGTCGCGCCGATGGCATCCGGGGGTCGAAACCCCCACAAATGCCGTCGGCGCATTATCTTGCCCGGCTACGCGAGCCTCGGCGCACGTGCCGAATCCGCGAACCGAACGCCATTCGCCGGGTACTCAACCCGCTATGCACTTTTCGCGCACCTTCCGGCTCGCCCTCACGACGCTGGGCGTCGCCGCCGTTTCGGCGTGCTCGTCCGGGTTCAAGCTCAGCCGCTTCAATTCCAACGAGAGCCTCTACAACGCGGCCCTCACGGAATTCAACAAGAAGAAGTTCGATCACGCCGTCACGGCGTTCGAGAAGCTGACGTTCGATCTGCCCGCTCGTGACTCGCTGCTCCCACTGGCGCACTGGTACCTCGCCAAGTCGCACGCCGGGCGGAAGGAGCATCTCCTGGCAGCTCAGGCGTACAATCGTCTGGCGGAGTCCTTCGCCACCGACTCGCTGGCCGACGACGCCATGTTCGAGGCCGCGCGCGAGTACCAGAAGATGTGGCGTCGTCCGACGCTCGATGCGCAGTACGGGGAGCAGGCGCTGTCGGCGTACCAGTCGCTCCTCGGACTGTATCCCGACACGGACCGCAAGGACGACGCGGCCAAGGCGGTCGACAAGCTCCAGGAGTGGTTCGCCTCGAAGGACTACGAGAGCGGGATGTACTACTTCCGGCGCAAGGCGTTCGACTCGGCCGTGATCTACTTCAAGGACGTGGTGAAGAACTACCCGCAGACCTTGAAGGCCAAGGAGGCGTACCTGCGTCTCGCGTCGTCGTACGAGGCGATTCGGTACCGCGAGGACAAGCAGGAGGTCTGCGCGACCCTGTTCCAGAAGTATCCGGGCGACAAGGAGGTCATCGTCGCCTGCGGCGCTCCGGCGCCAACGGTCACGCAGAGCCCCAAGCCTGACAGCACGGTTCGTCGCGACTCGCTCTGAGCCGTGCGCATCGGGCTCTTCGGCGGGACGTTCGATCCGCCGCATCACGGGCACCTGCTGGCAGCATCCGATGCCTTCGAGGCATTGGCGCTCGATCGCCTGGTCTGGATCCCGGCGGCGCAGCAGCCCTTGAAGCAGGGGACCGAGTCTGCCTCGGCGGCCGACCGGCTGGCCATGGTGCGCCTTGCCGTCGGTGATGACCCCCGGTTCACCGTTGATTCGATCGAAATCGAGCGAGCCGGGTTATCTTACACGGTTGACACTGTTGAGGCGTTCACCGGGCGGCATCCGGGGGACGAACTCGTATTGCTGCTGGGAGCCGACGTGCTGGCGACCTTTGCGAAGTGGCGCGAGCCGCGACGCATTGCCTCGTTGGCGCGGGTGGCGATCATGCATCGGGCGGTAAACGGGGGGGCTGTCGAAAAGGCAGCTGTGGTTGGCGCCATCCGTGCTGTGACGGGCGACGATCTTCCGGCCCCCGTGGTGCTGGACACTCGGCGAGTGGATCTCTCGTCGACGGAAATTCGGGAGCGTGCGCGGGGTGGGCGCTCCCTTCATGGCTATGTACCCGATGCAGTGGCGCGCTACGTTCGCGAGCACGCGCTGTATCGATAGAGGCGGCGATGCTCAAGGGAATCCTCTCGAAGGTCTTCGGCACCCGGCACGATCGCGAACGCAAGCGCATCCAGCCGATCGTCGATGAGATCAACGTGCACTACGCACGCCTGCAATCGGTCTCCGAGGAGGAGCTCCGCGGGCAGACGGCGAAGTTCCGGCAGATCCTCGCCGAGCGGACCGATGCGCTCGAGAAGCGCGTCGCGGAGCTCAAGGAGCTCAAGAAGACCACGAAGGATGCCGCCGAGCGCGAGAAGATCGACCTCGAGCTGGGTGGCGGCGACGGCCGCGGCGGGTTGGAGAAGGAGCTGCGCGACGAGATCGCCGAGGTGCTCGACGAGATCCTCCCCGAGGCGTTCGCCACCGCGCGCGAGGCCGCGCGCCGCCTGAGCGGGACGACCGTTTCGGTCACGGGGCAGGACCTGACCTGGGACATGGTGCACTACGACGTGCAGCTCATGGGCGGTATCCAGCTGCACCTCGGGAAGATCGCCGAGATGGCGACGGGCGAAGGCAAGACGCTGGTCGCCACGCTCCCGATGTATCTCAATGCGCTCCCCGGAAAGGGGGCGCACCTGGTCACGGTCAACTCGTACCTCGCCCGCCGCGACTCGCAGTGGATGGGGCACCTGTACACGTACCTCGGGCTCACCGTCGGCTGCATCGACGATACGGAGCCCGGGTCGCTGGAGCGTCGTGCGGCGTACAACGCCGACATCACGTACGGGACCAACAACGAGTTCGGCTTCGACTACCTGCGCGACAACATGGTGGTCTCGCTGGAGCAGCGCGTGCAACGGGCGCACTGGTACGCGATCGTCGACGAAGTGGACTCCGTCCTCATCGACGAGGCGCGCACCCCGCTCATCATCTCCGGCCCGGTCGGGAACGACGGCGACACGTCGTTTGCCGAGCACAATAACGCGGTGTTGCGCCTGTTCCGTCGCCAGACCGAGGTGGTCAACCAGCTGGTCGGCGACGCCGAGCGCGCGCTGGAGCAGGGGGACAAGGAGGCGGCGGCGCTGGCATTCTTCAAGGCGCAGTTGGGGAGCCCGAAGAACAAGCGCCTGATGAAGGCGATGAACGAGCAGGGGGTCAAGCAGCTCACGCAGCGGATGGAGCTGGACTACCTCGCCGATCGCAAGCTGTCGCCCAGCAAGCAGCAGTTCCGCGACCTCGAAAACGACCTCTTCTTCGTCCTCGACGAGAAGGGGCACACCGTGCACCTGACGGAGAGCGGGATCGACGAGCTGAGCCCCGTCCAGCACGACGAGTTTGCGCTCCCCGACATCTCGACCGAGATCCACCGGATCGAGCGCGACACGGAGATGTCGCCGCAGGAGAAGCTCGAGGCGCGCCGCGCCATCGAGGCCGAGTATGCGATGAAGAGCGAGAAGCTCCACATCGTGCACCAGCTCCTGCGCGCGCACGCGCTGTACGAGAAGGACGGCAACTACGTCGTGCAGGAAGGGCAGGTCCTGATTGTCGACGAGTTCACTGGGCGCACGATGCCCGGTCGCCGCTGGTCGGAAGGATTGCACCAGGCGGTGGAGGCCAAGGAAGGGGTGCAGGTGAAGGGCGTGACGCAGACGCTCGCCACCATCACCATCCAGAACTACTTCCGCATGTACGAAAAGCTGGCCGGCATGACCGGCACCGCCGAGACCGAGGAGACCGAGTTTCACCAGATCTACGGCCTCGAGGTGTCGGTCATCCCGACCAACCGCGACATCGTGCGCGAGGACCGGCAGGACCTGATCTACAAGACGCGGCGCGAGAAGTTCAACGCGATCGTCGAGGAGACGCGCCGCCTGCACGAGCTGGGCTATCCGGTGCTCGTCGGCACGGTGAACGTCGAGGTGTCGGAGACGCTGTCGCGCATGTTCAAGCGCGCCGGGCTGCCGCACAACGTCCTCAACGCGAAGTACCACCAGCGCGAAGCCGAGATCGTGGCCGGCGCCGGGCAGAAGGGGGCGATCACGATCGCCACCAACATGGCCGGCCGAGGGACCGACATCAAACTCGGCGAAGGCGTGAAGGTCGCACAGCCGTCCAAGGTCAAGGATCCCGACGGAAAGGAGATCGACGTCGAGGAGTGCGGCGGCTTGCACATCATCGGCTCCGAACGCCACGAGTCGCGCCGCATCGACCGTCAGCTGCGCGGTCGCTCCGGCCGTCAGGGTGACCCGGGGGCGTCGCAGTTCTTCCTGTCGCTCGAAGACGACCTGATGCGCCTCTTCCAGTCCGACCGCATTGCGCGGTTGATGGACCGGTTAGGCGCGCAGGAAGGCGAGGTGCTCACGCACCCGCTGGTGACGCGCTCCATCGAACAGGCGCAGAAGCGCGTCGAGCTGCAGAACTTCCAGGCCCGCAAGCGGCTGCTCGACTACGACGACGTGATGAACCAGCAGCGCGAGGTGATCTACTCGCTGCGCTCGTT
>CAZLLP010000169.1:0-12922 GCA_964560345.1 uncultured Gemmatimonadaceae bacterium
CGACGCTCGGTTGCGCAAGCTCAACGCGCAGCCCAGCGCGCCCGGACAGCGGCAGGAGGTCTACTGCACCAAGGTCGGGACCACGCACCCCGACGAGATGTACATCGTCGGCGCCCACATGGACGGCATCGGCTGGGGCGAAGCCGCCAACGACGACGGCTCGGGGACCGCGCTGGTGATGGAGTTGGCGCGCGTCTTCTCGATGCCCGGCGTCACCACCGAGCGCACGATTCGCTTTGTGCTGTGGAACAACGAGGAGACGGGGCTCAACGGCGCTCGCGCCTACGTCGCGCAGCGCCAGGCGTTGCAGGGGAAGGAGGAACCGGCCGGCTCCGGGAAGTATCCCGAGCCCAAGTGGCTCGGGATGATCCAGCACGACATGATGATGTGGGACCACGGCATGCCGCGCGCGGACGGGACGCTCAATCCCGAGCAGCGTCCCGAAGCCGACGTCAACGTCGAGTTCCAGTCCAACTCGAAAATGGCGAAGCAGTCGGCCGACCTGGCGTGGGTCTTTCACGCGGCCAACGAGAAGTACGCGACCGACTACCCGGCCACGGTGGGACCGCACATGACCAACACCGACTCGGCGCCCTTCCAGGACCTGATCCCGTCGATCTCGCTGCGCGAGAACGAGCGCGGCGCGCACACGGGCGCCGGGTGGAACCCGCACTGGCACCAACCGACCGACACCTATGCCACCTTCAGCGACAAGGACTTCCGCCTTGGGCTCAACGCGGCGCAGACCACGTTAGGCGCGTTGGGCCAACTGGCCGGCGTGAAGGTGAAGCGCTAGGCGATCAGAAGAACCCCTCGCGCAGGTTGATGCCCCGCTCGGCGTACAGCTTGAGGCAGCAGAGCATGTGCATCCAGCCGGAGCAGTTGCCGTAGGATGACTTGAGCCCCTCGGGAGTCTCGCGCCATTTCCCTTCGTTGATGCGGACGAGGGTGCGCGAGGGATCGAGGGGCTCGAACGTCATGGTCACGCGGGTGAGGTAGTCGCCGTCCCCCGCCTGCCACTCGAGCACAATGCGCTCGTTCGGGACCATCTCGCGCACGTGCACGGGAAAGGCGCCAGGAAAATCGGCAAAGTCCCACATGACCGCCGCCCCCACGTCGAGCGGCGCCGTCGATCCGCCGGTGGTGAAGTAGCCACTCAGCTTCGCCGGGTTGTAGACCGCGTCGAAGACGTCGGCGACCGGGCGCTGGATCTTCGCGTACACGTCGAACGTGAACTCCATGGCTCCGCTCCGAGGGGTGGTGGTGCACCAGAATATGTTATATACTTACAACATGTCAAGCGAGGCGCAGTTCGATCTGGTCTTCAAGGCACTGGGTGACGCCCGGCGGCGGCGCATTCTCGACCACCTGCGCGAGGGGCCCCGCAGCACCGGGGAGCTGTGCGCCCTCTTCCCCTCGCTCGACCGGTGCACCGTCATGCAGCATCTCGACGTGCTCGAGCGGGCGGAGCTGCTCATCGTGAAGCGCGCGGGGCGGCTTCGCTGGAACTACCTCAATGCCCTCCCCATCCAGGACATCGCCAATCGTTGGATCAACCAGTACGCGGCGGGCGCGGTACAGCGGCTCGCCTCGCTGCGCGAGCAACTCGAAGCAGGGGGCGAGGGGTCGGGGGCGAGTGCGGCGTAAAGTGAGACGGGGGACGGGAGACGGGAGTGCAGACGGCGCCGTGAGGCGCCGCCTGCGTTACCAGGGCTGGACGCGGTCAGCCAACGTGCCCGTCACCTGCAACTCGGCGAGTTCGTCTCCCAGGCGCACGCTCTCGTCCACCACGCGCTGCCACGTGCGTTGGCGCGTCGCGTCGTCCATGTCGTAGAAATCCTGGCGATCGGGGATCTTGCCGCCCGGGAGCGCGCGCACGAAGTCGTCGCTGGGGGCAATGAGGATCGCGCGACGGAAATTGTCGCCGCGCGCGCGACGCCACTTCAGTGCCTTGTCGAACCATCCCGGCACCACGTGACTGTAGAAGTGCGGGTACAGCACCAATCCCTCCCCCGGTCCGAAGTCGAGGTCGAGGTGATAGTCCAGCACCCCTCCGTCCCAGTGCACGCCACGTGGTGTCCCGGGGATCTTCACTCCCTCCATCAGGAGCGGGATCGACCCCGAGGCCAACAGCGCCGCGCGGAGATTCTCCCGCGTGAGCGCCACGTGCACCGTGGGAAGGTCCGAGAGGGCGCGAAACGGTGACGCATCACCGGCCGCGTGGAAGATGAAGCGCCGCATGTGCAGCGCCAGCGACTTGCGGCTGACGAGGTTCCCGGCCGCCGCCAGCGCGATCCCGGCCGTCAGGAGCAATCGGCGCTCGCTCGCCGCCAACCCTCGCCCTTCGGCGGTGATGATGTGGATGCGCGCCCACGGATGCGTCAGGATCTCGTCGATCCCGGTGGGGCCGAGGATGAGGTCGAGCGCCCGGTTGAGGACGCGCGTGACCTCGGCGGTCGACGGATTCCTGCTGTAGCGCTGCTCGTAGATGTAGGCGTGATGTCCGCGGTCGAGCGCCGCGACCGGGTCGCGCTGCGCCAGGCACGCCATGCGCCAGCTCCCGATCGACGAGCCGATGAGATGCAGCGGACGCGTGCGCGGCTCGGCCAGCAGGTTGCCAAACAGGTAGCGATCGAGCCCTGCCAGGACGAGCCACTTGGCCCCGCCCGACGCTCCCGGCAGGATGTCGATATCCTGCGCGCGCAGCCCGCGCTCACGGACGAGGCGCAGGGCATCGGGGCCGGCTCGGAGGGTGAGCGCGTGCATGGCTCGGAAGCTAACAACCGCCGATCGAGGGGATCGGCGCCCACGCGTGCATCCCCGCAGGGACGAACGCAACGCGCGTCCCGTGGATGAGCCACGGGACGCGCGCGGGTCGAACGAGAGGCGCCGGCCGGAATCGAACCGGCGAATAGCGGTTTTGCAGACCGCTGCCTTACCACTTGGCTACGGCGCCGTCGGAGTGCAGAAGCTAGGGGGGCGGAGCGCGGTCCTCAAGGTGAAGACGCGCCGAGCGCGGCAGCGGCACGCGCGCGCCGCCCTGCTACGCCAGCAGTCGAACGTGCGTCACACGAGTGTCCGCCGGCAGATCCCAACGTCGCGATGGGTCCCCTGACCCATGCACGGACGAGCGCAAAACGAGAACATGCGTTCCCCTCCTTCAGTCTTTCGGCAGGTGCTCGATATGCCCGCAACTCCGCGTTCCTTCCCTCCACGTCGTGCCCGACACGCACTGGCCTCGCTCGTGCTCGCGACCAGCGTCGTCACCACCGCCTGTGACAGCGACGACGGCGCAACCGCCCCCAATCCCCAGACGTCGGCGTCGACCGTCGTGGCCAGCGTCGAGTACATCGGCACCCGCGCCGCCCTCTACCTGGACACGAGCACCACCTCGCGCACCCGCGTGACATTCAACGGGGCCACCGACCCGATCGCCGGGAACTCGCCGCTCGTCCCGCCGCTCGCCGACGCCAACCTCCTCGCGTTAGGCCCCCTCTCGTGGAGCCCGACGGGGACCAAGCTCGCGATGGTCGCCACGGTGGCCTTCGACCAGTCCGAGGTGGTCGTGACCAACGCCAACGGCGGCGAACCACGCATCGCGTCGGTCAACAGCCAGATCATCCTGAGCCAGCCTGACTGGTCGCCCGACGAGACCCGCCTTGCCTATGCGATGAGCACGCGCGCGGGGGCGCGGGGCGTCGACCTCTTCATCACCGACCTGCGCACCAACACGGTGCAGCGCCTGACCGACGGGCTGGAGTACTCGCAGACCGGCGGCGCACTGCGCTTCAGCAGCGACGGGCGATCGCTCTTCTACGCCAAGCCCACCGGGGAAACGGGGGCCCCGCTCTTCAACAAGATCTGCGACATCTGGCGCATCGATCTCGCCACCGGCGCGCAGGTGCGGCTGGCCCAGGGGATCAACGGCGCGGTGCAGGCGATTGCACGTTCCGGAACGTGGGCGCTCGTCCTGCGACAGACGGGCGTGCTCGCCGGCGGCGACTACGATCGGGCACTCGTGCGCGTCCCGCTCGCCGGGTCGGCGGCAGAGGTCACGCTGCTGCCAAACGGGCGCCTGCAGTACGCGCGCCTCACGAACGACGACCTGCGAACGATCTTCGCCCGGAACGATGCCACGACGCCGGGAACGGTGACCGCGGTGTATCGCTCCATGCCCGCCGTAGGGGGCGCCGAGTCGCCGGTGCGCGGCACCAGCGACAAGACCATCACCGCCGACGTCTTCTTCAAACCGTAGCGCCGCGTAGATTCGCGGCATGACCTCCCCGTCTTCCAGCAGCTCGCCGGCCGCTTCGCTCGTCACGCTCGACGCCATTCGCGAGGCCCAGGGAGCGATCGCCTCCCACGTGCATCTCACCCCGGTGGCGGGGTCGACGTACCTCTCGTCGCGCGCCGGCGCTCGCGTGGTCCTCAAGCTCGAGCTGTTCCAGAAGACGGGGTCATTCAAGGTGCGCGGCGTGATCAACACGCTGCGGCAGCTTTCGCCGGAGGAACGATCGCGCGGCGTGATCTCGCTCTCCGCAGGCAATCACGCGCAGGCGCTGGCGTGGGGAGCGGCGCAGTTCGGCATTCACGCGACCATCGTCATGCCAGCCACCGCGGTGCCGTCCAAGGTGGCGGCGACGCGCGGCTACGGCGGTGAGGTGATCCAGACCTCTGGCGACCTGCTGGCCACGGCGCTCGAGCTGCAACGCCAGCGCGGACTGACCCTCGTGCACCCGTTCGACGACGCGCGCGTGATTGCCGGGCAGGGGACGGTCGGCCTGGAAATTCTCTCGCAGGTCCCCGATGTCGGCGTGGTGATCGTGGCGTGCGGCGGCGGGGGGCTCATCTCAGGCGTATCGGCGGCCATCAAACAGGTGCGTCCCACCGTGCGCGTGATCGGCGTCGAGCCCGCCGGCGCCGACGTGATGACTCGGTCGCTCGCCGCCGGCTCGCCGCAGCGGTTGGCGACGCTCAACACGATCGCCGATGGCCTCGCCGCCCCCTTTGCGGGGACGCGCAACCTGGCGCACTGCCAGGCCTTTGTCGACGAGTGGTTCGTGGTGCCTGACGAGGAGATCGTCGACGCGATGAAGGTGCTGATGGAGCGCTGCAAGCTCCTCCCGGAGGCCGCGGGCGCCGCGGCGCTGGTCCCGCTCCTCACCGACCGGCTGCGCCTCTCGCCAGATGCAACGGTCGTCCCGATCATCTGCGGCGGCAACGTCGACCTCGACCGTCTCAAGGCGCTGCTGTAAGCGGCGCGGCAAGGCGCCGCTGTAAGCGGCGCGGCAAGGCGCCGCTGTACGCAGCGTCAGTCGTCGACCAGGCACACGGTGAGCCCCTTGGCCCCGTGTGCCCCGATCACCAGCGACTGCTCGATGTCCGCCGTCTTGGACGGCCCCGCCAGGAACAACCCGAACGACTCGGCGCTCACGTCGACGCGCGCGTAGGCGGCATGCATGTCGGCGACGATCGCCGAGCGTTCGAGGACGACGATGACGTCGGTGGCGAGGACCAGCGCGGCGCGCTCGCCCAGTCGCGACACCGGCAGCCAGATGGCCCCGCTCTCGGCGACCCCCACGACCCCTTCGCACACCAGGAGGTCGAGCTGCGCGAGGCCGTGCGGATCGTCGGGGAGGGCGACGTTGCCGGCGATGTCGCCCACCATCGAGAGCACGTGCAGCGGCGCGTGTCGCGTCGATGCCCCTGACGGCGCGATGCCCGCGGTGGCGCCGACCACCTGCGGAAGGGCTGCCCGCTTGACGCGCACCACGTTGGCGGCGGCGGCCTGTGCCGCCGCGATGAAGCGCAGCACCAGCGCCTCGCTGGCGTGTCCGCCGCGCGTTGCGCCTGTCGGCAAGGACGGGAGTGGCGGCGTGTCGCCGCCGAAGGTCGCGACACGCGACGCACGCACCGCTCGCAGGATCTCGTCGCGGGCGCTCATGCGTGATCGGACTGGTCTGGGCGATGGGTGCGCCGCCAGGCGCGGAAGCTCTCGGGCGGCGGCTCCGGCAGTGCGCGGGTCGCCCCCCACGCGCCGGCGAGACGGCGGGACAACCCGTTCGGCAGCACCCGCAGCGCACCGCGCGCCATCGCGCCCGCCAGTTGCAACCACGCGGGATCAGCCAGCACGTCGCCGAGCCGCCGCATCAACCAGCCTTTCGATGCCGACACGTGCCCCGCCGCCACCACCTGCTGGCGCCATTTGTACAGTTGCACGTCCAGGTCGACCTTGACCGGACAGACGGCGCTGCACGAGCCGCACAGCGTGCTGGCAAAGGGGAGTGACGCGTACTTCTGCAGGTCGAGGCCTGGCGTCAGCACCGATCCGATGGGGCCGGGAACCGTGGAGCCGTAGCTGTAGCCACCGGACCGCCGGTACACCGGGCAGGTGTTGAGGCACGCCGCGCAGCGAATGCACTTGAGCGATCCCCAGAAATCGGCGCGCCCCAACTGCGTGCTGCGCCCGTTGTCGACCAGCACCACGTGCATCGCCTGCCCCGCACGGGGCGCATGCATGTGCGAGGCATACACGCTGCTGGCCTGGCCCGTCGCACTGCGCGCGAGCAGGCGCAAGAAGACGCCAAGATCGGCGGCGCGCGGGATGAGCTTCTCGATCCCCATCGACGCGATGTGCACCGGCGCGAGCGCTGTCCCGAGATCGGCGTTCCCTTCGTTGGTGATGACCACGATCCCACCGGTCTCGGCGATGCCGAAGTTGACTCCGGTGAGCGCCGCGTCGGCCGCGAGGAAGCGCTCGCGCAGGTGCAGACGCGCCGCGGCCGTGAGCGCGTCGGGATCGGCGAGCCCTGCCGGCGTCCCCAGGTGCTCGTGAAACGTCTCGCCGATCTCCTCCTTCTTGAGGTGGATGGCCGGCATCACGATGTGACTCGGCGGCTCCTCGCGCAGCTGCACGATGCGTTCGCCGAGGTCGGTGTCCACCACCTCGATGCCGCGCGCGGTGAGATAGTCATTGAGCCCACACTCCTCGGTGAGCATCGACTTGCTCTTTACCATGCGGCGCGCGCCGCGGGCCGCGAGGATCCCGTACACGATCTCGTTATGCTCGGCGGCGTCGCGCGCCCAGTGCACGGTGACACCACGTGCCGTCGCCCGACGCTCGAAGAGCGCGAGGTACTCGTCGAGTCGCGAGAGCGTGTGTGTCTTGATCGCCGACGCGAGGTCGCGAAGCGTTTCCCACTCGGGTACCGTGGCCGCGGCGCGATCGCGCTTCTCGCGCACGAACCAGAGCGCGCCATCGTGCCACCCCGTGCGCGCCGCGTCGGCGGTGAACTGCGCCGCCCCCGCCGCGTGGTCGACGGCGCCTTCGGCATCGAGCACGGGGAGCGGGCGTGACGTCGCGGAGCGTGTCATCGGCGTGCCACCCGGTGCGATGGGCCGTCGACGCCGGCCAACAGCTCCGCCACATGCCACATCGGGAGCGATCCGCCCGCCGCGCGATCCAGGCCTCGCAGGTGCAGGAGGCACGACACATCGGTGGAGACGATCGCCGTCGCCCCCGTGGCCGTGACGTCGCGCAGCCGGTCGGTCCCCATGCGCGTGGACACTGCCGGTTCGCCCACGCTGAAGCTCCCGCCAAAGCCACAGCACTCGTCGGCGCGCGTGAGCGTCGCGAACGAAAGACCATCAACGGTCTCGAGCAGCGCGCGCACCTTATTCATCGCCGGGCGTTGCAGCTCGCTCGGCGTGGCGAGATCGAGTCCCCGTAGCGCGTGACAACCGATGTGCACCGCGACCCGTTCGCGGGAGGCCGCGCCGAGGGCGCGCACGCGCGCGAGGCCCACCACGTCGTAAAGGAACGCGCAGAACTCCGTGGTGCGTTGCGCGACGTCATGCCCCGTTGCGCCGAGCGCGGCGGCGTGTGCCCGCACGTGCACGGTGCAGCTGCCGGAAAGGACGACGATGTGGTCGAACGGGGCGAAGGTCTCGACGAAGCGCGCGAGTGCCGGTTCTCCCGCCGCGGCAAATCCCGCGTTCGCCGGTGCCTGCCCGCAACATGCGGCGCCGTCGGGGAGGGCGACGTCGAGCCCGAGTCGCTCCAGCACTCGCACCGCCGCAATCGCCGCCGCTGGCGCGATTTGGTCGACGAAGCAGGGGGCGAAGAGGGCGACGCGCATCGGACGGTGGTCGCAGGTCAGCGCGTGGACGGACGCGCGTCTGCGCGCGCGGCCCGGCGCGCGGCGTCGAACAGCGCCTCGCGCGCCGCCCGGTCGATCACGCGGCCGTTGGCCAGGACGGCGTGGATTCGCCCGACGTTGGCGATGTTCACCAGGGGGTCGGCGTCGAGGACCACCAGGTCGGCGACCTTGCCCGACGCCACGGCACCTAACGAATCGGCGGCGAAATAGCGCGCCGGTTCCGTCGTCGCACTGCGTAGCGCCTCGCGCGGCGTGAAGCCGGCCTTGACCAACAGGACGAGTTCTCCCACCAGCCCCTTGCCCGGCCCGCCAGCCGCAAGCGGCGCATCGGTCCCGGTCAGGATCGGCACGCCGGCCTGATGCAGTCCGCGCACCACCGCCATGCGTCGCTCGATGAGCTTTTGCCCCGCGGCGAGCGCCGCCGCCGACGGCCCGGCGGGGAACTCGAGCTCCATGGCCACCCGCCGCATCAGCGAATCGCCGTAGAACTGTGCCGTGCTGTCGCCCGCGACGATCGACGGCCGGAGCGTGGCGAGCATCTGCTGCACGGTCAGCGTCGGCGTGATCCATGAGCGCGTGCGCGCGATGGCCGCGTACACCTCCTGCTGCGACGCCGAGGTGCATTCTCCCATGATGAAGCGCTGAATGGGATCGCCACCGGCGATGACGGCGGAGTCGGCCCGGCTGCATTCGTTCAGGAACGCATACAGATGCTCCTGCGATCGCTGCCCGGCTTCCGCGGCTTCGCGTGGTGTGGTCGGGAGGGCCACGTGTCCGGCAAAGACGATCCCCTTGCGGCGCGCCGACGCCGCCGCCGCGCGATAGGCATCGCGCGGGATCCAGTTGTGCACCTTGATGAAGTCCGCGCCTAACGCCGCCAGCGAGTCGACGGCGCGCGTGGCGGTGGCCGAATCGGTGACGACGAAGTGCGGCATCCCGAAGGCCGGCGGAAGCGGTCGGCCAACGAGATACGGACCGGACACCACGAGGCGAGGACCGACCAGCGTTCCCGCGGCGATGTCGCGCTGCAGCGCGCGCAGCTGCGGGAGCCGCCCGTTCATGTCGCGAACGCCCGTCACGCCGTGCGCCGCGAACAACGGGAGCAAGGCACGCCCGCCGGGAAAGTCGACGTGCACGTGCATGTCCCACATGCCCGGGATCACGTACTTGCCGGTGGCGTCGATCACGCGCGCACCCGCTGGAATCGCCGTGGCCGCGCTCGCCCCCACCTGCGCCACGCGCGTCCCCCGCACCACGATCGTCATGTCGCGCCGAACGTTCGCGAGGTCGGGGTCGATGAGCGTGGCGTGCGTAATGGCCACGAGCTGCAGCGCGATCGAGAGAGCAGGCATTGGATGGTTAGGAAAGTGGCGAGGCCGCCATCATGTGGCGCGATCGCTTGATCCTACGCCGCGTCGCGTGCTGCGCCAGCGGCAACCGTGGTGCGGGTCATCGCCGCCGCTTCCACCATCCGCTCTCCCAACGCGCGCTCGTCCCGCGCACGTCGACGTGCGCAAAGGGACCACTCGGCCCCGTGGCTTGATACGTCCCGAGCCCGCCGGCCAGCTCCGGGTGCGCCCGTTCCACGCGGGCAATCGCCGCGGAGAGCGGTCCGGTGTCGCGCACGTCGAGTCGCCCGTCGCGATTGAGGTCATCCATGCGCCCATCGCCGTTGTCGTCGACGATGAGATCCGCGGCGTCGCCGAACTGGTGTCGGGAGGCGCGCGCCATCCCTTCGCCCACGCCGCGGTCGTTGTAGTACGGCGCGCGAAAACCCGACAGGACCTTCACGCGCCCGCTCGGGATGCCGTGCGCCTGCAGGTCGGCCAGCACCAGTTCCAGCTTGTCGATCAGCTTCTCCTCGAGCACCACGTACTTGGGCCAGGTGTCGCGCTGGTCGTGCGTGAGGAAGTCGCCCAGGGTGAAGTGTGCCGACAGCTGCAAAGCCACATTGGCCGGTGTGACCTCGACGAAGCCATCCGGATTGAAATAGTTGCGGGCCATGATCCATCGCTCGGCGGGCCAGCGTCCCAGGCGATAGCCATTGAGCACGTCCCCCTTCTTGGCGCCGAAGGGACGCAGCACGATGAGCGCGAAGGCCGAGGAGTCCTGCGGCCACTGTGTCATCAGCACTGCCGGCCGTTTCAAGGCGCGCTCGCCGTAGACCTGCACGAATCCGGGAATGGCGAGTGCCTCGGCGGCCGAGAGGACGCGAAAGCGCAGCGCCCCGCTGCGTCCGGCGAAGGAGTCGGGGAGCGTGACCGCGGACGTCGCGGGGAGGTCGGGAATCGGCGGCAGGTCGTTGGGTCCGACCGACGTCACGCCGCCACTCCCCGCCACGAAGTCTCGCGCCACCACCGTGACCTTGGCCGCGGCCACGATGCCCACCAGCGCCAGGAGAATCAGGAGGAGACGCCGTCCCCACGAAGCGGAGCCGGTGCCGGGCGGTACGTCCGGTGACATGCATGCAAGGTAACGACTGTGGGGAATGGTTCAGCCCGTCCTAACGAGCGATCACGCGGCAAAGGCGACGCGCATCACCGTGTTGCGCGCCCACCCCTCCGCGCGTTTTGCCCGATGATGCCCTTCGCCTCCTACCCCGCCGATAGCGCCTTTCGCTCCATCGCCGAGTCGCTCGAAGACGCCGTCTTCGTGCTCGACGAGTGGTGGCGCCTGCAGTGGGGGAATCGCAGCGCGCTGCGCTGCGTCGAGCGGTGCGGCGTGACCCGCGACGGCGGGGAGTTTCTCGCGCTCTTCGACGGGGCCACGCGCGAGCGCCTGGTCCTGGATGGTGCGGTGGGAGCCGGCGGGAAATGGACCGGCGAAGGCGTGCTCGAAGGGGACGAACGCACCGACGTCGCCATCGCGGTCCGGTCGCTCGACGCCGGCGCCCCTCCCGGGTGGCGCTGGGTTCGCCTCACCGACCTCGCCCAGCAGCGCGCACTCGAAGCGCAGCTCCGCGACACCCGGTCGCTGGAGCGCGTGGGACGGGTGGCGATCGCGGTCTCGCACGAATTCTCGGAACTCCTCACCGCCATCTCGGGCTCTGCAGAGCTGATCGCCAGCGAACTCGCCCCTCGCGACGCCGTTCGCAGCGACATCGAGACCATTCGCCGAGCCGCCGAACGTGCGGCGGTGCTCACGCGTGAACTGGCGCGATCGTCGTCGGCGCGGACGTCGTCACCGCAACGCACCGACCTGTCTCGCTCGATCGCGGCCCTCGACGCCACGCTGCGCCGCATCGTCGGCGAAAACGTGGCCGTCGTCCTCGAACTCGCCCCCGACGCCGGTCAGGCCATCATCGACCTGTCGCAGCTCGAGGCCTCGATTCTCCATCTCGCACGAAACGCCCGCGAGGCCATGCCCGGCGGCGGTGAGCTTCGCATCTCGGCGCGCGCCGTCGATTGCCCCACGCCACGGCGTGCGGTTCACGCGGTGGTGCGCCCCGGGCGCTACGCCTGCATCGAGGTCCGCGACACGGGCGTGGGGATGGATGCGCCGACGCTCGAACGGTGCTTCGAACCGCTCTTCTCGACCCGTGGACGCGAGGGGCTGGGACTCTCGCTGGTGTTCGGCGCGACGACGCAGATGGGGGGCTACGTGATGTGCGAAAGCCGCCCGGGAAATGGAACGACCATCTCCCTCCTCCTCCCGACCATCAGCAGCACCCCAGTGCGCCGCGTCGATTCCCTGGTCCATACCCGGTCGGTGCTGGTGGTGGACGATGAGGAAACGGTTCGGCGCATCGCCGCGCGCACGCTGCGCCGCGAAGGGTATCGCGTCTCCGAAGCCGCCGATGCCGACGAGGCGCTGACCATGGTCTCGCGCGATCCGTCGGTCGCCGATCTCCTCGTCACCGACGTCCTGATGCCTGGTCTGAGCGGCGTCGAGCTCGCGAGCTGCATCGTCGCCGCGCGCCCCGACGTGCGGGTGCTCTTCTCGTCGGGGGCGGCGGCCATGGCCAGCGGCGAATCGGTGCGCCTGCCGCGCGGCGCCGCTTTCCTCCCCAAGCCCTTCACGCCCAAGGCGTTGGGCGACCGGGTGCGCGCGATCTTCGGGCTGTAGCAGCCAATCACAACCAGTTCGCACCGTGTCTGGCTTTTCGTGCGTTTATCGCACGGGAAGTTGCATGGACGCGGCTGCACTCGCTTTATTTCCTGCACGGTGCGTTACAGAACGTGCAGAATTTGCACGTTTGGCATTACAGATTGACCGAACGGCACGCTATTCGCCCGCTCGCCATCGCCGGTGCGTCCTGTTGTCAGTCGTCCCACCCGATCCCGACCCGACCCACATGACCAGCTCGAACCACAGCGCCCGCAGGTCGGCGCTCCAGTCCATTGCGGCTCGCGGCGCCAAGGCCGCGCCGGCGCCCGCCGGCGACAAGGCGAGCGTCTCCGAGATCTTCGGTATCAACACCTTCGGCGTGAAGCAGATGCGCTCGAAGCTGCCGAAGGACGTCTTCGCCAAGCTCAGCGCCTCGGTGCGCCTGGGAAAGAAGCTCGACGCCGACATCGCGCCCACCGTGGCGCAGGCCATCCGCGATTGGGCCGTGTCGCGCGGCGCCACGCACTTCACGCACTGGTTCCAGCCGCAGACTGGGCTCACCGCCGAGAAGCACGACGCCTTCCTGACGTTCGATGAGAACCAGCAGGTCATCGAGCAGTTCTCGGCGTCGCAGCTCATCCAGTCGGAGCCGGACGCATCGTCGTTCCCCTCGGGCGGATTGCGCGCCACCTGGGAAGCGCGCGGCTACACCGCGT
>CAZLLP010000170.1:0-12884 GCA_964560345.1 uncultured Gemmatimonadaceae bacterium
AGGCGCGCGACGGCGACATGATGGTTGCCGACGTCGTGGGCCCCATCTGCGAGAGCGGCGACTTTCTGGCGCTCAATCGCGAACTGGAATCGGTCGAACCCGGGGCGCTCCTCTGTCTGTTCACGACCGGCGCGTACGGCATCAGCATGGCGTCCAACTACAACGCACGCCCGCGCCCGGTCGAGGTCCTCGTCGATGGCGAGCGGTGGGCCATCATCACCGCACGTGAATCGTACGACGACCTCGTGCGCCGCGAGACGGTATCCCCAGCCTGGAGGAACTCCTGATGCTCGTCGGGCTGCTCTCCGACACCCACGATCGCCTCCCGGCGATCCGCGCGCTCCTGCAGTACATGCAGCAGCGTGGCGTCGGCATCGTGCTGCACGCCGGCGATTTCTGCGCCCCCTTCTCGCTCAAGCCGTTCATCGAACTCAACATGCCGATGGTCGGCGTCTTCGGGCGCAACGATGGGGACCATGAAGGCATTCGCGCCTACGCCCAGCAGGGGATGGGGATCGAGCTGTTCGAGTCGCCACACTCGTTCGAGCTGGGTGGGCAGCGCTTCCTCCTGGTCCATGACCTCGTCGATGCGTCGCCACGGTCGGTGGAATCGCATGGCGTGGTCGTGCACGGTTTTACGCATCGGGAAGAGATGATGATCCGCGGCGAAACGCTGATCGTGAACCCCGGGGAAGGGTGTGGCTGGCTCCACGGGGAACCGGGGGGCGCCATTCTCGACACGGACAACAAGGACGTGCACTTCTTCAAGCTCAAGGACGTTCACACCTTCGAGGCCTCGACCGACGCGTGAGCCTAACGACTACGGGGAGCCGCATCCTCATTCTCGATTGCGGATCGCAATTCACGCAACTCATCGCCCGCCGCGTCCGTGAGGCGCGCGTCTTCTCCGAGATTCATCCCCCCACTCGCTCGCTCGAGTGGATTCGCGAATGGGCGCCGACGGGGATCATCCTCTCGGGGGGGCCGTCGTCGGTTACCGACGAGGGAGCGCCGACCTTCGATCCCGGCATCCTCGACATCGCGCCGGTCCTCGGCGTGTGTTACGGGATGCAGTGGATCGCCCTTGCGGCTGGCGGATCGATCGCCGGCGGCGGGCGCCGCGAATACGGGCGTGCTGAGATCACCGTGAACGAGACGGCGGGGGTATTCGCCGGCTTCGAGCCGGGCGAACGATCGCAGGTATGGATGAGCCATGGCGATCACGTCGACACGGTCCCGCCGGGATACGTGCTGACCGCCTCCAGCGCCGACAACCCGGTCGTGGCGATGCGCCACGAGTCCAAGCCCATTCACGCGATCCAGTTCCACGCCGAGGTGCATCACACGGTGCGCGGCCCCGACATCATCTCGAACTTCCTCTTCGAGATCTGTCACTGTGAGCCGGGGTGGACGCCGGGGCACTTCATCGAGGAAGAGGTCGCGAAGATCCGCGCACTGGTCGGCGACAAGCACGTCATCTGCGGGCTCTCCGGCGGGGTCGACTCATCGGTTGCCGCGGCGCTCGTCCACAAGGCGATTGGCGACCAGCTCACCTGCATCTTCGTCGACACGGGATTGCTGCGCCTGCACGAACGCGAACAGGTCGAGCGCACATTCAAGGCGCACCTGGGGATCAAGCTCGTGACCGTGCGCGCCGAAGATCGGTTCCTCGGCGCACTGGCCGGGGAAGGTGAGCCGGAGAAGAAGCGGAAGATCATCGGCCATACCTTCATCGATGTCTTCGAGGATGCGGCCGCCGAGGCAGGGAAGGACGCCGAGTTCCTCGTGCAGGGAACGCTGTACCCCGACGTGATCGAAAGCGTGAGCGCCAAGGGAGGCCCGAGCGCGACGATCAAGACGCACCATAACGTCGGCGGGCTCAAGCCCGACATGAAGTTCAAGCTCATCGAGCCGCTGCGCGAACTGTTCAAGGACGAAGTGCGCAACGTCGGGCGGGAGCTTGGCCTTCCCGAGGAGATGGTGGGGCGGCACCCGTTCCCCGGCCCCGGGCTGGCAATCCGCATTTTGGGCGATGTGAGCGCCGAGAAGGTGACCGTCCTGCAGAAGGCCGACGCGATCTATCTCGAGGAGATTCGCGCCGCCGGGTTGTACAACGACATCTGGCAGGCATTCGCCGTGTTGCTCCCCGTGCGTTCGGTCGGGGTGATGGGCGACTATCGCACCTACGAGAACGTCGTCGCGTTGCGCGCCGTCACCAGCACCGACGGGATGACCGCCGATTGGTACCCGTTTCCGTACGATGTGCTCGGCCGCATCTCGTCGCGCATCATCAACGAGGTGAAGGGGGTCAACCGGGTGGTATACGACGTGAGTTCGAAGCCGCCGGCAACGATCGAGTGGGAGTAGGGTGAGACGGGAGACGGGAGACGTGGGACGGGAGTGCAGCGGGGCGCCTAACGGGCGCCCCGCTGCGTCTCGCGTGGCACAGACCAGGACGCTGGCGTGACCGCCCACGCGGAGGGGCGCGCCGGGGCGTTGCGCGTTCCCACACGGCACGAGCTGCGCGATGTGGCGCGACTCGCGCTGCCAATCGTCGTCGTGCAGGTCGGCCTCAATTTCATGGGGACGGTCGACGCGGCGATGGTGGGACGCGTCTCGGCGGTCGACCTGGCCGCCGTCGCCCTCGGCAACTTCTGGTGGATCACCATCGCCCTCTTCGGCGCCGGTGTCGTGATGGCGATCGACCCGGTGGTGGCGCAGGCCGTGGGGGCCGGGGCGGACGAGGATGTGGCGTTGGGCGTCCAGCGGGGCGTGATCCTGGCACTGGGCGTGGCGGTCTTCGCCTCGCTCTCGTTCCTTCCCACCGAGATCATGCTGCGGGCGCTCAAGCAGCCGCCGGAGGTCATTCCGCTCGCCGCGCGGTGGGTGTGGATCCAGATCCCTTCCACCCTGCCGTACTTCATCTTCGTCGCCTTTCGCCAGAGCCTGCAGTCGTTCCACGTCACGCGACCGGTGGTGATCGCGGTGGTGGTGGGGAACCTGGTGAACGTTGCGCTCAACTGGGTCTTCATCTACGGCAACCTGGGCGTCCCCCCGTTAGGCGCGGTGGGCTCGGCGATTTCCACCACGATCGGCCGTTTCGTGATGACGGGGACCCTGATCGCGCTGGGGTGGCCGGCCATGCGGCGGGCGCTGCGCCCGTGGCGTCCGGAGACGCTGCGATGGGCCCCCATCGGGCGCATGCTGCGGGTGGGGCTTCCCATCGGCGTGCACCAGTTTTTCGAGGTGCTGGCCTTTGGCGGCGCGCTGGCGCTCATCGGGATGCTGGGGACCATCCCGCTGGCCGGCCACGAGATCACCATCAGCCTGGCCTCGCTCACCTACATGGTCCCGTTAGGCATCAACGCCGCGGCGGCCGTCCTGGTGGGACGGGCGATCGGGCGCGGGGACATGGACGGTGCCCGCCGCGAGGCGAGTGCGGCGCTCGCCTGCGGCGTGGGCTTCATGGCCTGCACCGCGATCACACTCCTCAGCATCCCCGTCCCGCTTGCCCGCGCCTTCACCAATGACGCCGCGGTCATTGCCGTTGCCGCTTCGCTCATCCCCATCGCCGGCATCTTCCAGATGTTCGACGGGGTGCAGGGAGTATCGAGCGGGATCCTGCGCGGGGCGGGGGATACGCGCGTCCCCATGCTCATGAATGTCCTCGCGTACGCCGTGGTCGGACTCCCGCTTGGGGCCTGGCTCTGCTTTGGTGCGGGGTATGGGGCGGCGGGGATGTGGTGGGGACTCGTCGCAGCGCTGGTGGTGGCGGCATCCGCGTTAGGCTGGCGCGTGCACACGCACCTGGGGCGCGAACTCACGCGCCTCACCGTCGACGCGCCCGTGGCACCAGGCTCGACAAGCGCACGAGAGCAGCCAGCGGCCCCCTGACTGGGGGAGGGGCGAGCTTTTGTCGCCTTCACTCTCGACGAATCAGGGAATCGGCGGTATCGTCTCACCATGTCCCCGACTGCACGGCTGGTCCTGCGCGGTTCCAGGTTCGTGGTACTCGGAGCGCTGACAGGCGCCATTCTCGGGCTTGTCACCTTCCTGCCGGGAGAGCTGGTCGCCACGGCTGACCAGCCGGGAGGCTCGACCTTCTCCCTCCCGCTGGCGTGGGGGGTAAGCTGGGCGTGCGGGCGTGTGGGGGGCGTCGTCGGACTGATCTTCTTCCTGATACGCCGCACCCTCATGGGTGAAGTGGCCGATCCGCGCGTCGTGACCCCGTCAGGCGGCGTGGCGAGCATCGCTCCAGCGGAATCGCCATCGGCGATCGTCGCCATGGGACACTCCGCGCTGCACCCCGAGGTCTCGGCCAAGTAGCGCCCGCGGCGAAGGGGCGGCAACGAAAAAGGGGCGACCAGCGGTATGGTCGCCCCTCTGCGTTTGGGCCGCGCCGTGCGGCGCCGCTGCCCGGATGGCTAGACGCCTTTCTCCTCAAGCAGCGCCATGAACTCGGCGGGAGTCGAGATGGCCAGCAGGCGATCGGGGACGTCGGACTCCTTGCTGAACTGCGCGATCTTGCCGAGTACCGGGAGATACTGATTGGACACTTCGAGCGGCGGAGCGACAATCAGGAAGAAGAACTTGACCGGCTTCTCGTCGATGGCCTTGAAGTCCAGCCCGCTCGACTTGCGACCGAAGGCGACACGGAGCTTGTTGACGACCAGCGAGCGGCAGTGCGGGATGGCGATGCTGCGTCCGATGCCAGTGGAGCCGAGGTTCTCGCGACGCTTGAGCATCTTGAAGAGCATCGCGTCCGACTTGTCATCCAGGCGGAGCAGCCCGATCAGCTCCTTGAGGATCTCGTCCTTGGTGCTTCCTTCGAGATCCAGTTTGATCGCATCTTCGGAGAAGAACTCGCGCAGCTCCATCGAACCCTCGGATCGTCCACGTGCCTCGGTGCGGCCGCCGGGGGCGGCGCAAATCGCGGGGCCGGTGGTCCAGCCCCGCGTCGGAAGACCGGGCAAGTTATCCCGTGCTGCAAGTCGTGTCAAAGCTTCACGTTGAATCACCTATGGGGCGGCACTAGCTTCCCTCGCATGCCCTTTCCGTACCCCGTCGCGCACGACGTCCCGCTCTTTCTCGCCCCCATGGCCGGGGTGTCGGAGTCGCCGTTCCGGCGCCTCTGCCGCCAGCATGGGGCCGACGTCGTCGTCACCGAGTTCCTGTCGGCAGAGGGGATCCGGCGCGAGAATCAGGCGACCATCTCCAAGCTTCGCTTTGGCGCCGACGAGCGAACGATCGGCGTGCAGATTTTCGGGGCTGATCCCGACGCCATGCGGGAGGCCGCGGCGCTGGTGACCGATGTCTTCCAGCCGGAATACATCGACATGAACTTCGGCTGCCCGGTGAAGAAGGTTGTCCGGCGCAACGGCGGATCGGGGTGCCTCAAGGACCTGTCGCTGGTGCAGTCGGTGATCCGGGCGGTGATCGCTGGCACGCACCTGCCGGTGACGGTGAAGATCCGGTCGGGGTGGAGCGAGGAGATGCGCGACCCGGTCAAGATCGCGCTCGTCTGTCAGGGCGCTGGGGCCGCTGTCGTCGCGCTGCACCCTCGCACGCGGACGCAGATGTACACCGGCGCTGCCAACTGGGACGAGATCGCCCGCGTGAAGGAGGCGGTCGAGATTCCGGTCATCGGAAACGGCGACATCAAGACTCCGTTCGACGCGCTGCGTATGCGGCAGCAGACCGGGTGCGACGGGGTGATGATCGCACGCGGGTCGTTCGGACAGCCGTGGATCTTCGATCAGGCGCGAGCGCTGATCGAGGGACGCGAAATGCCGGCGACGCCTGGGGTTGAGGATCGATTCGCTATCGCGTTGTCACACGCGAAGATGGTGCAGTCATATGAAGCTGATCCTCAAGGGGCTGCGATCGAGTTTCGCAAGCATCTGGGCTGGTATGTGAAGGGGCTTCCCAGCTCGGCGGAGCTGCGCAAGCGACTGCACGCGGTGAACTCCTTTGATGAGGTCGAGGGGATCTTCGACGACTACCTGCGCAATCGCGATCAATGGCTGGCGTCTCGCGAGGGTGGCGAGGGTGAGACGGAGTCGCCGGACGTGCGAATGACGGGGACGGCGAACGTCGCGGGAGAACCTCCCGAACCATCGCTCGAAGCCGCCGAAGCGTGAGCGCGCATCGCATTTTCGACCTGCTCGCGCAGGTCGCCGCGGGAGAAATGACGCCCTCGCTCGCGCTCGAACGTTTGGCGCTCGAGCCGTACGAGACGCTCCCGTTTGCGACCATCGATCATCATCGCGCCCTTCGCCAAGGCTTTCCCGAAGTCGTCTTCGGGAGCGGCAAGACGGCGGCGCAGATTGTGTCGATCGCCGAACGGCTGGCGGCGAAGGGCGATGGTTTTCTGGTGACCAGGGCCGAGGATGAGGCGCGGGTGGCGCTTGCTGCGAGATTCCCCGACGCGATCGTGCACGACGCGGCCCGCACGGTTCGACTCAACGGAGAAGTGCCGCCGCCGCCGGGGACGGGGACGATCCTGATCGTCACGGCTGGCACGAGCGACCTTCCAGTTGCCGACGAAGCGGCGGAGACCGCTCTGGCGATGGGGAACACCGTGGCGCGCCTGACGGACGTTGGGGTGGCCGGGATCCACCGGCTTCTGGCTCGCGGAGAAGAGCTGCGCGAGGCGCGGGTGATCATCGTGGTTGCGGGGATGGACGGTGCCCTTCCGTCGGTGATCGGAGGGCTGGTGAAGGGGCCCGTGATCGCTGTCCCGACCAGCATCGGCTATGGTGCGGCCTTCAGCGGGGTCGCGCCGCTCCTCACGGCGCTCAATTCCTGCGCGGCCGGGGTGACGGTGGTGAACATCGACAACGGCTTCGGGGCCGCTGTGGCCGCGTCGAGGATCACGCACGGGTAGAAGGTTTTCCACGTGACGTACACCGTAGATGCAATACTCAGTTAGGACAACCCTCCATATTCGGCACGTCGCGTGGAAAACAACAAGGCGGGCGCGCCCGCCAGCACGGTTCACGCCCAAGGATTTTTATCCACACGGTGGACATTTTGCGGCAGGAATGAGTTAGGGGACTCCGCGACTCAAGCGATCGCAAGCGATTTGCTGGCGGATCGGAGGTTATGCACATGATGTGCAACGTCTTGTAGGGCATCATGTTAAGACTGACTGGGGCGCGCGCGAATCTTTCCACATACTGGGCACCAAAATGGCGTGGCGCAGAATACTGTTAGGCAGTGCCTCGCGGTGCGTTGCTTCTGACTCGTTTGGCGGCATGCTCAGGCCGCGCTTGTGCCACGGCCACGGGTGATCGGATCGTCGGGCGCGGCCGCTGCGGCGGGGCGAACACGACCAGGCGAGTCCTTGGTGATCCCCAACGAGCCCGCATCTATCTCGACGAGAGCCTCGGTCCACCTCAACCCGCAGGCCGTTCGAGTCGGCTCGCGGCGAGTCTCAGTGGGTCGCGGCGGGTCGCGGCGGGTCGCGGCGGGTCGCGGCGTGGCGCGGCGTGGCGCGGCGTTTCGCGGCGTTTCGCGGCGTTTCGCGGCGGGCGCGTTAGACGCGTTGGACGCGAAAGGGTGCTCACTTCGCGCGGCCTGGCACTAGAGTCTCGCCGATCGTTCGTCATGCCGCACTCCATGACGCAGCGATCGCGAGTCCGGAGTGGACGGGCTTGCGATCGGTTGATGTAACATCCGAGAATTGCAGCATCGAGCGCGCATGGCCGGACCGGCGGCAACATGAGTTGGTCGGCTCGTCGCGCCGCGTCGCCGTCGCCGTCGCATCCCGGCCACTCCTCGCACCTCCTGTTCGGTGGCATGTCGATCCGATGCCGCGATGCCGTGGATTGACACCTCATGTGGCCCGTCATGCGAGGGGAGGGTTACCTCGTCCTCCACAGCGCTCACGCACGCGCCGCGTGAGGTGTCCGCCACCTCATCAATTGCGTGAGATGCCGGCTGCATGCCGCGCCCATCGTTTCAGCAGTCGCGAGCTGTTGTGCGTAAAAATCTCCACGAAAAAGACTTACGGGCCTTATGTCATGCGACACATGAGATCGAAGTGTTGACGTGGGCACTCCCGACCCTTACGTTCATTCCTGTAGTCCACGGGGGCGACCTGGATTCGACGGGGTCGGTGACGCTGTGGCTGCGTGCCCAGCTGCCAAGCGCTGGTAAAACACTCGGCAAAATCATAACTGCCAACACTGAACTGGCCCTCGCCGCGTAACTCTTAGGAGTTGCTGCTGGCGTTGCTCCTGATGAAGCCCGCCCGAGGCGGCGTCCGGAGTATCGCAATATCGGGATAGCCTGGCGTCGCGCCTCTTGGCGCCGGGCGAAATTCTAAGGAGGCTTGTGCAGCAATGGGCCGCTCGCTGGCCAGTGGCTGCAGACCTTAATCGGCGAGCTACGCACGTAGATGCTGCGGTAGATCTTATCTCGGACCGGGGTTCGACTCCCCGCGCCTCCACTGCGGAAAACCCCAACCGGCCTCGGTTGGGGTTTTCCGTTTCCACGGTTGGCTCCCGCACGACCCCGTCTCAGCGCTCCGCCGACGCCCCACTTCCCGCCGAACGCCGTCATGAACTCCGGGCGATTCCAGACACCCAACCCGCCGGTCCATCGCACCTCGACCATCCTCTTCGAGGATGTCCGGCACCTCACCGAGGTGCATTCAGCGGTCTTTCGGGGCGACGAGGCGTCCATGTACGCCACCTTCGGGACGCCGACCACCCAAGCGCTCGCCAATCTCGTGACCGAACGCGAACGCGGCGTCGGGACGGTCTTCGCCTCTTCGGGGCTCACCGCGGTTTCGCTGGCGATCCTCTCGCTCGTTCGCGCCGGCGATCACCTGCTGGTCGCCGACTCGTGCTATGGCCCGACGCGCGGCCTCTGCGAGGACCTTCTCAAGCGATTCGGCGTCGAAACAGAGTTCTACGACTCGCTCATCGGCGCCGAGATCGCCGGTCGGATTCGCTCCAACACCCGGGCGATCTTCATGGAAAGCCCGGCAAGCTTCACGTTCGAGGTGCAGGATGTCCCGGCGATCGTCGCCGCGGCGAGGAAGGCCGAGTCGGAGCGGAGCGCCGAGAGCGCGACGGGGGCGCCGATCTATACGATCATCGACAACGCCTGGGGGTCTCCGGGGCTCTTCACTCCGCTGGCACTCGGCGTCGATGTTTCCGTCGTTCCGCTCACGAAGTACTGGGGCGGGCACGCCGACTTCGTGATGGGCGCGGTGATCGCGAACGAGCGGACGTGGAAGATGGTGCGAGGCGTCGCATGGGATCTCGGGCTCTGCGCTCCGGCGGACGACGCGGCGCTTGCCCTGCGTGGCGCGCGATCAGTGGAGGTACGGCTCCAGCGGCACGCCGAGTCGGCGCTTACTGTGGCACAGTGGCTATCGGCGCACCCTCGGGTCGGCCGGGTGCTGCACCCTGCGCTTCCCGGCTCGCCGGGGCATGAGCTCTGGAAGCGCGACTTTTCGGGAAGCAACGGTCTGCTCTCGTTCGAGCTGCTGGACGCTGCCGGTGCTCCCGCCGACGCCACGGCGGCGGCGGTCGTCGTGGACGCGTTGGCGCGCGACGGGACCTTTGGCCTGGGCTACTCGTGGGGGGCGTTCGAGTCACTGGTGATGCCCGGCGATCTCCCGAACGGGAGTTCTCACATGTCGCGAGAGGTGCGCCCGTGGAGAGGTGGGACGCTGATCCGGTTGCACATCGGGCTCGATCCGGTCGAGCGGCTCACGGCGGCACTCGAGCGGGCATTGGACTAGGCGGCGCCGCTCCCATGCGTAATGCGACGTAGCGTTGCTCGAAGCCTCAACGCCGGGCTCTTGCTCCTGGCGGCGTGTGCCGCGCCGGTCGCGCGCGACCCGCTATCGGGTGACGTCGCATTCGTCGGTTCCGCCCGATGCGGGAGCTGCCACGCCGATGCGTATGCCCGCTGGCGCGGATCGCAGCACGCCATGGCCATGCAAGCGGCCACCGACTCGACAGTACTTGGCGACTTTGCCGACGCGACGTTCACCGAGGACGGGACGACCTCGCGCTTCTTCCGGCGTGACGGCCGCTTCTTCGTCAACACGGCGGGACCGGACGGCGCGCTGCACGACTACGAAGTGCGCTTCACGTTTGGCGTCGCCCCGCTGCAGCAGTACCTGGTGCCGTTTCCTGGCGGACGGCTGCAACCGCTGACGCTCGCCTGGGACACGCGACCGGCGGCAAGCGGAGGACAGCGGTGGTTCTCGCTCGACCTCGTGGCGCCGGTCGGCCCGCACGATGCCATGCATTGGAGCGGGCGCGGGATGAACTGGAACTACATGTGCGCCGACTGCCACGCGACCGCGGTGCGCAAAGGGTATGTGGCCGCCGCCGACAGCTTTGCGACTCGTTATGCGGAGCCGGGTGTTGGCTGCGAGGCGTGTCACGGCCCCGGACGTGCACATGCCGCGTGGGCAAAGTGGCCAACGTGGATACGTCGCGTCGTTTGGCGTGACAATGGACTCACCGCCCGGCTCGACGAGCGAACGGGGGTGACGTGGACGGGCGACGCCACGACCGGGCTCCCTCGGCGCAGTGTGGCGCGCACCAGCAGCCGCGAGGTGGAGGCGTGCGCGCCGTGTCACGCACGCCGCGTGCACATCGCCGACGGCTACGTGGCGGGAGCGCCGCTGCTCGACTACTACGATCCGGAGGTGCTGGTGCCGTCGTTGTATCACGCCGATGGCCAGCAGCTCGACGAAGTCTACGACCACGCCTCCTTTCTCCAGAGCCGCATGCAGGGGGCTGGAGTCACCTGCGCCGACTGTCACGATCCGCACACGCAGAAGCTGCGCGCGCCGGGGCGCGCGACCTGCCTGCAATGTCACGCGGCGACCACGTACGACACGGCGGCGCACCACGGGCACGCGAGACAAAGTGCCGGCAGCGACTGCGCGGCGTGTCACATGCCGGTGGCGACCTACCTGGAGATCGACGGGCGACACGACCACAGCATTCGCGTGCCGCGTCCCGATCGCAGCGCCTCCATCGGCGTGCCCAATGCCTGCACGGCGTGCCACCCCGACAAGACCGTCGCGTGGGCGATGATGTCCGTTGGACAGTGGATACGTCGCGGAACCGGCAGCAACCAGCGATTTGCCGAGTCCTTTGCCGCTGACGATCGCGGCGATCCGGAGGCGGTATCCTCGCTGCTGGCCGTGGCGCGCGACCAACGGGAGAGCGGCATCGCCCGGGCCTCCGCGTTCGCCCGTCTGGCGCGCCACCGCGACACCGCGATCGTCGCGGTGGCACGGGGCGGAGCCGCTGACCACGATCCACTCGTGAGGCGGTGGGCGATGGAGGCGTTGTCGCTCGCGACCGACGAGGCCAAACTCTCCGTGATCGCGCCATTGCTCAGCGACTCGCTGCGGGCCATTCGCCAGCGCGCCGCCTGGCACCTCGCGCACGCGGCCGATCGGTTGACGACGCCGGCGCTGCGCGCGGCGTTTGCGCGCGCGGGGGGCGAGTTTGTGGAGAGCCAACGCTACAACGCCGACCGCGCCGATCATCGCGTGGCGTTAGGCGTCTACTTCCTGGCGCGCGGGGACACCGCGTCGGCACTGGACGAGTTCCGCCACGCCGCACAACAGTGGCCGCGGCATGTGGATGCGGTACGCAACCTGGCTGGTGTGCTGAGCCTGCAACACCGCGAAGGGGACGCCGAGCAGGTGCTGCGCGACGCGATACGCACGGTGCCTGACGAGGGGGCGTTGCATCATGCGCTCGCCCTGTCGCTCGCGAGACAGGGGCGCCACGCCGAGGCGACGGAAGCCGCGCAACGGGCGGTGCGACTGTCGGAGGGGAGTCCCGAGTTCCAGCGCACCCTCGACGCCCTGCGAAACGTCCGCAAGGGGAGGGGCGCGCGATGACGCAGGGGATCACCCGTCAGCCGCAAAGCCGACGGGTGATCGACCGCTACCCCTTGGCCAGCGCGGCTTGTGCCGCGGCCAACCGTGCGATCGGCACACGGAACGGGGAGCACGACACGTAGTCGAGCCCCGCATTGTGGCAGAAGTGGATCGATCGCGGCTCGCCCCCATGCTCGCCGCAGATCCCGGTCTTGAGGTTGGCGCGCGTCGCACGCCCGTCGGTCACGGCGAGCTGGATCAGCTTGCCCACACCGGTCACATCGAGCGTCTGGAACGGGTCGTCTGGGAGGATGCCGCGCTCGACATAGAGCGGGAGGAAGCGTCCCGCATCGTCGCGGCTGAGCCCAAGCGTGGTTTGCGTGAGATCGTTGGTGCCGAAGGAAAAGAACTCCGCCGACTTGGCGATCTCGCCTGCGGTCAGGGCGGCGCGCGGGAGCTCGATCATCGTCCCGATCTGGTAGTCGATGCTCTCGCCCATGGCGCGCACCACCTGCGAGTGACACTCCTCGAGGATTGCCCGCTGGTTCTCGAACTCCTTGACCGTCGCGACCAGGGGGATCATGAGCTCGACGTGCACGTCGAGCCCGCGTCGCTTGGCACGCACCGCGGCCTCGAAGATGGCGCGCCCCTGCATCTCGGTGATCTCGGGATAGGTGATGCCGAGGCGACAGCCACGATGCCCGAGCATCGGGTTGGTTTCGCGCAGCCCATCGACGATGCGCATCAACTCCTGGCGCGTGAGCTTGAGCTGACGCGCGAGCAGCTTGCTCTCTTCGCCGCCATGCGGGAGGAACTCGTGCAGTGGCGGATCGAGGAGGCGGATGTTGACGGGGTAGCCGTTCATCGCCTCGAAGATGGCCTCGAAGTCGGCGCGCTGCATGGGGAGAAGGCGCGCGAGCGCGCGGCGTCGACCCCCTTCATCACGCGCGACGATCATCTCGCGCATGGTCTGGATGCGATCGCCCTCGAAGAACATGTGCTCGGTGCGGCA
>CAZLLP010000171.1:0-12852 GCA_964560345.1 uncultured Gemmatimonadaceae bacterium
GTAGTTGCCGACGTAGGCGTGAATCCATTTCAGCGCGCCGAGCAGCGGCACGGCGAGCCAGCCGAACATGCCGAAGTTGACCGCGCGCACCAGTTCGCCGTCAATCGACTTGAGCAGATCGAATTGCTTCGGGCCGACGAAGAAGCGGGCGTTCACCGGCGACTGCGGAAACCGCACCGCCTGCGAGATGAATTGCCGCTGGGTGTTGGCCGGACCGGGCGTCCCCTGTGCCGCGGTGGGCGCCTGGGCGGACAGCGGCTGAAAGGCGGGTGATGGCGACAGGACGACGGTCAGCGCGAGCGGGAGCCCCGCGGAGCGCAGGCCGTGCATGAGGGCGGTGCGGAAGTCGCGCGGGCCGTTTGCGGCTGGCGACTGCACCACGCCGGTGAGCGGCTCGTGGACGACGGCCGGCGCCTCGGTGGCCTCGAGCTCGGCCAGGGTGCGCACGCCCCCTTCGCCAACGCTCACCGCCACCAGCTGCTCGCCGATGCGCACGACCGCGATCCCCTGGCGGGGGCCTAACGCGATGCGTTGCACGACCTCGAGCGACACGCCACCCTTGCTTCGTCCCAGCGATCCCCCCTGCGACACCTTGCGCAGCAGGCGCATGGTCACCGCGAGGAGGCCGAGGACGAGGGCGAGGGTCAGCGCGACGCCAACGAGGGAGCTGAAGCTCACGCGGCCGCCTCGGCAATCGCCTTCTTGGAAAGGATGCGCGTGATGCGCACGCCGAAGTGCTCGCCGAGCACCACCACTTCGCCTTCGGCGAAGCGACGGTCTCCGACATAGATGTCGATCGGCTCGCCCGCGAGGCGGTCGAGCTGGATGACGCTGCCGCGCCCAAGGCGCAGCACTTCCTGCACGGTCATCGCCGTCCGCCCTAACTCGATCGAGACGGGGAGCGTGAGGTCGAGGAGGAGCGAGATGGGAACCTCGCCGCCGGCCGAGAGAACGGCCGTGATCTCCTCGAAGTTGGCCTCCATCGGGTCGGGCGTGTTGGTGTCGGGGGCGGTCATGGCAGCGTGGTCCGCGTAATCGGGAGGGTGTCGGCCTCGGGCGCCGGGAGGAGCCCATCGGTAAGGCGAATGGCGAGCGACGGACCGATGCGGCCCGGCGATGCCTTGAAGCGAGGTTGCGCGCCGACGATCACATCGAGGTCGGCGTTGCGCGCGACGCCGGTGGAGACGACGCTTCCGGCAGACAGCGCGAGCAACTCGCGCATGCTCATGCTGAACGACGGGAGGCGCGCCGCGATCGGGATGCGCGTGCCGCGCACCGAGTGCTCGGCCATGTCGCGATTGGCGACCTGCTCCTGCGGCGTACCGAGCATCGACGCGCGGCGCTCCTGTCCGCCGGCGAAGAAGCGCTCCAACACCGCGAACGGGAGGCACACGAGCAGCAGGCTGCGCGTCTCGGCGGCTGCAACTTCGATGTTGGCCACGAGGACCGGATCCTCGCGGTTGGCGATGCGCAGGATCTCGGGGATGGACTCGAATCCGGTGAGCGACAGGTCCATCTCGATATAGTCCTGCCAGACTTCCTGGAGGACGGAGAGGACACGATCGGCGACCATGCGAACCGCCATGCGTTCGATCGGGGTCAGTGCGCGATTGGGGAGCGCGGGAACGCCGCTGCCGCCAAAGAGGCGATCGACCAGGAAGTAGGCGAACTCGTGTCCGAAGTCGATCACGCCCTGCTGCCCGCCGGTGTTCTGCAACTCGAAGGTGTACGAGGCGCAGGGGGTGGGGAGGGAGAGCGTGAACTCGCCAAACGAGAACTGCTCGACGCTCTGCAGTTGCAGCTGCACGCCGCCGCGCACGCGCCCGAGCAACCACCCCTCGAGCGACTTGGCAAAGCGTTCGTACATGGCCTCGAGCGTCCGCAGCTTCTCCTTGGAGATGCGATGCGGGCGGCGGAAGTCATAGACCTGCGCTTCCGTCAGCGCATCGCGCGTGGACGGGAGCGAGGCCGTAACGCTTGACCGCCCACCTCCGCCGAGGAGGGCGTCAATCTCATTTTGGGAGAGCGTCTCGGAGGCCACGATCTACTGGATGACGAACTGCGGGAAGTAGATGCGGCGGACCGCCTTCTTCTTCTTGAAGAGCGTTCCTAACGAGTCGGCCAGCTCCTGCTTGATCGCCTCACGGTTCACCATCTCGGAGAGCTGCTCGACCGTCTTGGCGCCCATGACGCGCAGGATGATGTCGCGGACCTCGGCGTCGCGCGCCTTGGTCTCCTCGACCTGCGCGGCATCGGCGAACTCGATGGCGGCGGCGAGCATCAGGAAGCGCGAGCCCCCCGAGCCGGCTGGGTTCATCACCAGGTTGTCGACCAGGTGCAGGTTGCCGGCGCCGGCCTCACCCTCCTTGCCGCCCTGCTCGCCAGCGGCCGCCTCACCGCCATGCTCGGCAGCGGCGCCACTCTCGCCCTCGGCGGCCGTCGAGTCGCCCGCGGCGTGTGGGGCGACGACGTAGCCCGACTTCTTGGCGAGCATCGGGCCCACGGCGAAGACGCCGGCGGCGCCGCCGATCAGGAGGCTGCCGACGAGGGCCCCGATGAGGACCACGCCCTTGGGACCAGCCTTGGCTGGCGCCTCTCCACCTTCTGCGGGTGCTGCGGGTTGTTCAGACATGACCGAAACCGGAAGCGAGTGCGGGAACGCGGCGCGCGACGAACGCACGTCGTGCGCATGTATGCGAAGGCACGCCCCGGGCCAGCGGGAATCGCGTCGATTTCGGTGGTCGCATCATGACGTAAGGCACGAAGCGACAACGCGTTATGTGGATGGACCGCCCCGTAGGCATCGCCCGCGGGCGCCCGGCACGAATGCGCGCAGCGGAAGCCTTTGCCGGGCAGAACGGGCGACATTTTCCGCCGGAGCCGCTGCGGGCGGTCGGGGCTCCCGGTCGCGATGAGGCGATCGCGGGGGCGCCAGGATGTGGAGTGGGGTTACGGGCGGCCGCCAACTCCCGCCCGTGACGGTGGGGCGTGACTGGACCGCGGACCGGCGCGAGCGGCGGCGACGCGAACGAGCCGCGCCGCCGCCGACCGTCGGTCAGGGTTACCGCTTGAGGTTCACCAGCTCCTGCAGCATTTCGTCGCTGCTCGTGATGACGCGGGAGTTGGCCTGGAAGCCGCGCTGGGTCACGATCATGTTCGTGAACTCCTGCGCCAGGTCGACGTTGGACATTTCCAGGGCGCCCGAGGTCATGGTCGACTGGATTCCTTCGAGCGAGTAGCCGAGCACGGCGCCGCCCGAGTTGCCCGACACCGCGTACATGTTGTCGCCTACGCGCAGGAGGCCGCCCGGGTTGTTGAAGTCGGCCAGGACGATCTGCGCGAGGATCACGTTGGTGCCGTTGGTGAAGGCGCCGGTGATGAGCCCCGTGCGATCGATCGAGAAGTTTTGCAGCTGGCCGGCCTCGTAGCCGTTCTGGTCCTTGAGCACCGCGGTGTTGGTGCCGGCAAACGAGGTGATGCCGTTGACGGTGTTGCCGCCAAGGTCCAGCGTCACGTCCACCTGGTTGGCGCCCGCCGGGGTGAAGCTGATGACCGGCGGGTTGGTGGGCGCGGCGGCGGTGAGGACGCCGGTCGTGTCGAAGGTGAGTGTCTGCGGCGTCGAGTTGGGCGGGGTGAAGCCCGCCGGGAGGTTGGTCCCGTCGACCTGCCAGCTCCACGTGTCGGCGGCGGTCTTCCAGAACTGCAGCTTGAGGTCGTGCTGGTTTCCTAACGAGTCGAAGACCGTGATCGAGGTCTCGGACCACGAATCCACGTTGGCGGGGTCGGCGCGCCCGGCCGCGTTGAACGTGCCGGTGAAGATCGGGGCGGCGGCGTCAAGGTTGCCGGCGAGCTTGACGGAGTCGGTCGCCTTGGCCGCCGTCTTCTGCCCGACGGGGAGCACGATGGGGCGCACGCCGTCGAGGAAGACGCCGTTGTCGGCCATCTTGCCCTGCACCACGAAGCCGTTGGTCGGCGAGACGAGCTGGCCGTCGGCGTCGAGCTGGAAGTTGCCGGAGCGCGTGTAGTAGTTCTGCGTCCCCTTCTTCACCACGAAGAACGAGTCGCCCTGGATCGCCAGGTCGGTGGTGAGGCCGGTCGACTCCAGGTTCCCCTGGCTGAACATCATGTCGACCGAGCCGATCTGCATGCCGAGGCCGACCTGGATCGGGTTGATGCCGCCGAGGTCTCCAGGGGGACGCGACGCGCCCTGCAGGAGCTGGGCGAAGCCTTCCTTGAAGGTCACGCGGCCGGCCTTGAAGGCGACGGTGTTGACGTTGGCGATGTTGTTGCCGATGACGTCCATGCGCACCTGGTGGTTGCGCAGGCCGGAGACACCGGAAAAGAGGGAACGCATCATGTGGGACTGGTCCTGAGGAGAGTGGAAGTCGTTAGGCCAGGATCTTGACGACCGCGCTGAGCGCGATGGACAGCGGACCCATGGTGAGCATGGCGCTGCCGTCCTGGGCGAATGTCATCCCGTCGATCTTGCCGACGGTGTACGTGCGTTGCGCGACATCCTTGCCGTCGGTGCCGGCCACATCGATGCGAACCTGGTATGCGCCCTCGACCCCCAGCCCCTTGGCGGCTGACCCGATGTCGAAGGTTTGCATGGCCCCGGTCCCGAGGTAGCCTAACGACCGTGATCCGACTTCCTTGCCGGACTTGTCCAACAGCGTGAGCGTAGCCACGCCGCTCGTCGTGATGTCCGCCGACACCGTGCCGCCAAGCGAGCCGTCGCTCCCCTTGGTCAGGATCACCTTGTCGCTGTCCACCACGGCGCTCTTGCCAATGGCACTCATCGCCGAGCTGTTGCTCATCGCCAATGCCAGCGCTGTGTACTGCCCCTGCTGCGCCTCGAGCTTCTCATTGATGTTGAGGAGCTGCTCCAACCCCGAGAACTGCGCCAGGTCGGCCGCCATCTGCTTGCCGTCCATCGGATCCATGGGATCCTGGTAACGCATCTGCGTGGTCAGGAGCTTGAGGAACGCGTCCTTGTCCATCTTGCCGCCCGGGGGCGTGGCCGTGGTCGCACTCGCGGACGAGTTGGCGGCCCCGCTCGACGTCGCGGCGAATGCCGAACGCGTGGCGGACTGGATGATGTTGCTCACCGAGATTCTCCCTTGCCATCACGGCGCTGCCGTGACCGCTGCTGGTCGGTGCCCTCGCGCTCGAACTCCCGTTCGAACGGCGCGCGGGACTGGTTGCGCGAATCCTTCGCGGTGGAGCCTCCACCATCCGATGCGGAGGCTGATGCCGTGCGCAACACGTCACGTTCGGCGGCTACCGCCGTCGCCGTGAGCGTCGAGGCATCCATGCTTTTCTGGGTCGTGCGGACGACCATAGCTTCGCCCTCCAACCCCTGTCGCTGAAGTGCATCCTGCAATTCCGTCACGTGCAACCGCAGCTGCTCGGCGGCGCGTGGGTCGGCCACGTCGAGCGTGGCCCCGACGGTGCGCCCGCGCAGGTCGATGCGGATGCGATCCTCGCCCCCGTCCGGGGACTCGAGGCGCAGCAACACCGACGACAGCGGTCGATCACCACCCGACTCCTGGATGCGCAGCACGCGGGCGATGCGCTCCGTGGCGTCTGACCGCGAGAGCCCGGCCACTGGCGCCGAGGAACTCACGTCGCTCCCCTCGCGCGCGACGATCTCACGCACGAACGGGACGCGAGACGATTCCTTCCCATCGCGCGAGAGCATGGCGCTCGCCACCGCGTCAGCCCGTTCGCCTTCGCCGCCCGCGCCGCGCTCGCCCGACGATTGGCGGTCGCCGCGCCCGCTGCCACGCGTTTGGGATTCGCGCGCCAGCGTGGCCCCCGCCACGACCGTCGCCGGTGCCGTGGCCGCTCCGCCCTGCGTGCGCACGTCACCCACCGTCGCCACCTCGGCGACGCGCGCGACCTGTGCCACCGGTGCGACCTGTGCGACCTGCGCCACGGCCGCAACGTGTGCCACGCCCTGGCTCGCCTGCGCCGTTGCCGGTGCGAACGACGGGAGCGGTGTCGCGGCCTTCTGTGCCGCCGCGCCTAACGCGGTGGTGGGCATGCCGCCGATCGGCATCGCGCCCAGCGGGCCCTTGCCGCGCGACGGGAGCGCACGCCCCTCGCCCTCTTCGCCCAGGCGCGGAATGCCGGCCGACGGGAAGGGGAGGATGTGCGACTCGCTGACTGGAGTGGGGAGCGCCGTGCCATCTCCAGCGAGCAACGCGGCCGTCGCCTCGCGGCGGAGCGTTGCCGGATCGATCCCCGCGCGCGCGGCGCGGGGGATCGCCGGTGTCGGCGTCTCGGCCGTCGGCGCCGGGAGGATCACGGCGTCGCCCGCGACGGTCCGCGCGATCCGCGCCGGGTTCGCGGCGGCGGCGTTAGGCGTGAGCTCGATGTGTCCGGGGTCTCGGGGCCACAGCGTGCGCAGCCCTTCCTCGCGCGCCACGCGCGCGAGGCGTTCGAAGCCGGCGGCGTTGTCGTAGCCACCATCGATCACCACGTCGGCCGCGGCGCCATCGAGGTGCTTGGAGTTGCGCGTCCACGTCACCACCGGCCCTGGCTGTGTGCGCCCCTGTGCGTAGAGCGCGTCCTGCCGTTCCTGCGTGCGCACCGTCTCCACCACCTCGACGGTGTAGCCGTACTCCTGCTCCATGCGGTCGATCACGCGATCGAGGCGCTGGCGCAGTTCGGGGACGAGCGCTTCGACCTCGCGACGCACCGCGCGCGGATTCTTCGCCATGGCGGCGGCGATTCCGGCCAGCCGTGCGTCGTCGTCGGTGCGCGCCGCGCGCTCCGACAGCGCCAGCGGTGCAGGGGAGGCAGCGGTCGCTTTCTCCGACGGCAACGGCGACGTGGCTGGCGTTGCACCTGCGAGCGCGGGCGACACCACCAGCGCCAACGGCGCAAGCGGGGCGATTGCCGCTTCGAGCGAGCTGGCGACGAATCGATCCGACAACGTGCTCGCGTCGCCTTCGCTCCCGTCGGTCGTGGTCGCGGCGTCGTCCGACTTGGCGTCGCCTTCCGATGCTGCGATCACGTCGCCAGTCGCGCCCTGCCACGTGGCGAGGGCGTCGACGAACGCCATGCCCGCATCGGCGGTCAGCTCGTGGGTCGTCGGTTGCAACGCGACGTCCGTGTCGCCAATGGTCAGCTCGCCCTGCGGCGACGCGCTGCTCTCGCTGCTGACCGTACGCTGGCTGTCGCCGCTGGCGCTGCTGGCGGTCTGCGTCTCGCTGGTGCTGGCGTTGGCATTGGTGCTGGTGCTGGTGCTGGTGCTGGTGCGCGTGCCACGCGCGCGCCGCGTCCGGGCACCATCACCAGCTCCGTTGGACGCCTCGTGAACGGCGTTGGCGAGCGCCTTGCCAAACTCGCCTTCGTTCCCAGTCGACGTCATCGGCTCGTTGCCCTGTCGCGTTTGCGGCGGCTCGGCCGCTGGGCGCACCATGGGGATGGGGAGCGTCATGGCTTCACCGGAAGGTGGCTACGCAGCACGGCCTTGCTGATCGCGGCCGCGCGCGCGGGGGGGAAGCTTTGCAGGATCGCCGCCGCCTGTTTCTCGCTCACCGCCGAGATCACGCTCCGCACCTCGGCGTCATCGAGCTGCTCGAGGACCTTGGCCGCATCCTTGGGGGGCATGGCGGCAAAGATCTTGGCCACCTTGGCCGCCCCCGGCTGGACCGGGGCGGCAGGAAGCGGTTTGGGCGGCAGCGACGGGCGCGTGACGGTGCGCGTCCCTTCGGGGCGCGTGCCGTTGGCCTCGACGGTCTTCACCGCCCGGCTGTATGTCTTTGGAGTTGTGGGGGCCGGTTCGTGCTTGGCCGGCGCTGCCTCGACCTTGGCCGGCGCTGCCTCGACCTTGGGCGGCGGCGCATCGTGCGCGGCGACGTCGGTCGGCGGAGCATGCTCCGCCCCCTTGGCCCCCTCGCCTTCCACCACCGCCGAATCGGTGGCCGTGGAGTCGTGCGCGGTGGAGTCCGCTCCCTTCTCCTTGGACGCGACGTGCTTGCCCCCTTCTTCTTCGACCTTCGCCAGGCTGTCGGCCACGAGCTGCGCCTTGTGCGCGACATCGGCGGCGTACGCCTTCTTGGCCTTCATCACCGAGACGGCGGAACCGCCGCCCAATCCCACGAGGAGGCCGATCACCGCGAAGAGTATGACTTTGATCATGATCAACTGTCCTGTCCGCGGCTGGGATTGCCGCTGGGCGTCTTGTAGCGGGTAAGGGCGATTGCGTCCATGGCGGCGAGGTCGCGTGCATTCTCCTCGGCGCGATGCGTGTCGAGGCGTTTTTCGCGCAGCCGGTCGAGCACCTGTCGTTCCTGCAGCGCTTCGTTGAGCTTCTGGTGACGTTCGCCGACCACGTTCTCGGCCGCGACCGTACGCTCGTCGGCGTGCGTGACGCGCTCCTGGAGCGGGGTCAACGTCTGGGCCAGGCTGACCAGCTCTCCGACGGTGACGCCGTCGCTGGTGCTCGAGGCGAGGCTCGAATGCGCCGCGGCATGCGCACGCGCGAGTTGGTCTCTCACATCGCGCTCGCGCTGTGCCTCGGTTTGCGCGCTGGCGAGCTGCCGCGCCATTTCCTGCTCATGCTTCGCCTTGAGGTCGAGCAGGCGCTGCAACGGGAACTTGAACATCATGCGTGCACCTGGCCGGTGGCGCCGGCCCGCTGGGTGAGGCTGATCAGCGCCGACCGTGTGTGGTCGAACGACGTGACTTCATCGGGGCGCTGCTGCAGGAAGCCGAGCATCTGCTCGCGCGAGCGAAGAGCGGCGTCGACCATGGGATCGCTCCCCTTCTGATAGGCGCCGACCATGATCAGGTCTTCCTTCTCTCGATAGGCGGCTTCGAGTCGCATGAACGTGTTGGCGGCGTTGCGCTGCGGATCGTCGATGATCATGTCGCGTACGCGGCTCTTGCTCTCGAGCACGTCGATGGACGGAAAGTGTCCGGCACTCGCCAGGCGGCGGGTGAGGACGACGTGTCCGTCGAGGATCGAGCGGGCGGCGTCGGCCACCGGCTCGTTGAAGTCGTCGCCGTCCACGAGGACGGTGTAGATCCCGGTGATGCCGCCGTGTGCGCTGTTGCCGGCGCGCTCGAGGAGGCGCGGGAGATTCGCGAAGACCGACGGGGGATACCCCTTGGTGGTCGGCGGTTCGCCGGTGGCGAGCCCGATCTCGCGCCAGGCCATCGCCACGCGCGTCACTGAATCAACCATCAGCAGGACGTGCTTCCCCTGGTCGCGGAAGTACTCGGCGATCGACGTCGCGACGAGCGCGCCACGGGCGCGCACGAGCGCGGCCTGGTCGCCGGTGGCGACGATCAACACCGAGCGCGCCAGCCCTTCGGGGCCTAACGAATGTTCAATGAAGTCGCGCACCTCGCGACCGCGCTCGCCCAGCAGGGCGATGACGTTCACGTCGGCGGTGGCCTGGCGGGCGATCATTCCCAGCAGCGTCGACTTGCCGACGCCAGAACCGGCGAAGATGCCGACGCGCTGTCCCTTGCCGATCGTGAGCATGCCATCGAGCGCGCGGACATTGGTGACCAGCGGCTCGCTGATGAGCTGGCGCTCGAGCGGGTGTGGCGGTTCGCCGGTGAGCGGGACGCGCTCCTTGGCGTCGAGCTTCCCCTTGCCGTCGATCGGGTGGCCGAGGCCGTTGAGGACGCGCCCGAGCATCCCCGGGCCCACGTCGACGCCGAACGAGCGGCCAAGCGGCTGCACGCTGCTCCCCGGGTGCAACCCGGCGAGTTCGCCTAACGGCATGAGCAGGACGCCGCGCTCGTGGAAGCCCACGACCTCGGCGAGGACCGAATGATCGTCAGTGAGCGAGGAGATGCGGCACAGTTCCCCGACCCCGACGTCGAGACCAACCGCCTCCACCACGAGCCCCACGAGGCGGGTGACGCGGCCGTAGCGCGCAAAGCGCGTGACGTCGCCGATGCGACGGGCGAGGGTCTCAGGCACCGGTGTAAGTCAGTCGGCGGTACAGGCGCTCGAGCGCCGTGTCGACGCGACCATCCACGATCCGGTCGCGTCCTTCGATGAGGCACCCACCGGGCGCCACGCGCCCATCGGGGAGCCACTGCACGTCCTTGCGCATCGCCAGCGGCGACGCCTCGCCTAACGCGAAGAACGACGACTGGATGGCCTGCAGGTCCGAGGGGTTCACGCGCAGCGTGAGCGCGTGGTCCATCGGAAACTCGGCCAGCGCCTGCTGCACCATGTCGGCCAACGACGACTTGTCGACGGCGATCTCGCGTCCGATCACCTGTCGCGCGATGGCCACCGCCAGCGCGCAGATGTTCTCCTCCGCGTTGCCAACCCAGCGGTCGGCGTTGGTCTGTGTCGACGCCAACGCTTCGGCGACCGCGCGCGCGGCGCCGCGCAGGCGCGTCGCCTCGGCCAGTTCGCCGGCACGACGTCCGTCTTCGACGCCACGCTGATACGCCTCCTGCAGCGCGCGCTCCATCGCTTCCGGATCGATGGCCGAGTCGGCGAACGGTTCGTGAGCGGGCTGCTGCTCCGCACGCGCAAAGACGTCGTGCAGCGCACGTGTGTCGAGCGCGAGCTCGTCCCACGCCACGGCGGGGGCGTCGTGCGACGTCCCCTCGCGGCGCGCGCCACGCGGCGAACTATTGGACCATGTCATCGTCACTGCCGCTCAGCACGATCTCGCCCGCTTCCTCGAGCTTGCGGACCATGGCCACGATGTTGGCCTGCGCCCCCTCGACGTCGCGCATGCGCACGGCGCCGAGCATCTCCATTTCGTCGTTGAGCGCCTGCACCGCGCGCTGCGACATTGCCCCGGTGATCTTGGTGCGGAGGTCGGCGCTGGCCGCCTTGAGGGCGAGGGCGAGCTCCTTCGAGTCCACGTCGCGCAGCAGGCGCTGCAAGGCGCGGGCGTCGAGCGTCCCGATGTCCTCGAAGACGAACATGAGGTTCTTGATCTGGTCGCACAGCGCCTGGTCCATCGACGCCACGCCATCCAGGAGGACCTTCTCCAGCGAGGCGGCGACGTAGTTGAGGACCGAGGCCACGGCCCCGGGACCACCCGACGACGACATCCCCTGCGTCGTAGTGAGGTCGGCATCGGCCGACAGCGAGCGCTCGATGAGCATCAACAGCTCGGGCTGCACCTTCTCCATCTTCGCCATGCGAAAGACGACTTCGGCACCGATGGCGGTGTCGACTTCCTTGAGGATGGCCGCGGTGTGCTGGGGGTCGAGGTGTGCGAGGATGAGCGCGATCGTCTGCGGGTGCTCGCCGGCGAGCATCTGTCCAAGCTGCTGCGGGTCGGCGTTGCGCAGGCGATGGAGACCGATGGTGTTTTGCAGCTGCCCCTGGATGCGCTCGAGGACCTGCTGCGCCTTGCGGGCGCCGAAGGCCTTTTCGAGGATCTCGCGCGCGGCGTCGACGCCGCCCTGGGCGAGCGAGTCGGCGACCATGATGCGCGTCATCCACTCGTCCAGTACCGAGTCGACCACCTCGGGCGAGACGCTTTCCATGCGCGCGATCTCGAACGAGATCGCGTCGACTTCTTCCTGGGCGAGCGTCTGCGTGATGCTCGCGGCCACGTCAGAGCCGAGCGCCAGGCAGAGGATCGCTGCCTTCTGGCGCCCGGAGAGTGTGCCCGGATCGAGGAGGTCGAGCCCGCTCGAGTTGCGGGTCGCGAGGGCGGTGCTCACCTGTTAGGCCTCCTTCAACCAGGCTTTCATCATCTTCGTCGCGATCTCCGGCTGCTTCTCCACCGTCGTCGCCACGCGCTGCTTGGTCTCCTGGTTCGCCTGCAGCGCCGCGAGTTCGGGGAGCATCTTGACGGCACGCGACGGATCTTCCACCGAGGACTCGCCCGAGTGGAGTGCCGTCGAGTCGAAGCGATCCATCGACGGGAGGTGCATCTGCGCCGATGCGCTCAATGCCGGTTGTTCGGCCGGCTTGGTCGAGGCGCGCAGTGACTTGAGCGACATGAAACCGATCACGAAGGCAAAGAGGAGCGCGGACGCATTGAGGATCAGCGTCTGGTTCTGTTGCACCTTCTGCAGCACGGTGGGCGGCACCTCGACCGGTGCCTCGGGAAGTGCCGGGACGGCGAACGGGACAGACACCACTGACACCTGGTCGCCACGCGCCGAATCGAAGCCGACGGCATTGCGCACCAGCGTGTCGAGGCGAGCCAGTTCTTCGGCCGAACGCTTCTCGAAGCGTGCGCTGTCGCCGGTTCCCGTCTGTTTGTCATTCACCAGCACCGCGACCGTGATGCGCTTGACGGTGCCGGCCGCCGGGGCAAAGATCTCGGTGCTCTTGGAGTTCTCGTAGGTGATGGCCTGGTTCGACGAACCGGCGCCCCCCTGCGCCCCCGGGACGATCTCGGCCTTCTGCTCGGTGGCCGTGACCTGCTTGTCGGGATCCATCACCTGCGTGGTGCGCTCGACGCGATCGAAGTTCATCGACGCCGCGACCTGCACGCGCGCATTGGCGCGTCCCACCACCTGCCCCACGATCTCTTCGGCCTTGAGGCGGAAGTGATCTTCCATTTCCGTCTGCACTTCGAGCTGGCGCGACGTGAGCCCGGCGACCGAGTTGCGGTCGGCGGGCGTGGAGAGAAGGCGGCCGGAGTCGTCGACGACGGTCACGTTCTCGCTCTCGAGGCGGTCGACGCTCGAGGCGACCAACTGGGAAATGCCTCGGACCACGTCGGCCGGCGGATCCTCGCCGTTCTTGAGCTTGAGCACGACGCTGGCCGTCGCCGGACTCGCCGCGCTGCGGAACGTCGAGGTCTCATGGATCGCCAGGTGCACCTGCGCGCTCTCGATGCCGCGCATCTTGCCGATGGTGCGCTCGAGTTCTCCCTTCAGCGCCCGGCGGTA
>CAZLLP010000172.1:0-12391 GCA_964560345.1 uncultured Gemmatimonadaceae bacterium
GGCCTCGCTGCTGTGACTTCCGGCGGTAGCAGTCGCCGAGTTCGATCATCAGCTTGGCGAGCTCCACGCCGCGCTCGAACTCGGGGATGAACGACCCCGAGCCGCGCTTGATGTCCAGCACCAATCCCGTCAGCCCCTCCGCCAGCTTCTTGCTCATGATCGACGCGGCGATGAGCGGGATGCTCTCCACGGTGCAGGTGGCGTCGCGCAAGGCGTAGAGCTTGCGGTCCATCGGCGCGATTTCGTCGCTCTGCCCGATGAGCGCGCAGCCGATGTCCTCCAGTTGGCGACGGGCCTGGTCCAGCGAGAGGCGCGTCTGGAAGCCGCTGATTGACTCGAGCTTGTCCAGCGTCCCCCCGGTGTGCCCGAGTCCGCGCCCGGACATCATCGGCACGACCACGCCGAGCGACGCCACCAGGGGCGCGAGGATCAGCGACACCTTGTCGCCGACGCCGCCGGTGGAGTGCTTGTCGATACGGCCGGCCGCCAGGTGCGAGAGGTCGAGGCGGCGCCCGCTGTCCAGCATCGCCCGAGTGAGTGCCCCGACCTCATCACGGTCGAGCCCGCGGATGAACGCCGCCATGAGGAACGCCGCCATCTGGTACTCGGTCATGCTCCCCGACGTGAAGTCGCGCGACAGCGCCTCCCACTCCGGTTGGGAGAGTCGACCACCATCGCGTTTGCGTTCAATCAGGCGCTGGGCAAGCATGTGCGGCTCGATTCGGGTATTATCACGGACCCCCACGACCTCAACCACGGCGCCCAGCCAGGCGCCCCATAGCGGAGACGTGGCGTTTCATCATGTTGCATCTGCAGCGTATCAGACCCCTCCTGCTGGCGGGAGCACTCCTCCTGCCCGCACTCGCCGGCGCACAAACCGCCGGCGCACCACCAGCCGGCGCGCAAGCGGCCGTCGAGCACATCGCGCTCGGCGACCGCGAGGCCGCCGCATTCAACTCGGCGGCCGCGCTCACGCATTACGAGGCAGCGCTGGCTGCCGACCCTCGCAACGGTGACGCGCTCGGCAAGGCCTCGCGCAGCGCCGTCGACCTGGGAGAACAGACCGCCAAGGGCCCCCAGCAGACCGAGTACTTCCGCAAGGGAGAGCAATACGCCCGCCGCGCCGTCGAGGCAAGCCCTAACGATCCTGAGGCGCACTTCCACCTGGCACGCGCCCTCGGGCGAAATGCGCTCACCCTGGGCGTGCGCGACCGCGTGAAATACGCCAATGAGATCCACGCCCAGGCGCTGGCCGCGCTGCGGCTCGATCCCAACCACCCCGGCGCGCTCCACGTGCTCGGCATGTGGAACGCCGAGGTGATGCGACTCAGCGGCGTGGAACGGTTCTTCGCCAAGAACGTGTTAGGCGGCAAGGTGTTCGGCCAGGCCAACTGGAAGGACGCCGTCACGAATCTGGAGAAGGCGGTCGCCGTCGACCCTGAGCGGCTCACCCACCATCTCGACCTCGGCATGATCTACCTCGACCTCGGCGAGAAGGCAAAGGCGCGCGCCCAGTTCGAGTATGTCGTCCGCGGCCAGCAGACCGACGTCAACGATCCCGGGTACAAGCGTCAGGCCGAGGCGGCCTTGCGCAAAATCCAGCCCTAGCCCAACACCGGCCCGAAGCCGGCAAGGACGGACGCATGAGCGCCACGCGCGATCGGACAGTCCTGATCGTCGAGGACAACGAGGACAATCGCATCGTCTACTCCACCATCCTGCGCCACCACGGCTTTCGCGTGAGTGAGGCGCTCGATGGCGAGGAGGGAATTGCCAAGGCGCGGCGAGAACTCCCCGATATCATCCTGATGGACATCTCGATCCCGCTCATCGACGGATGGGAGGTGACGCAAACGCTCAAGCGTGAAGCGGCCACCAGTCACATCCCGGTGATCGCCCTCACCGCGCACGCCATGCCGGGCGACCGGGAGCGTGCGATGGAGGTGGGGTGCGATGGATACCTCGCGAAGCCGTGCGAACCACGCGCGGTGCTCGCCGAAGTGAACCGTCTCATCAATCCGGTTCGCAGTTGATGCACCGCCGATGCCGTCGCACCAATGCGTGCGACGGCATCGGGAGCGGTGACCGTCGTCACGCGTGATCGGCGAGCGGGCGCACGCAATGACCTCGCCCAGCGGTTACGCGTCTTTACAGGCGAGCCCGCTTGATCCCGCGAGCGCTCGATTCCGCCCGCCGCGACGCCGCCCCGCGCATGCCCTCCTCCGCTCCGTTCTCCCTCGACCGCTCCTCGCCCGACGCGTCGGCACTCGACGTCGTGCAGCTCCGCGAACGGGTGGAAGAACTCACCCGCGAGCGTGACCAGCTCCTCGTGGTCGTCGACCTGCAGCAGGAACTGGGCGGAACGTTGCAGGTGGCGGAGGTGCTGCAGCGACTGATGCGGCGGCTCGGAGCCCTCTTCGGCCTCGATCGCGCGTCGATCTACCTGGGGAACGACGCCCAGCGAGAGGTGCGGCTGGTCGCCACCTACGAAGACCCGTCGATCAGCAACGTCGTCGTCGACCTCGCGCGCTATCCCGAACTCTCCGACGCCTTCTCGTCAGGCAAGACGGTCGTGATTCCCGACGCCGTCTCCGATCCGCGACTCTCGTCGGTGCGGGAAGCGCTCGACCTGCGCGGGGTGCAATCGATCATCGTGGTCCCGATGCGATGGCGTACCGCGGTCATCGGCGCCATCGTGCTGCGCACCGAGCGCGGCGGGACCCCGTTTTCCGACGCCGACGTGGGCTTCTGCGAGGTCATCGCCTCGCTCACGGCCCGCGCGCTGCGCAACGCCCATCGCTTCGAGCGGGTCCAGAAGGCCAACGACGCGGAAGCCGAGCGCCGCCGCCGCGTGGAACTCGAGCGCATCGCCTTCGTCGCCTTCCTACGCCGCCTGGTCTCGCGCTACTCGCGCAGCGACGACCAGCGCTGGGCCGAGACGCTCCTCCCGCGCGAATCCGACGAAGAACTCGAGCGACTGGTGTCGGTGGCCATGCAGGTCATCGAGGAAGAAGCCAAGGGTTAGGACCGTGGGTCGCGGCGCCGCGCGGGCGTGTCACGCCACGCCCGCGGTGCTGGCCGCCCCCCTGCGCAATTGCTAGTTTGACGGCTGGCGCCGGGCAGCACGCGGCGCAGCGACGCACGCGGTGCGACGCGATGGGTGCACATGCGACCCCTCCCCCTTTCCCAGCCTCCAGACATGCTCATCTCGAACGCGATGACCAGCGCGATGTGCGAGCAGATCGGCAACGAACTCGCCGCCTCCAATCAGTACGTCGCGATCGCGGTCTACTTTGATGGCGAGGGGCTCCCCGCCCTGGCCAAGCACTTCTACAAGCAGGCCGCCGAAGAGCGCCAGCACGCGATGCGTTTCGTGAAGTATCTCGTGGACGCCGGCGCCACCCCCGAAATCCCCGCCATCCCCGCCCCGCGCGGCACGTTCGCCTCGGCCGAGGACGCGGTGAAGCTCTCGCTCGAATCCGAACTGCGCGTGACGGCGCAGATCAATGCGCTCATGGACCTCGCGATCACCGAGCGCGATCACCTGTCCAAGAACGCGCTGGAATGGTTCATCAACGAGCAGCGCGAGGAAGTGTCGAGCATGGACACGCTCCTGCGCATGGTGAAGCGCGCCGGCGAGCCCGGACTCTTCTTCGTCGAGAACTTCCTCCTGCAGGGCGGTCTCGAGGAGGGCGCCCCCGAGGGCGAGGCCGAAGGCGAGGAGTAACCTCGGCGCGTCTTCCCCAGCAATGTCCGCCCCCTCCACACGCGCGGCCGAGCTGCGCACGCAGCTCGATCGCGCTTCGTACGAGTACTACGTCCTCGACCGGCCGGCGATGTCGGACGCCGAGTACGACACGCTGTTCCGCGAGCTGCAAGCACTCGAGCGCGAACACCCGGAGCTGCGGACTCCCGATTCGCCGACGCAGCGCGTGGGGGCGGCGCCGGTCAGTGCACTGCCCAAGCACACGCACAACGTGCCGATGCTCTCGTTGGACAACGCCTTCACCAACGAGGAGCTCCAGGCGTGGGAAGACCGGCTCGTGCGGCTCGCCGGCGAGGACGTGCGTCACGCCGGCTACTCCGCGGAGCTCAAGATCGACGGGGCCGCGGTCAGCCTGCTGTACGAGGAGGGCCTGCTCGTCGTCGGGGCGACGCGGGGGAATGGCTCCATCGGCGAGGACGTGACGCCGAACATCCGCACGGTGCGCGACGTCCCGCTGCGCCTGCGCGGCAGCAACGTGCCAAGGCGGGTCGAGGTACGCGGGGAGATCTACTACCCGTTCGACCTGTTCGAACGCATGAACGAACAGCGCGTGCAGGCGGGCGAACCGGTCTTTGCCAACCCGCGCAATGCCGCCGCGGGCTCGCTGCGGCAGCTCGACCCGGCGTTAACCGCCACACGCCCGCTGCGCTTCTTTGGCTACACGATGATCGCGGCACCGGGCGAAACGCTGTCGATCGCGACACAGAGTGAAGTGCTCGCCACCCTGGAGTCGTGGGGCGTCCCGGTCGCACCGCACCGACGCCATTGCGCCACACTCGCCGAGGTCATGGAGTGGGCGCACGCGCTGGAGCACAGCGTACGCGCCACGCTCAACTTTGCCATCGATGGCGGCGTGGTGAAGATCGACCGCCTCGCGCTGCAGGACGAGCTGGGCGTCGTGGGCGGGCGGGAGCCGCGTTGGGCCATCGCGCGCAAGTTTGCCCCCGACATCGCCGAGACCCGGCTGCTGGAGATCCGCGTGAACGTCGGGCGCACCGGCGCGCTCAATCCCTACGCGGTCCTCGAGCCGGTCGAAATCGGCGGGACGACGGTCACGTATGCCACGCTGCATAACGAGGACCTGATCATCGCCAAGGACCTGCGCATCGGCGACACCGTGCAGGTCAAGCGCGCCGGCGAGGTGATCCCGCAGGTTATCGGCCCCGTCCCCGAAAAGCGCACCGGCGACGAACAACCGTGGCGCATGCCCACCAATTGCCCCGTCTGCGACACGCCGCGCGTGCGCGACGAGGAGGAGGTGGCGTACTACTGCCCCAACGTGCGCTGCGCCGGGCGTCGGCTCGAAGGGCTGGTCCATTTCGCCTCGCGCGACGCGATGGACATCCGCGGCCTCTCGTATGCGCGCCTCGAGCAACTGGTCGGCGCAGGACTGGTCACCGATCCGTCGGACCTGTACGTGCTCACGACCGAGCAGGTCATGTCCCTCGAGCGTTTCGCCGAGAAGAGCGCGCAACTCCTCATCGACGCGATCGCCGCCAGCAAGGCGCAGCCGCTCTCGCGCCTCCTCTTCGGCCTGGGGATCCGGCACGTGGGAGCGACGGCCGCCGAGTTGCTCGCGCGGCACTTCGGGACCATGTCGGCGCTCATGGCGGCCACCGAGGACGAGATCGGCCAGGTGCACGGCATCGGGACGATCATCGCCAAGTCGGTGGTCTCGTACTTCGAGGACGAGACCGCCAGGGCGCTCATCGAGCGGCTGCGCGTGACGGGGCTCACCATGTCCGAGCCGCAACCGGTGGCGCAGGATGGTGCCCTCAAGGGGCTCACGGTCGTCATCACTGGGACGCTCCCGACCCTGAGCCGCACCGACGCGACCGAGAGGCTCGAACGCGCCGGTGCCCGTGTGACGGATAGCGTTTCCAAAAAGACCAGCTTCCTGGTGGCCGGAGAGGCCGCCGGGAGCAAGCTCGAAAAAGCCAAGGCACTCGGCGTCGAGGTCATCGACGAGGCCGAGTTGCTGCGGAGAGTTGGTCGATAATCGATCGGGACACTTCCAGCACCGCGCCGTACACGCCCAGGACTCGTCCAGGACACGCCCATGCCTCAGCCGCTCGACCTCACTCGTCACGGGATGCTCGCCCTCACGCGCTCGTCGCTCGCGACGTTGCGCGCCGCCTTGCTGCGCGACGGTGGCCCCGACGCCGCGGTCTACCTGCAGGAAGCCGGATATGCCGGCGGCGACGCCATGTGGGAGGCGTTCAAGCGCTGGCTGGCCGAGCGCAGCGACATCCCCGCGGAGTCGCTGGATGTCGAGGCCTTCGAGCAGCGGGCGACGGAGTTCTTCCGCGACGCCGGGTGGGGGAGCATCACGGTCGGGTCGATCGGCGACGTGGTCGCCACGCTCGACTCCAGCGACTGGGGCGAAGCCGACCCGCAGAGCGGGATGGATCACCCCTGCTGCCACCTCACCACGGGGATGTTCGCCGACCTGTTCGGACGCGTCGCCGGGGCGCCGGTTGCCGTCCTGGAGGTCGAGTGCCGTTCCTCGGGCGCGCCGCGCTGCCGCTTCCTGGTGGGGAGCCCGGCGGTGATGGAGCAGATCTATGACGACATGGGACGCGGCCAGCCCTACGAGGACGCAATCGGCGCCTGCGCATAGGCGCGGACGCTTCCCGGCCCTGTATGGTGTGAGCGCCGATTAAGAAATTCTCAGGAAATACCGAGACTCAACGGGGGGCAGGGACGACCGCACGTCGCCCGCCCCCCGATGCGTTCTCAGTGCAGCCGCGTGCCGTTCGACGTTCGGCGTGCCATCCGCTTCCGTCAGCCGCAACCCGCTGCATTCCGATGACGCATTCCCGCCAGTCCCCGCTCGACTCGGTTTCGCTTCGCGCGCTCGAATACTGCCCCGAGGCCATCATCGTGACGATGGCCGACCTGGAGCGCCCCGGCCCCATGATCGTCTTCGTGAACAAGGCGTTCGAGCGGCTGACGGGATACAGCCGGAGCGAGTCGCTGGGGCGCAGTCCACGCTTCCTGCAGGGGCCAGCGACCGACCGCGCCGTCCTCGACGCGATGCGCCGCGCCGCGGCACAGGGCGATGAGTTCTATGGGGAGGTCGTGAACTACCGGAAGGACGGGTCGCCGTACGTCATCGAGTGGAAGCTGGCGCCGATGCGCGACTCGTCGGGTTCGATCACCCACTGGATCGCGGTGCAGCGCGAGATCGTCTCGGCGACGGTCGACGTGGCCGGGGTCGAGCCGATCGACCGCGCGCTGGACACCCGAAACCTCGCGGTCGACGCTCGGCGGCATGCGACCGACCCGCGAGACATGCGCGTACGCCACCGCATCGAGCTCGCGCAGCAACTCCTGCTGAGCGTCGAAGCGGTGGAGACGCCCTGAGACCTCGCGTCGCGATGGGACGCCGGAAGGCACGCAGCGCGAGCTGCGCGCGCGCCTAACGCTTCGAACGTCCCGACGGCGCCTCGAAGTACTTGGGGTTGGGAATCAGTTCGCCGTTCACCAGCACCTCGCGATCCCACGGCAGGACGATCGTGCTCTCGGTGGCGAGGGCGTGGAAGTCCGGCTCGTAGCTCCCCGTCTTGAACGAGACCGCCGTGCGCACCTCGGCGGCACCGGCATTGACGATCGCGGCCACCGCCAGCCGCATCGTCGCGCCGCTGTCGCACGTCTCGTCGACGATGAGGACGCGCTTGCCGCGCACTTCGTGCGGCGCCGCGCCGAGCACCGACGGCGTCTCGCGCACCTGCTCCTGGTCGCGTCGGCTCACGAGGATCGAGCGAAACTCGCGCTCCAGGATCGCGGCGACCACGGCGCCGGGGATGACCCCCGCAGTGGCGACGCCGACCACGATCTCGGGGTCGTAGCTGCGCGCGACTTTGAGGGCGAGCGCGCGGGAGAGTTCGCCGAAGAGCGGCCACTCCACATCAAACCGCCCCTTTGCGGGGTCGACCTCGTAGCGTCGCGGCGACATCTCTCGTCCTCGGCGTGAACGTCGTGGGCGTTGGTACATCGGGGACCTGCGAGGGCTAACCTAGCGAGGCGCACCCAACGGGGCGAGTTGGTGATCTCTGACGTGGGCGTCGGGCGCCACCTTGGTGCATCATGGTGCTCGGCCGTGTGAGCGGCGACGCGCCATGCGATAGGCTGCAAGGTCGCGTCGGCTGGTGCATGTCGCCGTGCACTGTCGATGTTGTGTCGGTCGCCGCATCACCGTCGTGCGCCTGCGGATGTGCGGCTGCACGCCAGTGATTGCGGCGGTTGCTCATGCTGCGGCGGCACGATAGCTTTGCGCCCGCAGCGCCGTGTCGCGTTCCCAGCTTGCGTTTGCCCGTTGTGAGTGGGGCAACGTCGACCTCCCCCTCAGCCCAGCCTCGATCGCATGTCATGGTTGAGCCGCCTGTTCGGCGGCGGGAGTGAGAAGAGCAATCGGCGCCTCGACTACCTCAGTGAGGCGCTGACCCTCGAGAAGTCGGGGGATCTCGACGCTGCCCTGACCTCGTACCGGCTCGCCCTCCGCGAAAAGCCGGACGATCACAAGATCCTGATGAACATGGCCATCGCCTACTCGCGCCAGTCGCGGTGGGACGAAGCCATCCGCTGCTACAAGCGCGCCCTCGAGGTCGAACCTTCGCTCGCCGGCGCGCACTACGGCCTCGCCTTTCTCCTGATCAAGCGCGGGGACCGGGACGAGGCCGCCCAGCATCTCGAGGCCTTCCTCGCCTCACCGCCCAAGAGCGCCGACCCGGCCAACATCGAACACGCGCGCAAGGCGCTGGACGAACTGCGCGCGCCGCAGGTCGACGACTCGGCGGAGTCCCCCGAAGTCGAGCACTGACGTGGGGCGCGTCCTCGCGGTCGTCAGTCAGAAGGGAGGGGTCGGGAAAACCACGACGTCAGTGAACCTCGCCGCGGCATTCGCCCGGCGGGGGCTCAAGACCCTCGTGATCGACGTCGACCCGCAGGGTGCGGTGCGCTATGGCATCGGGCTGCGCCGCGGGCACCCGACCTACGGCTTTGCCGACTACCTCAACGGCGCCCGGACGCTGCGGGAGATCATCCTCCCCACCGCCCTCCCCTGGCTTCGGGTGATCCTGGCCGGGTCGGTCTCCGACTCGTCGGACCACACCTTTTACCAGCAGCTCATCGCCGAGACGTCGGTCCTCAGGGACCTGCTCGCCACGGCCCGGGAGCGCTGCGACGTCGTCGTGGTCGACACCCCGCCGGGACTTGGACCGATCGTCCACCGGGTGCTCGAGGCCAGCCAGCACGTCATCGTCCCGCTGCAGTGCGAACCGCTGGCGCTGCAGACGACCCCCCAGATTCTGCGGGGTATCCAGGAGATCGTGGAACGCAATCGCGAACTCACCCTGGACGGCATTCTCCTGACGATGTTCGAACCGACGCATCCGTCGTCTCAGCGCGTCTCCGACTACGTGCGGGAGCACCTGCCGCGCAACATGGTCTTCGATGTGGTCATTCCGCGCACCGAGGCGGCGCTGGAGGCCTTCGCCGCCGGACAGCCAGTGGTCCTGCGCACCCCGGCCGACGCGGCATCCCAGGCCTACATCAACCTCGCGACGCTGCTGGCGGAGCGGTTCCGGTGACCCGTCGCTGGTTTTCGCTCGCGTGCCTGGCCCTCGCGGCCGGCACGGCGTCATGCATCGACCTGAGCGTCAATCCCGACGAGATCGCGTCCATCGAGTTCGTCGCCCCCGCCAACCCGTCGCTGGCGCAGGGTGACACGCTGCTCGACTCGCTGGGGCGCGCCGAGCGACTCGTGGCGCGCGTTTTTACCGCCAGCGGAGACCTCGTCGCCGACGCGCCGGTCTACTTCGTCGCCACCGACACGCTGGTGCGCGTGGTCAACGGCAACATGCTGGTGGGGCGGAAGGACTCGACTGGGACGAGCAAGGTGTACGCGGTCTCCGGTCAGCTGCAAAGCGTGGTGCGCAACGTCGTGGTCATCAAGCGCCCCGACTCCATCGCCTTCAACGGCAGCGCCGAGGACACGATCCGCATCAAGGCGCCCACGACTGGGGTGGCGATCGACACCTCGAAGTCGGTCGCGGTGACGGTGCGTTCCGGGACGACGCTCTCGACGCCGGTGCGCGTGAAGTTCGAGTTGCTACGCCGGGGCGTGCCGCTCGCCCCGGCCGATACCGGGACCTACGCCCTGGTGACCACCGGGGCGCGCATCTCGACGGTGGACACCACCGACGGTACCGGGGTCGCCTCACGCATCATCCGCATCCGGACCGCGTCTGGTGCGTCGGTGACCGACTCGCTCGCGGTGCGCGCGACGGTCACCATGTCCGGGCCGCTCAAGAGCAAGCCGATCCTCCGGACCGTCCTGATCCTCCCGGCGCCGTAGGGCGAAGTCCGCAAGGCGTGAGCGCTCACCCGACCGGGCGTTCACGCGAGATTCACCGTTCCGCTCGCTCGACGCAGGCGACAACTTCCGCGTCGACCAACAGGACGACCAACGCGTCGGCCCTCGATCGACCCAGCGGTCGATCGCCCGCCGACCGGCCATTCGACACCGTCGCAGGAGTCTTCGATGTACGCACGCGGAGGCCCACGCCCGCCAGAAGGGACCCTCACCACCCTCTTCCTGGATGCGCTGCGGAAATACGACAAGCCCGACGCGATGCTGCACCGCGTCGCGGTCAACACGTGGCGTCCGATCTCGCACAAGACCATCCGCGAGCGGGTGCGTCGCATCGCGTTAGGCCTGCGCGAACTCGGCATCGCGCGCGGCGACCGCATCGCCATTCTCTCCGAGAATCGTCCCGAGTGGGCCATCGCCGACTTCGCCTGCCTCACCGCCGGACTCACCGACGTCCCGATCTACCCGACGCTTCCGGCCGAGCAGATCCCCTACATCCTGAACGATTCGGGGGCGGTGGCGATGTTCGTCTCGACGCGGGTGCAGGCCGAGAAGATCGCCTCGATTCGCGAGCAGGTGCCGGGGCTGCGCACCGTGATTGCCTTCGACGATGCCGCTCGAGAGCACAGCGACCTCACCCTCGCCGACATCGAATCGCGCGGCGCCGGGCTCGACACGACGGCGTCGGCCGAGGCGTGGGAGCGCGAGGCGCGGGCCGTGAAGCCGGGTGACATCGCGACGATCATCTACACGTCAGGCACCACGGGCGCCCCTAAAGGGGTGATGCTGTCGCACGACAACTTCTGGTCCAACGTGCGCGCAACGGCCGACCTCCTCCCGATGTCTGGGGGGGACGTGGCCCTCTCGTTCCTCCCGCTCTGCCACATCTTCGAGCGCACGGGCGACTACTGGTTCTTCTTCACCGGGACGTCGATCGCGTACGTCGAGTCGTTCGACCTGGTCCCCATCTGCATGCAGGAGGTGCGGCCGACGATCGCGATGTCGGTGCCGCGTCTCTATGAGAAGATGTATGCGCGCGTCCTCGAGAACGCGCTCACCGGCGGCGCCGCGAAGAAGCGCATCTTCTTCTGGGCGCGCGGCGTTGCCGATCGTTGGGCCAACGAGAAGCTCGCCGGACGCGAACCGTCTGGGTTCCTCGCCGTGCAATACACGATCGCGCAGAAGCTCGTCTTCTCGAAGCTCAAGGCGCGCACGGGCGGTCGGTTGCGCTACTTCGTCTCTGGCGGCGCCCCGCTGGCCAACGAGATCAACAAGTTCTTCTATGCGGCCGGGCTCACCATCCTCGAGGGGTACGGCCTCACCGAGACGTCACCGGTGATCGGGGTCAACACGCCCGCCAACTTCCGCATCGGGACGATCGGCAAGCCGGTGGACGGGGTCGAGGTCCAGATTGCGGCTGACGGCGAGATCCTCACGCGCGGGCCACACGTCATGCAGGGCTACTGGAACAAGCCCGAGGCCACGGCCGACGCCATCGACGCCGACGGCTGGTTCCACACCGGCGACATCGGCGTGATCGAGGACGGCTTCATTCGCATCACCGATCGCAAGAAGGACATCATCGTCACCGCCGGGGGAAAGAACATCGCCCCGCAACCGATCGAGAACCTGATCAAGACCAACAAGTACGTGAGCCAGGCGGTCATGATCGGCGACCGGCGCAAGTATCCGGTCCTCCTCGTCGTCCCCAACTACGACAACCTGGAAAAGTGGGCCGCACTCAAGGGGCTCCTCTGGACCGATCGGGCGCAGCTCCTGCAGATGCCGACCGTCCTCGCCAAGATGGACAAGGAAGTCCGCAGCCAACTGACCGGGCTCGCCTCGTTCGAGACGCCCAAGAAGATCGCCCTGCTCGAACACGACTTCACCGTGGAATCGGGGGAGATGACCCCGACGCTCAAGGTCAAGCGGCGCGTGGTCGACCAGAACTACAAGGCGCTGATCGATTCGCTGTACGAGGATGAGGTCGCGGTCTGAGCGCGCGGTGCGGGCGCGGACGAGGGGCCGGTGACCGTTAGGCGCCGGACACGATCCGGCGCAGGGGTGATGCGGCGCCGGTGACGGCCGGCGCCTAACGCCTGCGCAGCGAAACGGGGGCGCTCGCCCCTCCCTCCCACTCGGCCACCCACTCGCGCGCATCGCGCGCCAGCTCGCTCGCCCCCGCCGGGAGCCCGGCCCCCACCGGCCCCCCCAGTCGCCCGCCGCGACCCCAGCCCCGCCCGACCGCCCCC
>CAZLLP010000173.1:0-12258 GCA_964560345.1 uncultured Gemmatimonadaceae bacterium
TTCCTCTTCCGCAACGAAAGCTCCGGGGCGAAGGAGCCGCAGAAGGCGATGGACGAGCGGGTGGCCGAGTACTCCCACAAGTTCGCCAACCCCTACGTCGCTGCGTCGCGCGGCTTCCTCGACGACATCATCGACCCCAGGGATACGCGTCCCCGACTGATTGACGCCTTGGAAACACTGCAAGGCAAGCGCGACAAGAACCCCCCGAGAAAGCACGGCAACCTCCCCCTGTAATGCCGTCACTCGTCTTCTCGTCTTCTCGTCCTCTCGTCTTCTGATGTTCAAAAAGGTGTTGGTCGCCAACCGCGGCGAAATCGCCCTGCGCATCATCCGCGCCTGCCAGGAACTCGGCATCAAGTCGGTCGCGGTGTATTCCGATGCCGACGCGCAGGCGCCGCACGTGCGCGAGGCCGATGAAGCGGTGAACATCGGCCCGGCCGCGTCGAGCGAGAGCTACCTCAAGGGCGAGCGCATCGTCGAGGTGGCGAAGCACGTGGGAGCGGAGGCGATTCACCCGGGATACGGTTTTCTCTCCGAGCGCGAATGGTTCGCGCGTCTCGTGCGCGACTCGGGACTTGTCTTCATCGGGCCGCCGGCCGAGGCGATCGCGGCGATGGGGAGCAAGACGTCGGCGCGACAACTGGCCATCAAGGCCGGTGTTCCCGTCGTCCCCGGGACAACCGAACCGTTGCGGGACGCCGAGGAAGCGGCAGAGATCGCGAAAACCTTCGGCTATCCCATCCTGCTCAAGGCGGCGGCTGGCGGGGGCGGGAAGGGGATGCGCGTGGTGCGCGAGGCCAAGGACCTCGCGTCGTCGCTCGACGCCGCCAAGCGTGAGGCGAAAAACGCGTTCGGCGACGATGCGGTGTACGTCGAGAAGTACATCGAGGGGCCGCGCCACGTCGAGATCCAGGTCATCGCCGACCAGCACGGCACGGTCTTGTCGTTAGGCGAACGCGAATGCTCGGTGCAACGCCGGCACCAGAAGATGATCGAGGAAGCGCCGTCGGTGGCGGTGAGCCCCGAGTTGCGGCGTCGCATGGGCGAGACCGCGGTGGCCGCCGCGCGCGCGGCCGGCTACGTCAACGCCGGCACCTGCGAGTTCCTCCTCGACAAGAACGGCGACTTCTACTTCCTGGAGATGAACACGCGCCTCCAGGTGGAGCACCCGGTCACCGAACTGGTCACCGGGATCGACCTGGTGCAGTGGCAGATTCGCGTCGCGGCGGGGGAGAAGCTCCCGTTCCCCGACGAGATCCAGCCGCGCGGCTGGGCCATCGAGTGCCGCATCACCAGCGAGGACCCGGCCAACGGATTCCTCCCCAGCACGGGACGGATTGAGTATTTGCACCTGCCGGCCGGCCCCGGCGTGCGCTGGGACGGCGGCGTCGAGTCGGGGTCGACGGTCGGACTGCATTACGACCCGATGCTGGCCAAGCTCATTGTCTGGGCGGCCACGCGCGACCAGGCCGTCGCGCGCATGCACCGCGCGCTCAAGGAACTCACCATCGTCGGGATCGAGACGTCGCGCGAGTTCCACCTGCGGGTGATGGAAGACGCCGAGTTTCAGCGCGGCGACATCGAGATCCAGTGGCTCGAGCGGCGACTCCCGGAGCTGGTGATGCCCAAGGCGCCTCGTGATAGTGTGCGAGCCGCAGCGATCGCCGCGGCGCTGCTTGCCGATCGGGATCGCCATACGCGTCGTCCCGGCGCGAGCAGCGCGAGCGGTGCGAATGGCGGCAACGCGGCGTCCCGCGTGGCCACGCCATCGTCCGGCGCCGACGCCTGGGTCATCGCTGGCCGCCGCGAAGGGCTGCGTTAGGTGCTGCGCACCATCGCCCGCATCGAGTCAATTGCGGCTGGCGGAGCGGGCGTCGCCCGCGTCGACGGCCTGGTCGTCTTCGTGCCACGGACTGCACCTGGCGACGAGGCCGAGTTCACCTACGTCAAGAAGGATCGGCTGGGACATGGGCGCCTGCTGCGCCTCGTGGAGCCGTCGCCCGATCGCGTCGCGCCGCGCTGCCGACACTACGAGCGCGATCGCTGCGGCGGGTGTCAGGTGCAACACCTCGCAGGCGACGCCCAGCGCGAGGCCAAGCGACAGGTCGTCGCGGATGCGTTCGCGCGCATCGCCAAGCGTCCGGTCGAGGTCCCGCCGGTGATCGCGAGTCCCGCCGAGTGGGCGTATCGCAACAAGCTGACCCTGACGATGCGCCATGAAGGGGGGCGTTGGTTCGCCGGAATGCATCGCTGGGACGACGTCGATCGAGTCTTCTCGCTCGAAGAGTGCCCGATCACGCATCCGCGCGTGGTCGCCGGATGGCACGACGTCATGGCGGCGCAAGCGCTCCTCCCCAAGGCGCCGGAGTTGCGCGGCGCCGTGCGGCTGGCGGGGGAGTCACTCGCCTTTGTCCTCGAGGGGGTGTCGTCGTGGCCACGGGCGCACGACTTCGCCGAACGTTTGCCGTCATTCAGCGTGGTGCGATGGATCGACGTCGAAGGGCGGCATCATGAGGTGGTCGACGTCGAGCCCGAGCGCCCGGCGGCGTCGTTCGAACAAGTCAATCCGGCCATGGCCGCGCGCATGCACGCCGATGTGGTCGCCATGGTGCGCGCACTCGAACCAACGATCGTGATCGATGCCTATGCGGGATCCGGCGAGACGTCGGTCCCGCTGGCCGAGGCGGGCATTCGCGTGACCGCCATCGAGCTCGATCGCGAGGCGGCGACGCACGCGGAGCGCCGGCTCGCGGCGCCCTCGAGCTCGGTGTGCGCGCGCGTCGAGGATGTGCTCGCGCTGCACCTGCCGGCGGATGTGGTGCTCCTCAACCCGCCACGTGCCGGCGTCGACGCCCGCGTCTGCGCGACGCTCGAGTCGCCGCCCACGGGGACGCGTCGGCCGCACGTGGTGTACGTCAGCTGCAACCCGGCCACCCTCGCGCGCGACGTGGCGCGACTGCCCTCGTATCGCGTGGTGCAGGTGCAGCCGCATGACATGTTTCCCCAGACGGCGCACGTGGAAAGCGTGTGCATCCTCGCCCCGGAGAATTGAGTGAAGTACATCGTCGACGTGAACGGTGAACGCCTCGAGGTCGACCTCGACGCCGATGGCGTACGGGTGGATGGTGCACATGTGCAGGCGCACCTCGCCGACGTGGACGGGACGCCCATCCAGCTCGTCACGATCGGGAGCGAGATGCATCGCGTGGCGGTGCGCCGCGGCGACGCGCGCGGGCGCTATGCGCTGTGGATGGATGGCTATCGCTACGACGTCGAAGCGCTCGATGAACGCATGCGAACCATTCGCGACCTCACGAATGCCAGCGCCGCGTCAGGCGGTCCGCGTCCGCTCGTCGCCCCCATGCCCGGACTCATCGTACGTGTGACCGTTCGTCCCGGGGACAGCGTCGAGGCGGGGCAAGGGCTGGTGGTGATGGAAGCGATGAAAATGGAGAACGAGCTGCGGACTACGACTGCCGGAGTCGTCAAGAACGTTCTCATTCAGCCCGGCGTGGCTGTCGAGAAGGGCGCCCTGTTAGTAGAGTTCGAGTAGGAGCCCGACCCGCGCCCCACCCCCGCGACGGACGTCCGGGCCCCTGCAGATGGCCGAACGTGTCCGCATCTCGACTGAACGAATCGTCGAGGTGACGCGTTTGGCTTGCGTTCCGCCGTGGTGCGGCAGCCGTGCCGTGTGCGGACCATCCCCTTTCTCTCAAGGAGAGGCACATGCAACAACTGTCTCGTTGGCGCAGGAGGCTCTACGTCGCGCTGGCTGGCGTCGTAAGCCTGACGAGTGCCGTGTCGGCGCAGCAGGCCGGTACGGGCTCGGTAAGTGGCGTGATCACCGACCGCGAGTCGAAGTCCCCGATCGAAGGGGCGCGCATCGTGGTCACCGGAACGACCCTCGAGACGCAGAGCAACGCGCGCGGCGAGTATCGCCTCGTTGGCGTTCGCCCCGGCGTCGTCCAGGTGGGCGTGTTGCGCATCGGCTATCGCGCCGGTTCTGACACGGCGCGTGTGACGGCGAATGGCACCACCACGCTCGACTTCGCCCTCGCGAAGACGGTCACGACGCTGCAGGAACTCGTCGTCACCGGCACGGTCGGCAACCAGGAGCGCCGCGCGCAGCCCGCGCAGGTCGCTTCTGTCTCGGCGGCCGACATCAAGGAGAACGCGGTCGTCAACAGCGTGAACGACATGCTCCAGTCGCGCGCGCCGGGCATCGCGGTCAACAGCGCCTCCGGGACCGCGGGGACGAACCGTACGATCCGCATCCGCGGCGCGTCGTCGATCTCGCTGTCCAACCAGCCGATCATCTTCATCGACGGCGTGCGCTTCACGGAGGGGACGGTGAACCTCGGCCTCAACGGCCAGCTCACCGATCGCCTCAACGACCTCAACCCCGACGACATCGAGAACATCGAGGTCGTGAAGGGTCCGGCAGCTGCAACGCTGTACGGGGCCGACGCCTCGGCGGGCGTGATCCAGATCATCACCAAGAAGGGACGGGCCGGCTCCAACTCGTTCCAGCAGACGGTGCGCGCCGAGTACGGCCGCGTCGATCTCAACTGGGCGCCGCCGGCCAACTACGGCACCTGCACCGCGGCGCTCGTCGCGGCCACCAGCGCCAACCCGCTCTGCCGCGGCAAGGCGGTCGGGACGCTCGTGAGCGACAACCCGATCGTGCGCGAAGGCGGCATCCGTGACGGCTCCGACCAGCTTCTGGGTTGGACCGGTCGTGGCGGCGGTCAGAACTACGGCTATTTCCTCTCGGTGGGCGCCGACCGCAGCATTGGTACGCTCCCGAGCAACGACTTCAGCCGTTACTCCTGGCGCTCGAACTTCAACTGGATCCCCAACGCCAAGGTGACGCTGGAAGCAGGTGTCACGTCGGTCCTGACGACGGCGATCCTGCCGGACAACGACAACAACATCTACGGCTACCTCGGCGGCTCGATGCTCGGCTCGCCGACCACGCGCCGCGATGATGGCGTGCCGTCGCAGAACGGCTGGTTCGGCTTCAACCGCGGTGTCGCCGCGATCGCCGCCATCGAGAACCAGCTCGAGACGCGTCGCAACATCCTCAACGCGACGGCCACCTACCTCCCCACGTCGTGGCTCAAGAGCCGCTTCACGGTGGGCGGTGACCTGCTCAACGACGAAGGGACCCGCTTCTTCCCCAAGAACTCGGGGACGAACTACGGCGGCGACCTCAACCTGGGCAACAACACGCAGACCCGCATTGGCATCCAGCGCTTCACCGTCGACTGGATCAACGATGCCAATAAGTCGTTCGGCAGCGAGAACCAGCTGCAGTTGAACGCCTCGGTCGGCTTCCAGGCCATTGCCACCCGCACCGACAACACCAGCGGAACGGGGCAGGGCTTCGTGACCAACTCGGCCAACGTCATCGGCAACGCGTCGACGACGTCGGCCAACCAGAATCGCAACGAGGTACGTCAGTACGGCTACCTCGGCCAGCTGCAACTCGGCTACCGCGACCGCATCTTCATCCAGGCCGGCGCGCGCCTCGACGACTTCTCGGCGTTCGGTCAGAACACCGACCCGATCCTGCTGCCGAAGGTTGGGGTGTCGTGGGTGCTGTCGGATGAGTCGTGGTTCCCGAAGACCAACCTGCTCTCGTCGTTCCGCGGCCGCGTGGCCTACGGCACCACCGGTCGTGCGCCGGGCGCCGGCGCGGCCCTGCAGACGCTGCAGGCCGCTCCCTACGCCACGCAGGTCGGCACGGCGGTCGCCACCGAAGCCGGGGCCGTCCCGCTCAACCCGGGCAACCAGCTCCTCAAGCCGGAGCGCGGGATCGAGTACGAACTCGGCTTCGACGCCTCGTTCTTCAGCGATCGCGCCCGCGTCGAGTTCACGTACTTCAACAAGACGTCGCTCGACCTGATCCTGCAGCCGCAGCTCCCGCCGTCGCTTGGCTTCCAGGCCAATCCGTTCAAGAACATCGGCGAGGTGCTCAACAGCGGTATCGAAGTCGGGATCACCGGCGACATGCTTCGTACGCGCAACTTCCAGTGGGAGACGCGCGTGAACTTCAACACGCTGCATAACGAGCTGGTCGACCTGGGTGAGGTCGCCCCGTTTGGCACGCTCAACCGCTTCACCGAGGGCTATCAGCTCGGCTCGTTCGTCTCGAAGACGATCCGGAACATCAACGAGTCGACCGGCGTGGTCACGGTGGCCGATACGTTCGAAGTCATCGGCAACGCCTTCCCGACCTTCGAAGCGTCGTGGGCCAACACCTTCACGCTCTTCAAGAACTTCCGCATTGCCACGTTGATCGACACCAAGCAGGACTTCCTGCTCAACAACCTCACGGACTACTTCCGCGAGACGCAGCTGGTGCGCTCCAACCGCCGACTCGATCCCACGGTGCTCACGGCGCGTGAGCGCCTGCGCCGCTACGGCAACCCGACGGCGGGCCAGCCGGCCTTCGTGCAGCAGAATGGCACAGGGACGACGGTTGACCAGGTGCGCGAAGCGTACCTGCAGCGCGGTGACTTCGTGCGCTTCCGCGAGTTGGGCGTGACGTACAATGTCCCGCCGCGCCTGCTGACGAAGTTCTTCGGCACGCGCACCGCCTCGATCGGCTTTGCGATGCAGAACATCGCGCTGTGGACCGACTACGAGGGGGCTGACCCCGAAGTGGTCACCGATCCTACCGCGTCGTTCGGCACCGGGCGCCAGGACTTCCTGACGCTGCCCAACCCGAAGCGCGCGCTCCTCCGTCTCAACCTCTCCTTCTAACGCGAGGCATACATGACGACATACCAGCGCGCCTTCGGGCGCCTGCTCGGTGCCGCCGCCGTGCTCGCGAGCGTAGGCTGCACTGAATTCCTCGCCGTCGACAACCCGAACGTCGTGGACGTTTCGGCGCTCGACCCGGTCAAGGACGCCACTACGCTCGCCTTCTCGGCGCAGCAGAACTTTGCCGTGGCCCACGGCTGGTCGGTGATGTACTCCTCGTGGTTCAACGGGGAGAGCATCGTGGCCGAGACGTTCCCGACGCGCAACGAGTTCGGGCGTCGCGATACCAACGAGTCCAACGGGTCGCTCGCAGGCGATGTGTGGGCGCCCATCTCGCTTGCGGCTGCGTCCACCAAGATCGTGCTCGACCTGGCGCTTCCCACGCCGACCTCGAACATCAACCTCGCTCGGGCATCGCTCTGGCGCGGCTACTCGTTCGTGTTCATGGCGCAGGACTTCTGCACCGGCGTCGTGGACGGCGGGCCGGAGCTGACCACGGCCAACATGCTCGATTCGGCGGTGGTGCACTTCACCAACGCGATTGCCATCGGCACCGCCAACGCGACGGCCGAAGGGGTCGCGCTCGCCAACGCCGCCAAGGTCGGGCGTGCGCGTGCGCACCTGCAGGCCGGTCGTGGCCCGCAGGCCGCCGCCGACGCCGCCAGCGTCCCGGCCGGGTTCACCTTCACCCTGCCTATGGTCGACAACCTGGCCCAGCGTACCCGCCTGGGAAATCGCTTCTGGCAGTTCACCTCCGATCGTGGTTCGATCGGGGTGTCTGATGCGTTCCGCGTGCGTCCGGATTCGCGCGTGCCGTACAAGACGCCGACCGAGCACACGCTGGCGCCGCAGGACGCGTCGACGGGGGCGTTCTACATCCAGAACAAGTATCCGGCGTTCAACACCCCGGTGCGCATCGCCTCCAAGCTCGAAGCCGACTACATCGCGGCCGAAGTGGCCGGGACGGCGGCGCAGCTCGCGCTCATCGGCGCTCGCCGCACGGCGGGTGGCGTCGGGGCCTACACGGGCCCGACCGATGCCGCGTCGGTGCTCAAGGAGCTCCTCTGGCAGAAGTCGCTCGACTTCTACCTCGAGGGGCAGCGTCAGGGTGACTGGCGCCGTCAGCCGGCGGCGATGACCGGGATTCCGGTCCCGGGGCAGGCGTACTTCAAGCCGGGCTTTCCGGCCATCGGCAACAAGACGTGCTATCCGCTCCCGATCACGGAGCGTGACAACAACCCCAACCTCAAGGGCAAGTAAGTCGCCCGTAGACGGCCGCTGGCGGTAAGGGCGGTCGGTTGGGAAGGACAGGGGCGCGCCGTCGGATCCTGGTGATCCGGCGGCGCGTTTGCCGTTTCTGCAGAACAGTCGGCGCGTGTCTCAACGGCAGGCGCGTCGTTCGGGTGTGCGCATGTCCGAATGTGTGTTCAAGAGTCGTTACGTCCAACAGGCGTCCACCACACATCCGGCAGCCGGGCGCCCAACAGGAGCTTCAAATGCGGCGGCGCGGTGGAGGTCTCGTCACGAAGTGTGGAAAGAGACGTCAGGCGGCGGCCTTCTAGGATGACGGACGTGCGGGGATAGCGATGCCGTCGTCGTAGCGGGCGCCATGAATGACATCCTGGCACTGCTCGGGGGCGTTCAGCTCGCGAACGTTTTGCTCCGCGACCCGAAGGAGGCGCCCGATGATCGCCGTCGCGTGCCGAACCTTCTCGCGCTTCGCGGCCGCCGTGCGGGAGCGGACGGCGGCAAAGGGGACACGACCACGTTGGTGGTGCTCGGATGCCGCCAATGCTCTCTGGGGAACGTGCCGTAGGTCAGCAGCAATTCCTCGACTTCTTTCTTCAAGACGCGCTGCAGGCAGGCCCGCACGTGCGCCCGCACGAACCCTTCCAGCGTCGGCCGCGTCGGGCTTGACGCCCTCTCGTTCTCGATGATCTCGTTATAGATGACGAAGAGGTCGTTCACTGAGACGAAGCAGCGCTAGCTGGGGTTGTCGAGACACTCAACCGGCAACTGCCAGAGGGCTCAGTGAATGTCCACAAGAATGCACGATGCACGCCGCGCGGGCGATCCCTCGCGGTGCAGCGGGTCCACCACGGGGAACGGCCGGCACACGTCGCGCGGGGCACGGGGGTAAGCCCGCGGATCGGCACGCGCACCCCTTGACAAAGAGGGGGGTGTCGGGGGGTTAAGTGAGGGGGTGTGTGATCGCGAGTGCTCCTGACGGCTCCGATCCGACGGCCCAAGCCCGACGCCCTCCCCCTCCGACTGACCACGTCGCGAGGTGCACGGTGGCCCGACCAATCCACAGGAAGATGCGACCGGAGCCCGCGGCGTTCCTCGCAGGGCCAAAGGCGTAGCGCGTGAGGTAAGTGACGCGGTGCGCGACGCACAAGGAGCCTTGCGCGGCGCGAACGGATCTGTGCGCGACGCCACGGGCGCGGCGCGGGACGCTTAGGACGACGTGCGCGACAGCGATGGGCGACCACGCACGGGTGGTCGGCCACGCGTGAGTCCTGACGGCGCACCGCGCGACGCCATTGGACCGTTGATCACCGACCGGTGTGCACCCGCGCAACGGCAACAGATCGTGGTGCCGCGCTCACGGGCGACTGCGCTCCGGGCGCGATGCACCGCGCACGAACGCCGCACCTCATCGCGGCATCGACGGGACGCATCGCGAGCGTCACGACCCGCGTCGTTGCACGAGGGCGGCAGGGCGCGACACGAGCGGGTCACGACGCCGGTGCAACGACCGATGACGCGCCGTGCACCAGAGATGGAGCGGGACGAATGGCGGGCGGTGCGCGACGACCGGAGGGCAGTGCGCACCGACCGGAGAACCAATCGCGGCGGCCGAAAGACGCGGCGGGCGCATCAGAACGCACGGCGCAGCGATCGACGCGCGTCGCGCGTGGCACGTCTCGCCGCGTGCGAACGACGGACGACCGATTAGGCGCAGGGGCACGACGCCACGCGCTTGACGGAAGCTCGCGCTGGGGCAACGAACGACGCAGCGCGCGCGACGGACCACGACGCACGCACGCCGGACGACGATGGCAGCGGGACGGACGACGATGTCGGCACGCCGAACGACGATGTTGGGCGGATGGAAGGCAAGGCTGGGCGAACGGACGACGAGTCGGCGTGACGGGAGCACGGTGCGAAGGCATCGCACGACGGCGCTGGGAGGTCGAACGAGAGTACGCTGACATCACGCAGCAACGCCGGAGTACCGGAAGAGGCGGTGCACGAATCGCACGATGACGAGTGCCACTCGGCACACGACGTCGACGGGTTGGACGTGGATGCGGGGTGAATGGAAGACAACGGCGACCGACCGCCTAACGCTGCTGCGCACGCGGCACACACGGCGGCCACACGCAACACCTCGGTACGACCACCGAACATGAGGACGAGCCCGATAGCACCTGGCGGGGATGGCGAAGGACGCGCGTCACTCCGCTCGATCACCTCGCGTCCACAACTATAAGGAAGGGAGAGGACCCCATGGAACTGAAGACCAAGCAAGGACTGCAGACGCTCCGGCGCGCCCACGCCTTCCTGGCCGGGAAAGACTTCACCGCCGCCGTCGGCGACCTCAAGCCGCACCTCGAGTCGCTCGACATCATCGTGGTCCGGTTGGAGCAGTTCGCGACCGAGCAGTCGGCCCGTAACAGCGCGGCACGCACCGCGACCGACAAGAAGCGCGCCCTGGCTCGCGAGCTGCGCCAGGAGTATCTGCGCCCCATCGCGTACGTCGGGCGCCACCTCTTTGCTCACGATGCGCAGCTCCGCCAGGCCTTTCGCCTTTCCGGGACACGGGACGACGAGGGTTTGATCCAGACCGCCAATGCCTTCGCCGAACGGGTCGAGGAGTTCAAGGACACGTTCGCGGCGCGTGGGATGGCCGTGGATCTCGGCGAGCGCCTGCGCCGGGCGACCAACGCCTTCCGCGACGAGCTCACCAATCGCTCGCTTGATCTGGCTCGTCGCTCCGCGGCCACCAGCGGCCTGGTGGTCGAGCTGTCGCGGGGGCGCGATCTGGTGCGCCTGCTCGACCTCATGCTCGCCCCGCGTCTCGTGGACCAGCCGGAGACGCTCGCCGAGTGGCGTGCGATCGGGCGGTTCGTGCGGAGTGCCACGGTCGCGTCCGCCGCGGGCGATGCGCCGCCCGCGGCAAAGAGGGGTACGACCAGGCCGGCGTCGGCGGACCGAGCGGCGTAGCGTGGCGCAGCGCCTAACGAACAGACACGATGCGGGCCGTGTACACCGCGGCCCGCGTCGCCCTAGCGCACAACCTCACGCGCACCGCACGCACAGAGACACACGACGTCGACGCAGACGCGTCGCAGGCAGGCGCATGTGGCCCCGGCCGGAACGTCCAAGTCGAAGCGTGCCACGTTCGTGGCGCGCGTGGCGAAGGCCGGACCGGTGCTCACAACCCAGCACGCAGGGCGAGGCGATCGCGGAGGCGATCTCCGAGGTACGCAAGCGTCGCAGCGATGTCGTGATCCATCGCGCCGACGGGCCGATATCGCGACCGCGACGATTCGCTGGCGGTGAAGGATACCACGCACGAACGATTGCGGGTTTCTCCGGCGCCGCATGCTAGGCCCTCTCTGCTTCGGCAGAGGGTGCCGTGATCGTCGCGGACCGGCCTACTGGGCCGGCCTTGGGCTGACCCGATCCTTGACCTGCTCGTCGATCGGGTTGTCCGCCCACTGCGCGCCGTACACGCGGAGTGGATTTGATCTGATTTGATGGACACCGAGTTTAGGCGGCCCGCTCTCGAGCCGCCAAGGTTGCTTCGTACTCGACGGGACTTGCGTACCCGAGGCTCGAGTGTCTCCGCTCGCGACTGTACCACGCTTCGATGAAGGCGAAGATGGCCCGCCGAGCGGCGTCGCGCGAGTCAAAGTCCGCCTCGGTGAGGAGTTCGTGTTCGAGCGTGTCGAAGAAGCTCTCCGCCACCGCGTTGTCCCAGCAATTCCCATTGCGACTCATGCTGCTCGTCAGGCCATGCGCCGCGAGCAGCACTTGGTAGGCGCGGCCGGCGTATTGACTGCCGCGATTCGCGTGATGGAGCAGGCCCGCCTTGGGCCGACGGTGCTGCAGGGCCATGCGAAGCGCATCCAGCACGAGGCGCTCGGCCAGCGTCGGCTGCATCGCACTGTCCACAATGCGTCGCGACCCGAGATCGATAACAATCGCGGGGAAGAGCCAGCCGGCACGGGTCGGGATGTAGGGGATGTCGCTCGCCCACACGCGATCCACGCCACCAACCGCGACGGCGAAGTGACGGTTGAGCCGATTCGGCGTGACGGGATGCGCGTGGCGGCTGTCCGTCGTCCGCACCCAAACGCGCCGCTGCCGCCCGACGAGACCGTCGGTACGCAGCAGGCGCGCGACGCGTTTCGCGGCGACGCGCACGCCGTCGGCGCGCAGCCGGCGATGGACCCGCGGCGCGCCGTAGCGGCGCTGACC
>CAZLLP010000174.1:0-12194 GCA_964560345.1 uncultured Gemmatimonadaceae bacterium
CCGTGGCCGAGGCGCCGGCGGCGGCGCCCGCGTCGCGCGACTCGTGGACGGTGTCGTTTGCCGCGGTGCTCTCCGAAGAGCGTGCCCGCGAGATCGCCGAAGGGATCACCGTCGACGGGCAGCGTCCGCGCGTGGTGAAGGGCGAGACGGCCGGGACGACGGTGTTCCGCGTCATCTTCGGCCCCTACAACTCGAAAGCCGACGCCGAGCGCATGGGGCGCGCGTCGAAGCACAACTACTGGGTCTACGAGGGGGTCCCCTGACCGCGCTCGACGTGCGGGATTACGAAGCGATGTGGGAGGCCGCCGGGGCGCGCGTGAGTGCGTCCGTGGCGCCCCACAGCGCGGTGGCGGTGCTGGGCGATGATCCGGCTGCCACCGGTGCCGTGGCGTTAGGCATCGCGCGCCGGCACGTTCGCACGCGCAAGGTCTACCTGCTCGACCTGCTGGGTGACGGACAGGGTGTCGTCTCTCGCGAGGACGCCGAGGCCCATCCCGGCGTGAGTGACATGGTGCATTTCGGCGTGTCGCTCGCCCGCGCCGCGCGCCCGCACAGCGAACGGCCGAACCTCTTTCTCGTGGGAGGGGGGGCCGAGTCGCCGCTGGCCGTCGACATCCTCACCAATCGCTGGTGGGACGTCATCGTCGACCAGGTGCGGCGCGCCCACGCCCTGCTGCTCGTCGTCGCTCCCGCCCGCGTCCCGGCCATGGGGCAGATGGTGATGCACCTCGACGGGATCATCCTCGTGGGTGAAGCGGTCACCCCGAACCCCGCGGCGGCGCTGCTGGCCGAGGTGCGCTCGGAGACGGCGCTTCACACGCCGACGAGCGCGACCGCGATTCGTTCCTCCTCGCGCACGACCGCGCCTTCGCGAGGGCGCTGGGGGCTGCCAATCGCCGCCGTACTCGTGCTCGGCGCCGCGGCGGCGTACACCGCCCCGCGCTGGCGCCCGCTGCTTGGGCTGGGGGGAACCGTGACGGCGCCCGCGCCAGATACGGCGATCGTCCCGGCCGCGCAGCCGGCACCCACCGCCCCGCCCGAAGCGGTCGTGGCGGTGAACGAGGCGAGCTTCAGCGTGGAGCTCCTGCTCACCGCATCGAGTCAGGAGGCCGCCGATTACGTCGCGCGTCGCGCCGACTCGCTCCCGGCCATCACGTACTCCACCGTGCTGGTGGGGACCGACACGACCCACTGGTATCGATTGGTTTCTGGCGCGTTTGCCGACAGCGCCGCCGCCGACAGCTATCTCGGCACATTGCGGAGCAACGGTCGCCTCGCCACTGGCGCTGGCGCCGTGGCGCGCACACCGTTCGCCCTCTTGTTGGACTCGGCCTCCTCGGACGCGATCGCGCAGGTGCGCGTGTCGGCCTTTCGGGGACGAGGCATTCCCGCCTATCTGCTGCGCGACTCCTCCCAGGTCTGGCGTGTGTACGCCGGCGCCTTTCCGACCGAGGGGGATGCGCGGTTGCTCAAGCAGCAACTCGACAGCCTGAACATTCAGTCGGCCCTCGTTATGCGGGCCGGGAGTACTCCGTAGGTGCGTCTCTCCAAGCTCCAGATGCAGGGCTTCAAGTCGTTCGCCGACAACACGACGATGACGTTCGATTCGGGCGTCACCGCGATCGTCGGCCCCAACGGCTGCGGCAAGTCAAATGTCTCCGACGCGGTTCGCTGGGTACTCGGCGAACAGCGGGCGCGCATCCTGCGCGGCTCCAAGATGGAAGAGGTCATCTTCCAGGGCTCATCGGCGCGCCGCGCCGTGAACCTGGCCGAGGTGTCGCTGGTCTTCGAGAACGAGGACGGGGGACTTCCCATCGCGTTCAAGGAAGTCGTCATCACGCGGCGCCTGTCTCGCTCGGGGGAAAGCGACTACCTGCTGAATGGGACGCCCTGCCGCCTGCGCGACATTCACGACCTGCTGCGGGGCACTGGTCTTGGCGCCGACTCGGGGATCGTCATCGAGTCGAAGATGATCGATGCCTTGCTGTCCGATCGTCCGGACGACCGCCGCGAGTTGTTCGAAGAGGCGGCGGGCGTGGGACTCTATCGTGATCGCCGCCGCAGCACCGAGCGTCGGCTCGAGGAGACGACGGTCGACCTGTCGCGCCTTGATGACCTGATTGGCGAAGTGCAGAGCCAGGTGCGCTCGCTGGCGCGCCAACGCAAGCGCGCCGAGCGCAACGTCGAACTGACCGCGCGTCGATTCTCGGTGGAGCTCACGCTGGCCTCGCGCGAGATGGCAGCGTGGCACATCGAGCTGCAGGAGCTGGAGCAGAAGCTGGTCACGCTGCGCGAGCAGGGTCCGGGCGACGACACGCGCGTGCGCGAGGCCGAGTTGGCGCGCGACGCGGCGTACGAGGGACGCGCGTCGTCGGAGGCGAGCCGCGGCGAGTTGGCGCGTCTGGCGTTGGCGCAGCAGCAGAGCGTGCAGTCGTTGCGTTCGGAGATTGCCGTCGCCGAAGAGCGCCAGCGCAACGCGCTGGAGCGTCGACAGCGTGCGGAAGAAGAGCGTCGCGAGGGTGAGGCCTTTGGCGAGCGACTCAACGCCGATCGGGTGCGCGCGGGAGAAGAACTCGTCGCCTTGCAGGGCGAGCTCGCCTCGGCGCAGGAAGAGTTGTCGGTGCACGCGCGCGACGAAGATGCCGCTCGTCAGGCAGTGACCGCGGCGCGTGCCGCTGTCGATGCCGCCGAGCGCACGGCACGTGAGCTGCGCGAACAGCAGCGTCGCATCGACCTCGATCGCGAGAGCGCGCAGCGTGAGACCGTGGAGCTCGAGCAGCGCACCAGCGCTCTCGAGCTCGAACGGCAGCAACTGTCCGATGCAGCCGCCGTGCTCGCGCGCGAAATCGAAAGCGCCGACGAAGCGATCGAGTTGGCGCGCGTGAGCGTGGCCACGGCGGTCACCGCGCTCGAAGAGGCGCGGGCCACGGCACGCGCGGCGCGTGAACGCGATGCCGCCGCGCGCGCCGAGTTGGGGCGCGCCGAGGATGCGAACACGGCGCTCGAAGGCAAGGTCAACGCGCTCGAAGGGCTGGAGCGCGAGCGCGTGGGGCTCGCCCCCGCTGCGGCGCGCCTGTTGCGCGAAAAGGAGCGTTTCGGCGAAGGCGCCGTGCTCGGCCCGATCTCCGACTTCCTCAGCACGTCGGCTGCTTCGGCGCTTTTGGTCGAACGCTATCTGGGAATGACCGTGCACGCCGTGGTGGTGCGCGATCAGGCCGCCGCCGATGCGGTGCGCTCCTGGCACGCCAGCGCCAATCCTGGTCCGCTCCTCCTCCTCCCGCTCGACGCGATGCCTTCGGGCTCGTCAAACGACGCGGGGGACCTCCTGCCGCAGGTCGAAGCGGCCGAGCCGGCCGCCGGTTGGGTGCGCAACCTGCTCGAGCGCGTGCGCGCGCTGGATGATGGCAGCGGCTTTGTCGACTCACGTGGTGCGGTGTGGCTCCCGGGCACGACTGCCGGCCCCGGGCCGCTGCGTCGTCGCGCCGAACTGTTCGGGCTGCGCTCGGAGTTGCAGGCCGCAGCGGAGGGACGCAAACTCGCCGCAGCGGCTGCCGAGGAAGCGCGTCGAGCGCTGGCCGAAGCCGACGCCGCCGTGGCCATGGCGAGCGAAGCGGCCAACCTCGCCAACGCCGAGGATCGCCGCGCCAACGACCTGCGCGCCGAGCTGGAACGTCGGCGCCTGCGTGGCGTGCGCGAGATGGAGAACGCCGAAGGACTCGCGCGTCGCCTGGCCGAGCGGCATGAAGAGCTGGCCGCACGTCTGGCGTCGCTCGAGGTGCGTTCGGCCGAGCTGCACGAGTCGTTAGGGACGCATGGCACCGACGCCGAGGCGCTGCGCGAGCAGGCGGCCGAGGCCGAGCGGGCGCTGGAAGCGGCGCGCGAGCAGCGCGCGAATGGACAGGTGGCGCTCGCGCAGTCGCAGGCGCGCTTGCAGGTGGCGACCGATCGCCTGCACCGCCTGGACCAGGAACACGACAATGCCGCGCAGCGGTTGCAGTCGCTGCATAGCGAACTGTCGACGCTCGCCGACTCGGATCGCTCGCTGGCCGAGCAGATGGCGGCGTGGCAGATGGACCTCGACGCGCGTGTGGCGACGCTCAACGACGCCGAGGCGCGATTGGCCGATGCGGAGCAGCAGGTGCGCGACGCCGACACCGCGCTGCAGGCCGCCGATCACGCCCTCGACGCCGCGCGCCGCGAGGCGCACGAGCACGAGTCGGCGCTGCATCATGCGGAGTTGCGCTTCACGGAACTTTCCGGGCGCCGCGCTGCGATTCGCGAACGACTGGAGACGGAGTGGCGCCGCCCGCTCGAGGACCTGTTGACCAGCTTCGAGGCGGTGGACGTCGCCGACGACGAGCTGCGCACCGAGGCCGAGCAACTGCGTTCGGAGCTGGAAAAGCTGGGCCCCGTGAACCCGCTGGCGGTGGAGGAGCACGAGGAAGAGGTGAAGCGCCTCGACTTCCTCACCACGCAACGCAACGACCTGTCCGAGGCCAAGAACAAGTTGCAGCTGGCCATTCGTGAGATCGACACGACGGCACGCGAGCTGTTCCTGGCGACCTTTGCCCAGGTGCGCGAGAACTTCCGCCAGATCTTCATGACGCTGTTTGGCGGCGGCGAGTGCGACCTGCGCCTGGAGAACCCGGAGCTGCCGCTGGACTGCGACATCGAGGTGCACGCCAGCCCGCGCGGCAAGCGCACGCAGCGCATCCACCTGCTGTCGAGCGGCGAGCGCGCGCTCGTCGCGCTGTCGCTGCTCTTCGGCATCTTCCTCACCAAGCCGTCGCCCTTCTGCCTCCTGGACGAAGTCGACGCGCCGCTCGACGACGCCAACATCGGGCGCTACGTGCGGATGCTGAACCAGTTCAAGGGGAAGACGCAGTTCATCGTGATCACGCACAATCCGCGCACCACCACCGAAGCGGCGGACGCGGTGTACGGCGTGACGATGCAGGAGCCCGGCGTCTCGTCGCTGGTGAGCGTGCGCATGCGCGGCAACGTCGTCGACGATGCCACCGCCGACGAAGCCGCCAGCACCTCGGCTGGTGAAGGCCAAGCCACCGAGGGCGAAGTCGCCGCCGCCCCCGCCTAACGTGTCGCGGGAACAACGGGCGACGATCGTGCCCTCGAGCCCCGGACGCGCCCCGCGCGCCCGGGGCTCACTCGTCTTCCCGTCTTCCCGTCTTCCCGTCTTCCGCCTTTGTCGATGAAGCTGTGCACCATCGGCACCGGCACCGCCGCTCCCTCCCCCGCTCGCGTGCAGTCCGCGACGCTGGTGGAGTCGGGCGACGTGCGCCTCCTGGTGGACTGCGGGAGCGGCGCCGTGTATCGCATGGCGCAGTTGGGGATCGACTGGACGTCGATCACGCACCTCGCGCTCACGCACTTCCACGCCGATCACACCAACGACGTGGCCAACCTGCTGTACGCGTGGCGCTACGGAATGCTCCCGCCGCGCCAGGCGCCGATCGAGATCATTGGCCCGGTTGGGACGTCGGCGCTACTCGATCGCCTGGCGCTGGCCTTTGGCGCCAGCCTGCGCGAGGCGTTGCCGATGGTGATACACGAGATCGAACCCGGGGGGCGGCTCTCGCTGTCAGGCACGTGCGAAATCGAGGCGGCCAAGGTTCCGCACACCGCCGAAAGTGTGGCATATTCCATCGCGGCGCTGGGGCGGCGGGTGGTCATCTCGGGCGACACCGGATTGGACCCGGCGTTTGCCAGTTGGGCGGCGCAGTGCGACGCCCTCGTGCTGGAGTGTTCCCTCCCCGACGCGCTGGCCATCCCGTCGCACCTGACGCCGCGTCAATGCGGTGAGGTGGCCGCGATAGCCCGCCCCGGGCTCCTCGCCCTCACGCACTTCTATCCTCCCGTGGAGGAGGTCGACATCGACGGCCAGGTGGCCGAACGATTCGACGGGCGCGTTCAACGCGCCTACGACGGGTGGATGCTCGACCTTCAGGAGACGTAATGCTCGTCGTCATGCAGACAACCGCGACACCGGCCGACATCGACGCCGTGTGCCGCGTGATCGCCGACATGGGATTCTCCGCGGTCCCGATGCCCGGAGAACAGCGCACCGCCATCGGCGTCGTCGGTAACGACGGACGCGTGGACGACACCAACGTCGTGGGCCTTCCCGGCGTCGCACAGGTCATCCACGTCAGCCGCCCGTACAAGCAGGTCTCGCGCGAGTGGCGCCCCGAGAACACGATCGTGCGCATCGGGCCTGGGGTGGAGTTCGGCGGCAACGCGATCGTCATCATCGCCGGCCCCTGCTCGGTGGAGTCGGAGGAGCAGATCCTCACCGCCGCCCGCGCCGTGCGTGCAGCTGGCGGGAGTGCGCTGCGCGGCGGCGCATTCAAGCCGCGTTCGTCCCCCTACTCGTTCCAGGGACTCGGGAAGAGGGGGCTCGAACTCCTGGCGCTCGCGCGCGAGGAAACCGGGCTGCCGATCGTCACCGAAGCGATGGACGAAGCCGGCGCCGAACTGGTCGCCGAGTATGCCGACTGCATCCAGATCGGCGCGCGCAACATGCAGAACTACTCGCTGCTCAAGGCGGCCGGGCGTCTCAACAAGCCGGTGCTGCTCAAGCGCGGCATGGCCGCGACGATCACCGACCTCCTGCTAAGCGCCGAGTACATCCTGGCCGAGGGGAACTCGCAGGTAATCCTGTGCGAGCGCGGCCTGCGCTCGTTCGATACGGCGGCGCGGAACATGTTCGACCTCAATGCCGTCCCGATCGTGCAGAAGCTGTCGCACCTGCCGATGATCGCCGATCCGAGCCACGGCACAGGGCTGCGCGACAAGGTGATCCCGATGACGCGCGCGGCGGTGGCCGCTGGCGCCGATGGCATTCTCGTCGAGATGCACCCCAATCCGGAACGCGCCAAGTCGGACGGGGCGCAAAGCCTGTATCCGGAACAATTCGCGCGGCTCATGCAGGAAGTTCGACTGATCGCACAAGCAATCGGGCGCGAGATCACGCTGCCACCGGGAACGTAGGGCATCCCGCGCTGGTATCATGAAGCAGGTGGGCGGGGCGTCGTGCCCCGCCCCGTCCCCAACAACTCCGCCATGATCCGTACCTCCGTGAGGCTCAGCCTTGGGGCGTTGCTGGCGACGTCGCTTGCGTCGGCCGCAACACTTCGGGCGCAGGACCCCGCCGGCGCGGCGATCGATCGCGCGGTGGACGCCTACGCCAAGGTGCGCACCGCGCGCGCCTCGTTCGAGCAGGTGGTGACCAATCCGCTCACCGGCTCCAAGCTGCAGTCGCGGGGCGAGTTCGAGCAGGCGCGCCCCGACCGCTTCGCCTTCCGCTTTGCCGATCCCAAGGGAGACCTCATCATCTCCGACGGGAAGTTCGTCTGGGTCTACCTTCCCAGCTCCACGCCGGGACAGGTGATCCGTGCCCCGCTCAACTCCGATGTCGAAGGATCCATCGACCTGATCGGCGCCTTCTTCAACAATCCGCGCACGCGCTACACCGTGAGCGACGCCGGCGCCGCCACGTTAGGCGGACGGGCGGCGCGCGCCGTCATGCTGATCCCCAAGGACAAGGGGGGGACCTTCTCGCGCGCCAAGGTCTGGATCGACGCCGCCGACGGGACGCTGCGGCAGTTCGAGGCCGAGGAGCAGAGCGGGATCGTGCGACTGGTGAAGATCACCGCCTTCACCGCCAACGCCGCCGTGGGCGAGAATGCCTTCCGCTTCAAGCCGCCGCGCGGCGTGCGGGTCGTGAACCAGTCGGACCTCCAGTAGGCTCGTTCGACCCCCGCACGAACCGAGACACCGGGACAGCAACGGGGGGCGCCGCGATGGCGCCCCCCGTCTGCATGCCGCCTAACGCAAGGCGCGCCGTGTGTCAGGACGACTTGGCGACCGCGCGCTTGAGGACCTCTTGCTGCGACGTGGCGCCGACGAGCAGCCGTTCGGCCGCCTGGATCACTTCGTCGTCGGCGATGGAACGGCGCGCCTCGCCCTGGGCGCCAAACACGTAGCGCGCCACCTCGCGGGCGATGAGGTGCGTGACGATCGGCGAGGCGGCATCGTAGATCGAGCGATCAAAGGTGAGACCGCGCTCCTGCATGATCGCCCACAGTCCGTCGCGCATGGCCGGCGTCACCTCGAAGTCGGGCGAGGCGGGGGGGGCGGTTGACTTCACCCGCAACGCGTGCGCGGTGAGGGCATCGCGGAAATCGGGGATGCGCTTGCCTAACGCGCCGGCCAGCGCGAGTTCCTCCGGCGACTGTGCGGTGTCGCCCACCACCACGTCGGGGGTGATCCCGCCACCGCCCAGGATCGTGCGCCCTTCGTCGGTGCGGAAGCGCGGGCGATCCTTGTCCGCGTCGTCGGTCGACGAGTCGCCATCCTTGGGGAGGCGGCGGTCGATCGAGCGCCCGGACGGCGTGAACCAGCGCGCCGTGGTGAGCTTCAGCGCGCCGCCGGAGGTGGTGGGATAGAGCGACTGCGCGCTCCCCTTGCCGAATGTGGTGCGTCCCACGAGCAGGGCGCGATCGTGGTCCTGCAGCGCCCTGGCGACGATCTCCGAGGCGCTGGCGCTGCCGTCGTCGACCAGGACGACGAGCGGGAGGTTGGGCCAGCGCTGCGGCGTCTGGTCGGCGAAGGTCCCATTGGCCTCCGGGATGCGCCCCTTGATCCGGACGATGGTCTTGCCGGGATCGAGGAAGAGGTCGGCCACGCCCACCCCCTGCGCCAGGAGCCCCCCCAGGTTGCCCCGCAGGTCCAGGACGAGCGACGTCATCCCCGCCTGGCTCAGCGAGTCGATGGCGCGCGAGACCTCGAGTTGCGTGGAGTCGGAGAAGACCTTCACGTCGATGTAGCCGACGCCGTTGGCCAGCAGCGCGCTGCGGCGCACGGCTCGGCGGTGGATCTCGCCGCGCGTGAGGCGAACCGGAATGGGCGACGGCGCCCCGGCGCGTTCGATCATCACCTCGAGCGACGAGCCGACCGGGCCGCGCAACATCCCACGAATCTCGTCGACGGTGAGTCCTCGCGTCGACTTGCCCCCCAGCTCGACGATACGGTCGCCGGACTGAAGCCCAGCGCGCTCGGCCGGGCCACCGGGGAGCGGGGCCAGGATCGTCGGCCAGCCGTCGCGGATGTCGACCTGCACGCCCAGCCCGGTGTAATTCCCGGTCGTGACTTCGTTGAGGCGCTTGAGGCGCTCGGGCTTGAGGTAGAGCGAGTGCGGGTCGCCCAGCTCCTCCATCATCCCCGTCAACGCCTTGTCGAACATCTCGGGAGGAGAGACCGAATCGACGTAGTAGCGCTGGATGTGGGAGACCACCTGATCGAAGAGGTGCTCACCGTCCACCGGGCCGGTCGTCGAGCTGCGCAGGCCACGGCCGAGGAGCCACCCTCCAAACAGGAGGGAGCTCCCCATCACGGCCATTACGACGAACAGGCGCGATCGCATCGGCATGGGTTAGTGATGAGACCCTTCAGCACCCCGAAACGTTTCAGGCAACCGCTCGACGAGCGCGCGCCACATGCGGTCGCTGACGTCGTCTTCCGTTCCAAGGGCATCGATCCGTACGATCGGTCCGCACTCGGGGTGTCGTGACTGCCAGTCAGCGCCGGCAAATTCCCGGAAGGCTCGGGCGACCCGGGTGTGAAAATCGTCGCCCGAGCGTTCGATGCGGTCGTGCTCTCCACGGATGGAGATACGAGAAAACCCCTCGCCATCCGGGAGGTCGAGCAGGATCGTGACGTCAGGGACGAGGGCGCCGGTGGCGAACGCGTTGGCTGCGCGCACCCCGTCGCCATCCAGTCCGCGCCCGGCAATCTGGTACGCGTAGGTCGACAGGAAGAAGCGGTCGAGCAGCACGACCTCACCCCGATCGACCGCGGGCCGCACCACATCCTCGACGAGCTGCGCGCGCGACGCCATGAACAGGAGCGCCTCGGCGCGCGGAACGATGTGCATCGCCGGATCGAGCAGGAGCCGGCGGATTTCGTCGCCGACGGGCGTGCCGCCGGGTTCGCGGACAGTGCAATGCGCGATCCCCGCCAGCTGCAGGCGCGCGGCGAGCCGGCGGAGCTGCGTCGTCTTGCCGACGCCCTCCGCCCCCTCGAGCACCACCAGCGCGCCGCGTGACACGATTAGCCGAGCGTGATGATGGACGACGTGGCGCCGGCCTTGATCCCTTCGGCGATCCAGTTGTTCACCTGCATCATCAGCTTGTCGAAGTTCTCCTGCGCCGCCACCGCCTGCTGGTACGAGGCGTTGACCTGCACCTTGCCGAGCAGCTCGTCCATCTCGCGCTCCATCTCGGCGGTGGGCTCCTGGCCGCTTTCGATCATGCGCTGCGCGTTGGTGCGCAGCTCTTCCATGCGGCGCAGCATCGTGACCGAGTCCTTGTCGGCGCCGAGTCCGTCGTTGGAGCGCTTCAGCGCCTTGTACTGCTCGCTCTGCCCGATGAGGCGGCCGAGATCTTTCGCCTTTTGGTCAATCATGTTCGGATCCGTTTGGCGTGGCGCGATGCCGGCGCGCACAAAGTCGGGGCGCCGTCGATGGCCGTCCGGTCGGACGGAACGCTTCGGTGCCACATGAGCCGCAGCGTCGAGCGGCGTACATCAACTTCCTGGTTTGGGGCGACGTGTCGCGAGCACGAATCGCTCGCGCCCCGTGAGGTCGAGCAACACGCGCACGTCGTCGAAGGCGCCGTCGGCGTGCACGAGCGCTGCCACCCGGTCGGCGCGGCGCGAGTCGGTCTCGAAGGCCAGCAGCCCTCCGGACCGCAGGAGACGCCCCCCGCCCGCGATCACCGCGCGGGTCACCGCCAGCCCGTCGTCGGGACAGACCAGTGCCTGCGGGGGTTCCCAATCGCGCACCGACGACGGCAACTCCGCCGTTTCGGCGAAGGCAATATAGGGCGGATTGGAGACGAGCACGTCGACCGAATCGGCCAGGTCGCCAAGCGGCGACAGCGCATCGCCGGCGCGAAAATCGACCGGGCAATGGAGCGCTGGGGCGAGCCGTGCGGCATTGTCCCGCGCGACGGCGAGCGCATCGCCCGAAATGTCAGTGGCGATCACCCGCGAGAAGGCGCCTTCGCTGGCCAGGGCCAGCGCGATCGCGCCAGATCCGGTCCCGATGTCGACCGCAACCCCTCGCGCCCGTCCCTGCGGCGTCGCGAGCACGAGATCGATGAGGTACTCGGTCTCGGGGCGTGGGATCAGGACGCGCTCATCGACGTACAGCGAGAGGTGCCGGAACGGGGCCGAGCGTACGGCGTAGGCGAGCGGCGCGCCCGCAGCGCGACGATCTGCTGCCTGCCGAATCCTCGCCCAGCTCTCCTCGTCGAGGGGCGTAGCGGCCGCGGTAGAGGGCCAGAAACGCGGCTGGTGCATGACGGCCGCGACCAGCTCGCGGGCCTCGCGGTCGCCGTCGCTCCCCAGCAGCGGTTGCAGCTGCGCCGCCACCTCGGCCACCACTGCGGCGACCGTCCCGTCGCCGCCAGCTGCGCGTGCGACGACGCGCTGCACGTCAGGCCGCGCTGCCGTCGCCGGAGAGCTTCTCCTCCGTGTCGGCGAGCTTGAGCGCCTCGATCAGCTTGCCGAGATCGCCGTCCATCACCCGCGAGATGTCGTGCATCGTCAGGTTGATGCGATGGTCGGTGATGCGGCTCTGCGGAAAGTTGTACGTGCGAATCTTGGCCGATCGATCGCCGGTGCCCACCTGCGTCTTGCGCATGCGAGCGCGCGCCGACTGAATCTCGGCCAGGCGCGCGTCGAGGATGCGGGCGCGCAGCACTTCCATCGCCTTCGCCTTGTTCTGGATCTGCGAACGCTGGTCCTGCTGCGAGACGACGATCCCGGTGGGGATGTGCGTGATGCGCACTGCCGAGTCGGTGGTGTTGACGCCCTGGCCGCCGGGCCCCGACGCACGGTACACATCGATGCGGAGGTCCTTCTCGTCGATGCTGACATCGACTTCTTCCGCTTCGGGGAGCACGGCAACCGTTGCAGCCGACGTGTGAATACGCCCGGCCGCCTCGGTCGCCGGGACGCGCTGCACACGATGCACCCCCGACTCCCAGCGCATCGCGCCGAAGGCGCCATCGCCGACGACCTTGAAGACGACTTCCTTGATCCCACCCAGCGTTCCGTCGGAGTGCGACATGACCTCGATGCGCCACCCGCCGTGGCGTTCGATGTAGCGGGTG
>CAZLLP010000175.1:0-12179 GCA_964560345.1 uncultured Gemmatimonadaceae bacterium
GGTCCGGGACCGCACCGGCGCAGTGATGTCCGAGTACGTGATCCTCGTGGGCGTGGTCGGGCTGGTGATTGCCACCGCGATCGTGGGGATAGGGCCCCAGCTGCTTGCCAGCTACGAGCGATCCCGGGGCATCTTGATGAGTCCACTTCCCTGAGCGCGTGCTCGGGGCGATCGAAACCGATCTGCAGGAGAACGAGCCATGTTGATCAAGTTGAACAAGCTGCTGAAGGCGAAGGCGCTCACGAGCCGATTCGGATCGCTGAGCGAGGAGGGGAAGTGGACGCGCACGCCGCGCGGCTACGATGCGGACCACGCGCACGCCGCATTGCTGCGGCACGCCTCGTTCACCGTATCGGCACCGATCGACGACGCGACGGCCGTGTCGGCCAAGCTTCCGCAGCAAGTCGAGAAGGATTTCAGGGCGATGGCTCCGCTGGTGCGCTGGATCAACGATGCGTTGGGGTATCCGGCGGCGGAGCGACGATAGGCTTGCGGCGCTGCGCGCCGGAAGACGAGAAGACGGGGGAGATCAACATGGGACGGCATTTCACCGCAGCGGCAGGCACCTGTCTCCTCCTTCTCACGGCGTGCGCTGACGCGCCTAACGGGCCAGGTGGGGTGCCGAAGGCGATCACGGCGCTGCCGCGAGCCCTGACGCCCGCCGAGCAAGGGATCATCACGGCGGCGAACGGCTTCGGCTTCCAGTTGCTGGCGCGAGTGAACGCCGAGACGCCGGCAGCGAACATCTTCATGTCGCCGCTGTCGGCCTCGGTGGCGTTAGGCATGGTGATGAACGGGACTGCCGGCGCGACGCAGGATGAAATGCGCACGACGCTCGGCGTGGGCGCCATGTCGCGCCCCGACGTGCTGGCGGCGTATCGCGACCTCATCGCGATGCTGCGTGCCCTCGACTCGCACGTCGACTTCCGCATCGCCAACTCGATCTTCTACCGCGACACCTTCGGCCCGGCGATCGAGCCGACCTTCCTCAGCGAGTCCAAGTCGTACTTCGACGCCACCACGGCGCCGTTGGACTTCGCGAGCGCATCGGCGTTGGCGACGATCAACGGCTGGGCGAAGACCGCGACCAACGGCAAGATCGAGAAGGTGCTCGACGAACTGAGCGCCGACCTCGTGATGATCCTGATGAACGCCATCTACTTCAAGGGTGACTGGCGTGAGGCCTTCGACCCGAAGCAGACGGTGTCGACGCCGTTCAAGCTCGAGTCGGGATCGACAGTATCGGTACCGATGATGAAGCGCACCGACACGATGCGCGTGGCGTCGGTGGACGGCCGCACCCTCGTTGACCTGGGCTACGGCGGCGATGCGTTCTCGATGACGGTCATCCTTCCGCGGGAAGGCGAGAGCGCACAGTCGCTGGTGAATTCACTCAATGCGACCGTGTGGGCGAACGCGATCGCCGCGCTCCGCACCGCCGACGTGGACCTGAGCCTGCCGCGCTTCAAGATGTCGTGGGAGCGCAAGCTCAACGAGCCGCTCCAGAAGATGGGGATGAACCTCCCCTTCAATGCGGGTCAGGCGGACTTCACGCGCCTGTCCTCGACGGTGGGACGCAACCTGTTCATCTCGTTCGTGAAGCAGAACAGCTTTGTCGACGTGAACGAAGTGGGGACCGAGGCGGCCGCGGTGACGACGATCGGAATCGAGGTGACGTCGCTGCCGCAGCGCACCGTGGTGCGCGTCGACCGTCCATTCGTCTTTGCGCTGCGCGAGCGGTTGAGCGGGACGATCCTGTTCGTCGGGAAGATCATGAACCCACCTCTCTCCTAGAAGACGGGAGGACGGGAAGACGGGAAGACGAGTTCGGCGTACGCGGCGCCGAGTGTGGCGCTCGAGGGTCGGTATCTCGTCTTCTCGTCTTCTCGTCATCCGCCTTAGCCCTTCGTTCGCCACCGCACGATCCCTTCCACTCGCCGGCCGGCGTCGAAGTAGTCCCGCGCCAGTTGCTGCATCGACTGCGGGGTGACGGCCTTCAAGCGGTCGGCGAAGCGATCGAGTTCCTCGAGGCCGGAGCCGTAGAGCCACGCATCGACCAGTTCGGCCAGGACGTTGCCACCCGACTGCTCGGCAATGGCGTGCGTGCCTAACGCGTAGGTCCGCGCGCGGGAGAGTTCGCCCTCGGTGATGGGCGACTCGCACAGCTTCTCGAACTCGCGCAGGAGTCCGGCGCGCGCGATGTCCTCCTTCTCGGGGGACGTGCCGATGTACGAGAGGAACATCCCGGCGGCGAGACGATCGCTCGACGCGGCGTGCACGGTGTAGCCCAGCGACTGCTTGTCGCGCAGCTCATCGAAGAAGCGCCCGCCAAGTCCGCTGGCCACTCCCGCCATCAGGTGTGCCGAGACCCGGGCATCGTCGCGGCGCGACGGACCGGGGAAGGCGAGGGCGAGTCCGGTCTGGGCCTTGTCGCGCGACTCTACGCGCTGCACGACGCTCGAGGGCCACGTGGGGACCTCAAGCTCGCCCGCTTCACGATAGTCGAGTTCGTGAAACGCCGACGCGAGGAACTGCGCGACCTGGACGGGGTCCACGTCGCCGACGACGGCGAGCACACACGGAGACTGTCGCACATGGTCGCGATGCCAGGCGAGGGCATCGTCGACCGTGATGGCGCGCAGCGAGTCCTCGTTCCCGAGGATGCCGCGACCGTACGGGTGGCCGGCAAAGGCGCCCTCGGTCGCCAGGCGCACGGGATATCGCATCATGTCGTCGCGCAGCTGCGCGAGTTGCGACAACGCCACGCTTCGCTCGGTCTCGAAGGCCGCCGACGGCATGGACGGCGAGAGCACCACATCGGCGAGCAGGTCGATCCCTGCTGCGAGATGTTTGTTGGTCACCGAGAGCGTCCACCCCAACCCGTCGCTCGTGACGGTGGGCGCAATCGTGCCGCCCAGCAGCTCCGTCTCGAGCGCGATGATGTCGGTGGTGCGGCGCGCGGTCCCCTTGAGCGTGGTGCGCGAGAGGAGCGTGGCGATCCCGGCGTGTTCCGGCGCCTCATCGAGCGCGCCCCCGCGCGAATAGAGCCCGAGATGCACGATCGGCGTCCCCACCTTGCGCCTGACGAGAATCGGGACGCCGCGCGCGGTGCGAAAGACGGTGACGTGGCCGTGCGTGCGCTCCGGCGCCGTGCCGGTCGCCATCGACGCGACAGTCGGTGCGGGGGGGAGCGTGACCGACTCCAGCGTGGATTCCGGGGCGTTGTCGAGCGAGGCGAAGGCCTCGACGACGCCCGAGGCAAACTCCGGAGCCGATTCGGGACGGTACACCATCATCGACGCCTGCGCCGGATCGAGGTAGCGGCGCGCGACCTCGGCCACCTCGGCCGGCGTGGCGGCGAGCATGCGCGCGGCGTATTCATCGGCCCAGCGCCAGTTGCCTAACGCTTCCCACTCGGCGAGAAAGTTGGCCTGCCCTTCCATCGTCTCGAGCCGCCGCAGCCAGCGCGACTCGAAGAGCCGCTGCGCGCGCTGCAGGTCGCCAGCCTCGACGCCGCGCGCGAGCAGTGTCTGCAACTCGCCCCACATGGCGCGCGCGGCCTCCGGGGCGCGGTCGGCCGGTCCGTCGGCGTGCAGGACGAAGACGCCAAGTTCGGTCGGCGTGTAGTTGTACGCCGACACGCTCGACGCCAATCGCTTTTCGCGCACGGCGCGATAGAACCGCGACGACCGACCGGACGACAGCACGCCGGCGACCAGGTCGAGCAGGGGGGTGTCGGCGTGGCGAGTGCCGGGGGTGCGCCAGCCAATCGCGACTTGCGTCTCGGCGATGTCGCCCGCGCGTTCGCGATAGCGGCGCCCTGGAGCTGCAATCTCCTGGTCGCCGGGAACGCGAGCGATGTCACCGTCGGGGAGCGCGCCGTACAGTTCGGCCACGCGCGGCAGGATCGCCTCCGGGGTCACGTCGCCGGCGATGACCAGCACGGTGTTGGACGGGCGATAGAAGTTGCGATAGAACGTCACGAGCTGGTCGCGACGCAGCGCGCGCAGCGGATCCTCGCGGCCGATGCGCCACCGGCGAATGCGATGGCGGTCGTGCAGAAGTTCGTAGAGCGTCTCGGTGGTGACCGCTCCCGGGCTGTCCTCCTTTCGCTTGGCCTCCTCGATGATCACCTCGAGTTCGCGGCGCAGTTCGTCGGCATCGATCACCGAGTTGGCATACGCATCGGCCTGGATGGCGAGTCCGGCGTCGAAGCCCTCGATGGGGAGGACGGCGTAGTACGACGTGTGATCGTAGATCGTCGCCGCGTTGAGGTAGCCACCGCTGGCCTTCGTTTGTCTGGCGATCTCGCCCACGCCGCGATTGGTCGTTCCCTTGAAGAACATGTGTTCGAGGACGTGCGCGATGCCGACCACGTCGTCTGTCTCGTCGAAGTAACCGGCCTTCACGTAGGTGACGACGGCCGCGACCGGCGCCGAGTGATCCTCGTGAATGAGCACGGTGAGTCCATTGGCGAGGACCGTACGGTGCACTCTCTCGGGGGCGAGCGAGCGAATCATGTCGGACGTGGCTTGGGTGAGGCGACGGCGACGCCGTGGTGGCGTCTGCTCAACGGGGACGCCCCTGCGGCGTCCCCGGCACGATCAGCGCGGAAGCGGGGCGCCGGGGACGGCGCCAGGCGGTGCAGCTGGCGGCATCAACGGCCCTGGCGGCGTCGCCTTGCAGGCATCCCACTCCCCGCCCCCGGCGCGCTGGAAGAAGCGCACGGCGAGGTCGGTGCGCCCCAACCGGTGCAGCGTGCAGGCCATGTAGCCCAGCGAGACCTTGTCGGTCGGGTTGAGCTCGATGGCGCGCTGGTAGAACGACCGGGCGAGTTCCGGCTGTCCGGTGGCGAGCAGGAACGCCGCGAGTTCGCGGTGCGCGAGATAGTTCCCGGGCTCGAGTTCCACGGCGCGTCGCAGTTCGCTCCCCGCGGTGGCGCGGTCCCCCTCGTCGCGGGCGATACGCCCCAGATAGATGTGCGGCTCCGCCAGTGTGGGCTGGCTCCCGGCCGCGGCCGAGAAGGCGTTGCGCGCAGTGAGCCGGTCGCCAGCCGCAAAGGCGGCGCGCCCCTTGACCAGGTCGTCGGGCTGACGCTTGAAGGTGAAGGCGTAGTACCCCGCGGCGCCGAGCACCGCCAGGAGGGCGACGACAACGATCGCCCCGGCCAGGGGATTGCTCCTGGCGGGCGGGGGAATCGGGGGCGGAGGGGGGAGCGGGTCGATGCTTGGGCGAGGCGTGACCGGGGTCGAGATAGGTCCCGAGTACGCCCCCTGCCGCGGTTGCTCGGCGCCCATCTCGCGCGCCAGCAGGCGCGTGAGGTGCTCCTGCGCCGCTCGCGCCGCGTCGACGTCAGTCGCGGTCACGACGTAGTCATCCGTGGCGGCGCGCTCGGCGGCGGCGTGAAAGTCGACCAGCGCGTGGGCGTCGTCGAGGGCCAGCAGGTTGCGCTGGCGCAGCTCGCGCACGAGCGCCACGCCACTCAGCACGTTGGATCCGGCGAGGGCGCGCAGGACGTTTTCGGTCCCGGCCCAAGCCTCGATGAGGGCGTTGTCGACCTCACCCGGGTCGACGGCGCTCGTCAGGCGGTCAAACGACACGCGGGCTGCGTCGAACGCAGCCCGCGCCGTACGTTGGCCATCCATCGTCATGTTGATCGAGGTGGTCTACGTGAGGATGCGCAGGAGCCCGGCGTCGGCACTGCCGCGAATGAAGCTCTCCGCGTCGCCCGTCGGGATCACGATCCCGGTGAGCGAGAAGCCGCGCCGTGCCTCGTTGAGCATGTAGTCCTGAACCGAGCGACCGGTGAACGTGGCGTTGCCGTCACGCATCTGCCGCACGATCTCGTCCCAACTGCCATTGAACGCCCGACCGTCGCGCATCATCACGCGGTGATCGTGCCCTTCGACCTTCTGCTCCACCAATCCGCTCAGCATCGACCCGAATAGCTCGAGCTGCTGCTTCACGTCGTTCTGGTCGGCTTCCATCGCGCGCTGCTCGATTTCGGCGAGCATCTCGTCGATGTCATCGGGTTCGCCGGCCAGCTCCGCCAGGCGCTCTTCCCACTTCTTGAGCTCCGGGTCGTCGTCGGGGAGGCGATGGATGGTGCGCTTGAGCTCCATCAGGCGCCAGATGCCCAACTCGTCCCAGTGATCTTCGGGCTTGGAGCGATCGAGGTGATACAGCGCCGCTTCGTACTCGCCGCGATCGTACAGGATGTTGCCGAGGTAGATGCGCGCCTCGGTGTGATCGGAATCGAGCTGCAACGAACGGCGCAGCGTGGTGATCGCTGCCTCGTCATCGCCCATGCGATGCTGCGAATACCCCACGAGCGCGACCGCCTCGGCCGAGTCGGGGGCCTGCCGCACCGCGACCTCGAAGAACTCCTTCGCGTCTTCGATGAGTCCCTCGCGAAAGAGGGCGCGCCCGATCTGGAGCATGAGCTCGAGATCGTCTTCGTACCCTAACGCGAGAGTGGTCTGGAACGCCTTTCGTGCGGCGTCTTCCTGCCCGAGCTTGAGCAGGACTTCGCCAAGCCCGGCCAGGGCGTCTTCGTGTTCGGGATCGAGGATGAGCGCTTCCTCGAAGCTGCGACGCGCCCACGCGAATTCCTCGCGGGCCAGTCGGGCATAGCCGACGCCAACGTGCAGCTCTACCGCGTGCGGATAGAGCGCGAGCCCCTCGCGAAGAACATCGAGCGCCTCATCATAGTGCCCCTCGTTATAGAGCTGATGGGCGCGCTCATCGTACTCCTCGGAACTCAGGAATGGAGTCGGCATCTCTCGCACTACCTCCGAATCGAGCGTGCTGGCCTATTGTACCATTCCGAACGCGGCGTGTTCAATACTCCCGTTCGTGAAGCGTCTTGCCGACCTGCAGGACTGCGTACTGGCACTCATCCGAAAACTAGCCACTGACATCGCGCCGTGCCCACGGCGCCCATGCTCAAGACGCGTGGGCGCGCCCCGACGGCACGGGTGGAATGTCGTCACGGGCGAGCGCGGCGGCGATCTGTCCGGCGAGCAGCGCGTTGGCCTCGAGCAGTGCCAGGTTGGCCTTTCGCGAACGCCCAGCGGTTGCACGTTCGACCGCCGCGAGGAGAAATGGCGTCACGGCCGCGCCGCGCACGTGGAGCGCCGCCGCTTCTCGTAAGGCATCCGAGACCGCCGCCTCGATTTCCTCGCGCGGAATCGCCTCGCTGGCCGGAGGCGGTTGCACAATGAGAAGCGCCTCATCTCGCCCAAGCCGGCGGTGCGCCCGCTCGATCTCCGCGATCTCTTCCGCAGATTCGGCGACCGCGGTGACCGGGAGCCCGCTCGACGTGGAGAAAAAGGCGGGGAACTCGCGACAGCGATAGCCGATCACCGGGACGCCGAGTGTCTCGAGGCGCTCGAGCGTCCCGGGCAGGTCGAGGATCGACTTCGCGCCCGCGCAGACGACCACGCGCGGGGTGCGGGCCAGCTCGATGAGGTCGGCCGACTCGTCGAAGTCGGGCTCCCGATGCACCCCGCCGATCCCGCCAGTCGCAAAGACGCGAATGTCGCTTCGGGCGATTAGGGCAAGCGTCGCGGCCACCGTCGTGGCCCCCGATCCTCCTTGCGCCACCGTGACGGCGAGGTCGCGCGCCGACACCTTGCGGATCCCGTCGCGGGCCAGGAAGCGTTCGAGCTCCTCCGTCGTTAGGCCGAGCGTGGGCGTGCCGTCGATGACGCCGGTGACGGCGGGGACCGCTCCACCGCGCGCCACGGCGAGCATCATGCGCTCGGCGGCCTCGCGATTGGCCGGAATGGGGAGTCCCTGGGCCAGCACCGAACTCTCCAGTGCCACGACGGGGCGCCCGTGGAGCAGCGCGTCGGCGACCTTGGGAGTGATCCGGATCATGGGGCCTTGGCGGGAAGTCCCCATGCGTTGACGATCGCCTCGCCCATGCGCGCCATCGTCACCTGCGGTTCGGAGTCGAGCACCCAGCGCTGGTCCACATTCTCCTTGGTGAAGACACACGCCACCACGCGACTGCGAAGATAGAAGAGCGAGCACTCGGTACGCACGGCATCGGTGGCCCCCGTCTTGTGCGCCGCGCGCACGCCGCCGGCGAAGCGCTGCAGGAGCACACCATCCTCGTTATGCGCGAGGATGTCAAGCATCACCGAATCGGCCGCCGGCGACACACCCTTCCCCTGCGCGAGCCGCTCGAAGAGGCGCGCCATCTCGTTGGGGGTCGTGACTCCCAGCCCGTACTTCACCGACGAATCCATCGCCACGCTCGAACTGCGCAGGAAGGACTTGGAGTGCACCTTGGTGTGCATCAGCCCGAGCGACTCCATCTTGTCCCAGACGCGCCGGATGATGATGCGGTCGAGCAGGACGTTGGTGGCGGTGTTGTCGCTGATCGTGGTCATGAGCCACGCCGCATCACGCACGGTGATCTCGATGCCGTCGTGCATGAACTGCAACGTCCCCGCGCCCGGCACCTTGTCGATCTTGAGGACGGTGAGCTTGTCGTCGAGCGACAGCGTCCCCTTCGCCACGAGATCAAAGACCGTGACGAGGATCGGGACCTTGATGAGGGAGGCGGTGGGGAAGGTCTCGTCGCCGCGCCGCGAGATGCTGGCGCCGGTGTCGATGTCACGCACCGTGTAGCCCACGACGCCATGATGCGCGTCGGCCAGGGCATCGAGCGTCCGCCGCAGGGCCGCGGTGTCTACGCTCGCAGCGACAGCGAGCGGGACGCCTGAGACGACGCCACGTGTGGCGCCGGCAGAAGCGCCGGCAGAAGTGCCGGCAGAAGTGCCGGCAGAAGCGCCGGCGGGAGCACCGCCGGAGGCGACGGCTGGCGACTGGGCTCGAAGCACACCAGTCGCCAGCACCAACGGGAGCAGGGCTGCCGCGGCCGCCCTGCGGATCACGCCACTGCGTCCGGGAACTGCTCGGCGCGCAACGTGTCCACCTTCTCGCGTTCCGCCGAGGTCGGATCGTACTTGGCGAGGATCTTGATCCGCTCGCCCTCGTAGCAGTCGAAGGACTTGGTGTGCCCCTTCGGCACGTGAATCTCGTGTCCGTCCTCGAAGCGGAGGAGGACTTCGGGATACTCGGTGTTGCTGTACTGCTTGCGGATCTTTTTCGGCGGGGTCGGCATTCCGTCTCTCGTCAGGCGTTGGGGGGGATAAAATAGTCCTCGGTCGCTTGGGGCCGCCAGCGACCGCGACGTGGAAAGCTGAGGCTTCTGAAGTCACTGCCGAAAGAAACGGCAAATCGGAACCTGCCGCGTTGGAGGCAAGGTATCACGCCCGTAGCTTTCCCGCCCGTCCAGCTGTCGGTGCTCAACCCTTTGCCTCTCGACCACATGACTGCGCGCACCCTGCTCGTTCGCCTCGCGCTTGGCGCTTCGCTCATCGCCGCCGCCCCCATGATCGCCGCGGCGCAATCCAGCGGACCGGCCGCCGTTGCCGCCGCCTCGACGGTGCCGTCGGTTGGACCGCGACTCGACGCCTCGGTGGCCGGGGTTCGGTTGCACGTGGCGGACGCCCCGCGCCTGCCGGCACCGGTCGTTGCCAGCCGCACCGGGCGCGGTCAGGCGATGGCCATTGTCGGCGGCGCCGCCTTCCTGGGCGGGCTCATCATCGGCGACGATGTGGGAACCGTGATCGCCGTCGGCGGGCTGGGCGTCGGACTCTACGGCCTGTGGCTCTGGCTGAAGTAAGAGCCAGAGCGTTGGCTGTGGCGCTGGCTCACGAGAAGCCAGAGCCCGTTGCGCTGGCCCACGTACGAGCCAGCGTGCTCATGGAGCGCTGAGGTACTGCGAGAGCCCCTCGCGTTCCAGCGCACCCAGCGCAATGCGCTCGTAGGCCGACACCGCGTCCGCCAGCTCGCGCACCGACACGTGCTCGTGCGCGGTGTGCGCGACGTGGATGGAGCCGGGGCCAAACAGATACGGCGTTCCCCAGTTTGAGAGCGCGGGAATGTCGGTGGCAAAGGCGGCAACGCTCGTGGGAAAGCCATCGAGCGTTCCCAACCGCACGGGGAGGATGGTGATCCCCTGCTCCACCGTCGCGCGGTCGCCGACCCAGCGCTGCACAATCGGCCACACCTCCTCGACGCCGGTCACGAGGCGCAGCATCAGGCGCGCCTCGGCGGCCGGGGCGATGACGTTGTCGGCCACCCCGCCGCTCAGCATCCCGATGTTCACCGTGGTGGCACCGAGCAGCGGATCGCTGGGCCACTGCACGTCATCGAGCGTGGCCAGGAGCTGCACGAGGTCGCGCGTGGCCGAGTGCCCCAACTCGGGATAGGCGGAGTGCGCGGCGCGCCCCCTGGTGCGGATGATCGCCCGCATCGCCCCCTTGGTTCCGACCGCCAGCGTGCTCTCGGTGGGCTCGCCGTTGATGATGATGCGCGAGGTGATGGGGCGCGCGTTGGCCGCGTGCGCGCCGTCGTGCGTGGTCTCTTCTCCAACGACGAAGAGCAGGGCGACGGGAATGCCGCGCGCACGCAGGCGCTCACCGGCGAGGATCATCGACGCGGCGATGCCCTTGGCGTCGCACGAGCCGCGACCGTGCAGCGTATCCCCTTCCAATCGCGGAGGGAAATACGGCGGGACCGTGTCGAGGTGCGTCGACAAGGTGACGACCGGCTCGGGCGACGATAGCGCGAGCACGGCGTCGCGCCCGTCGCTCACCGGGATGCGCTCCGTCGACCACCCTCGGCTACCGAGCAGCGACTCGGCAACGGTGATCACCGCCCCTTCACGCCCGCTCGTCGACTCCACTTCCATGAGTCGGATGGCGAGCTCCGCGACCTGCGCTTCGAGCGACATCATCTGGCCTGGATTGAGGAACCGAGGCCGGAAAAACACCGGGCCCCGCAACGGACGCGAGAGATGCCACGTGTCCGTCAGGGACCCAATCTACCGCAGAGGGGCGCGACGTCCGAGGACGCCGCGCGGGCCGCCACGGTGTGATGGCCACCTTCAGCACACCGTCACGTTGGTTGGCGAACAGGTCGTACGCCTCGACGATCCGATCGAGCGGAAAGCGGTGGGTGACCAGCGGACGGAGGTCGAGGCGACCCCCTTCGAGCGTGTTCATCAGGCGGCTGCGTGTCTAACGCTTCGATGGCCACGTCGACGCCACGTTCGTTGGTGAGTTCGAGAATCGTCGCGACCAGATCTTCGGTGCGGGCGTTGATGACGATGTCGGCGCCGAGGTCGCGCGACACGCCGAGGCGGCAATCGAGCATGTCCCGCAGATCGTCGTGAGCGTGAGCTTGATGAGGGCGTCGGTGGGGCCGACGACGGGGATGGGTTTCTCACGCAGTTCCACCAGTCCCGCCTTGGCAAAGACGAGCGCCTTCATCGACTTGGTCGTGGGGAGGATGGAATCGCCGAATTCGGGGGTGGTGTGCAACAGTGTGGCCATGCTTCCTCCTTCTCCTATCCGCGTGTGCGGAGCGTTTCCACCGGACCGGTCGCCCGGCGCGCAATCGGAACCTGTCAGACCACGCGCCGCCGGATAGTCGACGCGTCCACCCATGCGGCGTCGTGGAAGCACTGTCGTCGAAGGCCGCACGTGGGCGTGGGGGAGTCGGCACCGGGCCACTACATTACCCGCAGCCTGGCGGGGGCCGTGCGCCGCTGTCAGTGGCTCCGAGACTCACGCGCCGCGACCGGCGGCGCCCTCATCTGCGTGATGAGCTCATGACCCATCCGAACTCCTTCGGCAGCAAGGCCACCCTCACCGTTGGCCCCCAGTCGTACACCATCTTCCGGCTCGACGCGCTGCGGGCGCTGTCTGGCGGCAAGGTGGACCGGCTCCCCTTCTCCCTCAAAGTGCTCCTCGAGAACCTCCTCCGCGGCGAGGACGGGGCCTTCGTGAAGAAGGGCGACATCGAGACGCTGGCCACCTGGGACGTGAAGCACCCGGTGGACAAGGAGATTGCCTTCCGCACCGCGCGCGTCCTGCTGCAGGACTTTACCGGCGTCCCGTGCGTGGTGGACCTGGCCGCGATGCGTGACGCCATCGCCACCCTGGGCGGCGATCCCACCAAGATCAACCCGCTGCAGCCCGTCGACCTCGTCATCGACCACTCGGTACAGGTCGACGAGTACGGGACCGAGGCGGCGTTCCTGCTCAACGTGAACCTGGAGTACGAGCGCAACTCCGAGCGCTACCAGTTCCTGCGCT
>CAZLLP010000176.1:0-12075 GCA_964560345.1 uncultured Gemmatimonadaceae bacterium
GACGCCCAGCAATGGGCTCCGAGCGCAGCGGTCCTAATCGCCCGTGCGGCTTGACTCACCAATTTCAAGACTCGCAGAACACGCAGAATCGAAAAAGATCCAATTACCACGATCACCAACATCCGCTGTCGATCGCTTCCTTTGCGTCGCGATCCTGGCAGCTACACGCGACCGACCACTCAGCGCCACGCCTTCTCAGGCCGACGCACTGAAGCGGTTGCACACGCCAAGATCACACGCGTAACAAATCGCTGGCGACTAGAGCGTAGGGGCCACACCCGTTCCCATCCCGAACACGGTCGTTAAGCCCTACAGCGCCGATGGTACTCCGATCGAGAGATCGCGGGAGAGTAGGCCGTCGCCGGCACCCCTTCGCGGGCCGTATGGATTCCCATACGGCCCGCGTTTTGTTTTTCCGACTACCTTTCCGCCATGACTCGAGCGGGCATCGTCACGGTCGTCGGCCGGCCTAACGCCGGCAAATCCACCCTCCTCAACAAACTCGTGGGCGAGAAACTCGCCATCACGAGCCCTAAGCCGCAGTCGACGCGCAAGCGCATTGTGGGCATCCTGTCGCGCGACCATGCGCAACTCATCATCCACGACACGCCTGGACTCCTGCACCCGCGTTATGCGCTGCATCGCGCCATGCGCAGCGAAGCGCTGGCCGCCCTCGATGACGCCGACGTCATTGCCTATCTCGTGGATGGCAGCAAGGGGCCGGTGGAACCGCTCCTGCAGATCGCGCATCTCGAGCACCCGCCCAAGGCCCCGGTCGTCACGGTCATCAACAAGGCCGACCTGCTGAGCGCCGACGATCGCGCGCGACACGTGCTCGACAACCCGGACGCCGTCTTCGTCTCGGCGAGCACGGGCGAAGGACTGGCCGAGCTCGAGGCACGGCTCACCGAACGTCTCCCCGAAAGTCCGTTCCTCTACGACAGTGAAGACGTCTCGACACAACACCTCCGATTCTTCGTCGAGGAGCTCGTGCGGGAGACGGCACTCGAGCAGCTCGAAGACGAAGTGCCGTACAGCATCGCCTGCGAAGTCGAGGAGTTCCGAGAGGATCGGGACCCGGTGTACATTCGCACCGTGATTTTCGTCGAGCGCGAAAGCCAGAAGCACATTGTCATCGGCCGAGACGGTGAACGGATTCGCGCCATCGGGACCGACGCACGCAAGAAAGTGGAGACGCTGATGGGCGTCCGCGTGTATCTGGACCTGTGGGTGAAAGTGCTCGACAACTGGCGGCGCAACGAGCGCTCGCTCAAGCGCTTCGGCTTCGTCATTCCAGAGGACCCCGCGTCGTGACCCTTTCGCCCCAACTGCTGGCCTTGCTCGTCTGCCCGCGCTGCAAGGGAGCGCTGGAACACCGCGAGCGCGAAGCGGTACTCGTCTGTCCAGCCTGCCGCCTCCAATATCCCATCCGCGACGATATCCCCATCATGCTCACTGATGAGGCGACGCCCGTTTAGTCGCCTGCGTCAGGTAGCGGTCATAGGACTCGTCGTGGGCGCGACTCTCGCGCCGCGACGAGTTCAGGCGCAGAGCGGACTGGCCGATCAGGCGGCGCTGTTTCTCCTCCTGCCGGTGTCGGCTCGGGCCGTGGGTATGGGGCAGTCGATGATGGCGGCGAACGGAAGCGGCGACGGCGTCTGGTGGAACCCAGCGGGAATCGCGACGGTCCGGCGGGGTGATGCCGCGCTTCACCACTCGCAGAGCGTGATCGGCACCAGCGAAGCGCTGACGGTTACCGCCGCCTCCTCGCTACTCGGCGTCTTTGCACTATCGGCCAACATCCTGGACTTCGGCGGCGAGATCCCGGCGGCCGACAATCAGGGTAACGTGGTGGGGAAGATCCTCCCCAGAAACCTCGCCCTGGTCGGCACTTACGCGTCAACGATCGGACGGCGCATGAGGGCCGGCGTCTCGTACAAGCTCGTCCAGTTTCGCTTTGACTGCGAAGGACTCTGCCCGTCGCTCCCGACCAAGCAATCGTCGACGAGTGCCTTCGATCTGGGTGCGCAGTTCGACCTGCCGACCAAGCTTCCGATCACGATCGGCGCGGCCATCCGGAACGTCGGCGTCGACCTCCAGATCAACGACAGCCCGCAATCGGATCCGCTCCCGACGCGGCTGCAGATCGGCGCGACGGCCAAGTACGTGATTCCCAAGGAATACGCGGACGACGCCGAACTCCTCATCTCCGCCGACGTCATCGACGAGGTGCCGGTGGGGAAGCCCCTCCCGCGTTTCGGCGGCGAATTTGTCTGGGAGAAGCGGGCGTTCCTGCGCGCGGGCTACGTCTTCTCGTCCGGTTCAACCGAGTCGGGAGGACCCACGCTCGGCATCGGTTTCGTAGCGCGTCGTCTGGTCATCGACTTCGCCCGCGTCTTTGCCGGCTTGTCCGCCGACGCTGGTCAGGCTCCCACGTACCTGTCGCTCCGACTCTCCTTCTGATGCCCCCTCTGCCAGGGGGACGAGAGCGTGTCCGCGGAGGGGCGGCAGGGGCCAGCTTCGGCATCGCGTTCTTGCTGGTCTTCGCGGCAGGTCCTGCGAACGCGCAGCGCGTCAGTGCGCCACGACTTGTGGATCGAGGGTCGGTGATCTCGCTGACCGAGACGCGATCCCCGACCGCCGGGGCTCGTGACTCCGCCGCCGCGACGGTACGTCCGACCTCATGGGCGATCCTCGCGTCGGCGGTCTTGCCGGGGGCAGGGCAGGCGATCCTTCGCCAACGTCGCGCCCTGGCTTATGTCGCGATCGAGGCGTTTGCGCTTTCCAGCTACAACGGCCACACCCGCGTCGCCCGCCGGACGCGCGACGAGTACCGCGCCCTGGCGTCCAACGTGGCTCGGGCCGCCTTTTCGGCGCTTCGCCCGGTGGGAGATTTCGATTACTACGAGCGAATGCAGCACTTCGCGTCGAGTGGAGTGTTCGACGTCGGGGCGGGGGGAGGGCTTCTCCAGCCAGAGCGAGATACGACCACCTTCAACGGTGCAATGTGGCTGCTCGCTCGTCGCACCTACTGGAAGGACCCCTTCCAGAGTCCCGAGCGTGGCACCGCCGAGTGGACGAAAGCCGAGCAGTTCTACCTGCAGCGTGCGATTCGGCCGGAGTTCCGGTGGTCGTGGGAGGGGGCGGATGGCGAGTATTCGCTCTTTCGCCAGCTCATTCGCCGGAGCAACGACCGGTACCGTTCAGCGGTGGCCGATCTTGGAGTCGTGCTCGGCAACCATGTGCTGAGCGCCATCGATGCGTCCGTCGCGTTGCGGCTCGCCCAGCGACGGACCGCGCTTGGCCGGACGTATGAGGTGTCGATCGACGTTCCGCTGGCGATCGGGCGCTGACCGTGACGACTCGCGCCGTGCGCATGACGAGCGCGCAAAGTCATGTGCTGTCAGGCACTTGTTGCATGTCACCGAAGCGCGAACAGATCGTCGTAGCGTTGAGGAGGAGCAGTCCCCGATATTGCTTCTTCAGCCAGCAGCCGGCAGGCGTCGCGATTGCGAAGGTGCGGCGAGACAACGATTTGCCAGTTTTGACTAGGACTTTCTTGCCGGGTATCTTGCGCCCGTCCTGCTCACCCCATCGATAGCGTGCCGCTTCCTTCCGCGATGCTGTTCTCCCCGCGTGGCGAGACGCTCCCCGCGGCCGTGGCGTCGTGGATGCGGGAGCGCGGCATGCCCACGATCGAGGTCGCCAGCGGCAACGCACTGCTCGACGTGGCGCTCCGCAGTCGTCCGCGGCTCGTGGTGTTTGACGCGCGCCGCGAGGATGCGAGCAGCGAGCTGTGGGACGCGTGCCGACGGCTCAAGTCGGATTCGTTCACCGGAATTGTCCCCGCCGTCGTCCTGCTTGGCGCGGTTGACGGTGCGTTCGAACAGGCGCTGGCGAGCGGTGCCGACGAGATTCTGCGCCCTGGCGTCTCGGACGCGGAGATCGCACAGCGCCTTGACCTGCTGCTGCGCCGCTCCGATCGAGACGTGTACGTGCACCCGTCCACGCGACTTCCCGGGACGATCGAGATCGAAGCCGAGATCGCGCGCCGCATGGTACGCGAAGAGTTGTTCGCCGTGTGTTATGCCGATCTCGATCACTTCAAGGAATTCAACGATCGCTACAGCTATTACGACGGCGACCGCGTGATACGACTGCTCGCCAAGCTGCTGCATGATGTGGTGAAAGGCGTCTGCGGCGAGCGCGGCTTTGTCGGTCACATTGGAGGAGATGACTTCATCTTCATCATCCCGGCGTCGGAGCTGAACGACATCTGTTCGGAGATTGTGACCGTGTTCGACCTCCTGGTGCCGTACCAGTATTCGGAGGCGGATCGGCGCGCCGGCTACTTCTTTGGCAAGGATCGTCGCGGCCAGCTGCATCGCGTTCCGCTCATGACGCTGTCGATCGGCGTGGTCACCAACGAGCGCCGTCACTTCAGCAACGCGGCGCAGGTCGCTGAGTTGGCGACCGAGATGAAGGGGTATGCGAAGACCCTTGCCGGTTCGGTATATACTGTGGATCGTCGGACCGACGTCGTTTCGGCTGGTGCAGAACCGACGCCGCCGCGTCCGCAGCGAACCATCAGTGTGATTGACGAGTCATGAACGTCTCGTGTCCTGAGTGCCAGTCGGTGTATCGCGTGGACCCCGCCAAGGTGACGGGAGCCAACCTGCGCGCACGTTGTTCGATCTGCGGCGGGTTGATCCCGGTCGGGGCGAGTGTGCGGTGGGCGGACGACTTCCCGAGTTCGATGGTGCGCAGCGTCGAGGCGGGGGCGAGGACCGCGACTGGGGCAGCTAGTACCTCGACGCTCACGCCGGCCGGCCCAAATGACGCCCCACCGGCGACCGATCTGTCGCCAGCCGCCGCCTTTGCTCCCGCTCCGTTTGTCCCTCCGGTTGTGGCGCCACGCGCCGCTTCACCGACGGTGACGGTGCCACCCACGACGCCGCCTGCGACGCCGCCTGCGACGCTATCGGCAGCACCGGCGCGCCCGAGTGACGGCGGCGCGCGCGACGCCGCGTTGTCGTTAGGTGCTGCACCGGCACGTGATGCGGGTGCGGCGCGCATTCCTCCGTTCGCGCCGCCCCGGCGCCCCACGCCGGTGACGCCGGCATCGGTGACGCCGTCGACGATGCCGTCGACCACGCCGCCGACGCTACGCCCTCCGACGCCGGCCTTTGTACCATCGCCAGCGCTCGGAGGATTTGGCGCTCCGATCGATCGGAGTACGCCGCGCGAGCTCACGTCTGAGGCGCCGATTTCGACCCCGCCGTCGGCCTCCGCCGCGCCATTGAGCGCGCCGGCGGCGCCATTGACCGCGCCGGTCCCGCCAGACGCTCCCACGCCACGACTGCCTGACGAGGGCATGCGCGGTGGGGACCCGGTGCGTCCGGCGATGGCGGGAGCGAGCGTCCCTCCGGCGACCGCGTCCGGCAGCTCGGTCCCGGCGACCGGCGCGTCACCCGCGCCTCCGGCGCGCCGCCCGATCAATCCGTTCCTCTCCAACGATCCGAACCAAAAGGCACGGCGCCTGGCGCGCGCGCTGGTGTCGGACATGGTTGCCTACCATCCGCAGAAGCGGGAAGAAGGCGCGCGCAACGGCACGCTCAAGCAGCTCTTCCGCGAGGAGATCAAGAAGAGCTACGAGGAATATGTCGAGCAGGTGGGGCGCGAATTCGCGGAGAGCACGACGCACTTCCAAGAGGCGCTCAACGACGTACTGGCCGGGGGGAAGCGCATTTTCTAGCGTCGGCGCTGCAGCCTCGCGGGGTAGAAGGCGGGAGGCGCTGACGCTATGTTACCGCACAGGACGTACGAACACCGGACGGGCCGTTCTCCGAGGTGGAGGGCGGCTCGCTTCACATGCGGACTCGCGGAGAATCGCACCGATGGCCGACACCGAACGCGCGCGCACGCTCTCGGGATACGATGAGCGGTTGACCGAGCTGCGGAGGTATCTTTGACCTCGCCGGCAAGCGGGAAAGCCTAACGACGTTCGAGCACCAGATGACCGGTGCGGGCTTCTGGGACGACCAGGAGCGCGCGCGCGACGTGGTGCAGCGCGTCAAGGCGCTAAAGGCGTGGGTGGAGCCGTTCGACCGCCTCGAGGGGCGCGTGCGCAGCGCGCAGGAGTTGGATGAACTGCTCGCGGCCGAACCCGACGAGGAGATGCTGCGCGAACTCGACCAGGAGACGACGGCCATCGAGACGTCGCTCCGCGAGTACGAGTTGCGCTCGCTCCTGCAGGGGGCCGACGACTTCCGCGACGCGCAGTTGGAGATTTCGGCGGGGGCCGGCGGCACCGAGGCGATGGACTGGGCGCAGATGCTCCTTCGCATGTACACGCGGTGGGCCGAGCGACACGGCTTCGGCATCGAGATCCTCGACATGTCCGAGGGAGAGGAGGCGGGGATCAAGGGGGCGGTGCTCGAGATCAAGGGGCACTACGCCTACGGCTTTCTGCGCCCCGAGACCGGCGTGCATCGCCTGGTCCGCATCTCGCCATTCGACTCCAACGCGCGCCGGCACACGAGCTTTGCCTCGGTGTTCGTGTACCCGGTGGTCAACGAGGAGATCAACATCGAGATCCGCGACGAGGACATCAAGATGGATGTCTTCCGCGCCAGCGGTGCCGGCGGCCAGCACGTCAACAAGACCAGCTCCGCGGTGCGCCTGACGCACATTCCGTCAGGGGTGGTGGTGTCGTCGCAGCAGGAGCGGTCGCAGTTCAAGAACAAGGCGACGGCGATGAAGCAGCTCAAGAACAAGCTGTACCAGATCGAGGCCGACAAACAGGCCGCAGCCAAAGCCAAGCTCGATTCCACCAAGTCCGACGTCTCCTTCGGGAGCCAGATTCGCAGCTACGTCTTCCAGCCGTACACCATGGTGAACGACCACCGCACCGAACTGAAGATCCCTGATGTGCAGCGCATCATGGACGGCGACATCGACGAATTCATCGAGGCCTACCTCAAGCAGTACGGTGCCGGTGCGGCCGGCGCGGCCGGTGCAGCGGGGGTCGCATGAGCGAGGACCTCAACTTCGTCCTGAAGGCGCGCCGCGAGAAGCTCTCGCAGCTCGAGGCGTTAGGCGTGCCGCCGTTTGCCTACGGCTTTGACGCGACGCACGACACGGTGCGTGCGCTGCGGGCCATGCCCGCCGACGCGGAGACGGGGCCGCAGGTGTCGGTCGCCGGTCGCATCGTCGCCTGGCGGCCCCACGGCAAGACGATCTTCGGGCACGTGGCCGACACGCACTCGCGCCTGCAGGTGTACTTCCGGCGCGACGAACTGGGCGACGAGGTGTTTGCCCAGCTCGCGCTGTATGACATCGGCGACATCATCGGCGTGCAGGGGGCACTCTTTCGCACGCGCACCGGCGAGACGACGGTCAAGGTCGAGCGCGCGACCCTGCTGGCCAAGTCGCTTCGCCCGCTGCCGTACGGCAAAGATGAAATCGTCGACGGGTCGGTCGTGCGCCACTCGGGGTTTGCCGATCCCGAGATGCGCTACCGGCAACGGTACGCCGACCTGGCGGTGAACGCGGACGTGCGCCGTCGCTTCGTGGCACGCACGCGGATGATCAGCGAGATCCGACGCGCCCTGGACGCGCTCGGGTACCTGGAAGTGGAGACACCGGTGTTGCAGCCGCTCTATGGCGGGGCCGCGGCGCGTCCGTTCACCACGCATCACAATGCGCTCGACATGCCGCTCTACCTGCGCATTGCCGACGAACTCTATCTCAAGCGGCTGGTGGTGGGGGGGCTCGATCGCGTGTACGAGATCGGGCACGACTTCCGGAACGAGGGGATCGATCGCACGCACAATCCCGAGTTCACGATGCTCGAGTTCTTCGAGGCCTACGCCGACTACACGGTGATGATGGCGCGCGTGGAGGCGCTCCTGATCCGGGCGTCGGACGCGGTGCGCGGCGTGCTCGCGCACGACGCCGTGGGGGCCGAGGAGCGATTGCTGCTGACGGATGAGGGGTTCGTGGACGTGCCGCGATTCACGCCTCCGTTTCCCCGCATTGAGTGGGTGCCGTCGCTCAACCAGGCGCTGGGTGCAGACTGCATGACGGCCGACCTCGCGCACCTGCGCCAACTGGCACACCGGATCGGGGTGCACAAGGTCGAGACGTTGAGCCGCCCCAAGCTGCTCGACGAGATGTTCCAGGCGCTGGTGGAGTCGAAGATCGACACGCCGACCTTTGTCGTCGACTACCCCGTGGAGCTGTCCCCGCTCGCCAAACCCAAGCGTGGCGTCGAGGGGCTGACCGAACGCTTCGAACTGTTTGCCAAGGGCAAGGAGCTGGCGAACGCGTTCAGCGAGCTCAACGACCCGCTCGACCAGCGTCGTCGCTTCGAGGCGCAGGCGCGTCTCAAGGCGGAGGGCGACGAGGAAGCGAGCGGCGTGGACGAGGATTACCTGCGGGCGATGGAGTACGGCATGCCACCCATGGGTGGCGTGGGGATCGGCATGGACCGATTGTTCATGTACCTCTCGGCGTCGGCCAACATTCGCGACGTGATCCTCTTTCCCACGATGCGCCCCGAATGAACGGGATTGAGTTCGACATCGCCTGGCGGTACCTGCGCAGTCGGCGCGGATCCAAACTGCTGTCCTTCATTAGTGTGATCGCCATCGGCGGCGTGATCGTCGGGGTGAGCGCGCTGATCGTCGTGATGGGGGTGATGAACGGGCTGCAGCGCGACCTGCGTGAGAAGATCCTGATTGGCTCGCCGGACATTCGCGTGCTGAGTTACGGCGAGGATCTCAAGATCGCCGACTGGCGCACGGTGATGGATCGCGTGAAGAAGGAGCAGGGGGTGACGGCGGTGGCGCCCTTTGTCCTCACGCAGGGCCTGCTGAGCACTGGGCACGACTACGTCGAAGGGGCGTACGTGTCCGGGATCGAGCCGCAGGGGCGAGGGACGGTCGACGTGACCAGCATTCGCCAGCATGCGACGCAGGGTGACTTTCGCTTCGCCAGTTCCGATGGGCAGCAACGCGGTGTGGTGCTCGGGAAGTTGCTGGCCGAGCGGCTCAACGCGTATCCGCAGGATACCGTCACGATCATGACGATCTCCGGGACCAAGCTCAATCGGGCGACGGGGACCTTTGTCCCGCGTCCGGTGCGCTTTGAGGTGACCGGGATCTTCGAGACCGGGATGTACGAGTACGACAACGCCTACGTGTACATGGCGCTCGCGGCGGCGCAGGACATCGCGGGACTCGACAGCTCGGTAACAGGACTGGAGGTCAAGACGACCGATCGCTGGCGAGCGCCTGAGATTGCGCCCGCGCTCGCGCAGCGCCTCGGATTCCCGTATCGAACGGTTGATTGGCAGGAGCAGAACTCGTCGCTCTTCCAGGCGCTTAAGCTCGAGAAGCTCGGGATGGGCGTGATCCTCCTGCTCATCGTGGTCGTGGCCGCGTTCAACATCGTGAGCAACCTGACGATGGTGGTGGCCGACAAGACCAAGGAAATCGGCATCCTGAAGGCGATGGGGATGACCGCGCGGTCGGTACGCAGGGTCTTTCTCACGCAGGGACTGGTGATCGGCTTTGCCGGGACCTTCCTCGGTCTCGTGCTTGGCTTGGTTGTCTCGGTGGCGCTCGGCAAGTACAAACTGATCAAGCTCGATCCGGCGATTTACTTCATCGACCACCTTCCGGTGACGACGGAGTGGAGCGACGTGGCGCTGACAGTATTGGCCTCCGTCCTCATCGCGGGCCTTGCCACGCTGTATCCGGCGCAGCAGGCGGCCAAGCTGTATCCAATCGAAGCGATTCGTCATGAGTAGCGAGGTCGCTCGCTCGGCGGGAACTGCCCGTCGCCCGTTCGGGCTAGTTGTGTGTGGGGTACGCTCGTGCGAGTGTGTCTGTCACGTGATGCTGCGGAGAGGCTGAAGCCGGATGCCCGTCCTGGTTGCCGAAGGAATCGTCAAGTCGTACCGCGGAGGCGACGGCGGAATCCTGCACATCTTGAACGGGGTTCAGCTGCAGGTGGCGCGCGGTGAGATGATTGCGGTGGTGGGGACAAGTGGGGCCGGGAAGAGCACGCTCCTCCACGTGATGGGCGCCCTTGACCGTCCGACGCAGGGGCGCGTGACGGTGGACGGGGAGTCGCTGGAAGGGCGCTCTGACGAGGAGCTGGCGACCATTCGCAACCACAAGGTGGGCTTCGTCTTCCAGTTCCATCACCTGCTGCGGGAATTCACTGCGCTGGAGAACGTCATGATGCCGGCTCGGATCGCGGGGAAAGACGTTCGGTCGGCGCGGAGTCGCGCCGAGGAGCTCCTGTCGCGCGTGGGGCTGAGTGGGCGCATGCATCATCGTCCCTCGGAGTTGTCTGGTGGGGAGCAGCAGCGGACGGCGGTCGCTCGCTCGCTGGCGATGGATCCGGTGTTGCTTCTGGCCGATGAGCCGTCGGGGAACCTGGATCATGCGAGCGCCGAACGGTTGCACGACCTGTTGGCGGAGTTGGCGCGCGACCTCGAGATTGGTATGGTCGTCGTGACCCATAATCGGTCGCTCGCCGCGCGCGCCGATCGCGTGCTCCTGTTGGAGGATGGGGTGTTGGCCGAAACTGACGTGAGAGGAGTGGTCGCCTGATGCTCTGCGATGTGTGCCGCGAGCGCGATGCCAGTGTGCACCTTACCCAGGCGGCTGGGGGTGAGGTGACGCAGCGGCATCTGTGCGCGAAGTGCGCGGCGGAGCAGGGGATCGAGACCACCGTCACCACGCCACCCAAGAACGTCCTCGGAGAATTCTTGCAGGCGGTCCAGCAGCAAGCGAGTGCGTCGCAAGCCGACGCCGTCCGGTGCACGTACTGCTCGATGACCCTTCGCGATTTCCGCGCGACGGGGCGGTTGGGCTGTTCGCGCTGCTACGCGACGTTCGAGCAGAGCCTGCGCGAACTGTTCCGCCGCGTGCAGGGGAGCGCGAAGCATGTCGGGCGCCGGTACGTGCCGCCGGCCGCCGAGGTGCTGGAGAAGGCGACAACGATCGGCGAGCTGCGCGATCGGCTGCGCCGGGCGGTCGAGAACGAGGAGTTTGAAGTGGCGGCATCGCTGCGCGACCAGATCAAGGACGCCGAGTGATGCTCGACCTCACGCTTCTCCCCGATGGCGGGATGGGATGGCTCGACGGTTCGGGCGAGCACGCCGACGTGGTGCTGTCGACCCGCATTCGCCTGGCGCGCAACGTGGAGGGGTACGCCTTCACGGGTCGCGCGCGCGAGGGCGAGCGCCTGCGCGTGCTGCAGCAGGTGCGTGACGCGATGCCGCACCTCCCCAGCCTGCGCGGCGGCGTAGTGTTGCGCGTCGACGAGATGGCGCCTAACGATCGCCAGCTTTTGCACGAGCGCCACCTGGTCAGCAAGGAGCTGGCGGGGCTGGAGAGTGCGCTGCCATTGCGCGGCGGGGCGGCGGTCGTGCTGGGCGAGGGGGTCGGCGTGATGGTGAATGAGGAGGACCACCTGCGACTGCAGGCGTTGCGATCGGGGCTGGAGATCACGCGAACGCTGTCGGCGGTGGAGCGGTTGGACCGCGAACTCGGGGCCCGGCTGCCGTATGCCTATCACGACGATTTCGGCTTCCTGACGGCGTGTCCGACCAACACGGGAACCGGAATGCGGGCCTCCGTGCTCATTCACTTACCGGGGCTCGTCCTGACCAAGGAGATTGCCAAGGTCCTGGCCGGACTGCACCAGATGGGGCTGACCTATCGGGGGCTGTACGGTGAGGGGAGTGAGGTGGTGGGCAACTTCTTCCAGATTTCCAACCAGACGACGTTGGGACGAACGGAGGAAGAACTGGCCGACCACCTGTTGCGGGTAGTGCGGCACGTGATCCAGCGCGAGCACGAGTCACGACGCGTGCTGTGGCGGGATGCGGGCTATATTATTGAGGACAAGCTGTGGCGGGCCTACGGGACGCTTCGCTTCGCGCGAAGCCTCACGTTCGACGAGGCGATGAATTACCTCAGCGGCGTGCGGCTGGCGGTGGGGCTGAAACTGATCAGTGGGCTCAGTGTATACACGCTCAACAAGCTCCTGATCTTT
>CAZLLP010000177.1:0-12031 GCA_964560345.1 uncultured Gemmatimonadaceae bacterium
ACGCCCTATCGGCGGTGCGCTTCAGCCACGACGCGCGCCTGCTCGCCATCGCCACCAGCGGCGGGCGCATCGCCGTCGCCCCGGTCGAGAATCTGCGCGCACCGTTGCTCCTGTCGACCACCTCGAGCACCACGCGCGCGCTCGTGTTCAGCCAGGATGACCGTCGCCTGATCGCAATCGCCGTGGACGGTGGGCGCACCGAGTGGGCGCTCGATGCGCAAGAGCCCCGAGGCGCGCGCCGCGACACGCTGCGCATCGAATCGACGCGCGAGATCATGGTCCTCGACGCGATCGTCGCCGCCGATGGCCGGCACGCCTTCGGCTTCAGCACCCCCAACAGCTTTGTCGACGCCGAAGCGCCGACTGCCGCGCCCGACGCGGCCGTCGACAGCGGATTGTTTGTCTGGCACCTGGAGCGGCGCGAACCGCCGGTGAAGGTGGAATCGCCCGACGGCACCATCATCTTCGCGGCGGTGAGTGGCAACGGACAGCTCCTCGCCACCGGCACCAGTCGCGGTTCGGTACACGTGCAGGGGCTCGACGCGCCCGGCAGGCGAACCGGGATCGTGCTCCCGGACAAGGACGACCCGTACCCGTTGCTCCCGTCGAGCGCGGCCTTCTCGCCCGATGGATTGCAACTGGCGGTGGGGTGGGAGGACGGCTCGGTGTCGATGCACGCGGTCCGCGGCGCGTCTCCGCTGCGTCGGCTCGCGGGGCACACGCAGCCGGTGACCGCGGTGGAGTATTCCGCCGATGGCCGGCGATTGCTGAGCGTCTCGCGCGACGGGACGATTCGCATCTGGGATGTGCGCGCCGGACGGTCGGTCGTCACGTTGCGCCCGCGCGGCATGGGGTCCCCAACCGCGCACTTCACCCCCGATGGCACCAAGGTGCTCACCGTGCCGGAGTCCGACACCGTGGCCAGCCTGTGGAACGCCGACGGCTCGGGAGGGGTCGCCGCATTCCCTGGGGCCGGCGCTCTCGTCTCCCTGGCCAGCGTGAGCCCCGACGGGCGATGGCTCGTGACCGCGCTCGAATCTGGTAGGGCCGGGCTCTGGCCGCTCGACGCGCAGGGAATCCTCAGGACCTTCGCGATCGGCACGCTCTGCCTGAGCGCGAACGAACGCCAACGCTACCTGAGCGAGACCACGTCGCAGTCACGCGACCGCTGGAGTGCGTGCGAGCGTGCGCATGGACGCTCGGGAACCGTGAAGGAGTAGTGTGCGTCAGGCCATCACTAGCTCCGTCCACGTTCCGCGCCTAATGTAGCCCCGTGACCACGCCGAGCTCGCCTGACGAGCCCCTCCGCACCGGCACGACCGCGCTCTCCGGCGTGCTCGCCAACCGCTACCGCATCGAAGGCGTGATCGGGGCGGGAGGGATGGCCACGGTCTATCGTGCCCGCGACCTGCAACACGACACCACGGTCGCCATCAAGCTGCCGCGCCCCGAGCTCGTCATGCAGCTCGGCGCCGATCGCTTCGCGCGCGAGATCCAGATCAGCACGCAGCTGCAACATCCGCATATCGTCCCGGTCTTCGATTCTGGGACATTCGAGGGGCTCCCGTTCTACGTGATGCCCTTCGTGCAAGGCGAGACGCTGGAGCATCGCCTCAAGCGCGAGGGGGCGCTGGCCATCGAGGAGGCGCTGGAGATCGCCTGCGAAGTGGCCGATGGCCTCGCCTACGCGCACAAGAACGGCTTCATCCATCGCGACGTCAAACCGGCCAACGTCCTCCTCGCCAACGGGCACGCCCTGTTGGCCGACTTTGGCATCGCGCGCGCCGTTGAACGTGCCGGGGCGCAGAAGCTGACCGAGTCGGGGTTCGCGATCGGGACGGTCGATTACATGAGCCCCGAGCAGGCGTCCGCCAGCAGCGACGTGGACGGCCGGAGCGACGTGTACAGCCTGGCCTGCGTCCTGTACGAGATGCTCGCAGGCCAACCACCGTTTGCCGGATCGACCGCCCGATCGGTGATGGCGCGCCACCTCATCGACCCGCCGCCGCCGCTGCGCACCGTGCGCGCCACCGTCTCCACGCGCCTGGAGCAGGTGCTGATGAAGGCGATGGAGAAGGTCCCGGTCGATCGGTATGCGGGGGCGGCGGAGTTTCGCGCCGCGCTCAAGCACCCGGGGATCCTCGACGATCTCCCGACGGGAACGGCCCGCGTGCCATCCGGTGGTCGCGCCGCGGCGACCGGCGCTACGACCAGCGGCCCCGCCGCGCCGTCGTCCCGCCGTCGTCGCCTGGCGATGATCGCGGCGGCGGCCGCGCTGGTCGTTGCGGCCGCCACCGCGATATGGCAGCTGTCGGGGGCGCGCGATGCGCCGCTGGACGCTAAACGCACGATGATCTTCCCCTTCGTCGTGCCCGACGGCTTTGCCGGCGCGCGCACGGCGGGGGAAGACATGGCGACCATCGTCGGCACGGCGCTCGACGGGGCCGGCTCGCTCCGCTGGATCGACGGGTGGGCGCTGCTCGATGCGGCGCGGCGTGAGGACATTCGCGCGCTCACACTAGACGACGCGCGCGACCTGGCGCTGGCCAAGCGCTGCGCAACCTTCATCACCGGGCGGCTCCTCACCCTCGGGGATTCGGTCAAGGTCGTGCTCACGCTGCACGACGTGCGCGGCGACTCGGTGATCGCCGACGGCACCGCCACCGGGAAGACCGCCGACCCGTGGCGGCAGGCGTTGAGCGCGGTCAACACGATCCTCCCCCGCCTCATTCCCGGTGGCGCCACCGACATCTCGACCGAGTGGGTGAACCGCCCGCCGGGCGCCGTGGCCAGCTTCCTGATGGGCGAAGCGGCCTTCCGCCGCTTGCATCTGACGGAGGCGCTGGGGCACTATCGCGACGCCGTGAAGGGCGACTCCAGCTTTGCCATGGCCGCCATTCGCGGGGCGCAGGCCGCGACATGGAATCATCGCGAGGGAGAAGCGCGATCGATGATCCAGGCGGCGCTCGCGCGACCGCTCGCTCCCCGCTACGTCTCGTTCGCCCGCGGCTACCTCGCCTACCTCGACGGACGCGCCGACTCGGCGGTGACGCATCTCAACGCCGCCATTGCTGCCGATCCCGAGATGGGCGTCGCGTGGATGCAGCTGGGCGAGGTGTACACGCATCTGCTGCCACTCAAGGGCAATCTCGACTCCCTCGCCGACGCTGCCTTTCTCAGGGCGCGACAGCTCGACTCCACCGCGGCCAACGTCCTGCTGCATCCCATCGAGATCCGCCTGCGACGCGGCGATCTGGCCGGGGCCGACCCGATGCTGCAACGCTTCCGGAGCGACCGTCCGGACTCGCTCCTCTCCGCCAAGTTGGCCATCGAAGAGGCGTGCGTGCGAAACGGCGCTGACGCGGTGGAGTGGCGTCGCGAAGCCAGCACCCGTCCGCTCGCGCTCGTGCTGTCCGCCAACTCGATGGGAGGCGTTGGCGCACACTTCGACTGTGCGCGTCGCGCCTTCGAGGCGCTGCTCGCCGTCGATTCGGCCGCGACCGACTCCGCCGACTCACGTCGCTGGGTCTCGTTGGTCGGATGGCAGGCATCGCTGCTCGCCCGTGGCAAAGCCGATTCGGCGATCTCCGTCATCGATGCGACAGTCGAGCGGTGGGGGTTCGGAGCGACGCTCTATCTGCTGGGGGCTCCGGTGGTCGCGTCGTTTCAGCCACGCGCCCGGGACGTGGCGCGCCAGGACTCGGCAACGTTCGGCGCGCAGTTCACCTCCTGCCCGCTCCCCACGCGCCTGTGGGAGCTGGGCGTGCTAATGGCGCGCAGCGGCAAGGTCGACGTGGCCACCGCCGTCGCGCGCGAGTTGCGCCGGCGCGGGGTCAGCCAGGGTACGCGGTTCGAAACCGGACTCGCACAGTCGGTGGGGGCCTTCGTTACGCTGGCGCAGGGCGATTCTGCCCTCGCCGAGCGGCAGTTCATCGCGCTCATCACCGACGGGGCCACCGCCGACTCGCTCATCTGGGACGAGGCCAATGCGCGCGCGGGGGAGCGCCTCGCGCTGGCGCAGCTGCTGCTCGCACGCGGCGCGCACCAGGACGCCATCGATGTGGCGAGCGTGTTCGACTCGTCATGGCCGCTCGTGCACCTGCTCTATCTCCCAGCATCGCTCGAGCTGCGTGCGAGCGCCGCCAAGGCCCTTGGCAATGCCTCAGCCGTACTGCATTATCGATCGCGCCTCGCCGCCCTTCGCGGCGAACGCGTCTCCACCGGGGCCTAGGCCCCAACTACCGGGAGCGAACCGTGGCGATTTCGGCCAAACGCGGTGCGAAGAACGTCAGGAAGGGACGCGAGGGAGGAACCGCGCCCGCCACGTCCACGAAGGGACGTGAGGGCGGAACGGCTCCGGCCACGTCGACCAAGGGACGTGAGGGCGGAACGGCTCCGGCCACGTCGACCAAGGGACGCGAGGGCGGAACCGCTCCGGCCACGTCGACCAAGGGACGTGAGGGCGGAACGGCTCCGGCCACGTCGACCAAGGGACGCGAAGGCGGAACCGCCCCAACGACGAAAAGCAGTGGACGCGGCGGTGGCGCCGCACCTGCCGCGTCGTCGAAGGGACGGGAAGGTGGAGCCGCCCCCGCAACCAAGTCGACGGGACGCGGCGGTGGCGCGGCACCAGCCACCTCGTCCAAGGGACGCGAAGGAGGCGCCGCTCCTGGCACCAAGTCCACCGGGCGTGGCGGCGCCGCCGCTCCGGTTACCAAGTCCAAGGGGCGGGAAGGAGCAGCGGCACCCACCACCAAGTCCACCGGGCGCGGTGGCGCCGCTCCAACGCTTCGCAACACCAACCGCGGTCGCTGATCGTTTCTCCTCTTCGTCCCCCCTTACATATGGCCAGCCCCCGTGACGGGCGCACTCGCCGTGCGCTCGTTGTTGGCATCGACACCTACGCCGTCAAGCCGCTCGACGGATGCGTTGCCGATGCCCAACTGATCGAAGCGCTCCTGCGTGAGCGCTTTGCGTTCGACGCGACCAACATCCGCACCCTGCTCAACGGCGACGCGTCGCGCGACGCCATCCTCGCCGAGTTGGATGCCTTGGTGGACCGCACCGGGCCCGATGACGTGGCGTTCGTCTTTTACGCCGGCCATGGCTCCATGGTGGAGGATGACAACGGCGACGAAGGGACGGGCTTCGACAACACCTTCTGCGTCTGCGAAGATCCGCGACAGGACATCCGCGACGACGAATTCGCGCAGCGCCTGGCGGCACTCGGCGCCAAGACGCCGCACACCGTGCTGATCATCGACGCGTGCAACTCGGGGACGATCACCCGCGATGCCACCGGTGGAACGGGACGCTTCACGGCGCCGGCCAAACGCAGCGCGTCAGCGAGCGGCGCGGCGAAACCCAAGCGCACCGCCAAGACCGCACGCAAGGAAACGGCAACTGCGACGTCGGCGCCGCTGGCCGCCGCGCCGCTCTCCAACGAGCGCTATGTGCTCATCGCCGCCTGTCGTGATGGCGAGATCGCGCAGGAAGCCGCCATTCCGGGCGACGAGAGCGTGCATCACGGCGCCCTCACCTACGCGCTGAGCCAGGAGCTGGAGCGTGCCAAGTCCGGCGAGACGTGGCGCGACGTGTTCGAGCGGGCTGCGGCCAGGGTCAGCGCCGTGCATCTCGCGCAGCATCCGCAGCTCGCTGGCGCCGCCGATCGCGAGATCTTCGGGCTGCGCGAGATTGCCCCCGTGCGTTCGGTCGCGGTGCTCGATCGGGCGACGGATTCGGTGCGGCTGGCGATCGGTGCCGTGCACGGCGCCACCGTCGGTTCGGTCTTCACGATCTATCCGCAAGGAACCAAGGCGGGCGACGACGCCAAGCCGCTCGGCGTTGTGCGTATCGAGACGGTGTCGGCGGCCACGTCACGGGCCGTGATCGTCGAGGAGGAGCCGACAGGTGCAATCGTGGAAGGGGGGCGAGCGGTGGAGTCGGAACACGCCTACACCGCCCCGCCACTCGCCGTGCAGCTGGTTGCCGTCGGCGTTGAGAACGATGCGCTCGATACGCTTCGCGCCCAGCTCAAGGACCAGCCCACCATTTCCCTCGTGCGCTCGGCCAACGCCGCCGCGGTGCGGGTCTTTCGACTGGCCCCGCGAGAGCGCGTGGGTGCCAGGGACCCGCTGCCGATGCTTGGCGCGCTGACCCACGAGACGTGGGCGGTCGCCGGGCGCGATGGGCGCCTCATCGCCCCGGTCGCGAAGCTGCAATCCGAGCGGGACGTGGTGGCGGTCTTGCGCGCGCGCGCCGACTTCGAGGGGGCGCTGGCGCTCGACAATGTCGACCCCGCGAGCCGGATGCGCGGCAAGGTCACCCTGGAGATCCTGCGAAAGGATTCGGCTGGCGCCTGGGTCCCTGCCGAGAAGGACGAAGCGGCCGGGCTCCCGGTGGTCGACTCCGGCGACCTGCTCGAGTTTCGCATCACCAGTTCGCTCGAGGAGCCGGTCTTCGTCACTCTGCTCGACTTCGATCCGTCAGGTGAGATCGCGTCCCGCATCAAGGGAAACGCGATCAAGCTCGACCCCGGCGTCCCCTTCGACGCCAGCAAGGCCGGCAAGGGGCTCGGCTATCGCATGAAGTGGGAGGGCGAGGACGCCATCGAGTCGTTCAAGCTCTTCGCCACCGTGCAGCAGGTCGACTTCTCCTACCTCTATCGCAGCGGCGAGGCGACACGCGCTGCCGAAGAGGCCGAGGCGCTGAGCAAGGACGACTGGACGAGCGTGGTGCAGTCGATCGTCATCCGTCGCAAGGCCAAACTTCCGGCCGATGGGAGTGCAGTCGCCGTGGATGGTGCGTCGCTCACCGCGCGTGGCCTGACGGGGACGGTGCGCGCCTTTGGTGGTCCGGCCAAACGCGCCGCCGAGGCCCCCGCCCCTCCGGATCCGTTGCTGCGCGCCATCGAGGAGTCGGGGATGGCGACCCAGCAGACGTTCGTCGTCACCGACGCGGTCAGCACCGCCGACGGCACGCGCGGCGCCGACGGCGAACCGACGATCGAGTTGCAGGTGACGGATCCGGGCGAGGGCTTCGCGCAGGTCGTGCTCGCCACCGACGCCGCGGGGGTGGTCTCGTGGCACTTTGCGCCGGAACCGGATCCGATGCCCGCCACGCGCGACGGGGCACCGGCCGGTCCGCGCACGCGCACCTTCACGATTCCCGCGGGGGCCGCATCGCCTAACGCGCCGGCCACGCGCGGCATGGTCAGTGCCATCGGCGAGAAGCTCATCAAGGTCTACGCCTTCCCCGTTGGCAAGGCGATCGTGGGCGCGCTGGCGGCGTCCTACGGCGAGCAGTTCGAACTCAGGCTCACCCCCTACCGCGTGCGCACCTTCACCCCGGACGACTACGCGTCTCCCGATGCGCGCGAACTGGGCACCGCCGACTGGGAGGCCATCGGAAGCGGGCGCGCACTGCTCATGATCCACGGCACCAACAGCCGCACGCACACCGCCTTTGGGCAACTCCCGCGCGCGTGGGTAGAGGCGATGCATGCCCGCTACGAGGGGCGCGTCTTCGCCTTCGATCACCCCACGCTCACGCACGACCCGCGACAGAACATCGCCGAGTTCCTGCGCCGCGTCCCCGACGGCCTCTCGCTCGACGTGGACATCATCTGCCACTCGCGCGGTGGCCTCGTCAGCCGCATCCTCGCCGAGCAGCACGCGTCGTTCGCACTGGGGCAGCGCAAGGTTCACGTCGGAAAGCTCATCTTCGTCGGCACCCCAAACAACGGGACGCGAATGGCCGACGAAGCCTTCATCAGCGAGTTCATCGACACCGCGACCAACCTGCTCAACGTCTTTCCCACCAACGGCGTGACCGACGCCTTCGGCTACGTACTGTCAGGGGTGAAGATCGTGGGCTGCGGGCTCTGGTCGAGCCTCGTGGGGCTTCGTTCAATGCAACCCGGCGGGACGTTCTGCACGACGCTCAATGCAGGGGATCGCGCGGTGGACACGCAGTACTTCGCGCTCGCCTCCAACTACACGCCGCTCCATCCCACGCTCGCGCGCCTCGCCGCCGATCGCCTCGCGGACAAGGTGTTCCACGGCGCCCAGAACGACATGGTCGTCCCGACCCTCGGCGTGTTCGAGGAGAACGGGTCGCCCTACTTCCCCATCGTCGCGCAGGTCACCTTCGATGCGTCGGATGGCATCCCGCATACCGGCTTCTTCGCGTATCCGCGCACGACCGAACAGTTGACGGCGTGGCTTTCACGTTAGGCATTTGACGACGACACGGGAGGGGGGACGTATGGCCAGGCTCTACGCACTGCTTGTCGGGATCAACGAATACCAGGCGGTGACGCCGCTGCACGGCTGCGTCGCCGACATCACCGCGGTCGAGGCGTTGCTGCGCGAGCGCGTGGCCGCCGACACGCTCGACCTCGTGCGACTGCTGGACGGCGAGGCCACGCGCGCGCGCATCATCGACGGCTTTCGCACGCACCTCGCGCGGGCGACCGCGGGTGACACGGCGCTCTTCTACTACTGCGGCCACGGCTCCGAGGAGGAGTGCCCCAAGGAGTGGCACGCGGTGGAACCGAGCCGGCGCAACCAGACGCTCGTCCCGGTGGATGCGCGGGTGAACGACACCTTCGACCTGGCCGACAAGGAGCTCAACGCTCTCATCGGCGAGGTTGCATCTGGCGGCGCGCACGTGGTGGCAATGCTCGACTCCTGCCACTCGGGTGGCGCCACGCGCGACGCCGTCGACCCCAACGACCCGCGCGCTGGCGTGGCGCGCATGACGCCGGCGTCGAAAGGGCGTCGCCGCACGCTCGCCGACTATCTCGACGAGGCGCGCACCCTCTACGACCCGGACCGCGTGGCCACGCACGGCATCCCCGCGCCAAAACACGTGGCCGTGGCCGCATGCCAGCATAACGAGACGGCCAAGGAATTTCCCACGCAGCCACCGCGTCGCGGTGCCTTCACGTCGGCGTTCGAGGAGGCCATTCGCGCACTGGGGCCATCGGCCACCTATCTCGACCTGGTCACCGCGCTCCGCATGAAGGTGCGCGACCGGGCACGCGACCAGCTCCCCAACCTCGAAGTCGCCGGCGGCGCGCGCGGGACCGACACCTTCCTCGGCGGGCACGCCGGGCGCAGTGACCTCACGGTAGACGCCGATGCCGCGGGGCGGTGGTGGCTGTCGGCGGGCGCGATCGACGGGATTCCCGCGCCGGAAAGTGGTGCCATCGTCGAGGTGGCGATCTACCCGCGCGGGGCCTTCGACCTGCCCGGGGTCGCGGCGGCCCCCATTGCCCGCGCCACCGTCGACGCCGTGCTCGACGACCGTGCCAGATTGCAGCTGACGATTGGCGGCGCGACGCTCGACGTGACGCGTCCGTACCTCGGCGCCATCACCAAGCTCGGCAACCCCGCCCTCCACGTTGTCGTCGATGGGCCGGCGGGGGAGACCACCGATCGCCTGCGCGCCGCACTCACCGAACGCGCGGTGCTGTTTCGCGTGGTCGACGCACCATCGGGCACGCCGACAGTCACGGTACGTATGCACGACGACGCCGCCGAGCTGATCGGCGAGGATGGCGTCGCCCTCCCGGGGTTGCGGTACACACCGATCGATCGCGCCGTCGACGCGCTGGCGCAGGACTGCACGCACCTCGCGGATTGGTACGGCCTGCGCGACCGGACCCCCGCCGGCTCGCGATTCAACGACGCCGTCGCGATCGAACTCGTCCCCGTTGCATCGGGCGAGAAGCGCCCCCCCGAGGACCGCGCCCCACACCAGCCCACCGACCACGCGCTCCGCCTCGCCTACGACGCCGGCGAGCCGCCGCGCGTGCAGTTCCGTCTGCGCAACACCACCGACACGAGGCTCTATGTCGTCTTGCTCGACCTCGACGACGCCTTTGGCTGTTCCACGCTCTTTGCCGACTGGATCCCGCCCCGCGAGGTCGCCTACGCCTCAGGGGGGCGCGCCTTCAAGCTCAAGGTGATGGACTGGCGCGACGCCTCGGTGCGTACCGCGACCGACTGGTTCAAGCTCTTTGCCTCGACCTCGCAGTTCGATGCCGACCATTTGCAGCTCGCGGCCCTGGTCGGCCCCAGCGCGGTACGCACCCGCGCCGCCGAACCCGAAGAGGACGAGGACGAAGACGACTCCACCTGGGGCACCTCGCGCCTCAAGGTCGAGGTCGTGCGCTAGCGCGCCCTGCGTGAGCGCGACGATCCGACGTGAAACGCAAACGGCGCCTAACGGCGCCGTTTGCACTGCCGTCCCCCGTCTCCCGTCTCCCGTCCCTAATTCGTCGCCTTTGCCAGATCCCCCACCGCCGACGCCGTCGTGTGCGCCTTCGGCGCGTCCTTGGCGCTGCGCGCCTCGCCGTGCATCCGTGTCGCCAGCGCATTGAGCGCATCGCGACGAGCCGCGCCAGACAGCTTCTCGGCGGCCGACAAATCGGTACGCGCCGCGGCAATGCGATCGGCCACCTGGCCGCCGTCGCGTTCGAGCTGGTCGAGATACGCACGCGCCAGCGCGAACGACGCCGGCCACACCAGCTTGGGCTGCTCCTGCGCATTGAGCTGGTCGAACTTCACCGTCTTCGCCGCGTCGATCTCGTTCTTCGACAGGTAAAAGCTCGGCTGCAGCTCGAAGATGTCGAGCCCGCGCGCAATCTCGGAGCTCACGATCACGCCGTTGTACCAGTACACCGACCACGATCCGCCGCTCACCAGCTTGGTCGAGTCCACCGGGCCGCGATCGTGGTACGCGATCTCCACCGCCTTTTCGGGGTTCGTCCAGTCGAAGATCGAGATCCCCCCCTGGTACCACCCCTGCACCATCACCTCGCGCCCCGGGATCGGGATGAGCGAGCCATTGTGCGCCACGCAGTTCTCCTGTGACGTCTGCGCCGCCGGCATCTTGTAGTAGCTCTTGAACGTCATCTTCTTGTCCACGAGCGTGAAGATGGCGTCCGCCCCCCATTCCATCTTGTCGGTCGACCGGCACCGCGGCGCCGAGCCGCCCCCCCACTCGTCGGTGAAGAGGATCTTCGACCCGTCGTTGCTGAAGGTCGCCGAGTGCCAGAAGGAGAAGTTCGAGTCGGCGACCGCTCCGACACGCACCGGGTTGGCGGTGTTGCTGATGTCGAGCAGCAGTCCGTACCCGCCGCACGCCCCGCCGGCGAGCCCGATGGCCGGATATACCGTGATGTCGTGGCATTGCGTCGGCCCGGCATTCCGGATGTTGGAACCGGGGCGCGGCGGCCGGCTGGCCATGCGCGCACGCGTCGCCGAGTCGAGCACTTCGGCGTGGCGCGGTGGCGCGGTCAGGTCGTTGAAGATGCGCGGGCTCGAGACGATGGCCGCCTGCTCCGGGTGCTTGAGCGGCACCTTGATCACCTCGATGCGGAAGAGCGCCGAGTTGGGGTCCTCGCTGGGGGCCAACCCGGAGCAGCCGGGGAGTTCGTTAGGCGAGCGCACTCCGGCCGATCCCGACACGTAGATGTAGACGTTCTCCGCATCCCTGGGATCGCTCACCACCGTGTGGGTGTGCGAGCCACGGCACGTCTGCACGTTGGTGATGTACTTCGGGTTGGTGATGTCGGTCGCGTCGAAGATGCGGATGCCGCGCACGCGCTCATGACTCACCGTGTCGCGCACCCCCTGCGCCCCGCAATCGAGGCGTCCGGTGAGCCCTTCGGCGCTGACGAACAGGAGGTTCTTGTACACCGAGACGTCGCTCTGCGACGCGGGGCACAGGTACGACTTCTTGATCGTCGGCTTTCTGGCGTTGGAGATGTCCCAGACCATGAAGCCGTTGTAGTTCCCCTGGATGGCGTACGGGCCGATGAACGCCAGGTCGGAGTTGGTGACGCCGGCAAAACCCTGTGGCGATGGCGAGTTGGAGATGCGCGTGAGGTTCCACGCCGCTTCTCCCGCGTCGTGCAGCCCCGCCTTGAGCCCCACACGCGGATCGGGCGACGGCGGCGTCGGCGAGAAGCTCGGCGCCGGCATCACCAGCGACGTGCCGCGCGCGCACGCCGCGGCCGCCA
>CAZLLP010000178.1:0-11992 GCA_964560345.1 uncultured Gemmatimonadaceae bacterium
GGCAGCCGGCCCACTATCTTCCCGGACCGGGTCTTGGGAAGGTCGGCACTGAACAGGATGTCGTCGGGACGGGGGATCGCGCCGATCTTCTGGGCCACGAAGTCGCGCAACTCGTCGCGCAACTCGCTGCTCTGGTGGAAGCCGGTCCGCAGGGTGACGCAGGCGGCGATGGCTTGCCCCTTGAGTTCGTGGTGCTTGCCCACCACCGCCGCTTCGGCCACCGACGGGTGCTCCACCAGCGCGCTCTCCACCTCCATCGTCCCGATGCGGTGGCCGGCCACGTTCAGCACGTCGTCGACGCGCCCGAGGATCCAGTAGTAGCCCTCATCGTCGCGCTTGGCGCCGTCGCCGGCACAGTACAGGTCGGGACGCCCGGCCCATTTCGAGAAGTAGGTGTCGACGTAGCGCTGGTCATCACCCCAAATCGTCCGCAGCATCGACGGCCACGGGCGCGTGAGGGTGAGGAGCCCGCCGCCGACGGGGATCGGCTTGGCGGCGGCGTCGACGAGTTCGGCCGAGTAGCCGGGGAGCGGCCGAGTCGCCGATCCGGGCTTCGTGTGCGTCACGCCGGGGAGCGGGGAGATCACGATCGCCCCGGTCTCGGTCTGCCACCAGGTGTCGACGATGGGGCAACGTCCGCGTCCGATGTGCGTGTGGTACCACATCCACGCCTCGGGGTTGATCGGCTCCCCCACGCTCCCTAACAACCGCAAGCGGGAGAGGTCGTGTCCGTCGGGCCAGTCGTGGCCCCACTTCATGAAGGCGCGGATGGCCGTGGGCGCCGTGTAGAACACCGACACGCCGTGGCGCGCGCACATGTCCCACATGCGGTCCTTTTCCGGCCAGTCGGGGGCCCCTTCGTACATCAGGCACGTCGCGCCGTTGGCGAGCGGGCCGTACACCAGGTACGAATGCCCCGTCACCCACCCTACATCGGCCGTGCACCAGAATACATCGTCGTCGCGCAGGTCGAAGACGTACTTGGTGGTGTAGGCCACCCCGGTGAGGTAGCCGCCGGTGGTGTGCACGATCCCCTTCGGCTTCCCCGTCGTTCCCGACGTGTAGAGGATGAAGAGCTCATCCTCGGCGTCCATGTGCTCCGGCGCGCAGGTGGCGTCGGCCTGCTGCATGAGGCGGTGCCACCAATGGTCGCGCCCCTCCTGCATCTCGACGTACGCTTCGCCGATAGGCCCCGAGGTGCGGCGCTGCACCACCACCACGTGCTTCACCGTCGGCGCATCTTCCAGCGCCTTGTCGGTGTTGCGCTTGAGCGGGACGATCTGCCCGCGGCGATACCCGCCGTCGGCCGTAATCACGACCTTGGCCTGCGCGTCGTTCATGCGATCGCGCAACGACTCGGGCGAGAAACCGCCAAAGACGACGGAGTGAATGGCCCCGACGCGCGCACAGGCGAGCATCGCGATGGCCGCCTCCGGAACGAGCGGGAGATAGATGCCGACGCGATCGCCGCGTTGCACGCCGAGCTTCTTGAGGACGTTGGCGAACTTCTGGACTTCGATGTACAGGTCCCAGTACGTCAGCGTGCGGCGGTCACCCGGTTCACCCTCGAAGATGATCGCGGCCTTGTTGCGCCGGGCGGTGTTGATGTGCCGGTCCACGCAGTTGTAGGCGACATTGATCTTCCCCCCCTCGAACCAGCGGGCCCGCGGCGGCTGCCAATCGAGCACGGTGTGCCACTTGGTGAACCAGTCCAGCGCCCCCGCCTGTTCGGCCCAGAACCCCTCGTAGTCGCGAGCGGCCCGCTCATACATCTCGGGGGAGTTGATGTGCGACGCGCGGGCGAACTCGTCGCTCGGGGGGAACTTGCGGTTCTCCTGCAGCAGGACGTCGATGTCAGACATGACGGCGGAATGGCGAAGGCGGTGGGGAGCGCTCAGGCGGCGCAGTGAAAACGTAGGCTCGCGAACGTCGCGCGCGAGGCGAGGGCGCCGGGCGCCCCGATTCTGCGGGGCCGCACGTGGTTGTGCAACCGGGGAATACGAGCCAGACACGCCAAGGAGACTCTCTCCCCGCCGCTACGGCAGAGTGGGGATGATGCCGCGAATTGCCGCGGGTGATCGCCGCTTGGCATTCCACCGGTTCTCCAGCAAGTCACGACAGGGCAACGACTTCGCGATCATGCCGACGCGTTGGCACGCGGTTCGCCATACTCCTCGTCGACCGGAGGTCCCGTCAGGCGCAGACACCACGTCGCCCAGGGCGGACCTCCATCAACCAGCCACGACGCCATGCCTGCAGTCGCTGAAGCGAACATGATCCAGGCGCCCACTCGTCTCGTCGCCGAGACGCGGGTCGACTTTCGCTGCGCCGCGCTCGATTCGCTGGAGCGCGCCGGAGAGGTTGGCTCTCCACTGCTCGCGATCGACATGGGCGAAACGCGCGATGTCGACGCCAGCGGGCTGGGGATCCTCGTCCTGGTGCAGAAGCGCGCCCGTGAGCGCGGGCTCTCGACCCGCCTGCTCAACACTCAGCACAACATCCGCTCCCTGCTCGCCCTCACCAAGCTCGAAGGGCTCTTCGAATTCGTCTGACCCGGCTGTAGGTCCGGCGCCGAAAGGCGCTCCAGACGCGCTCGCCCCACGCCAGGGACGGGCGCGTCGCTCTTACCCGTTCTTTTCTTCCGGGTTCTCATCTGCCGGTAAACGGACCAAATTCCTATTTGCGAGCTTCCCCGCGTGCCCGGCGACCTGCCGGCACAGAATCCCGTGGTTCTTCTACCCCTCGAATGGTCACGATCAAGGACGTCGCGCGGCGGGCGGGTGTGTCGGTGGCAACGGTTTCACGCGTACTCAACAAGAGCGGTCCGGTGAGTCCCGAGGCCGCAGAACGTATTCACGAGGCGGCCGCGGCACTGCACTACGTGCCTCATGGCGGCGCCCGCTCGCTGATCACCTCCAAAACGAGCACGATCGGCGTCCTCCTCCCCGATCTGTACGGCGGCTTCTTCTCCGAGATGATCCGCGGGATCGACCAGACGGCGCAACTTCACGGCTACCACCTCCTGCTTTCGGGTTCGCACAACCGAAAGGCAGAGATGGAAGCGGCGATGCGCGCCATGCGCGGGCGAACCGACGGCGTGATCGCCATGTCGCCGCATTTCGACGCGGCGACGCTGGTCGAGAATCTCCCGCCTTCGCTCCCGGTCATCCTCCTGTCGTGTGAAGCGCGCGACGAGGACTATCAGGTCATCGCCATCGACAACGTGGGCGGTGCCGAAGCGATGGTGCGGCATCTCGTGAAGCTCGGCCATCGTCGCATCGCGATGGTGATGGGCGAAAAGGGGCACTTTGACACCGCCGAGCGCCTGCAGGGGTACCGACACGCACTCGAGGAGGCCGGGATCACCCCCGACTGCCGCTACGAGGCGCAGGGGGACTTTAGCGAAGCGTCTGGTCACCGTGCGGTGCAGGAGCTTCTGGCGCTCTCCGATCGTCCGACGGCGATCTTCTGCGCCAACGATTCGATGGCGATCGGTGGACTGGCCGCGGTGCACGACGCGGGACTGCGCGTCCCCGATGACGTCACGGTCGTGGGCTTCGACGACATTCCGCTCGCGCACTACATGTCGCCGCCGTTGTCGTCGGTGCATGTCCCGGTTTTCGAGATGGGCGAACGAGCCGTGACCAGACTGATCGCTGCGCTCAAGGGCGAGCCGGTCTCGGAACGGCGGCATGAGCGCTTGCCGACGCGACTGGTGGTGCGCTCGTCGTGCGCGCCGCCGCCAAGAAACTGACGGTCACGCGCTGACACCTTGGTCGCGCGCACGTCGTACGGGAGGGCCCTGAGCATGCACCCGACGGAGCGAACGCATGGACCAGAGTGAATTCATCCTTGCCATGACCGCCATCATGATGGGCGGCGGGATCGTGATCACGGTGATTACCACGATCTCGAAACACCTCTCGCGTCGACGTGACGACGCGGGACTCGGCAGCGGGGCGATCAGCCAGCTCGACGAGCGGTTGGGACGCATGGAGCAGGCGATCGACTCGATGGCCATCGAGGTGGAGCGCATCTCGGAGGGACAGCGCTTCACCTCCAAGCTGCTCGCCGAGCGCGGCGATCGTCCCGCCGAGCGTCCGGTCGACCGAATCGGACGCTAGTCCGACCACCGAGCACGCCGTCCCGTCGCGCCGATCATCATCGCCAGTCCGTTACACCGGCCGGACAGTCGTCGTTATGTTTCGCAGGGGTGCACGACGGCACCCCCCTGCGATACCACCCTAGCGACCGAAGCCCTCCGGCATGATCCATCCCTGGCGCGATCTCCCGCCTGGCCCCCATCCGCCAGACGAGGTCACAGCGGTCATCGAGATCCCCAAGGGGAGCCGCAACAAGTACGAGCTCGACAAGGAGTCCGGCTTGTTCAAGCTCGATCGCGTGCTCTACTCGGCGGTGCACTATCCGGGCGATTACGGCTTCATCCCCCGGACGCTGCACGAGGACAACGATCCGCTCGACATCATCGTGCGCATCGACGAGCCGACCTTTCCGGGATGCCAGATCCAGTCGCGCCCCATCGGCGTGCTCAAGATGCTGGACCGAGGCGAGCCTGACGACAAGATCCTCGCGGTGCCGTCGCACGATCCGCTGCACCACGAGTACTACGACATCGCCGACCTTCCGCGCCACTACCTGGCCGAGATCGAGCACTTCTTCCAGATCTACAAGGATCTCGAGGGGAAGCGCATGCAGATCGTCGGGTGGGAGAAGAGCGAGGTGGCGATGCGCGTGATCCAGGAGTCGATTGCCCGCTACGCGGCGCGCTACCTGACCGAGGGGCCGTAGTCCCGCTCGTTGTCCCGCCTGGGGGGATGCCCCCGACCAACACGTCGCCAGCCTAACGTCCCCGGCCGCTGGCGACGTGTTTCGTTAGGCGCCCCGTTCACGCGTCTCGCCGGAGCATCGCGCGAGGGCGCCTCCTGCGCGTCGCCGACTACGCTCGTGCTCGTTGGACCGTGGTCCTAGGACTCGATTACGAGAGTGCGCGAGACACCCCTCTCCGATCGAGCGGGCTTGCCCATCCGCGTGGCGCGGGCGAAGATGGTCGCGCGCGCACGCGAGGCAGACTCGGCGGCCGATATCTCCGGGTCGTTGGGAACCGGGCGACGCGACGCGCGGTGATGACGCATCCCGATGAACGACGTCGCCCGGTGACGGAGCGGCTCCCTAACGGGGGCGTGCCGCCGACGGGCGGCGTCCCGATGGACAAACGACATGGAACAACCGTCCCTGCCTGCACGCCACGCTCCTTCGCACTCCCTTCCGCAGCACGCGTCCGCGTTGCTGCGCCAGGCGCGCGACGTCGTCGACGGGATCTCGTCGGCCGGCGAGGCGTGGCGCGGCGCGCGACCATTCACGCTGCTGCGACGCGGTGACCGAAATACGGTGCTGCGTTCGCGCCTTTCCGGGGACGGAGCCGCGAGCCTGGTCTTCAAGCTGTTCGGTGGCGATGGGGAGCTGGCAGACGCTGACCTGCGCTACATGCTCGCCCTCACGGGGCGTGGTGTCGTTCCCGATGTCGTCGCCGATCTGGGCGACGCGCGCGGCTTCGCGATGGCCGATGCCGGAGACGAGACGCTGACGCGCGTGCTGGAGCTGGGGAGCGCACCGGAGGCGCGAGCGGCGATCGTCCAGATGGCACGGGCCTACGCCCGCCTGCACGTGGAGGGGCGCGCGATGGTCGCGCGCACCGAAGCCATGCGAGACGGAGTCCTGACCCGCGAACTGGGGACCTGGACCGATGGGTTGGCGCGCGCGCTCGAGTGGTTGCAGCTGTCGGACGAGGACTCGCGCGTGCGTCGCGCGCTCACGCGCATCGTGAACGCCTGGTACGCCGATCGCGAGGCGCTCACGCTCACGCACGGCGATCCGGCGCCGAGTAACGTCCTGTTCCTGCCGGAGAGCGGCGAGGCACGGTTGATCGACTTCGAGTACGGCGCCGCGCGACACCCCGCCCACGATATCGCCGCCTGGGATGTGCTCTGTCCGCTGCCCAACGACGTCGTGCAGCTACTGCGCGACGAGTACGCCGCCGCTCGCAGCGCCCTCGGGTGGCCGATGACGCCGTACGACCATCGCTATGTGTCGGTGGTGGCCTATCGCGCCCTCGCGCTCCTCGCCTGGCTCCCGCGCGAGGCGCGCGAGCAGGACCGCCCCTGGGTTGATGCGTGGAGCGTCCGCCAAGCCGTGCTCAGCACCCTGGATCGCCTCGCCCAGCGCTGCGCCGGCGACAGCGAGCTGCAACGCCTGGCCGAAGCCGCCAGCGAGGCCGCGCTTCGGTGGCGAAGGGAGTGGCCTGAGATTCAAAACGTACTCCCGCCGTGGCCGGCACTGCGCAGCTACGCGTCGTAGGCCATCTCGTCTTCCCGTCTTCTCGCCTACCCCCAGCGCCGCATCACCAGCGCCGCATTGATCCCCCCGAAGCCGAACGAATTGCTGATGAGGTGATCGACGCGCGTGGACGTCCCTTCGCTCGGGATGTGCGCCAGGTCGCAACTCTCGTCGGCCGCGTCGAGGTTCACCGTGGGGGGGAGCCACTCGCGCTGAAGGGCGAGGGCGCAGATCGCCGCCTCGATCGCCCCCGACGCGCCTAACGCGTGGCCGTAGTACCCCTTGGTGCCGCTGACCGGAATCGTCGCTGCGCGCTCACCCAGCACCTGCTTGATCGCCAGTGTCTCGGTGGGATCGTTGAGCGGCGTGGACGAGGCGTGCGCGTTCACGTAGCCCAGCTCGTGCGCGCCAAGCTGGGCGTCGGCGAGGGCGAGGCGCATGGCGCGCGCCGCCTGGCTCCCGTCGGGACGCGGGGCCGTCATGTGATGCGCATCGTTGGTCTGCCCGAAGCCCAGCAGCTCGGCGTAGATCGGCGCGCCGCGCGACACCGCGCGATCGTGCTCCTCCAGGATGAGCACCGCCGCCCCTTCGCCCATCACGAAGCCGTCGCGGTCGCGGTCGAACGGGCGTGAGGCACGCGTCGGGTCGTCGTTGCGCGTGGACATGGCCCGGATGAGGGCAAACGCGCCAAAGCACAGCGGAGCCAGCGGCGCCTCGGCGCCGCCGGCGATCATCACGTCGGCGTAGCCGTCGCGCACCTGACGGAAGGCATCGCCAATGGCGATCGACCCGGAAGCGCAGCTCATGGCGTTGGTGCTGTTGGGCCCCTGCACGCCGAACTCGATCGCGATGTTGCAGCTGGAGGCCCCACCAACGACGGCCAGCGCCAGTGTGGCGTCGACCGCCCGCAATCCCTCGCGCAAGAAGACCCCGAGCTGTTCCTCGGCGTAGCCGACGCCGCCGAGTGCCGTCCCCATCATCGCCCCGATGCGTTCGCGGTCCTCGCGCGCCAGGTCGATGCGGGAGTCCTCCACGGCCATGCGGGCGGCCGCCACCGAGAACTGCCCGAACCGGTCGAGACGCTTGGCGCGCCGGGCCTCCAAGTGGTCGGCAGCGTCGAAGTCGACCTCGGCCGCGTTATGCGAACGAAAGATCGAGGGGTCGAAGCGGGTGAGTCCGCGCACCGCCGACCGTCGCGCTTGCAACCCGGACCAGAGGCCGTCGCGGGTGAGGCCGATCGGGGTGATGGCACCGATGCCGGTGATGACGACGCGGCGCCTGTTCAACGTGCTCATGCGGACGGGGGCTGTAAGGAAGGCTGCGAGGAACGTGTGCGTGCAGTATTCGAGCCGCCCGATCCCTCGGCCACGCGAGCCAGCCCCTCGAGGGTGCGCGAGGCGATGCCGTGCACGAAGACCGGGCCGATGACGACGGTGGCGGCGAAAACGCCGATGAGTGGCCAGTGCGGGCCGTCCCAGACGTGGACCAGGCGCACGTGTGTCCCCTGGTCGCTCGGGAGTGCCTCGAAGGACCACTCGACGTCCATGCGCGTGGTGATGCCGCCGATGTGGCGAAAGCGAACCGCCGGCCGCGCGTGGTCGACCTCCATTTCGGAGAGCCACCACGTGGGCCAGTTGACGACGCCAAACGGGCGATTCGCACTCATCTCCACGATCCCGCCGCCATCGCTGGCACGTTCGCGATAGCGCACGAAGCGATAGTGCGGGAGATACGCCGGCCAGTGCTCGACGGTGCGGACGAGGGCAAAGATGTCGGCGACGCTGGCGCGCACGACGCGCTCGTCGACGGTTTCCATCGCCTTGCCGACCGGGAGCGGGCCTAACGAGAATGGTTCGCGCATGTGGCGGTGATCACGATTCGGGACGAGCGCCGGCGCGGCGGGCGTCGGTGGAGTGGCCGGAGACGGCGCCGGGATCCCAGGCCGCGGTGAGACGAAAGCCGAGGCGACGGCGCACCTCGGCTCGTGCGTCGCAGCTGTCATACACCAGCGCCTCGAGTTCCGCCACGGTGAAGCCTCGCAGGATCGAGACGATCCCGTCGTGCCGGCTGACGGGATGGAAGCCCAGCGGGAACGACGCCAGCCAGAGCCCGCCCACGGCGAGCCAACTGCGGCGCAGGTCGCTGATGATCACGCAGTGACGGGCGACGCGGTGCATCTCGCGCAGGAGCGCCACGAGCGACGCGCCCTCGAAGTGATGGGCCACCTGTGCGCAGGCGACGACGTCGACGCTGCGGTCGGCCAGTGGGAGCTGCAACGCCGAGGCGCAGACGCCGTGCTGGGCATGGCGCCTCGCTTGCGACGCGAGGGCGGGATCGACGTCCAGGGCGATGGTGCGCAGGGTAATCCCGCGTGCAGCGCAGAACCGCGCGGCGTGTGCCGTGGCTTCGCCCGTCCCGGTCCCCACATCGAGAAAGCTGGCGTGGCGCGGGAGGCGGCCGGCGCAGTCGCTGAGGGCGGCCAACAGCGCGCGCGTTCCGCCAAAGAGGGCGTTGGCGACGGCGATGTCGCGGTGCGAGCGCGTGCGCAGCTGCAACGGGACGTCGCGGCCGTCGAGAATCTCCGTCCCCCGATGGCGCCGGGGGGTGAGCACCTCGCGCATTCAGCGCTCGAGTTGCGCGTAGCCCCCGCGGTAGTACAGCAGCGGGCGCTCCTCGCGGGCGTTGGCCATCTCCACCTCGGCGACGAGAATGGTGTGGTCCCCTTCGTCGTGTCGCGCGGTGATGCGGCACTCGAGGTGGGCAAGGACTTCGTCGAGGATGGGGGCTCCGTGCGGCGAGCGCGTGAAGCCGATGCCATCAAAGCGCGCCTCGGCCTCGAGGTGCGAGAAGCGTCGCGACAGCGCTTCCTGTGACGCGCTGAGGATGTTCACCACGATCCACTCGCCCGTCTGCAGCGCCGGATAGACCGACGCCGAGCGGTCGATGCAGACGAGAATCAGCGGGGGCGCCAGCGAGAGCGACGAGAAGGCGCTGACCGTCATCCCGTGGTCGCGGCCATCGGCATCGCGCACGGTGACGACGGTGACGCCGCTGGCGAATCGGCCGAGGACGCTGCGAAAGAGGTCGGAGTCGAGGGGCATATGCGAGACCGCGCGTGGCGCGGGCAGAAGTCGTTAGGCGCGCCCGCCCGCCTGACCAGCCGTCGCATCGACGGTGGAGGCGGGAGGTTCCGGTGGGGCGAGGGGAACGGACCGTGACGGCGACGCCGAGCCGCTGAGCAGTCGCCAGAGAAAGCCTGGGCGCAGGACTTCGCTCGGCGGCACGAAGTCGCCCGTCACGCCCACAAGGAGATCGGCCATGTCGCGGCGGCGAGACAGCACCGACGCGGCCCTGTTGAGCAACGCGGGAAAGGCGACGGCGGTGCCCACCGCGCGTTCCACCAGTCGCTTGCCGCGAAACGCCTCGCGCAGTGCCCGATCGTATGCCTCGAGCGCGATGTCGCGACGGCGCGCGCTGGCGGCTCGCACGGCCTCGAAGGCGTAGCTGGTGAGGAGTTCGCCGCCGCGCAGGGCGGCGTAGATCCCCTCGCCGGTGAACGGGTCGAAGAAATCGGCCGCGTCGCCCACCAGCGCCGCCCCCGGCACCCAGGCCGCGCGGGCGTGGGAGTTGAACGGCCCCGTCGCGCGGGCAGTCGTTAGGCGCTCGGCGTGCGCGAAGCGCGGCGCGAGATGCGGGCGCTGCGCGATCCAGCGCTCGAGGAAGGCGGCCGGGTCGCCAGCGATGTCTCGCGCGTCGCGCGCGGGGACCACCACCGCGACGTTGGTCATCCGGTGCCCCACGTCGGCCAGTCCGAGGTACCCGTCGTGCTCGACGTGCATCTCGCCGCAGCGTCCCATCCCCACCACCCCGCCGTAATGCGCCACGATGGCCACGCGCCGCGGGAAACGCCCGGTGCTCGTTAGGCCGAGCCGGCGTGCGACGACGCTGCGCAGCCCATCCGCCCCCACCACGAGCGGGGCGCGCAGCGTGCGACGCCCCTCGTCCACGTCGACCGCCACCCCTTCCACGCGTCCGCCGCTGCTGCGCACGACGTCGCGCACGATGGCCGCTTCGAGCACGCGCGCACCGGCGGCGCGCGCGCAGTCGAGGAGGAGGGCGTCGAGCGTCAGGCGGGGAAGGGCGAGCCCGCGGTCGCGGAAGCCGCGGAAGCCATGCGTCGACGCGAATTCGCCGTGGATGACCATCCCGTTAGGCGCGCGCACCCGCATCCCGGCCAGTTGCGCCGCCCCCGCGCGTTCGATCGCGTCGAGCGCCCCCATTTCGCTCAGGAGGCGCGACGCTTGCGGGCTCAGGTATTCGGCACAGGGTTTGTCGCGCGGGAAGCGTGCGCGGTCTACGATGCAGACGTCCACGCCGGCGCGGGCCAGGAAGAAGGCGCTCGCCGCGCCGGCTGGGCCGCCGCCGATCACCAGCACCTCGGCGTCACGCGAAGGGGTCACCGGTGCACCGTTCACGCTCCCACCAGCACATAGAGCTGTCCGGCGAGTTCGAGTTCGCTCCCGGTGCGGCGTACCTCGTACGTGAGTTGCCCCGGGGTGGGGGACACGAGGTCGATGATGACACGCGTCCCCTCGAGCCGGTAGCGCCCGGCGCTGATGAAGACGTCGACGAGGCCGAACGTATAGTTGCGCGCCACCTGCACGCGTGTCGCGGCGCCGTCGGCCGCAAACTGCCAGGACGTCTCGCTCGAGCGCGAGATCCCGAAGTCGTCGACAAAATAGACCGTGCGCCGCCACGTCCCCACAATCGCCTGCGACGCTGCGGTGCCGCCAGTGGTCGCGATCCGCACGCGCCGAGGCGAGACGATGCCGGGGCCGTCACATGCCGCGACGAACAGCGCCGCGGCGAGGCATGCCATGACGGCACGCCACGCCGAGAACCGTGTTCGATCGAAGCCTCGTGATACCCTCACGTTCGTACCCTCAACGGCGTTCTCCCCTCTCCCGTCCGTCACGTCGCCCACGCGATGAGCAGCGCAACCGCGGCCCCGGCCACGCAGCTCGTTAGGTTCACGACGTCGTTATCCAGCCCGCGCCATCCCCGACGACGTTCGGTCTCGCGACCGCAGTCATGCACGCGTCGTTCGGTCGCTTCACGGCAGTGCGTGCACCAGCGCTGTTCCTGCACGGTCGCGCCCAGCACGGTGTCGGCCATGGCACCACCCACGCCACCGAATATCACGGGCCACATCGTCCCTTGATCGAAGCCGGTGAGTCGCGCCACGGTTCCGAGCGCGAGGGCGCCGGCACACATGGCCAGCGTCCCGGCGAGCGTCACCGCACCCGACGTACCGGTCGGGACCTGCCGCCATCCTAGAATACTGCGCGGCGCGCCGCCCAGCGCCGTGCCGATCTCGGTGGCCCACGTATCGGCCGTTGCCGCTGCCAGCGCACCGCACCCCGCGATGGCCCAGAGCGGCGAGGGGGCAACGACGGCTCCAATCGCGCACAGCGTGAAGACGCCGCCGTTGGCCATCACCTGCCACGCGTCGCGCTCGCCCCCCTTGTCGACGATGCGTCCCGTCCCGCGCTCCTTGCGGTCGCGACGCCAGCGCGAGAGCAGCGAGGAGGTGGCCAAGGAGGTGAGGGGGACGGCGCCCCACCCCCCGCCCCCCGCC
>CAZLLP010000179.1:0-11854 GCA_964560345.1 uncultured Gemmatimonadaceae bacterium
TCGCAGACGTCCGCATCCTCGCGCAGCTTGGCCGCGCGCTCGAGCAGGCGGGAGTGGAGATAGAAGACGTCACCCGGGAAGGCTTCGCGACCCGGCGGGCGGCGGAGCACCAGCGAGAGCTGGCGATACGCGGCGGCCTGCTTGGACAGGTCGTCGTACACGCACAGCGTCGCCTGCCCTTCGTCGTACATGAAGTACTCGGCCATCGCTGCGCCGGTGTAGGGCGCGATGTACTGCATGGGCGCCGGGTCCGACGCGGCGGCCACGACGACGATGGTGTAGTCCATCGCCCCCTGCTGGCGCAGCTTCTCGACCACCGAGGCCACCGTCGACGCCTTCTGTCCGATGGCGACGTAGACGCAGATGACCCCCTGCCCCTTCTGGTTGATGATCGTGTCGACCGCGATGGCCGTCTTGCCCGTTCCGCGGTCGCCGATGATGAGCTCGCGCTGGCCGCGGCCGATCGGGATCATCGCGTCGATCGACTTGATCCCCGTCTGCAGCGGCTCCTTCACCGGCTGCCTAACGATGATGCCGGGAGCCTGCGATTCGACGAGGCGCGTATGCGGCGTGACCACCGGCCCCTTGCCGTCGATCGGGCGCCCGAGCGCGTCGACCACGCGGCCCACGAGCGCCGGTCCCACCGGCACCTCGAGCACGCGTCCGGTGCGGCGCACTTCATCGCCTTCCTTCAGCTGCAAATAGTCGCCGAGGATGACGGAGCCGATGTTGTCCTCTTCGAGGTTCAGCGTCAGCGCGGTGACCTTGTTGCCGGTCTCCGACGACGTGATCTCGAGCATCTCGCCCGACATCGCCTTGCGCAGGCCGTAAATGCGGGCGATCCCGTCCTTCACCTCGAGGACCGTCCCCACTTCCTCGACGTCGAGTGCATGCAAGTCCGCCGCCTCGATTTCGCGGAGGAGGATGTCCTTGATTTCGCCGGGGCGAAGGATCGTATCAGAAGCCATATCGAGATCGGGGGCAGAAAAGGATCGGAAATGGAACGGGTAAAGCTTGTGAAAATTATCACAAGGCTAGTCGGCATTCAAGCGAATCGGATAGGTCTTTCCTACCCAAGTGCCCGGGGCCCCGCCGTGACCGCGCTGCCGACCGCCCGACCTCCGTGATCGTCGGACCGCGCCTGTCAGACTAGCTGGCGACGACCCGCCGCCCGCGCACCACCGGGCGGCTCCGCATGCGCCCGTGCACGAAACGCTCGATCAGGTCCACCGTGCGCAGCCGCGCCAGGGACGAGGGGCGAATCCCGACGATCCGCTGCGAGGTGGTACTCAGGTGCGACGACGAGGCAAACCCCAGCACGCGCGCCACGTCCCCCACGTCATACCCGGGGTTCTTGGACAGCTCAGCCGCCGCGGCCAGCCGCACCAGATCGATGACCCGCTTGAGGTTGGGGGCGCCAGCCGCCCCGAACGCTCGGCTCAGATGTTCGCGCGTGACCCCCAGCTCCTCAGCCACCGCATTCGTATGAATGGGGCGTCCGGCGTGCCCGACCAGGACCCGCCAGCTCTGGAGGCGCAGGGGAGTGTTCACGTGCAGCGCGTCGGGAGGAACGGCCAGCGCCTCGGCAAAACGCGTGGTGAATGCGCGGGGGATCACGATGTCGCGCAGGACGTCGTCATCGACCCCCTCCACCAGGATGTCGGCGAAGTCGTACGCGGTGGCGCGCGCGGCGAGCGACGCGTCGATGGCCCGCAGCGGCGACAGGGCGAAGAACGGGGCGCTCGGAAACTCGCGAGCCAGGTCGATGGCCCGCATGACGTCCTCCGTGGGGCCGCCAAGGTCGACGACCGCCGCGTCGACCAGCCCCGTACGAAAGGCGCGCTCGAACTCGCGCACGTTGCGCGCGAGGGTGAGGCGCGTGCGGCGGCGCGGAAAGGCGTCCTTCACGATCGTGCGTGCGCGATCGCGACTCGCCAGGACCACGACGGAGAGGGGGACGGGGGTTCCCGTCGTCCCGACGATCGTCATGTGGTCAGGGCGCCGAGGTGGGAGAGGCGGGTGCGGCGGGCGCGGTGCTGACCGCGGGTGACTCCGGCGCCGTGGTGATCAGCGCGTGCGCGCGGCGCAGGACGGCGCGGGCGTTCTCGTACGACACGAGTTCGGTGGCGCGCTCGAACGTCTCCCAGCGGCAGGCGGTGATCCCTTCGTCACGCTGCGGACAGGTGGCGGCGCTCTCCGACTCCATCAAATAGAAGTGGCAGACCTTGTGGATCAGCCGACCGCGAAAGCGAAAGTACCAGTCGATGGTCTCGATCTCGGCCCGCATGCGCAGGTCGCCGAGTCCCGTCTCCTCCGCGACCTCACGCAGCGCCGCGGCGTCGGCGGTTTCGCCGGGTTCGAGGTGTCCCTTGGGAAAACCCCAGTTGCGATAGGAATCGCGGATGAGGAGAAAGAGCGGGCGTCCGTCGTTGATGCGCACGACGACGCCGCCCGCCGAGATCTCCTCCCGTGCCTTCCCCGCCCCCGACGCCATGGGTCAGGGGCCCCGCGTGGGTTCGTCGTCGAGTTCGGGACGCCCCTCGACAAACTGCCTAACGATCGGGTCGGACGAGTTGCGGATCTCGTCGACGGTCCCCACCTGCCGGACCTTTCCCTCGTACAGCATCGCAATCTTGCTGCCGACGTGATAGGCGCTGCGCATGTCGTGCGTGATGACGATGCTCGTGACGCCGAGCTTTTCGCGCATGCGCACCATCAGCTCGTCGATCACCGCGCTGGTGACGGGGTCGAGGCCGGTGGTGGGTTCATCGTACAGGATGTATTTCGGGCGTAGGGCGATGGCGCGCGCGAGACCGACGCGCTTGCGCATGCCGCCCGACAGCTCGGCCGGAAAGCGATCCTGGACGTTGGGGAGGTCGACGAGTTCGAGGACTTCGTGCACGCGGTCCTCGATTTCCTTGGCCGACAGCTGTCCTTGTTAGCGCAGTCCCATGGCGACGTTCTCGCCGATGGAGAGCGAATCGAAGAGGGCGGCGAACTGGAAGACGTAGCCGATCTTCGCACGAAGGGCGTACAACTCGCGACGCGAGAGCTTGGCGACATCGAGTCCGTCGACGATGACCTGGCCGTCATCGGGCTCGAGGAGGCCCACGATATGCTTGATCGCCACCGACTTTCCGCTGCCGGAGTAGCCGATGATGACCATCGTTTCGCCCTCGGCCACATCCAACGTGAAGCCCTGGAGCACCTTCTTGGGACCGAAGGCTTTGTGGACGTTCTTGAGGGAAATCAAAGCGACGGGGGACGGGAGACGGGAGACGGGAGTGCGCTTCGCGCGCCAGTCCAGCGAGAGTCGGACGCCCGAACCATGGTGGCAATCAACAGCATGAATGTGAGCAGCGAAAGGGGCGGGGCGCGCCGCCGGCGCGGCGCCAAAGCGAACGGGCGAGCCGGTGAGGGCTCGCCCGTTTGCATGGCGTCGAATTCGCCCGCGCGTGCTTAGGCGGCGAAGCTGGACAGGGCGCGACCCACATCGCCTTCGCGGAGGCGCTTGAGGGCGCGATCACGCAACTGCCGAACGCGCTCGCGAGTGACGCCGAGCATGGAACCGATTTCTTCGAGCGTATGCTCACGACCGCCCTCGAGGCCGAAGTAGAGACGCAGGACCTTCGCGTCACGCGGCGGGAGGGTGGAGAGGGCGAGCTCGATTTCATCGGAGAGGAAGCGGTTCATCGCTTCTTCTTCGGTGTCGGGCATCTCGTCAGCAACAAAGCGCTCGATCAGGGCGCGATCGCCTTCCGGATCCATCGGGGCATCGAGGCGGACGTCGCCGGTGTTGAGCGCGGCCAGCGACTGCACGACATCGACGGACAGGCCGGTGAGCTGCGCCAGTTCCTCGGGGGTGGGTTCCCGACGGAGCTTCTGACGCAGGATTTCCGACGCCTTGATGATGCGCGAGAGATCGGCGGTACGATTGAGCGGAACGCGAACCGTGCGCCCCTGACGCGCGAGCGAGGACAGGATGGCCTGACGGATCCACCACACGGCGTACGAGATGAACTTCACCCCCTGATCCGGATCGAACTTCCGGGCGGCGGTGAGGAGACCGACGTTCCCTTCGCCGATGAGATCGATGAGGGGGAGTCCGCGGTTCTGATACTTCTTCGCGACCGAGATCACGAAGCGCAGGTTGCGCTTGACGAGTTCCTGGAGCGCGTCCTGGTCACCCGCGCGGATCTTGCGGGCGAGTTCGATTTCCTCCGCAGCCTTGAGCAGCGGATAGGTGCTCACCTCGTAGAGGTACTGGTCGAGGATGTCGCGCTCCGGCTCGCTCGGCGCGATCCCCGCGGGGGTCGTCCGGCGGCGGCGGCGCTTGACGTCAGTCATTGAGTAAAGTCCCCTTGGACTTGGCGTTTATGAACAGTGGCGCGGCGCGAACGGCGCTGCCGCACGAAGGACACATCCCACTTCACTCACCGATGCGTGACAGCATCTCGTCAGGCTAACGCGGGAGTGGAAAAAGTCGCTGCAAAATACCCCTCGAGGGACAATCCGCCAGAGTGGATTTCTTGACATCGATACTACTCCCGGATACACTTCCCGGTTCCTGAAAGCGGCGGTTGCCCGTAGATCAGCACGGCAGCGTCGAGGACGGGGGCGTAGCTCAGTTGGGAGAGCGCTTGAATGGCATTCAAGAGGTCAGGGGTTCGATTCCCCTCGCCTCCATGGTCGAGAGGTCTTCGGCCTGGAATAGTGTGATGCCTTGTGATCGGCGAGATTGGTTGCAGCTCACGAAAACAGGCGTCAGGCTAGCGGTTCGCGGGAATAGCTCAGTTGGTAGAGCACAACCTTGCCAAGGTTGGGGTCGCGGGTTCGAGTCCCGTTTCCCGCTTCTCAGCGCAACGCCAGCATGCTTTGCTCCGGAGTCTCGGAATGAACGTGCGTGACCGGCAGAAGGTTGCCGGCGGTTTGCGGTGAATCGGGCGGTTAGCTCAGTTGGTTAGAGCGCCACGTTGACATCGTGGAGGTCACAAGTTCGAGTCTTGTACCGCCCATACGCCCTCGGCATCGCCGAGGGCGTTGGCTTTTCCGAGCGGCCGAAGGACGCTGGACGTAATGGACGTCCGCTCACTTGACGACCCCCAGAGGGGTGTCTACCTTCCGCGTTCTTCATGCGGCCGGCTGGATGGGTCGACTGAAGGGCAGCAGGTGCAGGTGTGACAAGCGCTTATGGTGAGCGCCCATAGCTCAATTGGATAGAGCATCTGACTACGGATCAGAAGGTTGGGAGTTCGAGTCTCTCTGGGCGCATATCATTGCAAGCAATTCCGGCAGTTTCGGGGCGTAGCGTAGCCCGGTAGCGCGCCTGCTTCGGGAGCAGGAGGTCGCTGGTTCAAATCCAGTCGCCCCGACTTACACAACGGAATCAGAAACGCCCGTCACCGTCGGTGGCGGGCGTTTTCTTTTCTCGACGCCGTGGACTGTCGCGCCGGTGGCGACTCACCCCTCGCGCCGCTCCCTCCCCTGCCGACGGCGCCGCACCAGGGCCCCAACGCCCGCCAACCCGCCCGCCAGAAGCGTCAACGTCGCCGGCTCGGGGGTGACGCTCGCGGTGTAGGTGAACCAGTGCTGCTGGCCATACGGCTGCGACCGATCCTCCGCGTAAATGCGCAACTGCAGTTGCGACATCTCCCAGTCGAGCGGCGCGTACAGGTCGCCGTCGTTCTGCGTCGGGATCAACCGTCCGTCGGTGGTCCGGATCAAATAGTCGGGATAGAAGGCGAACTGCCACCCCGGAAAGGTGGGGAGGCTCAACCAGCTCCCGCAGTCTGTTCCCACCGGTGCGGAGAAGAACGACGAATAGCTCCCCCACCCGCAATTGAGCGTTGGGAACCAGGCGCCCCATTCGGTATAGGTGGCTGGCGCCCCACTCAGGTAGCCTTGCCTGAACCGCCACTGCGACGGCAGGCAGAACGACGTCGCGACCGTCTGCGAGACGGCGCAGCCGAACATCGAATAGGCGCGCGACTGCACGGCGATCGCCGCCGATTGCGCCTGCACCTCGTGCGAAGCCATGGTCGCCGAGAGGACACCCACCGCCACGATTGCCGCACGCATCATCCGCATATTGCCCTCCGGAGATGACTAGTGATCGGCTGCATGGCCGATCTGTGCGTCCATTAATGGGCGACGATGAGGCAGGCGTCAAGCGTTCTCGGGCATTGCGGCCGGCGGGAAGCGCAGCGTGCTCGGCCTTGCAGCCGACTGCCAGTCCGTCGCGACGTGGGAGTCGCGTTGCAGCTCAGCACGATCGGCGCGCGCGATGCCGCGCCGAGCGCGCTAGCCGACCGGCGCGGCGACGCCGAGGGGCGGGGTGCGGCGGCTTGGCGCCAGCGCGGCGAATATGGCATCGGGCACGTCCAGCAACGCGCGCACTTCGCACGCGCCACCCATCTCGATGGCCGCGCGCGGCATCCCGAACACCACCGACGTCTGCTCATTCTGCGCGATGGTCCAGGCGCCGGCTTCGCGCATGGTGACCAACCCGCGCGCGCCGTCCTCGCCCATCCCGGTGAGGATCACCCCGATGGCGTTGCGCCCGGCCGCCTTCGCCACCGACTGGAACATCACGTCGACCGCAGGGCGCTGATGGTGCACCAGCGGCCCTTCCTTCACGCGGGCTATCCACTGCGCGCCGTTGCGTTGCACGAGGAGGTGGAAGTTCCCCGGCGCGATGAGGGCGAGTCCCGGCGTAATGATCTCGCCATCGCGCGCCTCACGCACCGTGACCGCGCAGTGGTGGTCGAGCCGCTGGGCAAACGAGGCGGTGAAGCCGGCGGGCATGTGCTGGGTGATCACCGTCCCTGGCGCATTGGCCGGGAAGCGCCGCAGGACATCTTCGATGGCGCCCGTGCCGCCCGTCGATGCACCAATGGCGATGAGGCGGTCCGTGGTGCGGATCTGCCCGATGTGGGCAGACGGCGCGCTTGGCGGGGCCGCGTCGCGCTTGTGCAGCCGGGCGCGCGCGGCAGCGCGCACGGCGGCCACCAGGTGCCGTTCGACGTCCGGGACGGAGTACTGCGTGCCCGGCTTGGGGACCACGTCGACGGCCCCCAGCGCGAGCGCGCGCACCGCTGCTTCGGAGTGTTTGGGAGTCAGCGACGAGACGATGATGACCGGGATGGGATAGTGCTGCATGAGCCGCTCGAGGAACGAGAGGCCATCCATCCGCGGCATTTCCACGTCGAGCGTGAGGACGTCGGGGCGCAGCTCGATGATCTTGTCACGCGCCGCGTACGGGTCCATGGCCGTCCCCACGACTTCGATGTCGGGATACCGCGACAGCCCCTCGCTCAACGCCTTGCGGACAACGGCGGAGTCATCGACGACGAGGACGCGAATCGGCATGGGAACGCAGGCGACGGGGGCGCGCGGAGCGTGGGATCAGGCGACGGGAGCGACGGTCACAGCGACGAATGCATCACGAGCGCGATGTCGGCGCGCCCGCCCTCGATGTCGAGTCGCACGCGCGCCGAAACGGCACCGAGGGCAGCCACCGCATCGTCCCAACTGCGGTACTCGTGCGGGACGCCGAGCGCAAAGACCGCCGTATTGCCCGCCACGCGCGGCAGGACGTTCCCGCAGATGACGTTGGCCGCTTCGCCCAGGGCATCGCGCTGGTCGACGGCGGTGGACGGATCATCCAGTCCGAGCATGTTGGCGGTCAGCGCCGGCAGGACGCCACCCGACAGCTGCAAGATGACCCCACCGTGCGACGGCCCGCTGAAGGAGACCGCGACCACGCCCTCCACATCGGCGACCGGGAGGTCGTCGGCGGTGCCGGGTTCGGCGAACAGATAGGCGAGGCTTTCGAAGGTCTCGGTCGCGGCGTCAACCAGCGGCGACGTGAGCATCTCAGGCATCGGCGACTCCCAGGACCTTGAGTACGGTGGAGCGGACCTGCTCCGGCGTGAACGGCTTGTGGATGAACGACGCGCCGCGCGACTTGAGGGCGTCGATGCGCGTCTCCGACCCTTCGGTGGAGACGACGATGATCGCCACACCGGCGAGCCGGGCATCGGCCCGCACCTGCTCGATGAGCTGCTCGCCATTCATCACCGGCATGTTGATGTCGACGAGTGCAAGGTCGACGTCGTGCGCGGCCAGCGAGGCCAGCGCCTCGGCGCCATTGCCCGCCTGGTACACATTGGTGAGCGGAAGACCGCTGAGGCGCAGCGTACGGATCAACATGGAGCGCATCACGGCGCTGTCGTCGACCACCAGGACATTGAGTGCCATTGGAATCGTTCCTCGATGTGGTCAGAGCGTGGCTTCGCGGCCGTTGGTCTTCACGAGTACCTCACCGGAGCCGACCTGCAGGAAGACGGTGCGGGACAGTCGCTGTCCGCCCACATCTTCGGCGCGCAGGATGACGCCATTCTTCCAGAGCAGTTTCTTGAGCGTGAGCACATTGCGCTTGCCAACCTGAAAGGAGTCGGGCTGTTCGCTGTCGCCCGTGGACGCGCCCCCGATGACCTTCACGATGAGGCGCTCCTTCTGCGCCCCCGCGCGGTAGGCCGCGCGAAAGAGCTCGGGGACGCCGGTATCAACGAACATGAAGGGATTGCGCTGGGCCTTTTGCGGATCGATGTCCGACGAGGGGAGCATCACGTGCAACAGCCCGCCGACTCCGGCCACGGGGTCGTGGACGCAGATGCCGAGGCAGCTCCCTAACGCGTAGGTCACCAACCGATCGCCACCGTTGGCCGAGACCGCCATCTCGGCAATGCCGATCACCCGGTCGGCTGTGCTTTCCGTCGTTTGCATCTCCGCTACTTCCGGTAGGTGGCTGGTTGGACATAGGCGAGCGAGTGACGGAGACCGCTCAGGCTTTCCGAGTGTCCGACAAACAGGTAGCCGCCCGGGGCGAGCAGCGCGGCGTAGCGCTCCACCAGCCGCTCCTGCGTGGGCTTGTCGAAGTAGATCATCACGTTGCGGCAGAGGATCACGTCGAAGGGTCCCTTCATGGGCCAGTCGCCCATGAGGTTGAGACGGGCGAATTGCACATGATCACGCGTGGCCGGGGCCACGCGACAGCGGTCCTGCGCGCCTGGCAGCGCCTCGAAGTGCGTGCGCCGCAGCGCGGGCGGAACATCCTCGAGCGTGTCCGCGTCGTACACGGCGTCGCGCGCGCGTTGCAGCACGCGCGCCGAGATGTCGGTGGCGAGGATCTTCACGCGTGACGCGGCCGAGCCGAGCGTCTCGCGCGCCACCATCGCGATGGTGTATGGCTCTTCGCCCGTCGAGCACACGGCGCTCCAGATGCGAATGGGGGCGCCGGTGCGGCCCAACGCCGGAAAGACGGTCGACTCGAGCAGGCGGAAATGATCCGCTTCGCGAAAGAACGACGTCTTGTTGGTGGTGAGCACGTCGACCATCTCGGCGAGTTCGGTGCGCGTGGTATCGCGCTCGACGATGTCGAGATAGTCGGTGACCGAGGTGAGCCCGAGCGCGCGCAGGCGCTTGGCCAGGCGCGAGCGCACGAGGCTTTCCTTTCCCGGGGGGAGCTGAATGCCGGCGATGCGTCCGACGAGTTCCCCGACGTGGCGGAACTGCGCCTCGGAGAGCTCGATGCCGCCGATGGAGCCGATGGTAGAGGATCCTGCGGTGGGAGCCGTCATGCGCGCGACGCCCCGCCCTCGCTTGCGGAGACAGACTGCACGCTATCGGCTTCCGTGGCCGTCAGTACGCGATCGATGTCGAGCAGGAGGCGCACGCGTCCGTCGCCCTTGGCGAGGCCGAGGAGGTATTCGGTGCTCACATCGACGCCAAACGACGGGGTGGGTTCGATGTCACCCTCGGCGATGTTGAGCACTTCGGAGACCTTGTCCACGACGACCCCGAGCTGGATGCCGTGCACCTGCACGACGATGATGCACGTCTCCTCGGCGCCTTCCTGCGTCATGCCGAAGCGCTCACGCAGGTCGATGATCGGGATAACCTTGCCCCGCAGGTTGATGACACCGCGCACAAACGACGGTGTGCGAGGCACCCGGGTGATGGGGAGCATCCCGATGATCTCGTGCACCTTGAGGATCTCGACCCCGTATTCTTCGCTGGCCAGGAAGAAGGTGAGGTACTTACCGGCCTGGGCGAGGCGTGCGGAGACGGGAGTGGCGGTGGCGGTCTGCATGGACGTGCTCCTGGCGGTCAGGCGACCGCGCGCGCAGTGCTGTGGACGTGATCGCTCGCGTCGCCGAAGCGCGCCAGCGTGAGGAGTTCGTTGACGTCGAGGATGAGGCCCACTCGGCCGTCGCCAAGGATGGCGCCGCCCGAGATGGCGTTCACGCGCCCCAGACCGTTGCCGAGCGACTTGGCCACGACCTGCTGCTGGCCAAGGAGTTCGTCGACAAGGAGGGCGGTGCGCTGGGTGCCGTCACCGACGACCATGAGGAGGGCCTCGGTGGGATCTTCCACCGCGTCGGAGACGCCAAAGACGCGGTGCAGGCGCACGAGCGGCATGATCTCGTCGCGCAGCATGACCATCTCTCCCTTGCCGGCAACGGTCGACAGGGCGCTGCGCGCCGGACGGAAGGAGAGGTGAATGTTGATCGTCGGGACGATGTAGCGTTCGCCGCCGACGCGGACGAGCATCCCGTCGGTGATGGCGAGGGTCAGCGGGAGGCGGACGAGGAAGGTGGTCCCCTTCCCCGGGCGCGACTGGATCTCGACGCGTCCGCGCAGTGCCTCGATGTTGCGGCGCACCACGTCCATGCCCACGCCGCGTCCGGAGACGTCGGTGATCTTGTCGGCGGTGGAGAATCCGGGGGCGAAGATCAGGTCGTACACGTCCTTGTCGCTCAACCCCTCGGCCGAGGCGATGAGCCCCTGCTGGATGGCCTTGCGGACGATCTTGTCGCGATTGAGGCCGCGTCCGTCGTCGCTCAACTCCACCACGACGTTGCCGGAGGCGTGATACGCCGACAGGCGCACGGTGCCGACGTCCGGCTTGCCGACGGCCCGGCGCTCGTCCGGCGGCTCGATGCCGTGATCGACGGAGTTTCGCACCATGTGGACGAGCGGATCGCCCAGGAAGTCGACCATGTTGCGATCGATCTCGGTGTCCTCACCCTCGGCGACGAACTCGACGCGCTTGCCGCTGCGACTCCCGAGGTCGCGCACCAAGCGGGCGACCTTCTGGAAGGGGCCCTTGAGCGGGACCATGCGCATGGCCATCGACAGGTCTTGCAGCTCGCGGACAATCTTGTCGGCGTGCGAGATCTTGCGATTGAGATCGAGATTCCCGCCGTGCTTGATGACGGGGTCCTGGGAGATCATCGATTCGGCGATCACGAGCTCACCGACCATCTCGATGAGGCGGTCAAGGCGCTCGGTGCGCACCCGCACGCTCTGTTCGGCGGTGGCGCCGGCGCGACGCGCCGCGGGAGCCCCGTTCCCCTGCGCCACGTCGCGGGCGCTGCTCGACTCGTCAGGCACCTCGTCGTTCGCGTCGACGCGACGCAGGGATGCGACACCATGCTCGGTGACGCCCGCTGCCTCGGGGTTGCGTACCACCGCGAGGAGGGCGTCGTATCCGGCGGGAATCGACTCGCCGCGTCCCTCGAGGGCGTCCTGCGTGGCGTCGAGGAGCGAGCGGATCATGTCCAGCGAGCGCAGCGCGAGGTCGGCGTAGCCGCCGGTACAGCGGATCTCGCGATCGCGCACCCGGCTGAGGATCGTTTCGGCGTGGTGCGCGAACTCGGTGAGGTAGTCGAGCGAGAGGAACGCGGACGTTCCCTTGACGGTGTGGAAGGCGCGGAAGATGGTGTTGACTGCTTCTGCGTTGTCGGGATCGATCTCGAGGTTCGCCGCATGATGTTGCGTGCTCTGCCGG
>CAZLLP010000180.1:0-11815 GCA_964560345.1 uncultured Gemmatimonadaceae bacterium
AGCAGGGCCAGCAGGGCCAGCAGGGCCAGCAGGGAGGACAGGGGCAACAAGGACAGCAGGGACAACAAGGCCAGGGCGGCGGGCAGCGCGGGGGCTCGATGTCCCCCACGCCTAACGGCGGACAGATCGGCGGACAGGGACAGGGCGGACCGATGGGTGGGCGGTTGTCGGCGGAGGACGTGCGACAGTTCTCCCGAGAATTGCGCGGTCAGCGCGAAACCGCCGAAGGGCTGCGGCGCGATCTGGCGCGCGATGGCACGGGGACGCGCGACCTCGATCGACTGATCGCCCGCTTGCGGGAGCTCGAGTCGGGGCGTTCCTTCAACGATCCCGAGGAGCTGGCGCGGCTGCGTGGCGCCGTGCTCGAGGGGTTCAAGGAGTTCGAGTTTTCGCTGCGACGCCAGTTGGGAGAGCGTGAGCGCGAAGGGCCGGTGCTCGGCGGGGGGAACGACGTTCCGCCAGGGTACCGCGACCTGGTGAGCGAGTACTTCCGGTCGCTCTCGCGCAAGGCGAAGCCCTGACGGGGCGTGGCACCTTTTCTCCCCTCGCACCAAAGGCACCATGTCACACGTGCACGTGATTCGCACCACCCGGCCCGAGGCCACCGAGTACGCACCGTACTACGCGGGCTACGTCGGTCATGTCCCCACGGGGGATGTGGTCGAGACGCTCTCCACGCAGCACGACGGATCGATCGAGCTACTCCGATCGATCGGCGAGGAGAAGTCGCTGTCGCGGTATGCGCCCGGGAAGTGGAGCATCCGGGAAGTCGTCGGGCACCTCATCGACGCCGAACGCATCTTCACGTACCGCGCGCTGCGCTTTGCCCGCGCCGACGAGACCGCGCTCGCGTCGTTCGACGAGAATTCCTACATCGCGAATGCCAGCTTCGACGACCGATCGCTGGCGTCGCTGTGCGATGAGTTCGAGGCGGTGCGCCGGGCTTCCGTGCTCCTGTTCGCCTCGCTCAACGGGACGGAGTGGATGCGGCGCGGGATCGCCAGCAACAACGCCATGAGTGTGCGCGCGCTGGCGTGGGTCACGGCCGGGCACGAGCTGCACCACGTCGGGATCCTCCGGTCGCGCTACCTGTGAACCCGCCGAGCCAACCCGAGGTCTGGCTGCGCGGCGCGATCCCCGGCATCGTCCCGCTGTTGCAGCCGGCGGTGCATGCCTTCCTCCAGATTCGCGAGGAGATGGAGCGCCTGCTCCCCACGCTGTCGGCCGACGAGGCGTGGACGGCCCCCGGCGGGGCGCCGAGCGTGGGGTATCACGCCCGGCACCTGGCCGGGAGCACCGATCGGCTCCTTGCGTACGCGCGCGGGGCGACGCTTGACGACGCCCGGAAGGCGCGCCTTGCCGCCGAGCGCGTCGCACCATCGCCGCTCACGGCCGGCGAGACGCTGTGGGGCGAAGTGGCCGAGGTGCTCGACGATGCAATCCGCCAGCTGCACGAGTGGTCGACGCACCCCGGCGAACTGCTGGCGCCGCGCGAGGTGGGGCGTGGCCGGTTGCCATCGAATGTGCTCGGACTCCTCTTTCACGCGGCCGAACATGCGCAACGCCACGCGGGACAGGTGACCACCACGGCGCGCGTGGTACGCGGGTTGGCCGGGGCGGCGAGCTCAGCCTAACGAAGCACCGCCGGAGCGTTGCGGCTGCTCACCGGACATGGCTAGCTTGGGGCGGGCGGTCGACTGGGTTGGCCGCCCGTTTCACCGCCAGCCCGATTTCCACATGTCAACTACCCTCCGCCGCTGGTGGCCCATGGCCGCCGTGGCCCTCGCCCTCCCGGCGCTCCTCACCGCGCAGGACAAGCCCAAACCGCGCGAGTTCAATGCCGACGTCGGCTACGTCAGCACGTCAGGCAACACCGAGATCAGCGCGTTCAATCTCGGCGAGAAGCTCGTGCTTCGTGCCGGGAAGTGGGAGCACAAGCAGCAGTTCGGCTCCGTCTACGCCAGCCAGGACGGCAAGCAGACGTCAAACCTCCTCTTCACCAACTGGCGCAGCGATTGGTCGTTCCATCCGCGCCTCGCGCTCTTCGGCTACGCGGGCTTCGATCGCAACGCATTCGCCGGGATCTCGCGCCGCTTCGAGGAAGCCATCGGCCTCTCCGCCAAGCTATTGACGCTGGCCAACGATACCTGGGCGGTGGAAGCCGGCCTGGGACTCAACCAGCAGCGCGCGGTCGATGGAACGAACAAGAACTTTTCCTCGGTGCGCAGCGCCACGGTCTACCGACACAACTTCACCAAGGCTGCCTACTTCCAGCAGGGCGTCGAGTTCCTTCCCAACCTCGACACCTCCGAGGACTATCGCGTGAACTCGGAGACGGCGCTCGTCGCGCCCCTCTCGTCACACATCGGGATGAAGTTTGCCTACGTGATCCGCTTCGACAATCTCCCCGAAACGGGGCGCGCCAAGAACGACCGCATCTTCACGTCGGGACTGCAGTTCAACTGGTAACCCGGTAGAACAGGAACGCGGCCGTCCGGAGCTTCCGGAGGGCCGCGTGCGTTTATCCAGTGGTGAGCGCCTAACGCTTTCCCTTGCGCTTGCCCCCGCGTGATTGGCCGCCAGCTGCAGCGCCAGCCGAGCCGCCGCTCCCGCCACGGGTCGCGACAACCGGCGCCACGTCGCCCGGGCGCGGCGTGTCGTGGAGTCGCACCGGGGCCGCCGAGCGCTTGCGCAGCTGCAGATTCAGCATCTCGACCAGGAACGAGAAGGCCATCGCGAAGTAAGTGTACCCCTTCGGGATGTGATGCCCCAACCCCTCGGCCACGAGGTTGGTCCCGATCAGGACGAGGAAGGCGAGGGCGAGGATCTTGATGGTCGGGTGTTGGTCGACGAAGTTCGCGATCGGGTTGGCCGCCAGCAGCATGATGCCGAGTGCAATGACATTCGCGCCGATCATGATCGGGATGTGACTCACCATCCCGACGGCGGTGATCACCGAGTCGAGCGAGAAGACGATGTCGACAATCATGATCTGTACAACGACGGCGGTGAGCGCCGACTGCTTGGGCGACGCGTCCGTGGCGTGCTCGGTCCCCTCGAGCTTGTCGTGGATCTCGTACGTCGCCTTCCCGATCAGGAAGAGACCGCCGAGCAGGAGGATGAGTGCCCGTCCGCTGAAGCCGATCCCCGCGATCGTGAACAGGGGCGTTGTCAGCCGCACGATCCAGGCGATCGAGAGCAGGAGCAGGATGCGGGTGAAGAAGGCCCCGAGCAGCCCGAGCCGGCGCGCCTTGACCTGGTCGTCCTTGCCCAGCTTGGACGACAGGATCGAGATGAAGATGATGTTGTCGATGCCGAGGACGACCTCGAGCACCGTCAGCGTCAACAGGCCGATCCAGGCTTGGGGGTCGGCAATCCATTCCATGCAGCAACTCCTCGTCGTGCGGCGTCACGGCCTGCGGAGGTGCAGGACCGTCGGTCACGAAACGTAGCCACCGCCACCCTCGTTCCGAAGCGGTGCGCTGGAATCGTGGGAGGATGGTGAGGCGACGCGCCGTTAGGGCGTGAGGTCGGTCTGGTAGGTGTTCACGAACTCGAGGAAGCGCGAGACCTCGAGGATGTTCTTCCCGACGAAGCGAATGGTGTGCGCATTCACGCGCGTCACGATCGGGAGATAGGCGAGCATTTCCGGCGCACGGTAGTGCTTGAACGAGATCTCCGTCGTCACGGCACCGTTGAGGACCCACGGGGCGATGCGCGCGCGCTTCTCGACCCCGGCCTTCACCTTCGCGCGAATCAGCGCTTGCCCTGCCTTGGGGGTGAGGGTCGCGGCCGAATGGAAGGAGATGGCCCGCTTGACCACCGCCCCTTCCATCCCTGCGCCAAACGGCGTGACTTCGGCCACCGCCGCGTCATCGCCCGTCACCGCGACGATGGGGACGCCGAAGTAGCCTGCGATGGCGGCGTTGATCCCCCCTTCGGGGACTTCGCGCCCGTTGAGCGTCACGCCGGTGAGCGTCGCGCTCGACATGGTGTGGGCGCGCACCCCCTTCACGTTCGATGTCCCCGAGTGATAGCCGACGAAGATCGCCGCGGCAAAGGTCGAGTCGATCCCCTCCATCATCATGAGCGGGCGCGGCCACGAGCGAATGACGGTGACATCTTCGGGGAGCTGGTCGATGAGCAGGTTCTGCCCGTTCCCGTGCGAGTCGCTGATGACGATCTCGGTGGCTCCGGCATCGCGCGCTCCTTGAATGGCGGCGAGCGCATCACCGGTCATCCACTCGCGCGCGCGCTGGTACTCGAAGCTGGCGGGGCCGAGCTGGTCGCTGCTGACCACGCCGGTGATCCCTTCCATGTCCACCGAGATGTAGACCTTGAGCGGGCGCTGAGCCTCGGCAGTGCGCGGGACGGTGCCGGCGAGGGCGAGGAGCGCGAGGGAGCAGCCGAAGACGATCCGGCGAGGTGACGTGGGGGACGACATGGAGATCTCGGGGTGAAGGACGTCCAAGGCTGCATCGGCGAACGCCGCGACACAACCACGCGCGTGTCGCCCCGGTCCGGTTTGGTTCGCTCTCGTGGGCGGCTAGCTTCCTATCACGCGCATCGTGACGGCAACCGTTCCGTCACGCGGATCGCGCGACCGTGACGCATGACTCTCCTCCCCTCGATCATGTCTGAATCGGACCTGCGGTATCCCATCGGCCTGTACGTTCCCCCGGCCGAGTACACCGTGGCCTGGCGCGCCGCCAACATCGAGCGCTTGGCCGCCGCGCCGGCCACGCTGCGCGCCGCCGTCAGCGGCCTCTCCCCCGCGCAGCTCGACACCCCATATCGTCCGGGCGGGTGGACGGTGCGACAGGTGGCGCACCACGTCCCGGACTCGCACGTGAACATGTACATCCGCCTCAAGTGCGCACTCACCGAGGATCGCCCCACCATCAAGCCGTACGACGAGGTGGCGTGGGCCCAACTCGAGGACTCGCGATCGACGCCAATCGAGGTGTCGTTGCAGCTGATGGAGTCGGTGCATGACCGCCTCGTGCGCATCTTGCGCGCGATGTCCGATGCCGACTTCGAGCGGCGGTACGTGCACCCCGACTCCGGCGAGCATCCCCTGCATCACATCGTGGGACTCTATTCGTGGCACGGCGCGCACCATGCGGCGCAGGTGACGGCGTTGCGTACGCGCATGGGGTGGTAGGAAGACGGGAAGACGAGAAGACGAGATGGGTTGCTGACCCTCAACCTGCGGGGTATTCTCGCGGCATGATCTCACTCAAGTTCATTGCGCCGCTGGCGCTCGCGGCCCTCGTGGCGACGCCGTTTGCGCGTCGCGAAGCCGACACCGTGGTCCTGGTCGTTCGGCATGCCGAGAAGTCAGCGCCGAGCGGGGATGTCCCGCTCTCGGCCGCTGGAGAGGCGCGCGCGCAGTCACTCGTCGCCATCGGTCGCGAGGCTGGCGTCTCGGCGGTCATCACCACGCAGTTCCAGCGCACGCGCCAGACGGGAGCGCCGCTCGCGGCCGCGTTAGGCATCACCCCCGAAGTCATCGACGTGAAGGGGGGCGTCGTCGAACATGTGGCGGGGATCGCGGCGGCCATCAAGTCACGCTACGCCGGGCGCACCGTCCTCGTCGTCGGGCATAGCAACACCGTACCGGCCATCGTCACGGCGCTCGGCGGCCCCAAACTCCCCGATATCTGCGACGACCTGTACGACGACCTGTTCACCGTGGTGGTGTCGGCCGAGGGCGCGGCGCGCGTGGTGCATGCCAAGTACGGTGCCCCCTCGGTCCCCGGGGCAGCCTGCGCCGCGATGGCCAAGTAACGACGCGTCACGCGCCGCGGGTCAGTGGCCCGCGGCGCTGTCTGCGCGAGGTGTCGGTGCGATGGCCGGCATCGTCGCCTCAACGGCCTCGGCACTCGCACGCGGCATGTCCGACAGCTGCTCGTGGGTGATCACCCAGCGACCGCCACGTCGCTGCCACAGCGCGGTCCACGCGCCGCCAATCACGTGCGGGGCACCGACGTCGGTCCAGTGCGGGACGGTGTACTGCGCCGTCATCATCGCCGTGTTCCGGTCGATCGCCTCGACCTCGAGGTTGGTCCAGGTCCATGTGGGCCTGATCATGTACTGGCCGACACCGTCCCAGAACGCGTTGACGGAGGTTTCGAGCAACGCCCGCGTGCTGGTCACCCGTCCCGCCGTGGCCGAGACCACGCGTCCACTGTCGGGATAGACCGAGAGCATCCGCGTCGGGACGTCACCCTTGGACAGGTCATACGCGCCCTTCACGATCGCCTGGATCGAGTCGCCAATCGCTCGCGCGTCGGCCTGGGACAGCGTCGTGCCCTTGCTGGAGGCCCCGTTACATCCGGCCAGCGGCGCCAGCGCGAACGAGACGACCGAGAGCATCGCGGCTCGGCGGATGATCATGCGTGGGGCGAACATGGCGAACCGAAAGGTTGAGGTCGGGGTGCCTGTACCCGCGAGTGTCAGAATGGGTGCGGGGGGGCGTCAGGGGAGAAACTGTCCTTCGTGAAGGACGCCATCCTGTCAGCGGACGAGGACAACTCGCGATAGCTTATCTCGCGTGCTCCCAGCAATGCTCGTGTGGCGGTGCATGGCCTGTTCCATGCATTGACAGGAGAGGTCGGGGGCGTGCGAATGCCGCTCGTTCGACGTTCAATCCCGGGGGGGAAGATGCGTACCAGTCTCGTACGACTGCTCGTCCCGATCGCGCTTGCTACCGCAGCGTGCGGCCGGGGTGCGTCCGATTCTGCGACGATCACGGACGACCTCAAGAAGGACCTCGAGGCGGCGTCGTCGGCCGCGCCGGAACTGGCCAACACGCAGGGGGCCTACCAGCCCATGCGCTTCGTCTCCGAGATCGAACAGGCCAACGGCTCGGCGCCGGTGCAGCGGGCGCGGGCCCCTCGCAAGGTCGCCGCCAAGTCGGCCAACCTCCAGCAGAACGAAACACAGTCGCCTGCGCCCGAGCCGCAGAACGAGGTGCAGACGGCCGAAGCACCCGCCGAAACTCCGCAGGCTCCCGCGCCTGAGGCCGATGTCCCGCGCGTCCCCACGGTGGCGCCGCGTCCGTCGGCGCTCCCGGTCGACGTGCCGGCGATGGGGGGCGGCGGCGGTGGTGGCGGCGGCATCGGGAGTGGGCGCGGTGATGGGCGCGGCGAAGGGATCGGCGACATCATCGGCGTCGTGATTCGCGGTGGCGGCGTGGGCGTCGATCACTGCCCGCCGCGCCGACGGCCGCGCGGTCGCATTCCGATCTACAGATAACACGCCAACGGTAGACGACCCGCGGGGCGGGGGAGCGTTAGGCTCCCTCGCCCCGCGTGGCATGTGGCTCTCGTCTCGGCATGTATTAACGGCAGAGGGAACGACGCCACGACTCCCCGGCGATCGCTCACTGGCGGCGCTCCGTCGGTCGCGCCATACTCCGCGACGCCGAGCGTGGCGTGAGCCCGTTCGTGGCGCACCGTTGCGCCTGTCCCACCGACTCCCCGAGACCTCTGTGCTCAAGAAGGACTATCCCGATCATCACGACGCCGAACTCGTGCTCAAGCTGTACGAGATGCGCCGCGAACCTGTGATGCGCGAGTCGCGCAGCCTGCTCAATTCCAAGTTCCTTCCGACGTCGCTCGAAGACGTGATGGCCGTGACGAAATACGACCATCCGCTCAACGCCGCCTGGCGTCAGTGCAGCACCTACTGGGAAATGGTCTACGCGATGGCGCGCCACGGCGTGATGCACGCCGACTTCATGCTGGAGAGCAACGGCGAGGGGATGCTGCTCTTCACGCGCATCGAGCCGTGGCTCGCGGAGTATCGCGAGGCGGTGGGAAGCCCGCTGGCCTTTCGCAATGCCGAATGGGTGGCGAACGAGACGGAGATGGGGCGCCTCATTGCCGAACGTTTTCGCAAGCGCGTGCGTGCCGCCCTTGCCGCCGCGGGGAAGTGACCATGCCGAGCAAGACGGTAGCCGAGCCGCAGCCGTTTGTCGTTCGTCGCAGCGCCATCCAGGGGCGCGGCTGCTTCGCCTCGCGTGACATTCGCAAGGGCGAGCGCATCGCGGAGTACGAAGGCGAGCGCATTTCGTGGAAGGAAGCCGACACGCGCTACGACGACGAATCCAAGCGCCGGCACCACACCTTCCTCTTTGCGGTCACCACGCGCACGGTGATCGACGGGGCGGTGCAGGGGAACGATGCGCGCTTCATCAATCACTCGTGCGATCCCAACTGCGAGGCGATCGACGACGGCGGGCGCATCTTCATCGAGGCGATGCAGGACATTGCGGCTGGCGACGAGTTGTTCTACGACTACGCCTATTCGCGTGACGAGAGCACGACGCCCGAGGACGAGCAGCTCTACGTCTGCCGCTGCGGCACGGCGAAGTGTCGCGGAACGATCCTCGAGGCGCCCAAGAAGAAAGCCAGTCTTCCCAAGACGCATCACGCCGCGGCGCGCCACCCGCACGAGCACCTCGGCGCGACAAAGACCAAGACCAAATCGAAAGCCAAGACGAAGTCGAAGGCCAAGACCAAGTCCGAGACCAAGTCCAAGACCAAGTCGAAGAAGAGGTCGAAGACCACGTCGAAGAAAACGACTCCCAAGCGAGGGAGTGCGTCGCGAGGGGCCAGGGGAGGCGCGCGCCGCCGGTCGACGTTGCAATGACCGACGGGGAGGCGATCCTCGCGCACCCCTCGCTGCGCGCACTGCTCGACGGGGCGATCGACTACGCGGGACTCTTTCCTCCCGCGGCGCTCGATCTCCCGACGGTGGTGGCCAACTACCGCGCCTACCGCGCCGGTCCAGACGCCTGGGCGTTAGGGCGGCTCGTAGTCCCCGTCGCCAAGCTGGAGGCACTCGACGAGGCGGCGGGGGGGTGGCGCGCGGAGGTGGAGGAGGGGCAACCCCCGTGGCGCATCAGTGCCCTGGTGGGGAACGACGCGGCCGTTGACGCTGCGCGCATCGTCACCTTCAATACCCAGCATGCAGGACGCGCCGTGATCGATAGCGTGGAAACGCGCGCAACCACGGTCGAGCAGGTGCAACAACTGGGCGGAGTGTTCGCCGGCCTGCAGCACTTCGTGGAGATTCCGCCGGCCGCCGAACTCGCGCCACTGGTGGAGGCGATCAAGGGGATCGGGGGGCACGCCAAGATCCGCACTGGCGGCGTGACCGCCGATGCCTTTCCCGCGGCGCGTGATGTCGCGCGTTTCCTTCGCACGTGCGCCGATGCCGGCGTGTCGTTCAAGGCCACGGCGGGGCTGCACCACCCGTTCCGCGGTGAGTATCGCCTGACGTATGATCCGCAGGCTCCCACGGGGACGATGTTCGGATATCTCAACGTCTTCCTCGCGTCGGCACAGGCGCTCGAGGGGGCGCCGGTCGGTGTCCTCGTCGGCACGCTCGAGGGGCGCAACACCGCGATGCTCGGTATTCACGACGAAGAGATCCGCTGGGAAGGGGGGCGCGCCACGACCGGTGCGCTGGCGCACACACGCCAGCAGTTCGCGCTCGCCTTCGGCTCCTGCTCGTTCCGCGAACCGCTCGACGACCTCGGCACCCTGTACGAATCATGATGGCACGGCGCCCATGCTGAACGAGACGCATCGTCCTGACCTGCGCTCCTGGGTCGTCAGCGCCAACGACGGCGCGACCGACTTCCCGATCCAGAACCTCCCGTACGGCGTCTTCCGGCGTCGGGGGAGCGACGAACCCTGGCGGGTTGGGGTGGCGATCGGCGCGATGATCCTCGACGTGGCGGCAGCCCATCACGGCGGACTCGTGGACGGCGAGGCGGGGCGCGTCGCGCGCACCTGTGCGTCGCCGTCGCTCAACGGCTTGATGTCGTTAGGGCAGGCGTCGTGGAGCGCGTTGCGACGCGCGCTCAGCGACCTGCTGCGCGACGACACCGCGTCGGGGCGTACCGCCCGCGGGATGGCGGCGACGCTGCTGCTGGCACAGTCGGAGGCCGAGATGCGGCTCCCCGCAGATGTCAGCGACTACACCGACTTCTACGCGTCGGTGTATCACGCCACCAACGTCGGTTCGATGTTTCGCCCCGACAACCCGCTGCTGCCTAACTACAAGTGGGTCCCGATCGGCTACCATGGGCGCGCCTCGTCGCTGGTGGTGAGCGGGACGCCGGTGGTGCGTCCGCATGGCCAGCTGGGAGGGGACGGGGGGGCGCCCCCCGTGTTTGCCCCAAGCCGGCGCATGGACTACGAGGCGGAACTGGGGATCTTCGTGGGGCAGGGGAACTCGTTAGGGTCGGTGATCCCGATCGACGAGGCGGACCACCACCTGTTCGGCGTTGCGCTCCTCAACGACTGGTCGGCGCGCGACGTGCAGGGCTGGGAGTACCAGCCGCTTGGCCCCTTCCTCGCCAAGAACTTCGCGACGACGCTCTCACCGTGGGTGGTGACGTTCGAGGCGCTCGCCCCGTTCCGCGTCCCCGCCTTCGCGCGCCCCATCGGCGATCCCGTCCCGCTTCCGTATCTCGCCGATCCCGGCGATCAGTCGCGCGGTGGCGTCGACCTGTTCATCGAGGTGTGGCTGCGCAGCGATCGCATGCGCGCCGAGGGAATGGAGGCCGTGCGCGTCTCGCGCGGCAACGCGCGCGACATGTACTGGACCATGGCGCAGCTCCTCACGCATCACGCGAGCAACGGCTGCAATTTGCAGCCCGGCGACTTGCTGGGGAGCGGGACGATCTCGGGCGCCGAGCGCGAGTCGCGCGGCTGCCTGCTCGAACTGACCTGGCGCGGGACCGAGCCGCTCACGCTCCCCACCGGCGAACAACGACGCTTTCTCGAGGACGGCGACGAAGTGATCCTGCGCGCGTTTTGCGAAGTCTCGGGGCGTCCGCGCCTGGGGCTGGGCGAGTGCGTTGGACAACTGCGTCCCGCCATCCCCCTCACCCTCTGATCACGGATCTCACCATGCAGGTCGTACGCACTGACGCGGCACCGTTGCCGGCTGGCCACTATTCGCAGGGGATCGTGCACAATGGCGTGGTCTACGTGGCCGGACAGCTCCCGATCGCGCCGGGGAGCAGCGATCGCACCGTGGGATCGATGGAGCAGCAGACGGAGCAAACGCTGCGTAACGTGGAAGCGGTGCTGCAGGCGGCGGGGAGTGGGCTCGACAAGGTGCTGCAGATGACGATCTACGTGAGCGACATCTCGCTGTGGGGCGACGTGAATGTGGCGTACGCCCGCATCATGGGAGACCACAAGCCAGCGCGTGCCGTCGTGCCGGTGAAGGAGCTGCACTACGGGTACCAGATCGAGATTCAGGCGATTGCGGCGCTGTAGCGCCGCGGAAGACGGGAAGACGAGATGTGAGATCGACGGCCTACACCTGGAGAGATGATGCGTAAGGCGCTTGCATTGGTGCTGGCGGGAGTGGTCGTCCAGCTCTCCGCGGCTGCACTTCCGGCACAGGACACGACCTTCACGCGCACGGAGGTCATGATTCCGATGCGCGATGGGGTGAAGCTCTACACCAAGATCTTTGTCCCCAACGGCGCGACGACGCCGTTGCCGTTCATGTTCATCCGCACGCCGTACGGCATCGGGAACATGGAACCGCCGATGCTCAATCGCGGATACGGCTTCCTGGCCAAGGATGGCTACATCTTCGTGGGGCAGGACATTCGCGGGAAGTTCAAGTCCGATGGCGAGTTCGTCATGCAGCGCGCCCCGCGGCAGAGTCGCAACGACCCCAAGGCGATCGATGAGAGCACCGACGCGTACGACACGATCGAATGGCTGCTCAGGAACGTCGCCGGCAACAACGGGCGCGTGGGGATGACCGGGGTCTC
>CAZLLP010000181.1:0-11789 GCA_964560345.1 uncultured Gemmatimonadaceae bacterium
CCGGGCTCAAGGACCCGAAGCACCCGATCGGCTCGTTCATCTTCTGCGGCCCCACGGGCGTCGGAAAGACGGAACTGGCGCGCTCGCTGGCCAAGTTCCTCTTCGCCGACGCGTCGGCCCTGATCCGGGTCGACATGAGCGAGTACATGGAGAAGTTCTCGGTATCGCGCCTGATCGGTGCGCCGCCGGGGTACGTGGGCTACGAGGATTCGGGGACGCTGACCAAAGCGGTCCGACGCAAGCCGTACAGCGTCGTCCTGCTCGACGAAATCGAGAAGGCGCACCCTGACGTCTTCAACATCCTCCTGCAGGTCCTCGATGAGGGGCACCTGACCGACAACTACGGGCGGGTCATCGACTTCAAGAACACCGTGGTGATCATGACCTCGAACGTCGGGGCGAAGGACGTGGCCAAGAACAAGTCCCTGGGCTTTACCGCCCCTGACTTCAAGGCATCGTTCGAGCGCATGTCGGAAAAGGTCAAGGAAGAGCTCCAGCACGTCTTCAACCCCGAGTTCCTCAACCGCTTGGACGACGTCATCGTCTTCCACCCGCTGCAGAAGGAGCACATCGCCCAGATCGTGGGGATCATGCTCCGGGACGTGCAGAAGCGGATGTCGGAGGGAGAACTGTCGCTCAAGCTCAGCGACGCCGCGGCGGACTTCCTGGCCAGGAACGGGTACGACGAGCAGTACGGGGCCCGTCCGCTCAAGCGAGCGATCCAGCGCTACATCGAAGACCCCCTCTCGGAGAAGATCCTGATTGGGGAGTTCGCCAAGGGGGACGAGATCGAGGTCGACCTGGCCGAGGACGGCCAGAAACTGGCCTTCAAGGTGCTGAGCAATTCTTCCGCACCGAAGGCGTAAGCCCATTCGGGACGGGAAGTGTCGAAAGAACGGCCGGGTTCACACTGAACCCGGCCGTTCCCTTTGTGTATATTACCCGGCTATGTCGCGGAAGCTGTTAGCGCTCCTGGCGCTTGGCCTTTTCTCACGTGCCGCGTCCGCTCAGGACGCCGCCACGCAGGGACGTTGCACCACCCCGGACTCGATCACGGTCCGGGGGAACAAGCGCGTCACCACGAACGATGTGGTTGCCGAAGCCGGGTTGCTGGCCGGTACACAGCTCAACTACAAGGCGGTCCAACGCGCCATCAAGGCGCTGTATCAGTCCGGGCAGTACGAGCGGGTCGGCATCACCTGCGACCTCGACGATGCGCGCAACTTTGCCGTGTTGGCGATCGAGGTGAAGGAGCGCCCGCTGCTCGTGGAGACCGACGTGCAAGGCGTCGACCAGCTGTCCGGTCGTAGTGTGCGCGACAAGGTCGACCTCGACTACAACAAGCCGCTCGATCCGTCGGCGGTCGCGTTAGCGGTGCACCGGATCGATTCGCTTTACGAAAAGAACGGCTACTTCCTGGCCCGCGTCACGGTCGACAGCCAGAAGATCGGCGACGAGGCCGTGAAGCTCTTCTTCAAGATCGATGAAGGGCGTCGCCTGGCGGTGTCGGGGGTGCGTGTCGCGGGGAACCGGAATCTCAAGGCCAAGGAAGTCGTTGGCACGATGAAGACCCAGCCGGAAGGGTTCTTCTTCTGGAAGAAGGGCGAGTTCGACGAGGACAAGTACGCCGGCGACCTCTCGGAGCGCATTCCGCAGTTGTACGCGAAGCGCGGCTTCATTGACTTCCGGGTCGCGCGGGACACGCTGATCATCGATCGCAACCGCGGCAAGGCGCTGGTCGACATCGCCGTCGAAGAGGGGCCGCGCTACAAGGTCGGCGAATTCGAAGTCACGGGGAACAAGCACTTCTCCAGTGAAGACCTCGCGCGCTTCTATCCGTTTGGCGACCAGACCCGTCCCGTCATGTCGCGCGTGACCGATTTCCTCAAGCGCCGCTCGCCGACGCCCAAGGGGATCTTCGACCAGGCCGCCTGGGAAGACGCGAAGCAGAAGATTTCGAGCGCGTACGCGACCGAGGGCTACATCTACGCAAACGTGCGCCCGGTGGTGGAGCGCCGCGTGATGCCCGACTCGTCGCGGTACGTCGACCTGCGCTGGGAAGTGGACGAGCGCACGCCAGCGATCATCAATCGCATCGAGATCTTCGGCAACGACTACACACAGGAAACCTGCATTCGCGACCAGTTGGTGATCCTGCCTGGGCAGGTTTTCAACCAGGACGCGCTCATCCGATCGTGGCAGAGCCTGGGCAACCTGGGCTTCTTCGAGACGCCGATTCCTCCGCCCGACACGCGCACGGCGAACGACCAGGGGGATGTGGACATCGTCTTCCGTGTGAAGGAGAAGCGCACGGGCAACGTGAACTTCGGTGCCTCGATGGGGCAGGGGACGGGGGTCGGCGGATTCATCGGCCTCGACCAGCCCAACCTGTTTGGCCAGTGCAAGCGTGGCTCGCTGCAGTGGCAGTTCGGACGCTACATCAACGACTTCAACCTCTCGTACTCCGATCCGCGCATCAAGCAGTCGCTGATCTCGGGGACGCTCTCGGTCTATCGCTCGCTGCAGCGCTACTACATCGCCGACCTCGGGCGGTCGCTTCGCACCGGTGCCCAGCTGCAATTCGGCGTGCCGCTTCCGCGCTCGCCCTACACGCGCGTCTTCCTGTCGTACGGGGCGGAAAACGTGACGTTCGGGACGCAGGGGTTGCTGGGCGACTTCCGCTCCGACTACGGCAACAAGTCGTTCCGCTCGACGTTAGGCGCCTCGCTCACGCGCGATACGCGCATCGACCTGCCGTTCCCGACGGCGGGGGCGCAGTACAATCTGGCGGCGAATTTCAACGGTGGGATCCTGGGCGGGACGTCGTCGTTCCAGCGCTACACGGCTGACGCGAGCGCCTTCGCGCCGCTCGGGCAGCTGGGCGGCGGGCGTCCGGGGTCGCAGCCCATCAAGTTCGTGGCCGGGTTGACGGCGCGTAGCGGCGCGGTCTTCGGCAACACCGGGCCGTTCTTCTTCTCGCAGGAGTTTGCGTTAGGCGGCGTGCAGTTCGGCGAGCGCCTGCGCGGGTATGAGGAGTTCTCGATCTCGCCGTCGGGCTACGTGACGGGGACGAGCACCTTCAACGCGCGTCGCGAATCGTTTGGGCGGGCCTTCTTCAGCACGACCGCCGAAGTCGGGATGCGCGTGAACCAGGCGTTGTATCTGGCGGCGTTCTACGACGCCGGTAACGTGTGGAACCGCCCGCGCGATTTCGACCCCACGCGCCTGTTCCGCGGCGCCGGCATCAGCGCGTCGACCGTGACGCCGCTCGGCCCGCTCGGCCTCGACTATGCCTACGGCTTCGATCGCCTGGATGCCAATGGCAACAAGGCGCCGAAGTGGCAACTGCACTTCAGGCTTGGACAGCTCTTCTAGCACCACGAGTCACGCACGGCCCCTCGACCACCGCCCTTCCAGCACCGCTCTTCCAGCACCGGAGACGACATGTTGTACTCACGTGTTCGCGCAGTCCTGATGGCCCTCGGCTTCCTGTCCCTCAGCGCGGGGGTCGCGACGGCCCAGTCGGCGGGGGTGAAGTTTGCGTACATCGATTCCCGCGTCGTGCTCGACAAGGCGCCGGGGCGTGCCGCGGCCGAGAGCACCTTCCAGAAGGAGTACGACGCCGCGCAGGTGAAGATCAAGAAGATGCAGGACACGCTCGAGGCGATGGCCTCGGCGTACCAGAAGTCGGCGCCGACGATGACGGCGGTGAATCGCGAGCTCCGTGAGAAGGAGATTCGCGAGAAGCAGCAGTCCTTCGAGAACGCGGCGCGCCTGCTCGATGTGCAGATGCAGCAGCGCCAGGGCGAACTGGTGCAGCCGATGATGGCGCAGATTCGCGAAGTGCTCGACGCACTGCGCAAGGAGGATGGCTATGCGTTCATCTTCGACATCGGCGCGCAGGCCAGCGTGATTGTGGCGGCGGATTCCTCGCTCAACGTGACGGACAAGGTGGTGTCGCGCCTCAAGCCGATCCCGGTGACGGCGGCCAAGCCCGACACGACCAAGGCCTCGGGGATCAAGGCGCAGCCCGCGGGCGTGGTGCCGAAGAAGCCGACCTTCTAATTCGTGCCGGTCCGGCACTGGACGGCGGTGGCGGTGGTGGGGAGCCCGACCTGGGCGCCCTGCCACCGCAACGTGCTTTCCGGCGTTAGGCTGACCGACGGTCCTTCCTGACATGCTCACGGCACGCGAAATCGCGGACCTCGTTGGCGGGGTCGTGCACGGCGACGCCGACGCGACGGTGCACGGCGTCGCCCCGCTCGACCGGGCGGCGACCGGGCAACTGACTTTCCTTGGCGTGGCGAAGTACGCCCCGCAATTCGCCTCGTGCGGAGCGAGCGTGGCGCTCGTCTCGCCCGAACTGGCCGAGGTGGCTGGAGGCGTGGCAGCCCGGGTGGTCGTCGCGCGTCCGCAGGAAGCGATGCTGCGTGTGCTGCCCAAGCTGTTCACGCCGGCGCCGCGAAAGGTCGGGATCGATCCGACGGCTCGCATTGGACGCGGCGCGGTGGTGGGCGCCGAGGTGTCGGTTGGCCCATATGTGATCATCGGCGACGGCGCGCGCATCGGCGACCGCGTGCAGCTCGACTCGCACGTGGTCGTTGGGGACGGTGTCGTCATCGGTGACGACACGCACCTCTATCCGCACGTGACGACGTATCCGGGGACCTCGCTTGGCGCGCGCGTGGTGGCGCATGCCGGGGCGCGCCTCGGCAACGACGGGTTTGGGTATGTGTGGGCCCGGGGCGCGCACCAGAAGATCCCGCACGTGGGGCGCTGCATCGTCGAGGATGATGTGGAGATCGGTGCGAACACGACGATCGACCGCGGGAGCATTGATGACACGGTGATAGGTGCCGGGACCAAGATCGACAACCTGGTCATGATTGCGCACAACGTGCGCGTGGGTCGTTTGTGCCTCATCGTGGCGCAGACGGGGATCTCCGGCAGCACGCACCTGGGGGACGGGTGCGTGATCGGTGGTCAGGCGGGGATCGCCGGCCACCACCAGATTGGCGCCGGTGCGCGCATTGGCGCGCAGGCCGGGGTCTTTGGCGACGTGCCGCCGGGCGAGACGTGGTCGGGGTATCCGGCGCGCCCCCATCGCGAATCGTTGCGCGCGCAGGCGGCGACCTTCAAGCTCGCCGGCATGATCCGACGGCTCGAGAAGCTGCTGGGCGGAGACGACGCATGAGCGCAGCGCGCCGTCAGACGATCAGTCGCGTGGTGACGCTCGAGGGGGTGGGCTTGCACCTCGGGGTGCCCTGCCGGCTCACTTTCCGACCGGCAGCGCCGGGAACGGGGGTGCGGTTTGTTCGGACTGATCTCCCCGGGGCGCCGTGCGTTCGCGCGCATGTGTCCGTGGCGGTCGAGACCGAGCGTCGCACGCAGCTTGGCGAGGGGGATGGTGCGTTGCACACGGTGGAGCACGTGCTGGCCGCGGTGGCGGCCCACGAGGTGGACGACGTCGTGATCGAGATGGATGGCCCGGAGCCGCCGATCATGGACGGGAGCGCAGGCCCCTTCTTTCGCGCGTTGGAGGAAGCGGGGATTGCGCCGCAGGGCGGGCGCGTCGAGGTTCTTCGCCTGTCGGCACCGGTGCGCGTGGAGCATGGCGATTCCTGGTACGAGGCGTACCCGGCGGACGCGTTCTCCCTCGAGGTGTCGATCGACTTTCCGCACCCGCTGGTGGGACGGCAGGAGGGGCGCTTCGCGGTGACACCGGAGTTGTTTGCGCGAGAGTTGGCCGATGCGCGCACGTTCGGCTTTGCGCACGAGGTCGAGTACCTGCGCGGGCGCGGGCTGATCAAGGGGGGCTCCACGCAGAATGCGCTCGTGTTGGGCCCTGACGGTGTGGTGGACAACGAATTACGCTGGGCCGACGAGTTCGTGCGGCACAAGGCGATGGATTGCGTAGGTGACCTCGCCCTGGCGGGGAAGCGCGTACAGGCGCGCGTGGTGGCCCATCGCCCCAGTCATGCCGGGACGGTGCGGCTGGTGCGGGAACTGACCCAGAAGGCGTGCAAGGAGACGCAGGTGATCGAAATCGAAGAGATCATGAGGCTGTTGCCCCATCGCTATCCGTTCCTGCTCGTCGATCGCGTGATCGAGTACGAGGAAGGGAAGCGGGTGGTGGGAATCAAGAACGTCACGATCAACGAGCCGTTCTTCCAAGGGCACTTCCCGGGGCATCCCATCATGCCGGGTGTGCTGATCATCGAAGCCATGGCGCAGGTCGGCGGCATCCTCCTGATGGGGACCGTCGAGAATGCGGAGAACAAGGTCGTCTACTTCACGTCGTTGGATAACGTGAAGTGGCGCAAGCCGGTGCGCCCCGGCGATCAACTCCGCTTCGAACTCGAAGTCGTGAAGATCCGCGGCCCGGTGTGCCAGATGCGCGGCGTGGCCAAGGTGGACGGCGGACTGGTGGCCGAGGCCGACATGGCGGCGATGCTGAGGGACCGATGAGCACCAGCATCCATCCGACGGCCATCGTCTCGCCCAAGGCCACGTTAGGCGACGGGGTCCGCGTGGGCCCGTTCGCGATCATCGGCGAGCAGTGCGAGCTGGGCGACGGCACGGTGATCGAAGCGCGCGCCGTGCTCGAGCGCAACGTGAAGCTGGCGTCCAACGTGGTCATCGGCATCGGCTCGGTGATCGGGGGCGACCCGCAGGACCTCAAGTTCAAGGGCGAGGAAACCTGGGTCGAGATCGGAGAGGGGACGCGGATCCGCGAATACACCACCATCAATCGCGGCACGTCACAGTCGTATCGCACGACGGTGGGGAAGGGGTGCTTCCTCATGTCGTACGTGCACCTGGCGCACGATTGCCACGTGGGCGACGGGGTCATCATCTCCAACGGTACGCAGCTCGCGGGACACGTCACGGTCGAGGATCGCGTGATCATCTCGGGGCTCGTGGCGGTGCACCAGTTCGTCAAGATCGGCAAGCACGCCTTCGTTGGGGGATGCTCGCGCGTGGCCAAGGACGTGCCGCCGTTCCCCAAGGCGGTCGGGAATCCGGTCAAGCTCTACGGGCTCAACAGCGTGGGGCTGCAGCGCAGCGGCTTTTCCGAGGAGACGGTGCGCGAACTCAAGCGGGCGTACCGCCTCTTCTTCCGCTGGGAGCTCAACGTGTCGCAGGCGATGGAGCGCGCGCGCTCCGAGTTGCAGCCGACGCCAGAGGTCGAGCATTTCCTACGCTTCCTCGAGGATTCCGGCCGAGGGGTGGTCATTTGAGCACGACTCCGGTTCGCGTCGGCGTCATCGGCGCTGGCGCGTTAGGCTACCATCATGTCCGCATCATGCGGGAGATGGAGGACGCGACATTCGTGGGCTTCCAGGAGTCGCGTCCCGAGCGCGCCGCGCAGGTGGCGACGGAACTCGGCGTCACGGCCTTCGAGGATCCCCTCGCGTTGATCGACGCGTGCGACGCGCTGACGATCGTCGTCCCCACGCCAGCGCACTTCGCGGTGGCGAAGGAGGCCGTCGCGCGCGGAAAGCACGTGCTGATCGAGAAGCCGCTTACGGCGACGCTGGCCGAGGCGGACGAGCTGCTCGATCTCGCCAGCCGCAACGGAGCGCTGGTGCAAACGGGACATGTGGAGCGATTCAACCGGGCGATTCGAGCGGCGATGCCGTACGTCGATCGCCCGCGTTTCCTCGAGAGCGATCGGCTTGCCCCATTCAACCCGCGTGGTTCCGACGTGGCGGTGGTGCTCGACCTCATGATCCACGACATCGACTTGCTGCTCACGCTGGTGAAGAGCGGGGCGCAGGACGTGGCGGCGGTCGGCATTCCGGTGCTGACGCCATTCGTGGACATCGCGAACGCGCGCATCACGTTTCACTCTGGCGCGGTGGCCAACGTGACGGCCAGCCGCGTCTCGCGCGAACGGATGCGCAAGCTGCGCATCTTCCAGCCCTCCGGTTACCTGTCGTTGGACCTTGGGGCGGGGAACGGTGAGTTCTACCGCATTCGCGGCGACGTCGATCTCGCCGAGTTGACCAAGGCGCCGCAGGCGCTCGAGGCGTTCGTGGAGCGCATTCCGCTCGAGGCCCCCGAGGGCGAGCCGCCCCGGCTCGAGTTCCGCTCGTTCCTGGACGCCGTGCTGGGACGCGCGCCGGTGACGGTGAGCGGGGCCGACGGGCGTGAGGCGCTGGCCGTGGCGATGCGCATCGTGCAGGAGATCGAGCGCACTCGTCCGGCGCTCGCCGGCACCGCACGCGGAGCGGAGACGGCACGTGCGTGAAGTCCTGGTGATCGCCGGCGAGGCATCCGGCGATCTGCACGCCGCCGGGCTCGCACGGGCCTTGGCGGCGTTGCGTCCTGATCACCACCTCGTGGGGATGGGGGGACGCAACATGCGGAATGCTGGCGTCGAGCTGCTCGAGGACGCCGAGAAGATGGCGGTAATGGGTTTTGTGGAAGTGATCCGCAAGGTCCCGCATCACTGGAAGCTGCTGCGGCAGCTCGAGCGGCGGCTCGCCAGCGGCAACGTGGCACTCCTGGTCACGATCGACTACCCCGGCTTCAACATGAAGGTCGCCGAGGCCGCGCGTGGTCATGGCGTTCCCGTGCTCTACTACATCACGCCGCAGGTCTGGGCGTGGGGGGCGAATCGCCTGCCCAAGCTTGCGCGCCTGATCACCAAGGCCGCGGTGATCCTGCCGTTCGAGGAGGCGTTGCTGCGCTCGCACGGGATCGACGCCACGTTTGTGGGACACCCGCTGCTCGATCGCGCGCAGGCGCTCCCGACGCAGGCCGAGGCACGGCGCCAACTGGGGATTGCCGAAGGACGCCGGGTCCTGGCGCTCTTTCCCGGGAGCCGGGCGCAGGAGATTGCCCGTCACCTCGACGACTTCGTGGCGACGGCGCGGTTGCTCGAAGCGCGCTATCCCGGGTTGGAGGTGGTGGTGAGCGCCGCGCCGACGGTCACTCTCGACCCGGCGCGCTGCCCGTATCGCCAGGTGCACGGGGCGTCGTTCGCGGTGCTGCGTGCCGCCGATGCGGCGCTGTGCAAGAGCGGGACGACGACGCTGGAAGCGGCCGTAGCGGGGTGCCCCTTGGTGGTCGCCTATCGCACGAGCGGGTGGACGTACGCCATTGCCCGCCGCGCGGTGAAGATCCCGTTCATCGGCCTGGTGAACGTCGTGGCGGGGCGAGAGGTGGCGCAGGAGTTTGTGCAGGATGCGCTGGTCCCGGCGCGCATCGCCGAAACGCTGGGCGAACTCCTGGAGGAGGGGAGTGCCGCGCGCACGGCGCAGCTCGCGGCGTTAGGCGACGTGCGCGCCACCCTGGGAACCGCAGGGGCGTCGGAGCGCGTGGCGGCGATGGCGGCCGAATTGGCGCGGTGAGCGAGCGAAAGAGCGGGAGCTGGCGGCAACGACTCAAGGTTGGCGTCGCGGCCTCACTGGGGGGATTCCTCCTCAAACTGCTCGCGCTGACCTGGCGGGTGACCTCGTCGGGGGGCGAAGGGATCCGGGCGGTGCGTCGCGACAAGCGTGGCGCCATCTTTGTCGTGTGGCACGGCGAGCTCTTTCCCGTGCTCTGGGCGCACCGCGGCGAGGGAATCACCGCGCTGATCAGCACGCACGCCGACGGCGAGATCATCGCGCGCATCGTCGAATCGCTCGGCTTTCACACCGTGCGGGGATCGACAAGTCGTGGAGGGGCGCGCGCGTTGCTCGAGATCGTGCGGGAGCTGGAGGCCGGAAAGGAGGTTGCCATCACCCCCGACGGTCCGCGCGGTCCCCGCCGCGAGTTCTCGCCGGGCGCGCTGGTCGCCGCGATGCGCGCCGGCGCGCCGGTCATCGCGTTCGGCATGGAGGTGGATCGCGCGTGGCGCTTTCGGTCGTGGGATCGCTTTGTGCTCCCCAAGCCGTTCGCCAAGGTGACCGTTCGAACGACCACCGCTGAGCCGGTCTCGGCGGCGTCGCTCAAGGAGATCGATCAGGAGCTCCCGCGGTTTCGCGCCCTGCTGATGAGCGTCTGCTCTCCTGACGGGCCCTAACGAATGGATCCCGCGTCCATCTGGGAGGGAGAAGGGCTCGCCGCGCGAGGGACGCGGGCACTCCTCGCGCCACTCGGGTGGCTGTACCGCGCGGGGGTCGCCGGGCGCAACGCGGGCTTCGATCTCGGCCTGCTGCGCAGTCGACCGACCGCGGTGCCGGCCATCTCGGTGGGAAATCTGTCCGTGGGGGGGACGGGGAAGACCCCTGTTGCCGCTGACCTGGCACGACGGCTCGTGGAATCCGGGGGACACCCTGCGCTGGTCTTGCGAGGCTACGGCGATGACGAACCCGCCGTCCACGCGATCCTCAATCCGGACGTGCCGGTCCTAACGAGTCCCGATCGCGTGGCCGCGAGTGCCGAGGCGCGAGCGCGCGGGTGCGACGTCGTCGTGCTGGATGACGCCTTTCAACACCGATGGGCTCGACGCGTCGTGGATGTGGTCCTGGTCGCGGCGGAGCAGTGGCGGATCCCGTTGCGACTGCTCCCGGCCGGCCCATATCGCGAGCCTGCGTCCTCGTTGCGGCGCGCTTCGCTGGTGGTGATCACCCGGAAGACGGCGACGGCGGAGCAGGCCCTTGCCGTGCGTGACGTCGTGACCGGTTGGACCGCGGCGCCCACGGTGCTTGTCGCCTTTCACCTCGACGTGTTGCGGCGAGTTGGGGAATTCCGCGAGACGCGGCCGGTGTCGTCGTTGCGCGGCGAAATCATCCTCGCCGTCACCGGGATTGGTGCACCACACGCCTTCGCTCGGCAGCTCGAATCGGCCGGGGGGATTGTGTCGCTGGTATCGTTTCCAGACCATCATCGATTCACGGCGTCCGACGTCACGGAAATCCTGCGTCGTGCCCCGCAGGGCGCGTGTATCGTCTGTACGCTGAAGGACGCGGTGAAGCTCGAGGCCTTGTGGCCTCGCGCCTCCGCGCCCCTGTGGTATGTTTCGCAGCGCTTGACCCTCGAATCGGGCGAGCCGGCGTATCACGCGGCCATTCGCCAGGTGCTCGACGCTCGTTCGCACGATCGCACACTCCGCTAACCACCGGCATCAGGCCGGTCCACAGAACTTTCTCATGCCAACCGATCTCCGCCTTCCGACGAACGCAATCGTCCAGCCGGACAAAGATCGTTTCCTCAATGAAGAGAATCCGTTCGAGGCGATGATGTCGCGCTTCGATCGCGCGGCCGAACTGCTCGACCTCGAGCCCGGGCTCTACAAGGTGCTGCGCAAGCCGGAGAAGCAGCTCATCGTCTCCTGCCCGGTCATGATGGACAATGGGGAGATCGAAGTCTTCGAAGGGATTCGCGTGCTGTACAACACCTCGCGTGGCCCGGCCAAGGGCGGCATTCGCTTCGACACGCAGGTCACGCTCGATGAAGTCACCGCGCTCGCCGCGTGGATGACGTGGAAGTGCGCCGTGGTGAATGTCCCGTTCGGTGGGGCCAAGGGCGGGGTGATCTGCGATCCGCTGAAGATGAGCGCCGGAGAACTCGAGCGCCTGACGCGGCGCTACACCTCGGGGATCATGCAGCTGCTGGGCCCCGACTCCGATGTGCCGGCTCCGGACGTGAACACGAACGAACGCGTGATGGCGTGGATCATGGACACGTACTCCATGCAGATGCGCCACACCGTGACCGCCGTGGTCACCGGCAAGCCGATCGAGATGGGCGGCTCGTTAGGCCGCCGCGAGGCGACGGGGCGTGGCTGCATGTTTGTCACCAAGGAAGCGCTGGCGCACCTGGGGATGAGCGTGAAGGGGACCACCGTGGCGGTG
>CAZLLP010000182.1:0-11749 GCA_964560345.1 uncultured Gemmatimonadaceae bacterium
TGTCACGCGTACCTTCACCTTTGCCGCGGGGGCGGCCGGCACGTACTACTATCGTGCGCGCATTGGACGGCCCTCCAACGCGGTCGAGCACGACCAGGCCGGTGGCGCGTTCATCGTCGATCCGGTGAAGGGTTCGCCCCCCGACCGCGTCTTCGTCATGAACATCTGGGGAGAGCCGATCGATTCCGTGCGGTTTGGCAATGCGCTGACCATCAACGGGCGCTCATGGCCATGGACAGAGCGTCTCTCGGCGGTGGTTGGAGACACGGCGCGGTGGCGTGTGATCAACGCCACCGGGCGGCCGCACCCCATGCACCTGCACGGGGCCTTTTTTCGTGTCGACAGCAAGGGGACGCAGTTCTCGGATACGACGTACGCCAGCGACGAACGCCGCCTCGTGGTCACCGAGGAGATGTTTGCGCGGCAGACGATGCTGATCTCGTGGTCGCCGGTGCGGCCGGGCCGCTGGCTCTTTCACTGTCACATCAACTTCCACGTCACCGCCACCGATGCGCGGCTGGTCCCCGTCCCGCATGGCGATCACGACGCGACGTCGAGCGATCCCGCGTTGCACATGGCGGGGCTCGTGCTCGGCATCGACGCCACGCTGCCTGCAGGTGCGGCACGCGAGGAGCCCCGAGTGTCGCCGCGCACCCTCGACCTCTTTGCGCAGGAGGGCCCCAAACGCGGCCGTGCCGATCGCGCGATGAGCTTCGTCCTGCAGCGCGGCGACTCGCCCCCCGCGAAGGACTCGACGGAGATCCCCGGTTCGCTGCTCGTCCTCACGCGCGGCCAGCCCACCGACGTGCGTGTGCACAATCGACTGCCCGAGGCGACGAGCGTGCACTGGCACGGGCTCGAGCTGGAGAGCTACTCGGATGGCGTGCCGGGGTGGGGAGGAAGTGCGGCGATGTCGACGCCACCGGTGCTCCCGGGGGAGGTCTTCACCGCGCGACTCAGCATGCCGCGTGCGGGGACGTTCATCTACCACACGCACCTTCGCGACCAGGTGCAACTCTCGTCAGGCATGTACGGCCCGATCGTGGTGCTCGAACCGGGGGCGGTGTTCGATCCACGCACCGACCACGTGCACATCGTGGGATGGGACAGCTTCATGGACCGCATGCACCTGCTGGTGAACGGTGACTCCACGTCGTCGCCGCCCATCGAGATGCGCGTGGGCGAGACGCACCGCATGCGCTTCATCAATATCGGGGCGGCGGACTATGCGCAGTTCACCATCATGCGCGATAGCACGCCGGCCCAATGGCGCGCCATCGCGAAAGACGGCGCCGACCTTCCGCGGTCGCAGCGCAGGGTGAGCAAGGCCGAGCTGCTGATCGATGTGGGGGAGACCTACGACTTCGCCTTTGCCGCACCATCGGTCGGGGAGTGGATCCTCTCCACCCCCACCGGCCCCAACGGCGCGCGCTGGAGCCGCCGCATCGTCGTGCGCCAATGAAACGCCTGGCCATCGCCGTCGCCGTCGTGGTCGTCGCCCTGTTGGGCGTCATGTCGGTGCGCGCGCTGCGCGTCGCTCCGCCGATCGTGGCCGATACGACGCCGATCGTGATCCCGCCCATCGATACCACGGCGGCCGCGTTGCATCTGGCGGAGGCGATCCGCTTCCCCACCATCTCGCTCGCCTCCGGCGAGCCCATTGACACCGCGAGCTTTGTCGGGCTGCACCAGTACTTGCAGGCCACCTTCCCGCGCGTGCACGCCACGCTCTCGCGCGAAGTGGTCGGTGGGCTCAGCCTGCTCTACACCTGGCCAGGGAGCGACACGACGCTCGCGCCACTCGTGCTGATGGGGCACTTCGACGTCGTCCCCGTCCCCCAGCCCAACCTCAAGGACTGGGAGCACGCGCCCTTTTCCGGCGATACCGCCGGCGGGTACGTGTGGGGTCGCGGGGCCATCGACGACAAATCCACCGTGGTCGCCGTGCTCGAAGCGGTGGAAGGACTCCTGCAGCGCGGCCACGCCCCCGCGCGCACCATCTACCTCACCTTCGGACACGATGAAGAGGTCGGCGGGCGCTTTGGCGCCCGGCGCATCGTCGAGCACCTCGTGGCACGCGGTGTCACTCCGGCGCTCGTCCTCGACGAAGGCGGCTTCATGGGAGCGCGCATGATCCCGGGGCTCGAGCAGGTGGCCGCGATCGTGGGCATCGCCGAGAAGGGATACGTGTCATTGCGGCTGACGGCTGTCGCGGAGGGCGGCCATTCGTCCATGCCGAGCGACCGCACGGCGATCGGTGCCCTCAGCCGAGCAGTGACGCGACTCGAGGGCTCCCCCTTCCCTGCCTCGCTGGACGGTCCCACGCGCGGGATGATCGAGGCGATGGCCCCGTACCAGTCGTTCCGCGAGCGCCTGGTGAGCGGCAACCTCTGGATCACCGCCCCCATCCTCACGCGCCTCCTGCAATCCAATGCGATGGGGGCCGCGCTCCTGCACACCACCACCTCGCCCACCATGCTCTCGGCGGGGATCAAGGACAACGTCCTCCCGCCCGAGGCGAGTGCGGTGGTGAACTTCCGCATCCGTCCCGGCGAGACGGTGTCGAGCGTGATGGCGCGCGTGAGACAGGTCGTCGCCGACTCCGGTGTGCGCGTCGAGCGCCTCGATTCGGTGGGCGTCGATCCCTCGCCGGTATCGTCGGTGCAGGACCCTGCCTACACGCTGATTGGGCGCGCCATTGGGGGAATGCGCCCCGGATCGCAGGTCCCCGTGATCCCCTACCTCGTCATGGGGGGGACCGACGCCAAGTACTGGGGACCGCACAGCGACAAGGTGTATCGCTTTCTCCCCGTCCCGCTGGGCGAAGGGGATCGAGCCCGCGTGCATGGCGTCAACGAGCGCGTCTCGGCCAGCGACTTCGCGGCGTCGATCGGCTTCTTCATGCGGCTGATCGTGGGGAGCGACGGACTGTAGCGGGCTCGCACTCGCTTACCGACGTGCGCGGGACGCCGGCTCCGGGCTTCCCGCGCCGCAGCTAATCATCGAGAGCGAGCTTCCGAGCGGCACTTCCTGCCGTACGTCGCCGCATCTGTGATTCAGGGTCCACGATCGGTCATTCGTTGACCGATCCTCGACTGGCGTTCGTGCTCCTCCCTCTTGTGACTGTCAGCCCCCCGCCACAGCTTCGGTATCGCTGATACACGAGGCACTGGGCCGTCGTGTTTAGTGATGCGCAACCCGCGGTGACGATGCTCCGCGACTGCGTTCTGCGAGCCGATGTGGGCCCGTGACGGGGACATGGAAGCGGTACGGGTGGTGCGATGCTGGGTGGTCAACTTCCTGGGAGGTGGAGGCATGCAGCGAACGCTCACGGCAGTTTGGGGGACGGCCATCATCCTGCTCGGCGCATGTGCCGAACAAGTCACGAGCCCTCCCGGCATTCGACGAGATATCGACGATAGGGCACCAGCGCCGGTGGCATCGGTGGCAAGCACCATCGACCTCACGGTTCGCCCCACGTCGCCGGCGATCATCACCAACAACGTGGTTGGTGTCGCAGCGGATTTCGCCGCTCCCTATTCGGGAGGGAGCATTGCCTCCGACGGCAGCGGGAAGTCGGAGATCTATCTCACCCCCGTCGCCCTCTTCGGGCGCGACGTGACACTCGGCGAGATCAGCAGCATCACCTATTGGACGAAAACCGGGAGCACGCACGCCGCTGACCCACGCGACTGGTACCTGGCGATCTACACCCAGCCGTACGCCGGGCAGGCTGTCTCCGGGAACTGGTACGGGGCGCGCATCGGCGCGGAACCGTACTTCTCGGCGAACCTGAGCGACCCTGCCAACACCTGGAACCAATGGTCCACCGGGGGCGCGACCAACACGCTGCGCTTCTTCGAATCCACAGCGGGGGCGACAGGAGCGAACTTCGGCGCGTACACCGACCCGGGTTGGGCGACCTTCCTTGGAGGCAACTCGCTCCTGGGGCCTGGCGGCGGCGGCGCGTCGTACGCGGGCATGGGCCTGTTGTACTTCACGCTCCAGACCGGGAGTGCGTGGGCCGACGGATTCACGGGACAACTCGATGGCCTGCGCATCGAGCTCACCGACGGCTCCGTGGCCACGGTCAACTTCGAGGATAACCTCCCCGTGTGCACCACGACCTGTTACGTGGACGGGGTCAACGGCAACAACGCCAACGGCGGCGCGAGCATCGGCGACGCGAAGAAGACGATCCAGGCTGCCATCAACCAGGTGAGCGCCGGCGGAACGATCCGCGTCCTTCCGGGAGCCTACAACGAGACAGCGCCTGGCAGCCTCACGACGAGCCTGGGCTATCCCGGCGGCGGCTACCAGTTCGGCCTCTTCTTCCCGTCGGCCAAGCCGGGCATCACGCTGATGGGCGTCACCGCCGCTGATGTACCGATCACCAGCGCCGGGAGCGTGCAGGCCACCATCACCACCAACGCAACCAACAGCTTCGGCTATAGCGGCGTGTTCGTGGAGGCGGCGAATACGACCATCCAGGGACTGTCGTTCGGCCCCAACTCGCCGAGCAACAACAAGACCATCGAAGTGGTCGCCGACAACTTCACGCTGCAATACTCGTCCACCGCGGTCCCCGGCGGCGGCGCGGTCTACATCAGCGAGTTCGACGCCCCCGCCGGCGCGGTTTCCTCGTATCACATCCGCGACAACAACTTTGCCGACGCCACCCAGGTCGCGATCTCCAGCGGCGCCGGGCAGGGTGGGCCAGTCAGCGGCCGCGAGATCACCGGGAATCTCTTCAACCTCGGTGGCAACAACTACCCGGGGATCAGCTTCAACGGTGCGGGCGGCGTTCCGTGGTATACCAAGCCGGTCGGCGGCGCCATCGTCACGGGCAATTCGTTCACCGGCGGCACCGCGATGTACATCCGCTCGCGGGGCACGGTAACCGAGCCGGAATTCGATTGGCAGTCGTTCTGGAACAACAACACCTTCGACCGGGCGACCGTTGACCTGCTCACCGAGTCGCCGTTCAGCGTGCGCCCGTATTCGTACGTCAGTGGATCCTACACGTTCACCAATGTGCGGCGTATCGGGTCGACGATCGCGGGTGAGGTCGGACTTGCGGCTGCCGGATCGGGGGACGTCGTGCTCGCCAAGTCCGGCACCTACGCCGAGAGTGCGACGATTACCGTGCCGCTGACGCTCAAGGGGGCGGGTGCCAGCGCCACGATCATGCAGGGGAGCGGTGGGACGGGTACTGGGCTCTCACTCGCCGGTGGATTGAGCGGCGTCACCATTCGCGACCTCGGCGTGCAGGGATACAACTACGGCATCCAGATGCCGAGCGGACCGCTGTCCAATGTCACAGTGCAGGACGTCGCGGCAATCAACAATGCGACCCATGGCATCTGGGTGCAGGCGTTCGGCATCACCAACATGGCCTTTACCCGCGTCAACGCCTCCGGTAACAACGCTGCGGGCGGGCTGTCCGGGCGCGGCATCTGGATCATCAACGGCGTCAAGCAGGGGATCAGCATCATCGACGGGACGTTCAACAACAACGGCTTGGTCGGGATCGACGTGAGCGACGGGAGCGCGACCGGCGTGACGATCACCGGGAATGTGGTAACCGGGAATGGTGACGCGGGGATCGGCGTCCTCGGTGCACAGGGGCCGCTGGGCAACCTCGTGAGCGGGAACACGGTCACGAACAACGGACGCTTCGGGATCGAGATCAAGATCCCGAACGGGAATGGTTCCGCGAGTGGCCCGGGAAGCGTCGTCGTCAGCAGCAACACGGTGAGCCGAACTGTGGCGGCGACAGACGCCCGCGATTACGCCGGCATCGCCGTCTTCCGCCGTAGTGTCGATCCCGCCCTCAACGCGGCACAGCCTACCGGTGTCGTGGTCTCCGGGAACACGGTCAGCGGATACCTGCGAAAGCCGTCCGGGTCCACGGGTGACGGATTCGGCATCGTGGTCGAGGGGACCAACCACACGGTCACGAAGAACATCGTCTCCGGCAACGACGTCGGGATCCAGATCCAGGACGGCAACACCACCAACACGCAGTCGACGCCGTACTTCGACCGCGGCGACGCCACGCCGTCGAGCGCGCGCATCAACCGCAACAGCATCACCGCGAACGCGGACTACGATGTGCGCAACGTCGGAGCGCCGCTCACCGATGCAACGTGCAATTGGTACGGGGCCAGCACCGGGCCGATTCCGGCGAAGATCTCCGGCAACCTGACGGTCGCCCCGTGGCTCACGTCGTCGAACCTCGATGGCGCCTGCCTGCTCGACAATCAGGGACCCGTGGCCCTCGCGAATGCCCCGGCTCCCGCACCGATCGGAACGGCAATCGGCGTGACGGCGAGCATCAGCGACCTCACCACCGGCAACAATCCGCTGCTCTCGTGGGCCTGGTCCCGTGATGGGGTCACGCAAGCGACCACAACGTTCGCCACGTCCGCGGTAACGCAGTCGGTCTCGTTCACCGTCCCCGCCGACGTCACCTCGGATGTGGACGAGGTGTGCGTCTGGGGCACCGACGTGTACGGCAACGTTGGTGCGACGTCGTGCGTGCTCGTCGTCTGGTTTGATCCGAGCGCGGGCTTCGTGACGGGCGGAGGATGGATCAACTCACCCGCCGGAGCGTACCCCGCCGATCCGACGCTCTCAGGGCGAGCCAACTTCGGCTTCGTCTCCAAGTACCAGAAGGGGAAGACCCTCCCAAGCGGCAACACCCAGTTCCAGTTCCAGGCGGCCAACCTGAGCCTGTCGAGCACGTCCTTCCAGTGGCTCGTGGTCTCGGGAGCGCGCGCGCAGTTCAAGGGAACCGGGACGATCAACGGGACCGGGAGCTACACCTTCTTGATCTCGGCGATCGACGGCAGCCTCACGGGCGGCGGCGGAACCGACAAGTTCCGCATCAAGATTACCGACACGGCCGGAAACATCGTCTACGACAACATGATGAACGCACCAGAGACGAGCGATCCGACCACCGTGCTGGGTGGCGGGAACATCGAGATTCACAAGTAGTCGCCAGCTTCCGGACCTGACGGCAGGGGGGTGCCACCAACCGGCGCCCTCCTGTCGTGCTTTCGGGCCCCTCCTCGGAACGCCTTGCGTCATCCCCGGCAGGACGGGAGGTTAGGAAATCGCTCCTCTTCCACGAGGTCGTCGTGCCAGACTCGTGTCCACGCTGCCAACAGGCGCTCCCCGCCGGCGCCAACTATTGCCCCGCCTGTGGCGTAAGCATGTCGCTCGCCGCCACTGGCGAGCACCCGGTCATCGACTTCGAGCGGTTCTTCATCTATGGCGTCGACCTGATGTGCCTTGCAGGAACCGACGCCCGCTTCATCGTCGTGAATCCGGCCTTCGAACGGGCACTCGGCTATTCGGCGGCCCAACTGGTCGCCGAACCGTTCGTGCACTTCATCCATCCCGATGACCGCGATGCAACCGTGGCCGAGGTCGGGCGACTTGCCGATGGATCGCCAACGCTCGCGTTCACCAATCGCTATCGCCGCGCCGACGGCCGTTACGTGCGCCTGCATTGGCGGGCCTTCCCCGAACCGGGGACCGGACTCATTTATGCCACCGCGCGCTTGAGCGCGACTTGAGCGCGACTTGAGCGCGACTTGAGCGCGACTTGAGCGCGAGCTGAACGCAACCTGATCCCCCGGGTGAGGCGCCGCGCACCGAAAGTGCTGCGGCGCTCGCGCTCGCCCTGGTCGTGCTGTCCTAACGATTGCCAACTCGTTGCCGCTTTCCTGCATCACTCCTTACTCACGCCCCATGTCCCGACTCGCACGATCGTTCGTCCTCGCCTCGCTCTCCCTCACGACCGCCCTCTCGCTCGGCGCCCAGGCGCCGGCCATTCACGGCAAGCGCAACGCACGCCTGATTATTCGCAACGCGCTGGTGGTCGATGGGATGGGGACCCCGGCCTCGGGGCCGTACGACATTGTCATCGACAACAACCGCATCTCGCAGATCGTCCCGTCGGGGGGTGACGCGATCCAGAACGCCATCGGCGCGCGCAACAATCGCCCGACCGGCGGCGTGGAGATTGACGCCAAGGGGAAGTACGTCCTCCCCGGCTTCGTGAACACCCACGCACACGTGCAGGATGAGCGCGGCGGCACGCCGCAGGAACAGGAGTACGAGCTCAAGATCTGGCTCGCGTCGGGCATCACCAGCGTGCGCGACGTGGGCAGCGACTCGCGCAAGACGATCCCGATGCGCGACCGGATCAACGCCGGACAGATGGAAGGGCCTCGCATCTTTCACTACCCGATGTTCAACATGCCGCCGGTGCCTAACACACCGGCCGAGGCGCGCGCCAAGGTGCAACAGCTCAAGGCGATGGGCGCCGACGGGATCAAGATCCTCGGCACCAAGCGCGACGTGATGGAGGCCATGCTCGACGAGGCGCACAAGGTGGGGCTTCGCGTGGCGCACCACTCCGCGGTCGAGGAGACCAACGCCTGGGACGACATCAAGTACGGCACGACGAGTATTGAGCACTGGTACGGCATCCCCGACGCCGCGATCGTCGATCGCGTGCAGAACTTCCCGCCGGAGTTCAACTACTCCGACGAGGTCCACCGCTTTCGCTATGCCGGGCGGCTGTGGCGCGAGGCCGACCCGACGCGGCTCAAGGAAGTGCTCGCCGGAATGGTGAAGGCGAACGTGGCGTGGGTTCCGACGCTCAACATCTACGAAGCGAGCCGCGACCTGCAACGCGCCCAGACCACCCCGTGGTACGCCGACTACCTGCACCCCACGCTGGAGGAGTACTTCAAGCCGAACCCGCTCAACCACGGGTCGTACTTCATCGGCTGGACCTCGGTCGATGAGGCGTACTGGAAGGAGAACTACCAGCTCTGGTTCCGCGCGTTGCGCGAGTTCGATCGACTGGGTGGGACCATCGCCGTCGGCGACGATGCCGGCTTCATCTACCAGATGTACGGCTGGGGCTTCGTGCGCTCGCTCGAACTGCACCAGGAAGCGGGCTTCCAGCCGCTCCGGATCATCCAGCAGGCCACGAGCAACGGCGCGAAGGTACTGGGCAAGGACAATGAGATCGGGCGCGTGCGGCAGGGGTGGCTGGCCGACCTGATCATCGTGAACGGGAACCCGCTCGAGGACCTCAAGGTACTCTATCCGACTGGCACCGATGCCGTCCGCGACGGGAAGATCGTGCGCACCGGCGGCGTCGAGTGGACCATTCGTGACGGATTCACCTACCACGGGCCGACGCTGCTGCGCGAGGTTAGGGAGATCGTGCAGAAGGCGCGCGGGCGCGTGAAAGCCCAATGATCATGATGACGCCTCGACTTCGTACGCTCGCGTTCGCCGCTGCGGTCGCCCTCGTCCCGTGCGCCTCGGCGCACGCCCAGAGCGGGCACTTCGGCGCCATCGTCGGTGCCACCTTTTCCACCCTGCGCGGGATCGACGGTCTCGACACGCGTACCGGACTCATTGGCGGGCTCTCGAACGTCAGCGCGTCGGGCGGACTGTTCGCGCTGCAATCCGAACTGCTCTTCGTCAGCAAGGGCGCCAAGGGGACCAACGCCACCTCCGAGGGATTGCAGCTGGACTACATCGAGGTCCCCATCATGCTGCGGTTGCAACCGAAGACCGAGGGGAGCATCCATCCGCACCTGTACGCCGGGCCGTACCTCGGCTTCAAGATCGACTGCAAGGTGAAGGGGACGTCAGGCGACTGCGACGACCTTCCCGGCGTCAGCACCAAGACCGTCGACGTGGGCGGGACGATGGGTGCGGGGCTCGACTTCGACCTGGGGCCGCTCGTCCTCAGCGGTGGGGCGCGCTACAGCTTCGGGGTCTCCAGCATCGCCGACTTTGAAGTGCAGAACGTGAAGCAGTCCGCCAAGAACGGGGTCTTTGCTTTGTATGCCGGCGCGGGGATTCGCATCGGCGGGTCGCGCTAGCACAGCCCAAGCGGCATCACCTGTATCACCCGCATCGCCACCTCCCCATCGTTATGTGCCGCAACATCAAGACACTGGCGAACTTCGAGCCCCCCGCGACACCCGACGAAGTGCGCGCCTCGGCACTGCAGTTCGTGCGCAAGCTGAGCGGGACGACGCGCCCGTCGCGGGCGAATGAAGCCGCGTTCCATCGTGCGGTGGAGGAGGTGGAAGCGGCGGCGCATCGGCTGATCAATTCGCTGCAGATCAACGCGCCGCCGCGCTCGCGCGAGGAGGAGGCACGCAAGGCACGCCTGCGCGGGGCGCGACGCGCCGCTCGCCCGGCGCCCCCCGCGTCGCCCGCAACGTTACTGGCCGAGCCTGGCCATGGCGCCTTCCAGGAACTCGCGACGCCAGACCTCGAGCGTCTCGGTCTCCACGGCGAGTGACGTCGCGACCTGGTCGACCCGCTCGCCGGCAAAGAGGCGCAGCACGGCATCGCGCTTGAACTCGGGCGTGTGGAGCGTGTGCCCGTGCGCGTCGGCGTTGCGGGCAGTGATCCCGCGCTGCACTCCTTCGCACACCGCACGCACGTAGGCCACTGTCTCTGCCGTGGGGATCGCGTGAGGCTGGACACGGTCGCAGTACAGGCAGCCGATCGCCTTCCCCGCCACCACTAGCGGCACTACCACGTAACTCGTCGCCGCAAAGGTCTGCGCAAAGCGCCACTCGCTCGGCGAGAAATCGCGCTCGAGCGGCAGGCACACCCCCATGCGCCTAACGACGGCCAGGGCAATCGGGCTGGTGCGCGAGTCGAGCTCGCAGGTGAACTTGTCCAGCACCGCCTCGACGCCGGCGCCCAGGCCGTAGCGCGCCTTGAGCTGTCGGTGGTCGGTCGTCATCATGCACAGCACCACACGATGGAACGGCCCGCCGCGAAACGCCGCCTCGAGCGCCATCAGGATCACGCGACTCAAGTCCTCGCCCGAACCCGGCATCGCCATGCGCTCGACTTCACCGCGCAGCTCGAGTCGCAGCTGTGCCATTGGGTCGACTGCGCTCGCGGCTTTCGCATGCACCATCGCCGCGGCACCGCCTGCGCCTTGCTCGCCCGCGCCGTCGGCGCTCGGGTCATCGTCCCAGGCCGCGCCATCATGTGCGCCGAGTGCGGCCAGCGCCGCATGCTGCTGCTTGCGCAGCGTGAGCCCGTCGAGCGTCACGTGCGCACAGGCAAAGGTCGCCTTGGTCTCCCGCAGCGCCGCCTGTAACACGCCGGCCACCTCGTCCCGCCCGAGCTTCAACCGCCGTGCATAACGCGCAAGCACATCGGCCACCCCGTCGCGCGTCGGATCGAGTTCGCGACGATAGACCGCCGTCGTCAGCTCGTGCGCGAAGGCGGTGATCACCAGCGTTTCGTCCGACGCCTGCGGCCCCGCCGAACGGATGCCGGCCACCACGCGATCGGGCATCCCCCAGTTGCGCGCCATCGCTTCCCCGAGATCCTCGAAGGGAAAGCCCAACACGTCGAAAGCCGCCGCGGCCTGTCCGGAACCGCGTTGCTCCATGTGCTGCAGGATGAGCGCATAGTCGCGCGGGAAGTACGCCGCCACCAGCACTTCGCCCAGGTTGCGGAACATCCCGCACAGGTTGGCCTCCTCCGGATCGGGGAGGTTGCGCAACATCGCCACTTCGCGCGCGTGGTTGGCCGTCAGGAGTGAGAGCAGCATCAGCTCCTTGAGCCCCGGGGAGCGCTTGCGATAATGCCCGAAGAGCAGAAGGCTCCCGGCGAGGTTGCCCACCGTCCCCGCTCCAAGAAGGAGCATTTCATGCGCTGCGCTGCGAATGTG
>CAZLLP010000183.1:0-11581 GCA_964560345.1 uncultured Gemmatimonadaceae bacterium
CGGGGGCTCTCCGCGCCGGGCTCACGAGTGGGACTGGTGGCCCCGCCGAGGGGGGCGCCGACCGGGACGACCGCGCCCGCGAACGATCCGTCGGGGCGGCTTCCCACTCGGCGCGTCCCCGCGCTGCGACCGAGGACCCGATTGATTTCCGCCAGCGCATCGCCGCGGATCTTCTCCGAATTGGCGCCGCGCTCGGCGAGCGCGCGCAGGGCCGCGCGCACGCGGCGCGCATCGACGAGTGCCGCGGCCGCGCCGGCGGGCTGCTGCTGGGCGCGCCGTCGCATCCCGTGCGAACGCTCGGGATCGAGGATGGCGACCGCCTCGAGGAAGCGAACGAGCGCCTCGAAGTCGCGCAGCAGGTCGATGCGCGAGCCGCGGCGCACATCATCGGTATTCACGAAATCGAGCCAGAGCCGTTCCCCGATGAGGATGAACGGCGATGGCACGGTGCGTGGCTGAGGTGACGGCAGCACGGCGTGCAGCGGAACGTGCGTGTGAAGGGAAGGCATGGGCGCCCTAGCTTATCCCGCCCCCCAGACGGGAGCAAGGAGCGCCGCCACCCCCTCCTGCCCCTTAGATTTCCGTGCGTCGCTCCCCATTGGGAGTGCCGCCCCTCACACCCGCACTGTCGTCCATGCACCTCCTGCACGCCCCGCGCATCGCCGTGGGATCCCGCAATCCGGTGAAGATAGGAGCCGTCACGCAGGTCGTTAGGCAGTGGCAGGCCTCGGCGCACATCGAGGGCGTCGCCGTGCCCTCGGGGGTTCCCGACCAGCCGCTGGGGGACGACGAGACGCGGCGCGGGGCAATGGCCCGCGCGCGCGCCGCGCGTGCGGCACTCGACGCCGACATCGGCATCGGGATCGAGGGAGGCGTGGTCGACGACGACGGTGCGAGCATGCGCACCTGCGCGTGGGCCGCGGTCTCGCTGCGAGACGGACGCGAGTTCTTCGGCGGATCGCTGGCCATGCCGCTCCCGCCGGCGGTTGCGGCGCTCGTACGACGCGGCGTGGAACTCGGGCACGCGATGGACGCCATCACCGGTGGGCAGGACACCAAGCATGGCGCCGGCGCCGTGGGGATCCTCACCAACGGACTCATCGACCGGCAGAAGGCGTACGAGGTGCTCGTGACCTACGCGCTCTCGCCGCTGATCGCCGCCGACTACTGGGATGGCGCTGACGCGCCGGCCGCCGCCGTCCCCATCGCCTGATGCCTCGCACGCCGTTCATGATGCAGGAGCGGGTTCGCTGGGGCGATTGCGACCCGATGGGGATCATTCGCTACGACGCCTACACCCGCTTCTTCGAGTTGGGGGAATCCGAGATGTTCCGCTCCCTCGGCATCGGCTATGCCACGTTTGCCGAGCGATTCGGGATCACGCTGCCGCGTCGCGTGATGCACATGGAGTATCCGTCGCCGCCGCGCCTCGACGAACTGCTCGACCTGGCTGTGTACATCTCCGAAGTGGGGGGCAGCTCGCTGCGACTCAACCTGGATGCCTACGGGGAAGGCGGCGCGCTGCGGATGGAAGGGTATCTCGTCCTGGTGTGCGTGCATGACGGTCCCGATCGTGGCGACGCCATTCGCGTGAAGCGCTGGCCTCCGGCGTTCCTGGAAGCCATCGCTCCGTACCGACTCAGCGTAGACGAGGCGCGCGCCGCGCGCCTGGAGGCAATCCGATGACCGCCCCTGCCACACCGCCCGACAGCTACTTCCGCAAGGGTTTCGGCCTTGGTGCGGACGTGCGCGACGACCTGATGACCGACTACACCGGGCGACTCGTCGACCTGCTGCGCGCACGAGACTACACGCTGACAGCGGGCGACGTGACGGTGCGGCTGGCGCGTGAGTTCGGCTTCTGCTACGGCGTGGACCGCGCGGTGGAGTACGCGTACCAGACGCGCCGCAAGTTCCCGGATCGTCGGCTCTACCTGCTGGGCGAGATCATCCACAACCCGCACGTCAACGACAACCTGCGGCGGATGGGGATCGAGATCCTCGAGCCGCTGTCGGGCGCGCGCGACGGCGAACCCCGTTTCGATTTCTCCGTGGTCGCGGCCGACGACGTGGTGATCCTCCCCGCCTTTGGCGTGACCGTGGCCGACTTCCAGGCGCTGCGCGAGCGCGGATGCGTGATGGTCGACACCACCTGCGGGAGCGTCCTGAACGTCTGGAAGCGGGTCGAGGTGTACGCGCGCGAAGGCTACACCGCACTCATTCACGGCAAGTACTATCACGAGGAGACGCGCGCCACGGCCTCGCAGGTGCTCAAGTATCCCGACGGGCGCTACCTGGTGGTGCGCGACATGTCGGAGGCCCAGGCAGTATGTGCGTACATCACATCGTTAGGGGCGGGGGCGGTGAATGCTGCTGCACGTGAGGCGTTCATGTCGCGCTTCGCGAAGGCCGCGTCACCAGGCTTCGACCCCGACGTGCACCTGCGTCGCATCGGCGTCGCGAACCAGACGACGATGCTCGCCCGCGAGTCGATGGAGATTGGCGAGGTCGTCGGCGAGACGATGGCGCGTGCCTTCGGTGACGAGCATCGCGCCGCCAACTTCCGCACCTTCGACACCATCTGCTCGGCGACTCAGGACCGGCAGGACGCGGTGAACGAGCTGCTCAAGGAGCCGCTCGACGCGATGATCGTGGTGGGGGGCTTCAACTCCAGCAACACGATTTCGCTCGCGGCGCTGTGCGCCGAGCACGTGCCCAGCTACCACGTGGAGGATGCGGAGGCGATCGACCCGGAGCGACGTGCGCTGCACTACCGCGTGGCGGGGGTGCAGCACGTCGAGGCGGACGCGACTGATTGGCTCCCGGCGAGCGGGGCCGTGCGCGTTGGGCTCACGGCGGGGGCGAGCACGCCGAACAACAAAATCGGCGAAGCGGTGGCGCGCATCTTCGCCACGCGCGGCATCGGCGTAGATTCGATCGTGTGAAGCTCCCGTTCCTCTCGAAAGCGCGCCCGGCGTTTCCCACTGCCGCTGACTTCGGCTACCTGGAGTTGCGGGGCGGGACCACGCGCGTGGTGATCGTACCGTCGTTAGGTGGCAAGCTCACCGAACTGGTCATGGGGGGACGGCAGTGGCTCTGGGCGAGCGACGTCGTCCCCCTCTCGCGTGGGATCGACGGGACGTCGTACCTCGAGTCGGGCGACAGCGGCGGATTCGACGAGTGCTTTCCCACCATCTCGGCCTGTCGCGTGCCGGGGTGGGTGCGGGCGTTTGGCGGGGTGGAGCTTCCGGATCACGGTGAGCTCTGGTCGCAGGAGCCCGAGCTGGCGGTGCGCACCGGTCCCGACGGGCAGCGCGCCATCCTCACCTGGCGCGGTGTGCGCTTTCCCTACCGGCTGCAGCGCGACATCTGTGTTGCGCCTGACGGATCGGTGCGCATGGACTACGTTCTCGTGAACGACGGCACGGAACGCATTCCGTTCCTCTGGTCGGCGCATCCGATGTTTCCGCTCAGCAACGACACGCGGCTCGAGCTTCCCGACGGGGCCCGCCTCCGCGTCTTTGCCCGGCACGAGATCGAGCTCGGCGAGGTGCGCTCGGAGCATCGCTGGCCCTTCATTCGTGGGAGCGGGAAGGTCTACGACTTCAGCCACCCGAGCGCCGTAGCCAAGCGCTACGCCTGCAAGCTCTTCGTCGACATGCCCGAGGGGTGGGCGACCCTGCGCGAGGGGCGCCACGAACTGGCGATGCGTTTCGATCCCACGCTGGTGACGCACGTGGGGGTCTGGCTCAACAAGCGGGGATGGACGCCCTTCCGCCGTGAGGAGCCGTACATGAACCTCTCGCTGGCGCCGTGCCTCGGGGCGCCCGATGCGTTGAGCGATGCGCTCGGCGACTGGAAGAGCGCGGCCTGGGTCGAGCCCGGGGGAGAACGGCGCTGGTGGGTGAGCTACGAAGCGCGCACCGTCGCGCCCGAGGGACACGACGGCGCGACCTGAGTTTGCTCGCGGGCGCGCGGAGCGACACCTTCTCCGCGTCCCCATCTTCCGAGGCTCGCTCGTGTTCGTGCACTCCCGTCGCCGCTTTGTGTCGTCGTACTGGATTGCGCTCGCCGCCGTTGCGGCTGCCGGCGCCGCGCAGGCGCAGGGGCAGCCCACGTACGACGTCCTGATTCGCGGCGGCACCGTCATCGACGGGACGGGGCGCGCGCGCTTCCGGGGCGACGTCGCGGTCCGTGGCGATCGCATCGCTCGCGTGTCCACCACGCCGATCGACCCGGCCACCGCCAAGCGGGTCATCGACGCCACGGGGCGCATCGTCTCCCCGGGGTTCATCGACCTGCATGCGCACCTCGACCCACTGTTGCGGCTGCCGGCTGCCGAGAGCCATGTGCGGCAAGGGGTGACGCTGGCGCTCGGCGGTCCCGACGGCGGAAGTCCGCTCCCGCTCGCTCCCTACATGGACTCGGCGCAGCGCGCGGGGCTGGGGATCAACGTCGCCTACCTCGTAGGGCACAACGCGATTCGCGAGCGCGTGATGGGGCTCGCCAACCGCGCGCCGACGGCGGCGGAGCTGACACGGATGCAAGCGCTGGTGGAAGAAGGGATGCGCGACGGTGCGTTCGGGATCAGCACCGGGCTGCGTTACATCCCCGGCTTCTATTCGCGCACGGACGAGGTCATCGCGTTGTCGAAGGTCGCGGCGGCGCGTGGCGGGATCTACACCTCGCATCTGCGCGAGGAAGGGCTCGGGCTTTTCGAGGGCGTCGGGGAGGCGATCCGGATCGGGAAGGAGGCGGGCATCCCGATCGTGCTCACGCACCACAAGGCGATCGGCAAGGCGATGTGGGGGCAATCGGTGCGCACGCTCGCCATGGTCGACTCGGCGCGCGCCGCGGGGATCGACGTGATGATCGACCAGTACCCGTACACGGCGAGCCAGACGGGGATCTCGGTCCTGATTCCGCCCTGGGCGCTGGCCAATGGCGACACCGCGCTCGCGCGACGGATGAAGGACCCGGTCCTGCGTGACAGTATCCTGCGCGGAGTGATCGACTACATCGTGAACGATCGTGGCGGTGGCGACATTCGGCGGGTGCAGTTCGGGCGAGTGAGGTGGCAGCCGGCGCTGGAGGGGAAGACGCTGTTCGACTGGGCCGTGCAGCGAGGCGTTACCACGACGCCCGAGGGGGCGGCGCCGCTGGTGGTCGAGGGGGAACTCAAGGGCGGGGCGACGATGATCTATCACGTGATCGACGAGGGGGACGTGCGCCGCATCATGAAGCACCCCCGGACAATGATTGCGTCTGACGGGCGGCTCACCGTCCCGGGCGAAGGGGCGGCGCATCCGCGTGCCTACGGGACGTTCCCGCGCGTGCTCGGGCACTACGTGCGCGAGGTGGGGTTGCTGACGCTGGAGGAAGGGGTGCACAAGATGACCGGGATGCCGGCCGCGCGGCTTGGCCTAACGGGGCGCGGGGTGGTGACCGAGGGGGCGTCGGCCGATCTGGTGGTGTTTGACGCCAAGACCATCGCCGACCGGGCGACCTTCGCCGACCCGCACCAGTATCCGGCCGGGATCGGCGACGTCCTGGTGAATGGCGTTTCGGTGGTGTCGGGCGGGGCGATGACCACGGCGCGCCCCGGACAGGTGCTGCGGCACGTGCCCAAGCGGTGACATGACCGCTGCTTGACGCCTCAGGGAATGCGCGCCATGCTAGCGTCCCCACGCCTCGACGAACGCGCGGGGAGACCTCCCTCCTTACCGGAGCTTCAGCATGGCAGAGATCAACGTCTCGGTGAACGGGCGTGCGTATACGCGCGACGTCGAGCCGCGCACCTTGCTCGTCCACTTCTTGCGCGATGTGCTCGGCCTGACCGGGACGCACGTGGGCTGCGACACCAGCCAGTGCGGCGCCTGCACGGTGTTGCTGGACGGACGCGGCGTGAAGTCGTGTACGCTGCTGGCGGTGCAGGCGAACGGTTCGAGCGTGACGACGGTGGAAGGGCTCGAGACCAACGGTCAGTTGCACCCGTTGCAGGCGGCCTTCCGCGAGGCGCACGGGCTGCAATGCGGCTTTTGCACGCCGGGCATGATCATGTCGAGCGTCGACCTGCTGTCGCGCAACCCCAACCCGAGCGAGGCCGAGATCCGGCATGCGTTGGAGGGGAACCTGTGCCGTTGCACCGGCTACCACAACATCGTGAAGGCGGTGCAGATCGCGGCCAACACCATGGCCGGCGGTAACGCCGTGGCCGCGGACTGAGGAGACGACATGGCCACGACGACCGAGCCTAACGCCTCGCTGATTGGCGCGAGCATCAGGCGCAAGGAAGATCCCCGTTTCATCACGGGGAAGGGGCGCTACACCGACGACGTGAAGTTCCCCGGACAGACGTACGCCGCGTTCGTGCGCTCGCCGCACGCAAACGCGACGATCAACTCGATCGATGCCAGCGCGGCGCTGGCGATGCCCGGCGTGCACGCGGTGCTCACGGGCGAGGACATGAAGGCGGCCGGCGTGAACCCGATTCCTCCCGGCTGGCTGCACCCCGGGATCAAGATCGCCGAGTTCCGTCCGCTGGCGGTGGGGAAGGTGGCGCACGTGGGCAATGCGGTGGCGGTCGTCATTGCCGATTCGCCGACGCTCGCCCGCGACGCGGCGGACCAGGTGATGGTGGATTACAGCGACCATCCCGCGGTGGCCGACGCCGTGACGGCGCTGGCCCCCGGTGCTCCGCAGGTGCATCCCGATGCGCCGGGCAACGTCGTCTTCACCTGGGGTTTAGGTGATGCCGACGCGACCGATGCCGCGATTGCGGGCGCCGCTACGGTGGTGAAGACGCACCTCATCAACCAGCGCCTGATTGCCAACGCCATCGAGCCGCGCGCGTCGCTCGCGAGCTACGATCCGGCGGCTGACGAGCTCACGCTCTATGTGACCTCGCAGAATCCGCATGTGCATCGCCTCATCATGGGGGCGTTCGTGCTGGGGTTGCCGGAGCACAAGTTCCGAGTGATTGCACCTGACGTGGGAGGCGGCTTCGGCTCGAAGATCTTCATCTATCCTGAAGAGTGCGTCGTCGCGTGGGCGTCCAAGACGCTCGGCAAGCCGGTGAAATGGACGGCGACACGCAGCGAATCGTTCCTCACCGATGCCCACGGGCGCGATCACGACACACACGTCGAGATGGCGTTCGATGCCGGTGGGAAGATCGTCGGGTTGCGCGTGAAGACGATCGCAAACCTGGGCGCGTACCTCACGCTCTTTGCGCCTGCGGTGCCGACGTATCTGTACGGCACGTTGCTCTCGGGTCAGTACAACATCCCGGCGATTCGCGTCGACGTGACGGCGGCGTACACGCACACCACGCCGGTCGATGCCTATCGGGGCGCCGGGCGCCCCGAAGCGACGTACGTGCTGGAGCGCACCATGGACGTGGCGGCGCAGCAGCTCGGGATCGACCCGGCCGAATTGCGTCGCCGCAACCTGGTGGCCGCCGACGCCTTCCCGTTCCAGACGGCGGTGGCGCTGCAGTACGACAGCGGCAACTACGAGCCGGCGCTCGACAAGGCGCTGGCGATGATCGACTACACGGGGCTGCGCGCCAAGCAGGCTGCCGCGCGGACGCAGGGGAAGTACATCGGCATCGGGCTCTCCGCGTACATCGAGGCGTGCGGGTTGGCGCCGTCGCACATCGTCGGATCGTTAGGGGCGCAGGCCGGTCTCTATGAGTCAGGCGTCGTGCGCATCCATCCCACGGGGAAGGTGACGATCCTCACCGGCTCGCACTCGCACGGGCAAGGACACGAGACGACGTTCGCGCAGATCGCGGCACAGGAACTGGGGTGCGGCATCGACGACGTCGAGGTGGTGCACGGCGACACCGGTCGCGTGCCGTTCGGCATGGGGACCTACGGGTCGCGCTCCGGTGCGGTGGGTGGCGCGGCGCTCTTCAACTCGTTGCAGAAGATCAAGGACAAGGGGCGTCGCATCGCGGCGCACTTGCTCGAAGCCGCGCCCGAGGATGTCGACTTTGCCGGTGGCAACTTCTTCGTGAAGGGATCGCCGTCGCGGTCGAAAGGGTTTGGTGAAGTCGCGTTGGCGGCGTATCTCGCCCACAACCTTCCGCCTGAGATGGAGCCCGGGCTGGAAGCGACGACGTTCTTCAATCCGTCGAACTTCGTCTTCCCGTTCGGCGTGCACATCGCGGTGGTGGAGGTCGACGCCGACACCGGGCACACCTCGCTCGTGCGCTACCTCGCGGTCGACGACTTCGGCAATGTCATCAACCCGATGATCGTGGAAGGGCAGCTCCATGGCGGCATTGCGCAGGGGACCGCGCAGGCGCTGTGGGAAGGAGCGCAGTACGACTCCAATGGCCAGTTGCTCACCGGATCGATGATGAACTACGCGCTCCCCAAGGCGGAGTTCCTCCCGAACTTCGAGACCGGGGCAACCTGCACGCCGTCGCCCGTCAACCCGTTAGGCGTGAAGGGCGCGGGGGAGGCAGGGACGATTGCCTCGACCGCCGCCGTTGCCAACGCCGTCATCGACGCCCTCTCACCCTTCGGCATCAAACACCTCGACATGCCGCTGACGCCGGCCAAGATCTGGTCGGCGATCCACGGCGCGAAGGGGGGGAACTGACCATGTATCCAGCATCCTTCGAATACCACACCGCGTCGAGCGTGCAGGACGCGCTCGCGATGCTCGCGCAGTACGGGGAGGACGCCAAGATCCTGGCCGGCGGACACTCACTCATCCCGGTCATGAAGCTCCGCTTCGCCGCGCCGTCGCACCTCATCGACATCGCGCGCATTCCGGCGCTGTCGGCCATCACCGACGGGGGGACTGCGGTGCACATCGGGGCCACGGCGCGGCATGCCGACGTCGTGTCCTCGGCCGTCATCAAGGGCAAGGCACCGCTCCTCGCGGAGGTCGCCAGCCACATTGGCGACCCGCTCATCCGCAACATGGGGACGATCGGCGGGTCTCTGGCTCATGCCGATCCCGCCGCCGACCTCCCCGCGGCGATGCTGGCGTTAGGCGCGACACTGGTCGTGACCGGCGCCGGTGGCTCGCGGCAGATCGCCGCCGACGACTTCTTCACCGACGTCTTCACCACGGCGATGCACCCGGGAGAGCTCCTCACCGAAATCCGCGTGCCAGCGCAGGGCGCGGGGAGCGGAGGGGCGTACGAAAAGAACCCCGATCCTGCGTCCGGATACGCCATCGTCGGCATCGCGGTGCAGTTGCAGGCAAGTGGCGGCACGATCACGACGGCACGCGTCGGCATGACCGGGTTAGGGCCCAAGGCCGTGCGCCTGTCGGCGGTGGAATCGGCGCTCACCGGGAAGCCGGCGACGGCGGCCACCGTCAATGCAGCGGCGGCGCACGCGGCCGACGGGCTCGTCTTCGTCGACGACTCTCGTGGCAGCGCGGCGTACAAGTCCAACCTCGCGTGCGTCTTTGCCAAGCGCGCGGCGGCGCGGGCGCTGGCCGCAGCGCAGTAAGCGCGTCGTTCGCTCAGCGGGCCCCGGCAGCTCCGAAGTGGAGCGGGCCGGGGCCCGTTTGACATGTGAAGCGTCATGCGCAGCGATAGGCTCGCGCTCTCCTGTGGCCTTTCGTGTACCATCGTAGTATTCGTACCTCGGCGCGGTACACCACACTGTCGCCGCAGGATCTCTCTCGAGGCACCGACCGTGAGCCCCTACTCCGCGGCTGCCCTGCGTTGGCGCAGCACCGTTCTGGTCGTCCTCACCACCGTCGTGTCCGTCGCGGCGGTGGGAGGGTTCCTGTTCCACGCGAGCGTGTCGCCGGATGTTCGGGCCTGGCTGCAGCAGGGCTACACGCCGACCTACCCGCTCAGCGCGCTGCTCTGCACGCTGGCCGCGTTCGCCAGTCCCGATCGCAGCAGCCGGCGGACGTGGTACCTCTTTGCGGCGGCGCAGAGCGTCTTCCTGCTCACGGCGGCACTCTATTGGCTCCCGCGCGACTTCGGCGTTCCCATCAGCGAGTTGGCGAGCGACCTGGTCGCCGGGGCGCGGCAGATCCTGGTGGCGCTGGCGGTCTTTGCGTTCGTACCGCAGGGCGAGCGCAAGGAGGGGCGCGCCGAGTTCGTGCTCGATGTGGCGATCGTCATCGGGGCAGGGGTGCTGCTCGCCCTGCAGTTGTGGTTCGAGATCCCGCCGGTCGATCTCTCGCAGCTCATCATGCCCGCATCGACGACGTACCTGGTCGTGACCGGGGGCTCTGCTGCCGTGGCGTTTATCGCGCTCAGCTATCTCGCGGTGAGTGCGCGCGGCATCGCCAAGCCGTGGCCCATGATGGTGCTGCTCGGCTCCTCCATCCCGACCATCGTCACCGACGTCCTGTCGGCGCTCGCCCCTTCGCATTGGGCCCACCTGAGCGCTCCGGTCGCCATCCTGTGCACCTGGGTCATCGCGGTGGGCGCATGGGCGTACGTGCGACACCCGGTCTCGCTGCGGCTCATTCCTAACGAGACGTCGCCGCGCCGACACAGCCGCGCCCCGTTCCTCGCGCTTTCCGCGGTCGAGCTAGTCCTCATCGTCGAGGCCTTTCGCATTCCGGGGGTGGTGGCGCGCGTGCTGGTGGCGGGGACGGCGGTGCTGCTGGCGCTCGTGGTCGTCCGCCAACTCCTTGCCCTGCGGGAGAATCGGGCGCTGGTGCGGGCGCGCGCGCTGGAGCAGGAACGCTTCGCCCGCCTGGTGCGCAATTCGTCCGACGCCGCGATCCTGATTGCGGCTGACGGCACGATCCGGTCCGATGTCCCGGTGCTCGCGCGGTTGCTCGGGCACCCGACACAGTCGTTCGTCGACCGCGCGCTCCGCGACTTCCTGGTGGAGGAGGACCGTCCGCGGTTGGCGGCCTACCTCGAGCGCCTTGCGCCTGGCGAGGTCTCCGTGCCGGTCACGCTGCGCACGCTCGCCGCGGACGGGGAATCGCGCCATCTCGAGGTGGTCGCCGCCAATCATCTCGAAGACGAAGCGCTGGGCGGCTACGTCCTCAACCTGCGCGACGTGACACAGCGCGTCCTGCTCGAGGATCGCCTGCGCGAGTCACAGAAGCTCGAAGGCATCGGGCGCCTGGCGGGGGGCGTGGCCCACGACTTCAACAACCTGCTCACCGCCATCATCAGCAACTGCGAACTGCTGGAGATGGAGCAGGGAGGGAACGGAGCGGTCGCCGAGGAAGTGCGGGACATTCGGCGCGCCGCCGATCGCGCCGCGGACCTCACGCGACAGCTCTTGCAGTTTGCCCGCCGCCAGATCATCGCGCCGCGCGTGCTGCTCGTGGAGGGGGTCCTGGCCCAGCTCGAACGCCTCCTCAAGCGCGTCATCTCCGAGCACATCGAGTTGGAGATCATCGTGCGCGACAGCCCGCTCTTCGCCCCGCTGCGCGCCCAGCTGGACGAGTACTTCACGGGCAGCCGACAGGCCTTCGACCTGCCGCTGGCCTACCCGGGGAGCCCGTTCCAGCGCCGCGTCTGGGACGCCCTGCGGCGCATCCCCTACGGCGAGACGCGCACCTACTCCGAGCTGGCCCGCGAGATCGGCGCGCCGGGCGCTGCGCGCGCCGTCGGCACCGCCAACGGCGC
>CAZLLP010000184.1:0-2525 GCA_964560345.1 uncultured Gemmatimonadaceae bacterium
CCGCGACCCCCTGAACCCCATTCAGGTGCGCTACCGGGCTGCGCTACGTCCCGTCCGCGGCGGATGAGCCATCCATCCGCGGAGGTCCCCCAACCTAACCGAGCGCCCACCCCCATACAACCGTCATTCCCGACCGCTCGCCCCCGACTTCGGCGGCGAACGCGCCTACGGGCATGACGTCGGAGACACGGGGAGCTAGATCTGCCAGTCGCACACGTAAAATTGCACTTTCAGCACGTTCATCGGAACAACGGAGCAATTTTTGGCATTTTTCACGCGGAACGCGCTCACGATACTGCACAAAAAGCACATTCAGGATTACACTCTGCTTCGGCTGCACCACCGACGCCGTTCCTGACCCTCACCACGACGCCCGTGCCGCTGACAGGCTCGAACCCGGTCGACACCCTCTGGATCGCCATCGCCACCGGGCTGGTCCTCCTGATGACCCCGGCCCTCGCCCTCTTCTACGGCGGGCTGGTTCGGTCCAAGAGCATCCTCAACACCATGATGATGTCGCTCGCCGCCTTCGGCGTCGTCGGCGTTCCCTGGCTCATCATCGGATATTCGTTGGCCTTCGGGTCCGGGAACGCGGTCCTGGGCAACCTCGACTTCGTCCTCCTGCGCGGAGTGACGCTCGAGCCAAAGGGGACGATCCCGCACCTCCTCTTCATGATGTACCAGGGGACGTTCGCGGTGATCACCGCCGGGCTCATCTCCGGCGCCCTGGTCGAACGGATGCGCTTCTCGGCCTATCTGCTGTTCATCACGCTCTGGTCCATCGTCGTGTACTCCCCCATCGCGCACTGGGTGTGGGGTGGTGGATGGTTGGGCGCATGGGGGGTACTCGATTTCGCCGGCGGGACGGTGGTGCACATCGCCGCCGGGACGGCAGCCGCGGTCGGGGCGATCGTGGTGGGGCAGCGGCGTGACTACGGTCGCCGAGCCTTCCTGCCGCACAACGTCCCGATGATGCTGATCGGGACCGCGCTCCTCTGGTTCGGATGGTTGGGCTTCAACGGCGGAAGCGCCCTGGGGATGAACGGCTCGGCGGTGGTCGCGCTGGTGAACACCGTCCTGGCGCCAATGGCCACGCTCGCCGTCTGGCTCACGCTCGACCTGGTCCGCACGCGTCACGCGACGGCGGTGGGCGCGGGAACGGGGATCGTCGTGGGACTCGTCGCCATCACCCCGGCCTGCGGCTTCGTGTCGCCGTTAGGCGCGCTGGCCATCGGCGCCATCTCGGCCTTCCCCTCGTACTTCGCCATCGCCAAGCGCGCCTCGACGCGCCTCGATGACTCGCTCGACGTGGTCGGCGCCCACGGCGTTGGCGGAATCATGGGCGCCCTCCTCACCGGCGTCTTCGCCACCAAGGCGTGGGGCGCGCCCGAGGATGGCCTGCTCTACGGCAATGCCTTCCTGGTCGTCAAGCAGTCGGTCGGCGTGCTGGCCACGATCGCCTACGCCAGTGCCGGATCGTTTGTCGTGTACAAGGCCGTCGCGCTCGTGCGACCGCTGCGGGTGGCGGCCCGTGAGGAGGCCGAGGGGCTCGACGTCACGCAGCACGGCGAGGAGGGCTACTCCGACGGTGAAGGGGCGATGCTCGTGCTGCAGGAGAGCGCGGTCCCGCTCGTCGGCGAGGAGCGTCAGCTGCAACTCCGCTCGGCCTGATCGCATGCGCGCATCCTGCCGTCCCGATTCACCGTCCCCTCGTCCCATCACGCTGCAATGAAGCTGATCGTCGCCATCATCCGCTCCGAACGCCTGGGCGAAACGCTCGAGGCGCTCTACCGCGCCGACGTCCGTGGCCTCACCGTCTCGCGCGTGCAAGGGCACGGCGGCGAGACGGTGCACGTGGAGAACTATCGCGGCACCACGGTGAAGGTCGAGCTGCACCCCAAGGTGCGCCTCGAGATCGGGGTCTCCGACCCGTTCGTGCAGCCGACGATCGATGCGATCGTGAAAGGGGCACGCACCGGCGAGGTTGGCGACGGCAAGATCTTCGTTCTGCCGGTGGAGAAGGTGGTGCGCATCCGCACCGGCGAGGAAGATCGCGCCGCCGTCACGCCATTGCAGCCGGCGGAGTAACCGCTAGACGTTCGTGTACGCCTGACGATCGCGCGCCTTGCCGATGAGCCAGGCCACGAACCAGACGGGGATGGCGATCAGGAGCGCGAGCTTGAGCAGGGCGATCCCAACGCCCACCACGGCGCCGAGCAAGCCGAAGACGACGCCCATCAGCGCCAGCCCCACGACGAACACGATCAAGATCGGGAGCCCCACGGCGAAGAGCAGCGCCAGCACCGGGATCGCCACCACGCCAAGCACCGCCAGGACGGGCAGGCCGATCAGCGCCACCACCCCGGCGAGCGGGAGGGCCACGAAGAGCGTGAGCAGGGTGAAGACCACCAGCTTGACGAAGGACACGTTGCAGCTCCGTTGAAGGATCACGTCGGACACCGCACCCTACGACAACACCCGGCGCGATGTTTCGCGCCGGGTGTTGTGTTACCGCTCGTGCTGCG
>CAZLLP010000184.1:2625-11542 GCA_964560345.1 uncultured Gemmatimonadaceae bacterium
GCTCGTGGTGCGGCTCGTGGTGCGGCTCGTGGTGCGGCTCGTGGTGCGGCTCGTGGTGCGGCTCGTGTCGCCGCTGACGTCACCGCGGCGGCGCGACGGCTAGAAGTTCTGCATCGAATTCCAGTCGTCGTCATCCAGCGGAATCGAGATCTCGGGGAGGCCCGGAGGATTGGCCGCCGGTCGCGAACGGAGAGCGCCCGACGTCCTCGAGGCCGCCGCCTTCGGCGTCGCGGGCTTGGACGTCGCGGCCTTGGGCACCGTTTCAGAAGAGCTCGAAGCCTGCTCCTTCGAGGGGGCGACCGGCTTCGCCGTCGCTGCTGTCCTCGTCGCAGCCGACGACGACGGTACGCCCGTCGCCTTCCGCGGAACCACCGACTTCGCCGTCGATGGCACCGTGGGTGACGTCTTCGCGCGAGAGCCTAACGCGCGCGCGGGTGCCGCACCTGACTCCGCGCTCGGCGCGAGGGGCGCCGCCTCCGCTCGTGCCGCACGGCGCTCGAGCCGGAAGTCGCTGACCAGGCCACGTAACATCTCGCTGGTCTCCGTGAGGTTGCGCGATGCCCCCTCGCTCTCGTCGGCGTTCGCCGCGACGGCCTGCGTGCGACGCGACATGTCCTCGAGCGCGCGATCGATCAGTTCGACGCCCTTGGCCTGCTCGTCGCTGGCCGCGGCGATCTCGCTCACCACCTGCCCGACTCGATTCACGCGATCGTCGATCTCGCTGAGCTGCGCCAGGACCTTGGCGTTGAGCGCGACCCCCTGCTCCGTCGACCGCACCGACTGATCGATGAGCTCCGCGGTGTTCTTGGCCGCTTCGGCCGACCGCATGGCAAGCGAACGCACCTCGTCGGCGACGACCGCGAAGCCCTTCCCGCTATCGCCGGCGCGCGCCGCTTCGATGGCCGCGTTGAGCGCCAGCAGGTTCGTCTGGAAGGCGATCTCGTCGATCGTCTTCACGATCTTGGCCGTCGACTCGGCGCTCTGCTTGATCTGCGCGATGGCTTCGGCAAGGCGCTGCACCTCCGTGACGCCGTTCGACGTGCTGTGGCGCGCCCCTTCCGACAGCGACCGCCCTTCGGCGGCACTGGCCGCGTTGCGCTTGGTCATCGCCGCCAGCTCACGCGCGCTCGCCGAGACCTCTTCGAGCGAGGCCGCCTGGTCGCTGGCTCCGCGCGCCAACTCCTTGCTCCCGGCGTCGATCTGCTGCGCGCTGCTCGCCACTCCTTCGGCCGTGTCGGCCACGGCGCTCATCGCTACGGACAGTTTGTCCATCGCGCTGTTGAGCGACTGCTGGATGCGCGCGTGGTCGCCGCGATAGTTCCCGTCGACGCGCGAGGTGAGGTCGCGCTGTGCCAGGCGCTCGAGCGTCTCGGTGGCCGCGTTGATCGGGGCGATCACCGCGTCCAGCGTATGGTTGATTCCCAGCACCAGTTCGCGGAACGACCCATCGAAGGCAGCGTCGTTGCCGCGCTCCTGCAGCTCCCCTTCCTTGGCCGCCGCCGCCAACCGGTTGGACTCTTCGATGAGTGCGCGCAGGATGCGACGCGCTTCCTCGAACGACCTCACCGTCGCCTGGGTCTGGGCGATGATGTCGTTGACGTTGGTCGTGAGCACACCGATCTCGTCGTTCGACGTGACCGCGAGCGGCTGCGTGCGGGGATGGATCTCCGCCGTCAGGTCACCGCGCGTCATGGCGTCAAGCGCCCCTCGCAGTTCGACGATGCAGGCACCGCGCAGGGTCTGCACGCGATCGACCACCGCCAACAGGGAACCCGTGATACGTCGCTCGATCACGAAGCTCACCGCCAGCGCAATCAGGATCACCAGCACCGACGAAATCACGACGATGAGCTTGGCGCGGGCAAACTGCGCGGCGCTCGCCTTGCTGATGTTGGTCGTGGTCGATTGAATGTGATCGCCGAGCACCTCCATGTCGCTTTCGACCTTCTCGAAGCTCGCCTCGAAGGCCACGATCGCCGGCGCCAGGACCATCGGGTCGCCGCCCGCCGCCGCATCCTGCACCGCTTTCGCCTTCTTCACGTAGTCATCGAGCATCGGCAGCACCGCCGCCGCTTCCTTCGCGACCTCCGGCGACAGGGTCGACTTCGCGACCTCGTCGACGCCGGCAACCAGTCGTTTGGAGTGCTCGGCAAAGTCGGTCACCGCATCGGTGCGTCGCTTGTCGTTCGCGGTCTGCGCAGCCAGCATCGCCGAATACACATCGGAGCGGATGGCATCGTGCATCATGTCCGCTTCCATCTGCGTGCGCTGCGCCACGCCACCGGTCATGAGTCCATTCGCCGTGGCGATGCTCTGCCCAAGGGTGACGAACCCGATGCCACCGACGATGGTCGTGCCAGTGACGCCAAGGAGTGCCAGCAGGAACAGCTTCGCGCGTAGCGACAAGGAGGAGAGCATGGACGGTCAGTAAGAACGAGGGGATTGTTCGATCCGCGTGCCGAAGGCGCGTGTCCACGACCAACGCGCCCCTGTGGGTCGAAGTATCGACCGGGAGTGGAAACGCCTGAACAGGAAAACTGCTAGTGAAATGTCGGATTCCGCGGAGCGCGTACGCCCACCCTACACGCGCGGATCGAGCGAGAGCAGCACCGCCTCAAGGCGCGCCAGCTCGAACGGCTTCTCCAGCACCGGACAACCACACTGCTGCAGGAAGTCGGCGGCCGCGGGCTCTTGCACGTCACCACTCGCGAACACCAGGCGGCGCGCGAGTTCCGGGCGATGCTCGAGCGTCCAGTCGTACAACTCGGGGCCGCTCAGCGTCGGCATGCGCAGGTCGCAGATGATGACATCGAAGTCAGGCGATGGCGTCACCCCCGCCTGTTCGCGCAGATGCGACAACGCGACTTCTCCGTCCTGCGCCTCGGACACTTCCCAGCCACGACGCTTGAGCCACCGACGCAGGACGCCGCGCACCGCCCCCTCGTCATCGATGACGAGGGCGCGGCGTACCGGTCCGAGGTCGAGTGCGCTATCCAACACGGGCGGCCGCCCGAACCGGTTCGAGGGCGCTTCGCGGACGCGCCGTTTCGGCAGCGGCACCGCGCAAGCGGAAGGCACTCAGCAAGTCGTCGAGCCGCTCGGCCTCGCCGGTGAGTCGCGTCGCGACCTGCTCCGACTGCTCCGCCGTGTCGGCGGTTTCCTGCGTGATACGGCCCACCTCTTCGACCGCGATGGTGATCTGCGAGACGCCGGTCGCCTGCTGCTCATTGGCCGACGCGATCTCGTTGATCACGTCGCGCACCTTTTGCACGCGCCCGTCGATGTCGGCCAGTCGTGCGGCCACGTCGTCGCTCAGCGACGTGCCGCTCGCGGCATGCGTGACCGACTGCGCAATCAACTCGCTGGAGTTGCGCGCAGCTTCTGCCGACCGCATGGCCAGTTCACGCACTTCGCCGGCCACGACCGCGAACCCCTTGCCGGCATCACCGGCACGCGCCGCTTCCACCGCCGCGTTGAGCGCGAGCAGGTTGGTCTGGAAGGCAATCTCGTCGATGGTACGCACGATCTTGGCCGTTTCGTCGGCGCTTGCCTTGATGCGTGAGACCGCCCGGCTCAGCTCGCGCATTGCCTCGACACCGGCCGAGGCTGAGCGACGCGTCTCGTCGGCGAGTTCGCGCCCGGCGCGCGCATGGTCTGCCGTCGACTTGGTCATCGCCGACAGTTCGTGCAAGGCCGCTGACGATTCCTCGACCGACGCCGCCTGCGCCGATGCGCCCTGCGCCAGGCGCTGGCTCCCATCGGCAATCTCGTCGGCGGCGTTGTTGCAGTTGACGGAGAGATGCGCCACCTCGCCCAGGGTGGACTCCAGGCGCTCCAGCGCCGCGTTGAAGGCGTCCTGCGCCTGCGACTGATCGCCGGAGAAGCGGCCGTTGAGGCGCGCCGTCATGTCGCAATTGGCCAGGCGATCGACCGCTTGCTTGAGCGCCGCGAGGAAGCGGAGCACGTCGTCGCGCTCGCGCGCGGCTTCGCTGTGCGCCCCCTGCACCGCGTCCATCGACGCATTGAGGTCGTCGATCACGCGCTTGTACGACCCTTCAAAGAGCGCGGAGTTTCCGCGACGGGTAAAGTCGTTGCGCTGCGCCGCACTCGACACCGCGCCGGCCTCCGAAACGAGCGACCGTACGGCGACGATGACCTTGCGATACGCCTCGGCGGTCTCGCCCCCCGACACCTCGACGTCGACATTGCCGGCCGCCAGTTCGTGGGCCACCTGCTGCAACTGATCGGACTCCATCGCCTCGCGCTGCAGTCCGTTGGCCAGCCAGACCAGCACCGCCGTCTCCATGACCACGAACGCCGCGTGAATGGCCACGATGCCGAGCGTGCAGTGGCCATGCGGGAGCAGATGCACGCCGACGCCGCTGTTCTGCAGCACCATGAAGCCTACGTGGTGCACGGCGATCACCACCGCCGCCACCACCGGCGCGCGCCAGTCGCGATACGACAGGAGGAACGCCAGCGAGACAAACACGTGGAAGTGCGCTTCCACCATGCCGTCGCTCTGGTGGATGAAGATGGCCGAGTAGACCATGAACGCCGCGGACACCGCATAGCGTGTCAGCGCGCTGCCAGGGCGGCTGCGCGAGAGCCAGAACACTCCCAACGACACGGGGGCGCCAACACCAAGTGCGGCGAACCACGTCCCGTGCAGCGTCGCGAGCACGAGCGCCACCGGAAGGTGGAGAAGCAGCAGGAGTGCGAGCGAGCGGTCGACGTCAGTGCGGGCGCGATCAAGGATCGATCGGCGGGCCGCCGGAGTAGCGAGGGAGGTCATGCCTGGCCAGCGATACGTGGACAATCCATCGGTCCCCAGCGATGCTGGGTCTGCTGACTACGGTATCGACCGCCGTTGCCCATCTCTTGAGTCGCCGCTGGTGCAATGAGATGAAGAGCGCCTCATCGACACGCAGTCGCATGACGCCTGTCCCATACGCAGAACCGGCGAGGGGCACGAGCCCTCGCCGGTTGGTTCACATGCCAAGCACCTCGAATGCCGCGTGGCGTTACGCGAAGCGGTGCATGCGCGACTGCAGGTGTTCGCGATACGTGCGGCTGAGCTTGAGCTGGCGCCCGTCGCGAAGGATGACCACGTAGTCCCCGGCAAACCAGGGCTGCAGCTCCTTGATGCGATCGATGTTGACGATGACCGCGCGGTGAATGCGCACGAACATCGAGGGGTCGAGCTGCGCCTCGACGTGATGCATGGTCTCGCGGATCAGGTGCGAGACCTTGCCCGTGTGCACGCGCACATAGTTCCCCGACGCCTCGAACCAATCGACATCGCTCACCTTCACGAAGAAGACGCGCCCGTCGTGCTTGACCATGAGGCGATCGAGGAAGCGCGTACGCGGCATGGGCGCCGTCATCCCCGCCGGCTGTGGCGGTCGGTCGGCCAGCGCGGCGCTCGTGCGATCCTCACCGAGCACCTGCTCGAGCAGCGCGCGAATCTTCCGCCCCTGCTCGGCCGACGACACGCGCTCCAGGTGCGAACGGGCACGCTGGAAGGCGGCACGAAAGCGATCGGGGTCGTACGGCTTGAGCAGGTAGTCGATCGCGTTCACGTCAAACGCGCGCACCGCATATTCATTGAATGCGGTGACGAAGATGGTCGGCGGCATCTGGTCGGCGCCGAGGGCCCCGACCACGCCAAAGCCGTCCACGTCGGGCATCTGCACATCGAGCAGGACAAGATCGGGGCGTTCCTTGCGAATCGCATCGATCGCCTCACCCCCGCTCCCCACCTCGTCGATCTGGTCGACATCGGGCTCGAGGCGGAGGAGACGGCGCACGCGGCGTCGAGCGATGGGCTCGTCGTCCACGACCAACACGCGAAGCGGCATCGGAATTCTCCTGTCCGTCGTTAGGCTACCGCCGCGGCCCACTCGGGCGCGGCGCTCGGCATCGTCTCGTGCTCGGCATCGGCGACCAGCAGGACCGCCGATGCCGCGTCGGGAAAGGTCACGCTCACCAGCGCCCCCGCGTCGGCCACCGCGGCCTCGGCCACGCTCTTGGTGCGCCACCACGCGTGCGATCCCCCCACCCTCCCTCGCCACGCCGCATCGCCTCGCAGGCGAATGCGGGTCACGTCGGCCACCCGCTCCACATCAACCCGTACGGTCAGCGGCTCCGCGGGATTCAATGAGTCGGCCGCGAGCAACTCATCGACCATGGTGCAGACCAGTCGGCTGGGAATGCGCAGCCCCAGTGTGGACGGTGGGACGTTGGTCTCGAGCTGTACCCCGGCCCGAATGCCATCGCGATGCGTCTCCACACAGGCATGCAGCAGCTCGAGCTCCTGCTTGAGCGTGGTCGTGGTATCGCGTCCCAGCTCGAGCGTCATGCGCAGCGTATCGGCCAGGCGCGTGATGAGCCGCTCGGCGCGCGGGACGTCGCGGTGCACCAGCTCGGCCAACAAGTCGAGCGTCGCCAGCAGGAACTGCGGACGCAGTTGCACGCGCAGCGCCTGAAAACGGGAGCCGGCGATGCGGGCCGACAGGCGCGCCCCCTCGAGCTCGCGCGCGCGATACCAGTTCACGAAGTCGCGCGCGTGCGACCAGGCCAGCAAGCCAAAGTAGACGAAGAAGTCGCCGGTGAGCGGGTTCATGTTCCCTGGCGACAGCACCGGGAGCTTGCTCAACCCGGACACCTGCATGGCCCCGGTGTGGATGAGCCCCGCGGCAATCCCAAACAGCGCGTGCAGTGGGACGATGCGCATCCAGTTGGTGGCGTCGATACGGAAGCGGCGGGCGAGCGCCACGACCACCGGCGACAAGGCCAGCCAGATGATCGACGTCGCCACCTGCAACCGCGCCAGTTCCAGCCACGAGTAGTCGTCGCTGGGGCGCATGGAGTTGGTGTACAGGACCATCTGGTTGGTCCAGAGCACCGCCATCGCAAACCAGAGCGCCCCGATCCCGCTCCACGCGCGCCAGGAGAGCCCGGGGGTCGGCGTGCGCAGCTCCGAGGTCACCGCGGGCACCGGATCGTTTGGGGTGGGACGCCGCGCGGCGCGAAAGCTCCCACTGGCCTGCCACTGCGGCGAGGGCGACGGCTCGGGAGGGCGCAGCTCCGGCGGCGCCTCGCTTCGCGGCACATCCAGGTCGGGAAAGACCGTGGAGTACTCGCCCGTGCGCCAGGTCGATGGATCGTCGAGCGCGGGCGACGCCATCGCGTCCGCCATCGTCATCGGCGTCGTTCCCCGCGCGGCGACCGCCTCCCCTTCGCGATAGGGAATCTCCAGCTCGACCGTCACCCCGCCTGACGGCGCTTCGCGCAACTCGAAGCGGTGCGCACTCCCGTAGAGCTGGCGCAATCGCTCGCTGGCATTGCGAAGGCCGATCCCCTCGCGGCGTGTCCCGTCCTCCGACCTTTGCGCCTGACGGATCCCGACGCCGTCGTCCTCCACGCGCAGCACCAGCCGATCGCCCGACCGCTGCGCGTGCACGGTGACCGTCCCCGGCGCCTGGCGCACCGACAGCCCATGCCGGATGGCGTTCTCCACCAACGGCTGCAGGATGAGGTGCGGCACCAACGCCCGGCGCAGCGCGGTGGGGACGGCGACGCCGACCTCGAGCCAATCGGAGAACCGCGTGCGCTGGATGTCGAGGTACGGCTCGAGCGCCGCGATCTCTTCATCGAGCGTGACTTCGTCGCGCCCCGAGCGTTCCAGCGAGATGGCCAGCAACGCGTGCAGGCGGCGTAGCATGCGCTCGGCCGCCGCCGGCGCCTCATGCGCCAGCTCCTGGATGGCGTTGAGCGCGTTGAACAGGAAGTGTGGCTGCAGCTGCAACTCGAGGTACTGCAGTTGCGCACGCGAGAGTTGGGCTTCGAGGAGGTGCGCGCGCACGGTGCGATCGACGTAGCGGCGCCGCACGGTGAGCGCATGCCCCACCACCGCGAGCGACGCGTACACGAACAGCCACACGTCGAACCAATAGAACAGCATGGGGACGTACGGCTCCGGGCTCCACTCGGCAAAGAACGACATCGAGGCCCGCAGCAGCGCCGTCAGCAACGCGGCGCACGCCAGCGCCGCAGCGGTATGGCTCGTCAGGCTCACCACCCACCCGACGCGCGCGGGCGCGACGCGCCGCGTCAGGCGAAAGAGGAGCGGCGTGAGCAGCGCCCACGCCCACGCCACGCCAAGCGCGGTCGGGACCGTCCAGCGAACGGCCTGCGCGGGATAGCGGGCGGCCGCAGTCCAGACGCAGCCGTACATGATCCCGAAAAACGTCCACGCCCCGGCCACGACGGCCCAGAACGGTGGAGTGGCGGCTCGAGGGTGGCTGGTGTGAGGCGCGACCATTCGGGGCGGGAGGCGCACGACCGGGTCCGGTGACGTAGGTGTCGCCGGCGCACGGAAGGCGCCGTCCAAGGAAACGGTCGGGGGCGAGGTGTCCAAGTCGCGCGGGACGAGGCGATCGGTGGACGGCATGAGTCGAACTCCGTGCCGATCACGCCACGCGATTGGATACGGGGAGGGGGGTGAAAGGTTTCTTCCCCCCACCAGATATCAGCCTCGAGCCTGCGCCACACGCCCCCAGTCTGGCGGAGCGCACCAAACCGGCGGAGGGACGACTTCCCCTCCGCCGGTGGTCGGCTACGTGGTGTGGCCGAGCGTTGTAGCCACGGCCAGCGCGACGCGCACGGCCTCGCTGGCCTCCGGGACCTCCCCATTGCTCGCCGCCAGGATGCGGGCCACTGCCCCGCGCCCCTGCTGGCCGATGAGGGTGATGGACAACCGCACGTTCTCCTGCATCAGCTCGCGCTGGTGCGTGGCGGCCGCCGAAAGCAACGGCGCGGTGCAGGCGTACTCGAGCCGCGCCCACGCCTCGGCCGAGGCGGGACGCGCCGCTAACGCCCGCCCGGGAGTATTGGCGCTCTCCCGGAGGCGCCC
>CAZLLP010000185.1:0-11390 GCA_964560345.1 uncultured Gemmatimonadaceae bacterium
TGCTCGGCCCGCATGGCGCGCCCCGCCGTTCGCCACGCGCTGGAGCAGTCTTCGGTCAAGCCCGATCATCTCGCGACGGTCTTCGCCGGCCAGGACGCCGAAGCCACCGAACGCGCCCGCGCCTTTTTCGTCGGCTATCCGCCGTCGTCGCCGTCCATCGCGCTATTGAAGGACGGCAAGGTCGTGTACTTCATGGAACGCTGGCAGATCGAAAGTCGCGACGCGGAGGCGATCACCGCCGACCTGGTCGCCGCCTTTGCCGCACACTGCACGCCCGCGCAGTAGCGATCGCCCCACCGCTCCCCTCCCGCCGTAGTGCCCCTCCCTCGCTGATCCCCTCCTGAAGACCGCCGGCCACGCCCTTCCCAGGCCGGCGGCTCCCGTCGCGATGGTCATCCTGCTCTACGCCGACCGCCGCACGCTCGACATCGCCGACATTGCCGGAAGACTCGCGCTCGCCCTGGCGCCGCGCGTCCCGGACCCCGGTGTCGTCGTCGCGACTCCCCGCGCCCTCGCCTCACCGGTGCGCGACGGGGTACCGCACGTCGTCATCCCCGATGACGGCGCGCCCGCCGGCGTCACCCAGTCGCTGCAGCAGCTGATGGCGCAGTATCCGATGATCGTCGTCGCCTGGTTGGGGGCCCCCGACGAACACGTGCTCGCCGCCTGCGACGTCTCCGACCGCGTCCTGCTGCTGAGCGATCCGTCGGTCGCCTCGCTGCGGGCCACGCAGCGCGCGCTCAAGCTGTGCACGTCGCTGGGCTATGGCATCGACAAGGTGCGGGTCGTGCTACACGGCTTTGCGGACGATGCCACCTTTGCCCCCGCCGAAGCGGCGGGGGTGCTGCGGCGCGAGATCTATTGGGTTTTGCCCGGCGCGGCCGCCGGGCACGACGCGCGCAGCTCGTCGTATGCGGGGCTCGCCGAGCGGCTCGCTCAGCCCTGACCGGTCATCCCCACTTCGATTCCGCTCGCCCCCACCTTCTGCAGGAAGATCTGGTGCAGCGACGGTTGAATGCGCTCGAAGCGCTGGATCGCCGCCCCCGCATCCACCAGGCGTCGTAACAGCACCTGCGTATCGCCGCCAGGCGCAAGTTCGAGCTCGAAGAAGCGCGACGAATCGTCCATGCGCGCCACCAGCGAGCGATCGGCGAGCACGGCGTCCACCGCGGGCGTCGACGCGCCATCCAGTGCCAGCGCCAGGTGCGCGCCGCCGTGCGTCGACTTCACGTCGCTCACCGTCCCGTCGAGCACCTTCTCCCCCCGCGCGATGATGCATACCGCGTCGCACATGCGCTCGGCGTTGTCCATCAGGTGCGTCGAGAAGATCACCGTCTTGCCGCGGCGCTTGAGGTCGACCACGGTGTCCTTGAGCCCCTGCGCGTTGATCGGATCCAGCCCGCTGAACGGCTCATCGAGGATCACCAGATCGGGGTCGTGCAGCAGCGTGCCGATGAACTGCACCTTCTGCTGCATCCCGCGCGACAGCTCGTCGACCTTGGCCAGTCCCCAGTCCTTATCGGCACTGCGCAGGTCGAGCCGTTCGAGCCACTGGTCGATGCGCTGGTCCGCATCGCGCTTGCCGATCCCCTTGAGTTCGGCCAGGAACCGCAGCAGCCGCCGCACCTGCATCTTCTTGTACAGCCCGCGCTCCTCGGGGAGGTAGCCGACGCGGTCGAGCACCCCCTTCTGCGTGTGGGGGACCCCGTTGATCAACACGCTCCCTTCGTCGGGGGCGATGATGTTCAGCAGCATGCGGATGGTCGTCGTCTTGCCGGCGCCGTTGGGGCCGAGCAGGCCGTAGACCGAGCCTCGCGGCACCTGCAACGACAGGCTGCGGACGGCGACGTGCCCTTCGTATCGCTTGGCGATCGCGCGCAGGTCGACAGCGTTCATCATCAAATGAGACGGGAGACGGGAGACGGGAGACGGGAGTCGAATATACGCGGGGTGCCGACGGGGATGGCGTACGGTGGGGGTGGGCGGTGAGATTCGGCGGATGCGTTGCCATCCCCTCGTGTCCGCTCTTTCCCGCCGTCGCTGATGGGGGGGCGACGCATTCCGGCCATCAGCACGGTCGCGGCGGCGCTGGCGGCGTCGCTCCTCCTGCTGTTTCTCGTCGCGCCGATCGGGGAGCTGGTGGTGCGGGGGAGTGTGGCGGGGGTCGCGCGTCTGGGGTCGGACGCGGAGCTGCGCGCGGCGCTGGCGCTCACGGGGGTCACGGCGACCATCGCCACCGTCCTCGGCGTCCTGACCGGCACGCCGCTCGCCTACCTCCTGGCGCGACGGCGCTTTCGCGGGCGCGCGGTGCTCTCGGCGTTGCTCGACCTCCCGCTCGTCATTCCGCACCCCGTCGCCGGGATCGCGCTGCTGCTCGTGCTCGGGCGCGACAGCGCGGTCGGGAGCGGATTGCTCCTGGCGGGGCTGCGGGTGGTGGGGACGCCGATCGGGATCGTCTGCGCGATGCTCTTCGTCTCGGCGCCGCTCTTCGTGAGCGGGGCGCGCGAGGCGTTTGCGCGGGTGGACATTCGATACGAAGCGGTGGCGCGTACCCTGGGGGACAACGGCTGGCGCGTCTTCCGGCGCATCACGTTGCCGCTGGCGAGGCGCGGGCTGCTCGCCTCGGCGGTCATCATGTGGGCGCGCGCGGTGAGTGAGTTCGGGGCGATCGTCATCCTCACCTACAACCCGAAAACGGTCAGCGTATTGAGCTACGACCGCTTCACGACCTACGGGCTGAGCGAGGCGATTCCGGTCGCTGCGGTGCTGGTCCTCATCGCGATGATCCCGCTGGCGCTGCTGCGTGCGCTGCGCGGCGACCGCGAGATGCACGCGGGAGGGATGGAGTGATCGCCGCTCGCGAACTCGGCGCGCGCCTGGGGGGCTTCCGGTTGCACGACGTCACCTTCACCGTCCCCAAGGGGAGCTACGGGGTGGTGATCGGTCCGGCCGGTTCGGGCAAGACGACGCTGCTCGAGACGGTGGCCGGGATCATCCCGGCGACGGCGGGATCGTTGCAGCTGGACGGGCGCGATGCGGCGTCGCTCGCCCCCGAGGCACGACGGGTGGGGCTGGTCTATCAGCATGGGTACCTCTTTCCGCACCTCTCGGTGCAGGACAACATCGCCTACGGCGCCGCCGACGCCGCGGCGGTCGACGAGGTGGTGCGCCGATTCGAGCTGGCGCCGCTCCGCGTTCGCGATGTGGTGAGCCTGAGCGGGGGCGAACGCCAACTGGTGGCCATCGCCCGCGCCCTGGCGATGCGCCCCAGCATCCTGCTGCTCGACGAACCGTTCAGCGCGCTCGACCCCGGGCGGCGCATGCGCACGCGGCGCGAGGTGCGGGCGATCCATCGCGAGTGGCAGCTCACGGCGTTGCAGGTGACGCACGACTTCACCGAGGCCGGGCTCCTGGGCGACGTGGCCATCCTGCTCGACAAGGGGCGCGTCCTGCAGTCGGGGCCACCGGTAGAGGTCTTCAGGCGTCCGGCCTCGCCCTACATCGCCGAATTCCTGGGGGCTGAAAACGTCCTGGCCGGCACCGCGCGCGTCCTGGAGGACGTTGCACCTGACTGGACCGAAGGCGTGCCTTCGGCATTGGGCGACGGGCACCATGCGATCGAGTTCACCAGCGGCGCCCTCACGCTGTACACGGTGGGGCTCGCCCCGGCGGGGGCGACGAGCTACGCCGTGATCCGGGCCGAAGAGGTGATCGTCTCGCGCGAGCCGCAGGCGTCGTCGGCGCGAAACCTCTTTCGCGGGACCGTGCGCGAGGTGGCCATCCTCGGCGCGTACGCGCGCGTCACGCTCGACGTCGGCGGCGTCCCGTTGGTGGCGGCGCTCACGGCGCGCTCGGTGCACGAACTGGGGCTGGCCGAGGGGGTGGAGGCGTGGGCCACCTTCAAGGCCATGGCAGTACACCTGTGTTGAGTGTGGGGGAACTCCGGGTGTTCGGGACCCCTTCGCGCGTGTAGTGTAGGACACTAATGGTGCGGAGACATGAACTCCGGTTCGTGTCGCGACGCTATCGTTAGGTTCGGCGAGAGTCCCGGCGGGCGGGTCGGGGGGACGTGCGCAGCGAGCGCCTGGCACAGGGCGCGCGAGGCGTGCGCAGCGTGTGGAGCAGAACGCGGAGCCTCAAGGGCGCCGCCCACCGGAGCACGTCGTGAACACCGCCCCAGAAACGCAGCAGGCCCTGCACGAGTTGCTCGTGCATGAGGCGCGGGCCATCTCCGAGCATTCGCGACGTTTTGCCGCGTCGCTCACGCCGCAGGAGATGACGTGGGTCCCTCCCGACAAGGGATGGTCGATCGCCCAGGTCTTCGAGCACATGTGCATCGTGCACGATTCCTATCTGGGGCGCATCGAGGAGTTTCTCGCCGGGGAGCACCTCCCGGCGCGCGAAGGCGCGGATGCGCCGTGGGCCCCGCGGTTTGCCGGGGCCTTCCTGGTCCGGTCGCTCACCTCGCCCCGCAAGGTCCCGGCGCCGCGCAAGTACCGCGTGGGGCCGCGCGTGCGTCCCCATGTGATCGAGGAATTCCTCGAGCGACACAAACGACTCGAAGCGGCGCTCCTGCGCGCCGCGCCGCTGGAGTGGCGCGCCTGCCGCCTGGGGTCACCGGTGGCATCGGTGATCCGGCTCAACCTGGGCGATGCCTTCCTGGTGGCCGAGGTGCATGCACAGCGCCACTTGGGGCAGGTGGAGCGACTGCGGGGGGCGATGGCCCAGGCAGAGTCGCGCTAGCGACGCAATGCGTCGATCCCCTCGCGACCGATGACCGGGTTCCAGACGAGCAGTTCGTACTGGGCGATGCCGCGCTGCCAGAACGGATCGGCGTCGCGAACGGCGTCGAGCGCCCCCTGTGGGTTGTCGTCGGGGACGTGCAGCAGCAACGCGCCGCCCGTGCGCGGGTCGAACGGCCCCGAGGCCAGTAGCGTCCCTCGTTCGAACAGCGTCTTGAGATAGGCGCGGTGGTCGTCGGTGTTGGCGACGACGTCTTCCAGCGGCTTGCGATACCGGATGATTGCGATGGCGTAGGACATGTCGTGACTGGTGTCGAAGCGGGGCGTCAGGGGGGCGGGCGAGCGGCGGAGTCTAGCAGCCGCGGCGGGGGGTTGCCATCGACTGGGGTTAGCCCCAGTGTCTGGCCTCGGACCGGCGTCCTAGAATAATTCTCCATCCCGTTCGGTCGCGCCCATCCGCGTGGCGTGCGCCGAGAATTCACTTCAACGCGTGAGACTCTGACAATGGCAAATCCTCCCCTGCAGCCAGGGCGTGACCATAGCATCACCAGCGCCGAGGCGGCCGACATGACGCGCCGCCACCGTAACCAGGCCACCGTCTCGGGGGTTCGGAAGCCCGAGGATGGGTCGCTGGGCGGCATGTTCAGCAAGAAGGCGGTGCTGGCGCTGCTGAGCCGTGCGGACGCGGAGTACCTGCGGTACTACCATGGCCGCGATGAGAAGGGACAGCGCACGATCGTGCTGGTGGCCGCCGACGCCACCGGCAGCGACTTGCTCGACGGGCCGACCACGGCGCTCGATCATCACTATCCGTGTCCGCCGTACTGCCCCACCGAGGCGAGCGCGTTGCGCGGATAGCTCGTACCGTGACGGCGAGGCGACGCCACGCGTCCCTCGCCGTCACGCTGGCGCGCCGACCACGGGGTGCCTAACAATTCCGACATCATCATCACGCGAGGATCGGCATGGCCAGTCGCAAGCAAGGCACCAAGGGCGTCGGCAAGGGGCGCGGCAAGGGGAAGGGTGGACCCAAGGGCGGCTACCGTTCGATCCCGCCCAAGGAATCGCAGCGCATTTCGCTGGAGCAGGCGGTCGAACTGACGCAGCGCTATCGCAAGGCGGCGCCGGCCTCCGAGCACGCGGGATTCTTCTGGGCCGACGGAATCCAGGCCATTCTCGCGCAGCCGGGATGCGTTGGCATTCGCTATTATCACGGCCTTGGGGCTGACGGGAACTACCAGCCCGTCATTGTCGGCGTGGACGCGAATGGCAACGACATCACCAAGCCGGCCAGGAACCGCAAGGGGGCACGCACGACGGCCGCCGCCGCTGCAGCTGCCGACAGCGCGGTGCTGCTCGACCACCACTATCCTTGTCCGCCGTACTGTCCGACCGATTCCCCATTGCTCTAGCGGGATCGCCGCGTCACGCGGCGACCTGACGCGGCCTGGATGACGCTCTCCGTTTTCTTCGTCCCGACCCTCGCGGTGGTGGCGCAGCTCCTTCCACCCCTCGCGGTCGTTCCGGTGTGGCGGAGAACGTCGCCTGCCCGTCAGTGGATCACGCTCTGGTGCCTTGTCTTCTTTCTTTCGGACATGGTGCAGCTCGTGCTCGCCATCACGAAGGGCAACAATCTCTTCATCTTCACGTATCTCCAGCCCATCGAGGACGCCTTTCTCCTCTGGGGGCTGTCCTACTGGCAAACACGGCCGGTCACCCGCATCGCGCTGCGCATCGCGATTCCGCTGGTCATCACCACGTACATCGCGATCGCCATCGTCGCCGGCGAGCTGGACACGTTCCGCACCTTTTCCGGCCCGTTTCGCTCGCTGCTCATGATGTTGTGCACCGCGTATACGCTGGTGTCCAACCTCGCCGCGGCCCCCGAAAAGGCGTGGAATCACGACTGGCTCTGGACGACGATAGGGGTCCTGCTGTACTTCGGTCTCCTCGTTGTGACCGAACCGATTGCCGCCGCGATGGGAACCGAGAACATTGACGCGATGCGGCGGCTGTACGACGCACGCTCATTCGGCGACGTCCTCGCGTTCATCCTGATTTGGAGAGGGATGCGGTGCCCGCTTCCGAGCAGCTCTACTGGATCTACCTAGCCGGCGCGCTCGCTCTCGGGGTCATCCTGGCGGCGCTGCTCGCCGCGCTCTTCATCTACCAGCGCCACAACCTCAAGCTCCACCAGACCTACGCCAAGAAGCTCCTCGACGCACACGAAGAGGAGCGCGCCTGGGTCGCCCGCGAGGTGCACGACGACGCCCTGCAACGCGTCGCCATCCTCCAGCACGAACTCAGCGAGTGGGACTCCGGTGAGTTCTCCACCACCGACGGCCCCGAACGTACCTCGCTCCGCATCGACGCCCTGCGCTCCGAACTGCAGGACCTCGGCGTGATGCTGCGCCGCGTCGCCCACCGGTTGCACCCGGCGATCATCGACCAGGCCGGGCTCCTCCCCGCGCTCACGCAGCTCGCATCCGACGTGAGCCGCTCGTCGGGGATCGAGGTCGACACGACCTTCGAGGACGAGGGGCGCACATCACAGCTTTCGCGCGAACGCGCGCTGATGCTCTACCGTATCGCACAGGAAGGGCTGCGGAACGTCGCCAAGCATTCCGGTGCCAAGAAGGCCCGCATCCGGGCACGCGCCGCCGACGGGGACATCGAACTCTCGATCCAGGACTTCGGTCGAGGCTTCGAGTCGACCGACCCCTCCGCCAGCGCCGGGCTCGGACTCATCTCGATGGCCGAGCGCACCCGTCTTGCCGACGGGCGCTTTGAGATCCGCTCGAGCCCGGGGCAGGGGACGACGATTCGCGTCACCGTACCAATCAAGGAATAGGGGAGTCGTCATGCGCCGTACACTCGTCCTGATTTGCGACGATCACCCGCTCATGAGCCACGGGCTCCGCGCCCTGCTCAAGCCCAACTTCGTCGTGGTCGGCGTGGTCAACGACGGTCGCGAGGTCATCGACCAGATCGAACGTACCAAGCCGGAGATCCTCCTGCTCGACCTCTCCATGCCGCATCGCAACGGCTTGGAGCTCCTCCCCGACATCACCGCCGCCTTCCCCGCGCTCAAGGTCCTGGTGGTCACCATGCACGTGGACCGTGCCCTGGCCGACCTGGCGCTGCAGAAGGGGGCGCACGGCTTCATCCCCAAGGAGGCGTCGGCCGAGGAGCTGAACGGGGCGATCGAGGCGGTCCTGGCCGGAAAGGCGTTCATCTCCCCGAGGGTCCCGCGGCGCTCCTTTCGCGACACGGCGGCGCTCCAGCACCCGGCGCTCGACCGCCTGACCCCCCGCCACCTCCAGATCCTGCGCCTGATCGGCGACGGAAAGTCGACCGGCGACATCGCCGAGACCCTCGGCGTTTCCCCCCGGACCGTCGAATTCCACCGCGCCAGCATCCGAAAGGCGCTCGGGATCACCACCGAGTGGGGGCTGATGCGCTTTGCCATCATGCTGCCACCAGAGGGGCAGGATGACGATCTGGAGGGGGAGAAGGCGCTGTCAGTCGATCGCGAGGATGCGGCGCCACCGCTCCCGCCGTCGGCCGGCGACACCAACCCGCGCCGACCGGACGCCGGGGCGCGCTGAGAGGGCTGGGGTCAGAGCTGGGGTCAGAGCTCGGCTCTGACCCCAGCTCTGACCCCAACGGCTGCCCCAACGGCAGCCAGCGCGGGGAAACCGGCGACTCGTAGCCGTCAAGAATGGGGGTGACCAGATCGGTCACCCCCTTTTCCGTCCCCGAAAAGGACTGGGGTTGCTACGAGTATACAGGCTGATCGGGGATTCATAACGTGAGTCCCATGCACACCACGTCACTGTTGATCCTCGAGCCGCCGTACCAAATGGCGCGCCGACTGCACGATGTCTCGCCCGACCTCGGGTCGGTGGCGCTGCTCGATGCCATCGAGCGCCGGCCGTCGACCAACGACGTCAAGGCGCAGATGGACGTGGCCCCCTGGTGTCCGCTCTGCATCCTCGCCGACAGCGATTCGGGGATGCGTTCCACCCGTCGTCTCCCGCGGACCTGCGTGGTCTTTGGCCTGGCCGACGCCGATGGCGCCAACGCCATCCTGCGTGCCGTGGCCGCCCGCCCGCGTCCGACGCCGAGCGACATGGTCGAGTGGCTGGTGCGCCGCACGCGCGCCTCGACGCTCTCTCGCACCCTGGCCGACCTGTTCACCCGTCCGGCGCTTCGCCGGAATGAAGTCGCCTTCCTCCCCTACTCCGTCCGCGAGCAGCTTCGGCTCCTGGGCGACTGGGGAGCGCTGGAATGGCAGCGCGCCGCCATCCTCGCCGACCTGGCCTCAGACCGCACGTCGGTCAATCGCCTGGTCTCGGCCGATGAGCTCAACGCCGCCGAGATGCGCCGCTGGATTCACGAGTTGCTGGGTCTTTCCGAGCGCGAGTTCCATCAGCGCTTCGGCTGGGAGTGGGTCCTCGAGGCCTCGCTCCGTCGCTCGGGCTTCTTCGAGCGAAAAGGAAAGGTTGTTCGTGCTTTGCATCCGTATCGCGCTGTCGCCCCGTCTCCCGAGGTGTGGGGAGATGGATTGGGGGAAGAGGAGTTCGGGGGACGTCGGGCGACGGCGTAACGGGTGTGTCGTTGGGTGGGGTGGGGTGGTGGGGTGGAGGGGTGGATTCGGGAAGCGTTCACGCGCTGTTCCGATGGGTGGTGGGAAGTCCGCAAGACGTGCCGGCACCAAACACGCGATTCGTGTGGTGCGGTGCGGTAGTGAGTGGGGGCAGCTTGTTGTCGGGCGGTGGGTGTGGGGTGGTGATCGACAAGCCGGTGCCGCGCACGTCGTGCCTTCCCGTCCCTAGAAGGGCGGGGCCGTGTAGTGCTTGTCTGTGCAGGAAAGTGCAGGTCCTTCAGCCCGTGTCGACTACCGGGCGTCTGGGCGTCCGTCGCTCAGGAGGCGCGTGCCTGGGCCGCGTGCAACGCCTCGTGCATCGCGTGCCAGGCCAGCGAGGCGCACTTCACGCGCGCGGGGAAGCGCGCGACCCCCGAAAAGACCTTGAGCTTGCCTAACGTCACGTCGCCGGCGGGATTGGCGTGATGCCCGGTCACCATCGCATGGAACTGCTCGAAGACCGCCTCGGCCTCGGCGCGCGTCTTTCCCTTGATGGCCTGCGTCATCATCGACGCCGACGCCTTGGAAATCGCGCAGCCGGTCCCGACGAATGAGATCTCGGTGACGCGGTCGCCCTCGAGCTTGAGCCAGACCGTCACCTCGTCGCCGCACATCGGGTTGCGCCCGTCGGCCCGGTCGTGCGGCGGCGACAGCTCGCCCCAGTTGCGGGGATTGCGGTTGTGCTCGAGGATGACGTCCTGGTACAGGTTGCCGAGATCCATCGTCAGGAAGCGCTCAGGCGAAGACCGTGCGCACGTGGTGAATGGCGCGCACCAGCGCGTCGACCTCGTCGCGGGTGTTGTAGAGGTAGAACGACGCGCGCGCCGTGGCTGGCACACCATATCGCCGCATCAGCGGCTGAGCGCAATGGTGCCCGGCACGGATGGCGATCCCGAAGCCGTCGAGGATTGTCCCGATGTCGTGCGGGTGGGCGCAGTCCATGGTGAAGCTGAGCACCCCCGCCTTCTCGCGCGCCGTCCCCACGAGGCGTAGCCCCGGGATGTCGCGCACCTGTTCGACCGCGTAGGCCAGCAGGTCGTGCTCGTGCGCAGCAATCGCGTCGAGCCCCACCTGTTCGAGGTACTCGAAGGCATGCCGATAGGCGACGACGTCGCCAATGGACGGCGTCCCCGCCTCGAACTTGGAGGGGAGCTTGGCGTAGGTGGTGCGCTCGAACGAGACGTAGTCGATCATGTCGCCGCCGCCCATGTATGGCGGCATGCGGTCGAGCCACGATTCCTTGCCGTAGACGATCGACGCTCCGGTGGGGCCGAGCATCTTGTGGCCGGAGCAGACGAAGAAGTCGCAGTCGATGGCCTGCAGGTCGACGTGCGCGTGCGGGGCCGACTGTGCGCCATCGATCAGCACCGCCGCCCCCACCTCGTGCGCCAGGCGCACGATCTCGGCCACCGGGTTGATCGTGCCTAACGCGTTGGAGATGTGGACCACGCTCACCAGCTTCGTGCGCTCGGTGAGGAGCGCGCGATAGCCGTCCATGTCCAGCTCTCCCTCGTCGGTCACCGGGATGACCTTGAGCACCGCACCGGTGCGCTCGCAGGCGAGCTGCCACGGGACGATGTTGGAGTGGTGCTCCATGGTGGAGACGATGATCTCGTCGCCGGCCTTGAGGAACGCCTGCGCGAACGACGACGCCACGAGGTTGATTCCCTCGGTGGCGCCGCGCGTGAAGATCATCTCGTGCGCGTGCTTCGCATTGAAGAACCGCCGTGCCGCCTCACGCGTGAGGTCGTACAGCTCGGTGGCCTTCTCGCTGAGGTAGTGCACCCCGCGATGGATGTTCCCGTTCTCGCGCACGTAGTACTGCGTGAGCGCATCGATGACCGCGCGCGGCTTTTGCGAGGTCGCCGCGTTGTCGAGATAGACGAGCGGCTTGCCGCGGACTTCCATCGCGAGGATCGGGAAATCCTCACGAATCCTTGTGACGTCGAGGGGAGCGGTGCGAAGCTGGGTCGCCATGGGGGGCTCCTAGACGGGAGACG
>CAZLLP010000186.1:0-11172 GCA_964560345.1 uncultured Gemmatimonadaceae bacterium
CGGTCGCCACGACAGGGCGACGTTGGTGCCTGCCGGCAGCGCCATGCGGCCGGCGCGCGTCAGCGCCTGCACGACCATCGTCTTGCCGTCGCTCATCTCGACGAAGCTCTTCGTCACGCCGCCATAGGCGATCGAGCTGACCATGCGACCGGTGGCATGGTCGTCCGCCGCATCCGGCGTCTCGTCGCCGAGATGGACGGTGACGTTCTCCGGCCGCAACAGGATGCTGACCGTCCGCCCCTCCGCCGCCCACGTGAACGGGCGCCGCATGGCGGTGCGGGGGGGGAGGGACTGGGGCGTCGGGATGAACGGGGCGACGCGCGCCCGCATCTTCGAGCAGTTCTTCACCAGGAAGGAGATGCGGCACGGGACCGGGCTGGGGCTCGCCACCGTGTCGGGGATCGTCGCGCAATCGGGCGGGGAGATCGCGGTGGAAAGCGCGCCGGGACAGGGCGCCACGTTCCGCGTGCAGTTCCCCGCGGCGGTCCCCGAACACGACGGGGGAGATCACCCGGTGGCGCCGACGGCGGGCACTCCGGCCGCGGGGACGCCGACGATCGCGCCGTCGTCACGCGTGCGCCAACGCATCGTGCTCGTCGAGGATCAGGATGCGGTGCGCCACATGACCGCGCGCATGCTGACGAGCGACGGCTTCGACGTGGCGCAGGCGCGATCGGCCGAGGAAGCGTATCGATTCCTGAACGACGGGCGGGACGTTGCCCTCGTGCTCACCGATGTCGAGATGCCTGGCGTAGGAGGCGGGGCCATCGCGCGTTCGCTCGAGCGTGACGACCGTCGCATCCCCGTGCTCTTCATGTCGGGCTACACCAACGACGCGCTCCTGCTGCGCGGCGCGATGCCCCTCAACGCCTCATTTCTGGCGAAACCGTTCACCCACGAGTTGCTGCGCGCCGCGGTCCGGCGAGCGCTCGACGGGTAGCGCGCCGCCAAGCGACCGCCGCACGGCGACCTTCGAATGAGTAGCCGCCGATCGCTCCGCGCTCGGCACAAACGGCACTGCTGAGGGGGGCTCGGGTGAGGCAATCCTCCCCGACTCGTCAGGGACAGCTCGCAAAACCTACCCGACGGGATGGGACGCCCCCCATCCACTCGCACCCCTCCCCGCGGGGGGGTCCGAGCGCGCTCGAAACGACCGCGATACACTTGTGAAAAGTTTCACAATGTCCCTCGCGTCCACCCCGAACTCGAGCGCCCTCATATGTCGTACGCCCTCCGCCTCAACGAAATCCCGCACGCCACCTTCGACTCCGAGCAGGCCGCGCGCCGCGCCGTTCGCGAGATGTTCGGCTCCTGCGAACTCGCCGACTCCGACGCCAACGTCATGTTCTGGCCCTCGGTGAGCGCCCGCGGCCACGTCATGGTCGAGATCAAGCGCCTGGCGCGGTAACCCCGCTGGCGCGGTAACCCCGCGCGGGCGCGGTATTCACGCGCTGGTGGAGACGCGCGCGCGACTCGGGGTCGCGCGCGCCTCCCATCGCTCTTTCGCGAGCGACCCCCACTTAATCGGTGCACTAATCGACGGCGGCTAGCGTCCCCAGAACGCTACGCTACCCGCCCTCGAGACGTCGCCGATGATGGCTCCCGACCCTTCACACGCACCACCCGGCACCTCACCTGGTGCCGCACCGAGTGCTGCACCGAGTGCTGCACCGACTACTGCACCGAGTACCGCACTCGGTGACGCCGTACCCGTCGCCTCCCCTTCCCCCGCGACGATCGCCGTCGGTGACTCGGGCGCCTTCCCGCGCGTGACGCGCGCGTCGGTCATCGTCGGGACGCACGAGACACCGTATCTGCGGCTCGGACGCGGCGCCCCCGCCCTCTACCTCGCGCCCGATACCGAACGCGAGACGGCGAGCGCATGGGACGTCGTCACCGTGCTGGCAGCCACGCGACGCGTGACGCTCCTCGACCCCCCGCGCGCCACACCGCAGGGATCTCCGCGCGCATCCTCGCACGCCGCACACGCGACGCGTTCCGAGTCGCCTCCCGCGTTAGTCCCCGCGTTGGTCCCCGCCTTCGCCACGTGGCTCACCGGACTGCTCGACGGACTCGGTATCGCACGCGCCGCCATCATCGCGGCCGAGGTGTACGCGCTGCGCGTGCTGCACTTCGCGCTCGCACACGGCGATCGCGTCGAACGCATCGTCCTGCTCACGGATGACGCACCGGACTCCACGCTCCCACTGATCGGGGCGGTGGGGACAACGCCAGCCGTTCCGGTCCTCATCCTCCCCTCACTCGCACCCACCGCGCACACGTCTGACGAGTCGCCCGCGAGTTCCCGGTCGGCACTCATGGCCTTCGTCGCAGGCGATACCGACCGCGATGCAACGACGAGGTGAGGCACGACTCAACCATCGCGCGATCGATCGGGTTGACAGAATCCTCGGCGCGTGGGGATCATTGCCAGACAGTCGCACCCGCCGGGCGCTCCCCCCTCGTCACGCGCACGACGTCCACGCCGCCATGACTCCCCGTCGCGCCGCAGCTGGGCGCACCCCTTCGGCATCCACCGACGGCGCGCCCCCATCCCGAGCGCTCGGCGCGATGGCGTCGCCCGCGGCAGCGTCGCTGCCAGCAGCGCTTCCCGCACCGCTCCCAGCGCCGCTCACGTCGCTCGTGGGGCGCGACGATGACGTCTCGGTCGTGGCACAGCTCCTCGGCTCCACGCGCTTGCTCACCCTCACCGGCGCGGGGGGGAGCGGCAAGACGCGACTGGCGATCGAGGTCGCGCGACGCGCGGCCAGCGCGCATCGCGAGGGGGTGGCATGGGTCGACCTCGCCGCCCTCTCCGACCCCGACCTGCTGGCGACGCACGTGGGGACCGCGTTGCACCTGGAGCTTGGGGCGCGCCCCGCACTCGACTCGCTGCTCGACGGCGTGCAGGGGCGCGAACTCCTCCTGGTCCTCGACAACTGCGAGCATCTCGTCGATGCCTGCGCCGTCCTCGTCGAACTCCTGCTGGCCCGCGCCAGCGGGCTGCGCATCCTCGCCACCAGTCGCGAGGCGTTAGGCGCCCCGGGGGAGCGCGCCTGGCTCGTCCCCACGCTCGCGGTCCCCGAGACGCCCGCCACTGCCACGCCCGACCAGGTGCTGGCGTCGCCGGCCGGGCGCCTCTTTGTCGAACGCGCCGAGGCGGCGCACGCGGCGTTTCGCCTCACGACGGAAAACGCCCCGGCCATCGCCGCCATCTGCCGCCGGTTGGACGGACTCCCGCTGGCCATCGAACTCGCCGCCGCCCGCGTGCGTGCCCTCACCCCGGGCCAGATCGCCGCGCGCCTCGACACCGCCTTCCACGTCCTCACCAGCGCCCCACGGGCCACGATCTCGCGGCATCGCACGTTAGGCGAGGCCATCGACTGGAGCTACACGCTCCTCGACGAAGGCGATCGGGTCGTCCTGCAGCGCCTGTCGGTCTTCACCGGCGATTTCTCGCTCGAGGCAGCCGAAGCGGTCTGCGCCCCGACCCCGCAGGATGCGGTGGAGATCCTCGATCGGCTGGTGACGCTGGTCGACAAGTCGCTGGTGGTGATGGTCGAGGGCGACGGCACCGCGCGCTATCGATTGCTGGAGACGATTCGCCAATACGCGGCCACGCGCCTCGACGCGGGCGGTGACGCCGAGGCGGTGCGGGCGCGGCACGCGCGGCACTACCTCGCCCTGGTCCTCGACGCCGAGCCGCACTTCATCACGGGCGCACGTCGTCGCTGGGTCGACCTGGTGCTGCGCGAGATCGACCACCTGCGCACGGCGCTCGCGTGGACGCGTACGCACGCCCCCGCACAGTGTGTGCAGCTGACGGGTGCGCTCTGCTGGTTGTGGTATTCGTCGGGGCTCTGGTTCGAGGGACGGCGCTGGATCGAGACCGCGCTCGCGCTCCCGGCGGCGACGCCCGGTTCGCCGGCCCGCGGCAGCGTCCTCTTTGCCGGCGGCGTGCTGGCGGGGCTGCAGGGGCAACCCGCCATCGCGCGCCCGTGGCTCGAGGAGGCCGCCGGCATCTTCGCCTCCGTGGGCGATCGCCATCACGAGGCGTATTGCCTCGCCTACCTCGGCGTCACCATCGGGCAGACGGGCGACATGGCGGCCGTTGCACCTGCCGAGCGTGCGCTCGACGCGTTCAATTCGTTAGGCGACTTGTACGGGCAGCGCCTGGCGCTCCTGATCCTCCTCACCATGCGGCTCAAGGCCGGCGATCTGGCCGGCGCCCGCGCCCTGGGCGAGGAGGCGGCACACGTCGCGCGCATGTTCGGCGCCCCGCGCGAACTCGGGATTTCGCTGCAGATGCTGGGCACGGTGATCTTCCAGCAGGGACATGTCGCGCAGGCGGGCGCCGTGATGCGCGAGGCGCTCGATGCGCTGCAGCAGGATCCGCAGGCGATGTGGTCCGCGCGCGCGCTTGACCTTCGCGCGATGGTCGCCGTCTCGCTGGGCGATCATGCCACCGCCGCGCGCCTCTTTGCCGCGGCCGAGTCGCAACGCGCCCTCATCGGGGCCTCGCAGTTCGTGCTCGATCGCCAGCGCCTGGCCCCCTACATCGATCGGGCGCGACAGGCACTGGGAGAATCGGCGTTCGACGCACACTGGGAGTCTGGACGGGCGCTTTCGGTCAGCGACGCGATCGAGCTGGCGCGTCACGCCGATGACGCCATGGCGCAGGCCGAACCGCTGGGAGAGGCGAACGGCGGGACGCACCCCAGTGACTCACCCGTGCATGACGTCACGGACGGTGCGAGCCGTCACGCGCATGCGGAGCGCGCCTCGACATCGAACGGTGCGGCCGAATCTCCCGCGCCCGTGCTCTCGGTCGCCGCGCTGGGAACGCTCGAGATCACGCGCGATGGCGTGGCCCCCGCCGCCGAGGTGTGGCGCTACAGCCGCGCGCGCGAACTGCTGCTCTATCTCATGTCGCATCCCGAGGGGCGCACCCGCGAACAGCTCGGCCTCGTCTTCTGGCCCGAGGCGACGCAGGCGCAGGTCAAGAACTCGTTCCACGTCCTCCTGCATCACCTGCGACGCGCGCTGGGGCGCGCCGACCTCGTCACCTTCGAGCGCAATCGGTATCGCATCAACTGGGAGCTGGGGGTGCGCTTCGATGCGCTCGACTTTGAACGCGCCACGACCGATGCCCTGCGCGCGGTGCAGCGCGATGATGCGGATGACGCAGCGGCCGCTCGCCTGCGCGAGGCGCTGGCGCTCTACCGCGGCGACTTTCTCGCCGACGAATCGATGGGTGACTGGTACCTCGAGTGGCGCGATGCCCTGCAGCGCCTGTACGCCGACGCGCTGCTGGCGTTAGGCAGGCGGGCCCAGCGCGCGGGGCAGGCCGCCGAGGCGGCGCAGTGGTACCGCAAGGTCGTCCGCGCCGACCCGCTCAACGAAGGGGGGCATCGCCGCCTGATGCGCGCACTGGCCCGCGCCGGCGAACGGGGCGAGGCGCTGCAGCACTTCGAGCGCCTGACGACCCTGCTCAAGCGGGAACTCGACGCCGCGCCAGAGCCCAAAACGCTGGAGCTGGTGGAGGCGCTGCGGCGAGGCGAAGACGTATAGCCGCGAGCAGGGAAACGGCGAGCACGTGAAGCGGCGAGGTCGCGGGGTGGGGCGTGCGGGCGCTATCATCAGGAGCGCGGCCGCACTCGCGGCGGCCCGTGTCTCCGAGCCTCCCTTCTTCCGACGAAGCCGTGCGCGTCCTGTTTGCCGAGGATGACCGTCAGCTGCGCGAGTCCGTCGCCCGCGGACTGCGCGAGGCTTCGTATGTCGTCGATCTGGCGACCAACGGCACCGAGGCGCTCACGCTCGCCCGCGCACACAACTACGACGCCGTCATCCTCGACGTGCTGATGGCGGGCGCCACGGGGCTCGACGTGTGCCGCGCGCTGCGCTCGGATGGCAACTCGGTGCCGATCCTGATGCTCACCGCGCTCGATGCGGTGGAGCAGCGCATCACCGGGCTCGACGCGGGCGCCGACGACTACCTCACCAAGCCGTTCGACTTCGGCGAACTGCTGGCGCGACTGCGTGCGCTCACGCGGCGACGGGGCGAAGTGCTCTCGCCCGAGCTGGTGATCGGCGACCTGGTGATCGATACCACGCGCCATCAGGTGCGACGCGGCACGCGCGAGATCCCGCTCACCACCAAGGAGTTCACCTTCCTGCACCACCTCGCGCGCCACGCCGGGCGCGTGGTGAGCCGCGCCGAACTGATGGAGCACGTGTGGGAGGACAAGAGCAACACGTACTCCAACATCATCGACGTGTATGCCAGCAGGTTGCGTCGCAAGCTGGAGGAAGGAGACGAAACGCCGCTGGTGGTGACGCTGCGCGGGACGGGGTTCATGCTCAACGTCCCCGCGCCGTTGGGGAGCGAGCCGCCTGACCGGCATGCCGACCCGCAGGTTGCCGCGCGCGCAGATCGCGCGCGCGACTAGCGGACGAGAGCACGCTCGATGCGTTGGTGGCCGTCGTCGCTCCGTGCGCGGATCACGCTCTGGTTCACGATTGTGCTCGGCGTGCCGCTGGTCGCGTTTGCGATCGTCTCCTACGTCGTCTTTGACCGCACGCTGCTGGCGCGTACCGATCACTTCGTCGAAGACGCGCTCTCCGCCTTTGCGCGGGAGCTCGCCAACGAGCGGCGGATGGCGCCCACCAATGAAGCCGCGGCGCGCACCACCGTACACGAGGTGCGCTTCTCGCAATTGCAGATCGTCATCGCCGATTCGGCCGGGCGCGTGCTGGCCGCCAGCACCAACGACGATGATGCGACCGGGCGGGCCGCCGGCATGCCCAAGGTGGATCAGGCGCGCGCGCTGGGCACGGTGGCCGGACTCACCGCCGGCGCCCCGCGCCTCGCGACGCTCGACGGCCCCAATGGTGGATGGCGGGTGCACGGACGCATCGTGTCGCTCGACGGCCAGCCATTGCTGCTGGCGGGGATCGCGTCGCTGCGCGACATCGAGGCCGTGCTCGAGCGCATCCGGGCCGCCTTCGTGGTGGCGATCCCGTTGCTGCTGGCGGCGGCCGCGGCCGGCGGGTACTTCATGGCGCGCCGCTCGCTCTCCCCGGTCTCGGCGATGGGGGCGCGCGCGGCGGCCATCACCGACGCCAACCTGCACGAGCGCCTCCCGGTCGTCACCCCCAACGACGAACTGGGGGGATTGGCCGTCGTCATCAATTCGCTGCTCGACCGCCTCGAGCGCGCCTTTGCCCAGCAGCGGCGCTTCATGGCCGACGCGTCGCACGAACTGCGCACGCCCACGGCAATCCTCAACACCGAAGCGCAGGTGACGCTCTCCCGCGAACACCGCAGCGAGGGCGAGTACCGCGAGTCGATGACGGTGATGCAGCAGGCCGCCGGGCGCCTCACGCGCATCGTCGACGACCTCTTTCTCCTGGCGCGCGCCGATGCCGGGCACCTCGTGGCGCGCCATCGCGACATCTACCTCGACGAGGTGGTGCATCACGTGACGCGCGCCGTGCGCCCGCTGGCCGAGCAGCGAAGCGTGACGATCGAACTGCTCCCGGTGGTCGATGCGCCATTTCACGGAGACGGCGACCTGCTGGGACGCCTCCTCCTCAACCTGCTCGACAACGCGATCAAGTTCTCGGTGGGGGGCGGCACTGTCTCGGTGGCGCTGTCTCGCCACGACGACGCGCGCGGCCCGCGCTACGAGATCCGCGTGGTCGACGACGGGCCCGGGATTCCGCCCGAGGTGCAGGAGCGCGTCTTCGAGCGCTTCTTTCGCGGCGATCCGGCGCGCGGGCGCGTGGAACCGACCGAGACGAGCGGCGCCGGACTTGGCCTCGCCATCGCGCGGCGCATCGCCGAGGCGCATGGCGGCACGTTGCAGCTGGTGTCGTCGCGTGTCGGTCGCACCGAGTTCCTGCTCACCTTGCCGTCGACGGCGCCGGAGCGGGCGCCGTCCGCACGGACGGAACCGGCGCCCTCGTCGCGCTGATCGTCCCCGGTCGTGCCGGGCGATCGTCGCGCGGACCTCCTACTGCATCGTGTCGCGCAGGGCGCGCAGCGCCGCCATCCGCGCATCGCGCCACTCCACGCGACGCGGCAGCGACTCCAGCGGGTGCTTCTCCCGCATCGCCTGCTGCAACGTGTCGACGATTGATTCGGTCACTACCGGCTCCGTTGCCCCGCGCTCCCGCGCCATCTGGTCGAACATGAAGCCGTAACGCCCCAGGTAGTCGGCGATGCCGCCGGGGGCATTGAGGTCGACCCCCTCCAACGGCCCTAACCACGCCCAGCGCACGCCGAAGCCGTCGCGAATGAGGGCATCGACATCCTGCGGCGTCATGAGTCCGTCGCGCACCACGCTGAACATCTCCGTCAGCAGCGCCCCCTGCAGGCGATTCATCACGAAACCGGGGCGCTCGCGATTCACGCGCACGGGGACCTGCCCCACCGAGCGCATGGTGGCAAAGGCCTGCGCCACCACGCCCTCGCTGGTGAAGGGCGCCGGGACCATCTCCACCACCGGGATGAGGTGCGGCGGCGTCGCCGGATGCGCGACGATCACACGCTCGCGCCCTGCCAGTGAATCGGCAAATCGTGACGCGCCGATCGACGACGTGGAGCTGGCAAGGATGGCGTCGGCACTGGCCAGTTTGTCGAGATCGGCGAAGAGGGCGGCCTTGATGTCGGCATCTTCCTCCACCGACTCCTGCACCCACTCGGCCCCGTGCAGCGCCTCGCCCAGCGAGGTGCTGACCACGATGCGCGACAGGATCTCCGACGGGGCCACGTCAGGGGCAATGGCCCGCGCCGCCGCGGCCGCGTGGCGCACCCGCTCGTGCAGCGACTTCCGCACCGCCGCATGCCGGGCAAAGACCCGCACCTCCCACCCCGCCCGCGCAAAGACCAGCGCCCACGAACTCCCGATGATCCCCGCCCCCACGATCGCGACCCGCCGTCCCTCGTGCACCGCCCCGCGCACCGGGGCCTGCCGCTCCAAACCGTCCGCCATGTCCATCTCCAGAAAAACGAAGTGCCCGAGCCTCTCAGCCCGGGCAACTTCGCCGTTCCACTCGCCAGTTACCAGCCACGCGCGGGCAGCATTCCGCTATCGCACACCCGAGTGACCTGCCTTCTCGCGCAGCGCGACGGGCCGCTACCGGTCGTCGTTGTCCTTTGCGCCTGCCACATCAGTTGCCACTTCGCCCGCCCGCACCACCGTGTTGCCATCGGTGTACGCCGCGGCGGCGCCGTACTGGTAGACCAGCTTCCCGCCGGTATGGCCCACCTGATAGCCCGCGGCCACCAGCGCCAGCGCGCCGACCGTCCCGGCCACACGCGCCACCGTTCCGATCTTCCCGGACGTCAGCCCGATCGCTGCGACTCCCAAGACGCCGAGTGAAAAGAGCAGGAACGCCTCCGCCGCCTCCTCATGCGTCTCGATCGGCGCCTCGGCGATCACCTGCTCGACGCGCTCGGTCTGCTGCTCGCCCGTCTCGACGGCGACCCAGCTCGAGAGGGTCAGCGCGGCAAAGAGCGCGGTCGTGATCCCCCAAGCCTTGAGCGGACGGGCGCCGCGGCGGATGGCGACCAGGGCGCCGACGGCAAAGAAGGGGAGGAGGATCGAGAGGGCGATCGGGAGGTGCACGATCGCCGGATGGAGCGGGGTGGGGATGAATGACTGCATACGATGCACTCCTTTGGAGGTCAGGGCTCTGTTGCTCGTCGATCTCGCTGCTTCGATCGCTCGACATCAAGCTGCGGCCGATCCCCCTCCCCGCTCTATCCGACAGGTGACGCGATTGCGGGGGGCAGGTGTCCCTCCGACATTTGCCGGAGTGCCCAATTCACCCTCAGGACCCAGCGTATCCCCGGTCGCCGACCCCCTGGACGGCGATGACGACGTCCTCGCCCCCTCGCCGTCACGTCTCCCGCTCCTGATCATCGTCGTCCTGGCGCTGGTCGCGATTGGCGGGACAGTCGACCTCATCCTCGACAAGCCGGCGACGCTCTTCTCGCTGCACGTCCTCTTCGAGCTGGCCCTGGTCCTCTTCAGCCTCTCGAGTATCGCGGTCATAGCCGGTCAGTGGCGCCGGACCTCTGCCGAACTGGAGGGGACGCGACGGTCGCTCGAAGCCACGCGCCGGTCGCTCGAGACCCGGCAGGTCGAGCGCGATGCCTGGCGGCGCAGCGCCGAGGACGCGCTAGCCGGGCTGGGCGTGGCGATCGATCGCCAGTTCACCGCGTGGGGACTCACGCCGACCGAACGCGAGATCGCGCTCCTCCTGCTCAAGGGGTACGGGCACAAGCAGGTGGCCGGCGACACCGGTCGGAGCGAGCGCACCGTGCGGCAGCACGCGGTGTCGGTCTACCAGAAGGCCGGGTTGGGAGGACGCGCCGAGCTGGCGGCCTTCTTCCTTCAGGACCTGATGCTGCCCGGGGAGCGTCCCGAGGCGAAGTAGCGCCCGAGACGGCGCGAAGTCGCGCCGGAGTTGATCGCTCCGCTTACGTGGGAATCAACGCATCGGCGATCGCCGCGATCTCGGCCGCCTCGCGCCACGCCGCCGCCAGCTCGGCGAGTTCGCCGTCGAGCACCCGTCGCTCCGACTCCTCGTGCGCCGCCATCTCCAGCGCCAGGCGGTCGACCAATGGGACGTCGAGCAGCGCCGTCTGCGGTTCGCTCCCGATCCCGCCGTTCCCCCAGAACGTGCGCCCGGTGAGGGCGAAGGCGAGTCGTTCGGTCTGCGATCGCGGGAGCGTGTCCTGCGCCTCGTCCGCCGACACGACGAGTGACGCGCCGACCTCGTCGTACCCGGTCGACCCGTCGCGTCCCCAGCGCGTGCGCAGCGCGATGGCGAGGACGCGGTTGAAGTACGAGTCGGGGTGTGCGCTGTCGTCGACTTTCCGCACCGCCTGCTCGAGCAGCTCGCGCGACACACCGCCGCCGTGTTCGGAGCCGTTCACCACCGACAGCAGGCGCGCCGCCAGGCGCACCCCGGCGTCTCCTTCCACCGAGAGCACGCCGTGATCGTGTGGCAGGTGCAACGCCCACGGCCGCCCTGGTTCGGGCCGGGAGAGGCCGGCGCCGAGCAGGTGGCGGTAACGCACGACGGCGAGCGCGGTGTCGGTCGCCGAGCCGGTGCGTTCCGGGAGCTGCACCAGGTCGAGGACACGGTTCCCGCGCAGCG
>CAZLLP010000187.1:0-11072 GCA_964560345.1 uncultured Gemmatimonadaceae bacterium
ACCATTAGAAGACCCTCTGCAAGTAAGGCGGTCGACCTCTGGCGCATGACTCGAACGAAGGCCCGCCACCACACGATGGTGGCGGGCCTTTCGTTTTCCCTTGTCCGCCTTCGCGACGTGCGGGTAAGCAATGTACGCGATGTGCATAACTCCGTTAGGGACAAGCACTTGACGCATCGTTCGGGCGGCCGCTAGTATGACGCGTCCTTCTACCGGCCGCATGACTTGGGAAAGCGTCTACCATGCGCCGGTCCTCGCGCGCGAGGTGGCTGAGTTGTTAGGCAACGCACGGCATGTCCTCGACGGTACGCTTGGGGGTGGCGGCCATGCGTTGGCGCTGCTCGAGCGCGGCACGCGAGTGACCGGCATCGATCGCGATCCGGAAGCGGTTCGGGAAGCGCGCGTGCGTCTCGCGCCGTTCCTGGCCGACGGGCGCTTCGACGTGCACCAGGCCAACTACGCCGACCTCGCGTCCATCCCCGAGCTCGGCGACGTCCGCTTCGACGGCATTCTCCTCGACCTCGGCGTGTCGTCCCACCAACTCGACGACGAGCGGCGGGGCTTCACCTTCCGACCGGGCGCCATCCTCGACATGCGCATGGGCGAGGATGCCACGTCGACGGCGGCGGAGTTTCTCAACACCGCACCGGAAAGCGAACTCGCTTGGGTCTTTCGGGAGTACGGCGACGAACGGCGCGCCCCGCGACTGGCTCGCGAGGTCTCGCGGCGCCGCGCGACGCGCCCCTTCGAAACGAGCGACGACTTCGTGGGCGCCATTCGTGGGGCGCTCGGTCCCACGTCGGGGGCGCCCGATTTCGCGCGACTCTTCCAGGCGGTGCGCATCGCCATCAACTCGGAGTTGTCGGGACTCGAACGCGCCCTTCCCATGCTGCGCGACCATCTCGCCCCCGGCGGCGTGTTGGCGATCATCGCCTACCACTCCGGAGAGGATCGCCTGGTGAAACACGCCTTTCGCGAGTGGAGCACGGCGTGCATCTGCCCGCCGCGTCAGCCCATGTGCACCTGCCGGGGGACGGCGTTAGGCACGCTACTCACGCGTCGCGCCATCACGGCCGCCGATGACGAAGTGGCGGCCAATCCGCGCGCGCGCAGCGCACGGCTTCGGGCATGGCAAAGCGCCGCGTAGCGCGCCGGGGGCGCGTGCAGGTGGCGATCGGCCTCGGCGCCTTCGTCGTGATCATGGCGGGGGTCGTCTGGCGGCGTACGTTGGGATACGAGAAGGCGGTGGAGATGCGGCAGCTGGAGTGGCAGGTGAAGGAACTCGAGGCCGACCGGGCCAAGCTTGTGAACGACATTCGCAGCGGCAGCAGCTTCGGGCGCCTTGGCCCGGTGGTGCAGGCGAGGCTCGGCATGAAGCAAGCGAGCGATTCGCAACTCATCCGGCTCCCCATGCCGAGCCCCCGCCGGAGGGACTGATCCATGCGCATGCCCAACCGGCTCACCGTGGTGCACGGCGTCCTGGCGGTCTTCGCCGTGGCGCTGGTGGTGCGCGCCGCGCAGGTGCAACTCTTCGAGCACGATCGCTGGGCGCAGCGGGCCGAGAACCAGCACACGGTCGAGGCGTCGCTTCCGGCGCCGCGCGGGGAGATCAAGGACGCTGTCGGCGTCACGCTCGCCCGCAGCCGAGAGTTGGTGTCGCTGAGCTTCGCGCTCGACGTCATGAAGGATCGCAAAGGGCTGTATCGGACCCTCGTCAAGCTGGGCGTCCCGGCCAATCGGGCACGCCCGGTGCTGGATCGCAAGCGCAAGTGGTACGACCTGCGGGAACGCTTCCAGCCCTCGACGGTGCGTGCACTCCTCAAGGTCCCGGGGGTGCGCTCCGCGCCGGCTGGCGAGCGCGTGTACGTGCAGTCCGAAGGGGCCCGCCAGCTGCTTGGGCGCTACGATCCCGCCGGGCGCACCAGCGAAGGAATTGAACTCCTCCTCGACTCGCTGCTGCGCGGCGAGGCGGGGAAGGCGCGCACGCTCAAGGCGGCCAACGGGCGTCGCTTCGCGTCGCCCGATATGCTCACCGAACAACCGCGCGCCGGGCACACGGTGTTGCTCACCATCAATCAGGCGCTGCAGGACATCTGCGACCAGGCACTGGCCGACGCCACCAACCGGCTCAATGCCGACGGCGGCGACATCGTCATCCTCGATCCGCACTCCGGTGAATTGCGCTGCATGACGAGCCATCGTCGCGGACAAGTGGTGGGGAGTCCGCTGACGATTGTCGAGCCGTTCGAGCCCGGGTCGACGCTCAAGCCGTTTCTCGTGGGACGCCTGGTCGAGATGGGGAAGACGACACCTGGCGAGGTGATCAACACGCGCAACGGTGTGTACGAAGTCGACGGCCGCCGCATCACCGACGTCCACAAGGCGCCGTCGATGACGGTGACCGACGTGATTCGCCATTCGAGCAACGTCGGGATCGCCATCCTCAGCGAGCGGGTGAAGGATGGAGAGCTGTTCTCCCTCTATCGCGACCTGGGCTTCGGCACCCCGACCGGCGTCTCTTTCCCGCGCGAGTCGGGGGGCACGCTCAACGAGCCCAGGAAGTGGTCCAACCCGACCCATCACTCGCTGGCCATTGGCTACGAGGTGAGCGTCACGCCGTTGCAGCTGGCGCTGGCGTACGGCGCGATCGCCAACGGCGGTGAGCTCATGTCCCCCGCGCTGGTGAAGGAGATCCGCGACGCCGAGGGGAACGTCGTGTACAGCCACAAGCCGCGCCCGGTGCGACGCGTCTTCGACGAGAAGACGACGAAGACGGTCATGGCCATGCTGGAAAGCGTGGTCGATAGCGGGACGGCGCAGGACGCGTCGCTCGCGTCGTTCGACCTGGCGGGAAAGTCGGGGACGGCGCGCCGGACGGTCGGCGGGCGATACGGGAAGGGCGGGGTGCAGACCTACACCTCGTCGTTTGTCGGACTCTTCCCGGCCACCAAGCCGCAGTACGTGGTGCTCGTGAAGCTCGACAACCCCCGCGGCACCTACTACGGTGGCAAGACGGCCGCGCCGGTGAGCAAGGCCGTGATCACGGCGGCCCTCGCGGCGCGCGATGCTTCGCTCGATTGGGGGAACCTGGTGGCGCGCCGCGCGGCCTACATTCCGCCGGCGGCGGAGATCGCCACGGTGCCGGTTGATACGGGGACCGATCGTCAGGTGGCGGCGGGGAGCGTGGCCCCCGATTCGGCCGCCGAGGCGTTGTCGCTGCCCAGCGTGCCGCTCGTCGACACGACCCCCGAACCCGACTTGCACCCGCCAACGCGCTTCGATCTTTCGCGTCCGCTCAAGGAGCAGACGCGGGCCACACGCGTCGTGTCGGTGCCCGACGTGCACGGACTCCCGCTGCGTGTCGCCGTGCGCGAACTGCACCGCGCCGGCTTCAAGGTGCAGCTGACGACGGGGGGCGGCGGCGTCACCGCGCCGCCGGCTGGCTCCCCGGCCCGCACCGGAACGCTCGTGCGGCTGGCGCGCCCGTGACGACGGCCCTCGCACTCGACGTCATCGTCCGCGCGCTGCGCGAGAGCGGGGAGCTGGCCGAGACACTCGGCACGCTCCCGGAGCACGTCTCGGGGATCACCGATGATTCGCGCGCCGTCGCCGGGGGCGCGCTGTTCCTCGCGGTGCGAGGGAGCGCGCGCGACGGGCACGACTACCTTGCCGCGGCCGAGGGCGCGGGGGCCCTCGTTGCCGTCGTCGAGGACGCGGAGCGCACGTCGCTCCCGCGACTGGTGGTGCGCGACGGGCGACGCGCGGCGGCCATCGCGGCGGCCGCGTTTCACGGCTTCCCCGGTCAGTCGCTTTCGATCGTTGGGGTAACGGGGACGAGCGGCAAGACCACGACCGTGTCGATGCTGCGCCACCTCCTGGACGAGGCGGGTACGCCAGCGGCATCGATCGGGACGCTCGGCGTGCTGCTCGGCAGTGCGGGCGAGCCCTTTCCCGGTGGGAGCGGGCTCACCACGCCGGGGCCCGTCGAGTTCCAGCGCGTGTTGCGGGCGTTGGTGGATGCCGGCGTACGTCGGGTCGCGATGGAGGTCTCCTCGCACGCGCTCGATCAGCGCCGGGTGGAAGGGGTGGTGTTCGATGCTGCCGTTTTCACCAACCTCTCGCGCGATCACCTCGACTATCACGGCACCCCCGAGGCGTACCTGGCCGCCAAGGCCAAGCTGGTGGCCCATCTTGCGCCTGGCGGAGCGGCCGTCGTGAACGACGACGTCGACACCTGGGGTGCGCTCCCGGCGGCGCCGCGTCTGGTGCGCTTCGGGCTCGAGAGCGCACGGGCCGACGTGCGCGCGACCGGCATTGCCTTCTCTCCAGACGGCAGTGCGTGGACGCTGATGACGCCCAACGGCGATGCGCCCGTCGCACTCCCGCTCATCGGCGACTTCAACGTCTCCAATGCGTTAGGCGCGGCGGCCGCGGCGTGGGCGCTCGACCTTCCCGTGGCGCACATCGCCGAGCGCCTGTCGACGCTGCCGCAGGTCCCCGGACGGTTGGAGCGTGTGCTGGATGTCCCGGCGGTCCTGCGCGACTACGCGCACAAACCCGATGCGCTCGAGCGCGCCCTCTCGGCGGTGCGCCCCTTCACGCCCAAGCGCCTCATCGTCGTGTTCGGCTGCGGTGGTGACCGCGATCGCGGCAAGCGTCCGATCATGGGCGAAATCGCCGAGCGGCTGGCCGACGTGGTGATCCTCACCAGCGACAACCCGCGCACCGAGGACCCCGAGCGCATCCTCGACGAAATCGAGACCGGGATGACGCGTCCGCACGAGCGCATCGAGGATCGTCGACTTGCGATCGTTCGCGCGCTGGCAATCGCAGTGCCGGGCGATGTCGTCGTGCTGGCTGGCAAGGGGCACGAGACGTACCAGATTCGCGGCACGACCTATCACCCGTTCGACGAGAAGGAGATTGTGCGCGACGTGGCAGCCATGGCCGGGGAAGGGACGCGATGAGCTTCTGGACTCTCGATCGCCTCACGCACGCGCTGGCCGAGGAGCTCGAAGGGGCGCGTCCGGAAGGACATGTCGCGTTAGGACGGGTCGTGACGGACACGCGCCAGGTCGAACCCGGTGACGTCTTTGTCGCGCTCATCGGCGAGCGCTTCGACGCGCACGACTTCCTTGGCGAAGCGGTGCGTCGCGGTGCGGTTGCGCTGGTGGTCTCGGACGCACGCCGAACGATCGACCTGTCGGTCCCGGTCTATGTTGTCGGCGACACGACGCGCGCGCTCGGGGCGTTAGGCAGGTACCGTCGCCGGGCGTGGGGGGGACCTGTGGTGGCGGTCGCGGGATCGAATGGCAAGACCAGCACGAAGGAACTGGTCGCCGCCGCCTTGTCGAGCGTCTTTGACGTGCATGCGACGCGCGGTAACCTTAACAACCACGTGGGCGTTCCACTCACGCTCCTGTCGATTCCAGATGACGCAGGGATCGCCGTGGTCGAAGTCGGGACCAATCACCCCGGCGAAGTCGCGACGCTTCGGGCGCTGGTGGAACCCGATATCGCCGTGGTGACGTCGATCGGCGAGGAGCATCTCGAAGGCCTGGGCGACCTGTCCGGCGTCCTGCGCGAAGAATGTGCGATCTTTGAAGGAGTTCCCATCGCCATTACACCGGCTGGACAACCCGAGGTGGCGCACGAGGCGCGCACGCGCGCGCGTCGCGTCGTCGAAGCGGGCACGGATGCGGGTGACGTGCGTCCCGAGCGGTGGGGCGTTGGCAGCGATGGACGCGGATGGGCCACGTTTGGTGAGGTGACAGTGCAGCTTCCGGTGCTTGGAGCGCACAACGTCCGGAATGCCATGCTGGCACTTGCCGTCGCGCTCGAGTGCGGGGTCGATCTGGGCGACGCGGCCCACAGCATCGCCGCGATGCCGCAGCTCTCCATGCGCAGCACGCTCGAATCGCTGGGCGAACTGCTCCTGCTCAACGATGCCTACAACGCCAACCCGGCTTCGGCGCGCGAGGCGCTCGTGACACTCGATGCGATCGGCGGCGACCGTCCGCGCGTGGCCGTGCTGGGCTCCATGCTCGAGCTCGGGGCGCAGGCGGACGCTCTGCACGAGGAGATCGCGACGCGTGCCCTGTCGACGACGGCGACGATCATCGCCGGCGTCGGAGAGTTTGTCCCCGCGCTGCAACGCCTCGCGCCCAACGATCCGCGCATCATCACGGCCGTAGACGCGGAGGCGCTCTGGCCGCTCCTGGCCCCACGTCTCCCGTCAAATGCCGTGGTCCTGCTGAAGGGCTCGCGAGGCACCCGTCTCGAGCGCCTCGTCCCGCACCTCCGCCAGTTCGCCGGAGTTGCGATTGAGGCATCCCAAACGGGCGCGCACTAAACATCTCTCGTCTTCTCGTCTTCCCCACTTCCGACCTCAGTGCTGCACTACCTCCTCAGTCGCTTCATCTCCGATTTTCCGCCGCTCCGGCTCATCAACTACATCTCGGTGCGTGCCGCGGCTGCCGCGGTGACGGCGCTCCTGCTGTCGTTCCTGATCGGACCGAGCATCGTGCGTCGCCTGCGATCGATGCGCGTGAGCCAGGTCGTGCGGGAAGGGACGCCCGACACGCACCAGTCCAAGGGATCTACGCCGACGATGGGGGGGCTCATCATCCTCGCCTGTTCCATCATCCCCACCTTGCTCTGGACGCGACTCGACAACCGGTATGTCCTGCTCGCGTTGCTGGTCACGGTCTGGATGGGCGGTATCGGCTTCCTTGATGACTACCTGAAGCTCAAGCAGAAGCGGGAAGGGAAGAAGAACGAGGGATTGGTGGAGCGCTACAAGCTCGCGGGGCAGATCTCGATCGGGCTCCTGTTCGGCTTCATCCTGTGGAAGTTCCCCGTGTCGACGCTCCCCGGCGCGTCGACCACGATGCCGTTCGTGAAGTACGTCCTGATCGTTCCGGCAACGGCGGGTTTGGCCTGGCTGTACGTCCCGTTCACGACGTTCATTCTCACGGGCGTCTCCAATTCCGTGAACCTCACCGATGGTCTCGACGGACTGGCGGCCGGGCTGTCGGCGATCGCGATTGTCACCTTCGCCCTCTTCGCGTACGTGATGGGGCGCGTCGATGCGAGCGCCTATCTGCAGCTCTTCTACCTGCGCGGCGCCGGCGAGCTGACGGTGTATTGCATGGCGCTCACCGGTGCCTGCATCGGCTTCCTCTGGTACAACACGCATCCGGCGCAGGTGTTCATGGGGGATACCGGTTCGCTCGCGCTCGGGGGCGCGATCGGGGCCATCGCGATCCTCCTCAAGAGCGAGTTCCTCCTGCTCTTCATCGGCGGCGTCTTCGCGACGGAGACGATGTCGGTGATCATCCAGCGCACCGTCTTCAAGCTGCGCAAGCGGCGGCACGGGTTGGAGTACGCGCAGAAGCACCGCGTCTTCCTGCGCGCGCCATTGCACCACCACTTCGAGTTGAAGGGGTGGAAGGAGACGCAGGTGGTGGTGCGATTCTGGATCCTCGGAATCCTGTGCGCCTTCGTCGCCCTCACGACCCTCAAATTGCGATGAGCACTCCCTACGACTGGAGCCGCGGCGAGATCGCCGTGGTGGGGTTGGGACGCAGCGGGACCGCGGCCACGATGCTGCTGCGCCGGCTCGGCGCGCAGGTCTACGCGTCGGACGCCGGCAGCGGCGCGGCCGTGGCCGCGCAGCGTGACACGCTCCAGTCGTTAGGGGCCACCGTCGAGGTGGGGGGGCACGATCTCGCGCGCATCGCGCATGCCGCGCTGGTCGTCGCCAGTCCCGGCGTGCCGCCCAACGCCGCGCCGCTCGCGGCGGCGCGCGCGGCGGGAGTGACGGTCATCAGCGAGGTCGAACTCGCGCTCGCGGTGCTTCCGGGACTCCGCTACGTCGCCGTCACCGGGACCAACGGCAAGACGACGGTCACCGCGCTCGTCGCCCATTTGTTGCGCAGCGTTGGCGTCGAGGCCGAGGCGGCGGGGAACATCGGGACGCCGCTGAGCGAGCTGGCGCTCCGGCGCACCGTGCCGCCGTGGGTGGCGCTCGAACTGTCGTCGTTCCAGTTGCACGACACGCCGTCCATCAATCCGACGGTCGGTATCCTCACCAACCTCGCCCCGGACCATCTCGACCGGTACGAGAGTGTCGAGGCCTACTACGCCGACAAGGCGCTCCTCTTTCGCCATGCGTCAGACGAGTCTCAGTGGATCGTCAACGCCGACGATGCTGCCGTGATGTCGATGGTGCGCGGCGTCCCCGGTGTGCAGAGCCGCTTTTCCGCGTCCGGTCGCCTGTGCGACGCGTTTCTGGGCGGGAAGGGGAAGCGGTACCTGGTCGTGCGCGACGAACTGCTCATGACGCGCGAGGAGCTACCGCTGCTCGGCGCGCATAACGTGGCCAATGCGTTGGCCGCGGTACTGGCCGTGATGACCGTCGATCCCGCGCACGAGAGCATCGACGATCGCGCGCGACTCGCCGCCGGGCTTCGCTCCTTCCGTCCGCCGCCGCATCGCCTCGAACCCGTCGTCGAGAAACACGGCGTCCTGTGGATCGACGACTCCAAGGCGACCAACGTCGCCTCGGCCAAGGTCGCGATCGAGAGCATGACCCGCCCGACCATCCTGCTGTTAGGCGGTCGGCACAAGGGCGAACCCTATACGGCGCTGCTCGACGGCATCTCCGCGCACTGTCGCATGGTGCTGGCCTACGGCGAGGCGGCGCCCATCATCGAGGCTGACCTTGCCGGGCGCGCCGCGGTGCAGCGCGTGGACGGCACCTTCGCCGATGTCATGCGCCGGGCGCACGAGCTGGCCCGCGCGGGCGATGCGGTCCTGCTCGCCCCCGCCTGCTCCAGCTACGACATGTTCACCAATTACGAAGAGCGGGGACGCGCCTTTGCCGCGGCGGCCCGAGGTGACGGCTGATGCACGATCCCACACAGGTGCGGGAGCGCTGGTCCATGGGCGCGGAGGCCCGGGCGCTCGTCCTCGTGACGGCGGTCCTCACCGCCTTTGGACTGGCGACGCTGTACAGCGCCAGCGCCTTTGTGGCCATGCAGGCCGATCACGATTCCACCTACTACTTCCTCAAGCAGCTGGCGGGAGTGGGCATCGGCGTCGTCTTCTTCGCCTTCGCGGCCAAGTTCGATGCCGACCGCTTGGAGAAGCTCGCCTGGCCGCTGATGATCGCCACGATCGTCCTGATGCTCATCACGGTGTTGCCCTTCACCAAGTCGATCGCGCCGTCCGTCAACGGCTCGCGGCGATTCATCTTCGGGGCATCGGTGCAGCCGTCGGAACTGGCCAAGCTGGCTGTTGTCATTTGGACATCGATGCTGGTACTCAAGAAAGGGGAGCAGATGCGACGCCTCACCAAGGGGCTGCTGCCATTCCTGGTGATCGTCGGCCTGCTCGATCTGCTCGCGTTCTTCCAGCCCGACCTGTCGGTCGCGATGATGCTCACCCTGCTCATGGGGATCATCCTCTTCTCGGCCGAGGTCCGTGTCGGGCACTTCATCCTGCTCGGCATCCTCGCCGCTCCGCTGCTCTGGCATGAGATCGAGAAGCGCCAGTACGCGATGTCGCGTCTCCTCTCGTTCATGGGGTCGGGCGACGCACCGGAGGCGATCAACTTCCAGTTGCGCCAGTCGCTCATTGCCGTCGGTTCGGGCGGGTTGCTGGGGAAGGGGTTCAGCCAGGGGCTGCAGCAGTACGGATGGGTGCCGTTCGGCTACAACGACTTCATCGCCAGCAACATCGGCGAAGAGTGGGGATTTGTCGGCGTCACCTTCATCACGCTCGTCTTTGCGCTCTATGCGTGGCTCGGTTTCCGAATCGCGCGGCAGGCGCGTTCGCGCTTCTTGCAGTTGGTGGCCATCGGGTTGACCTGTACGACGGCGATCACGGCGTACCTGCACATCGGCGTCGTGATCGGCCTGCTGCCGACCACGGGACTCACGCTCCCCTTCGTCTCGTTCGGACGGTCGAATCTGGTGCTGAGCTTCGTGCTCACCGGGATCCTGGTCAACATCGGGAGCGCACGCGAGCGCGTGTACGGCGCGGCTGCCACCGATCCGGCCTAACGCGGTGCGCGTCCTCTTTACCGGTGGCGGGACTGGCGGGCACCTGTACCCGGCGCTGGCCATCGCGCGCGCGCTCGTACGCGTGCGACCCGACGTCCGACCGCACTTCGTGGGGGCCACGCGCGGGATCGAGCGTGTAATCCTTCCCGACACCGAATTCCCGCACACGTTGCTGGAATTGCATCCGCTCTACCGCTCGACGCCGTGGAACAACTGGCGAACGGTCGTGGGGCTCGCCAAGGGGTGGCAGCGACTGTCCGAGCTTTCGCGCACGGAGGCGCCGCGCCTCGTGGTGGCCACCGGAGGCTATGCTGCGTCGGGGGCGCTGGCCTTTGCCGCGGCGCGCCGCATTCCGTTCGTCGTGCAGGAGCAGAACTCGTTTCCCGGCAAGACGGTCAAGCTCTTCGCACGCTGGGCGCGCGAGGTGTATCTCGGCTTTCCCGAAGCGGTGCGTGACCTTCCCGACGCGGCGCGCGCGCGCGCCGTGGACACCGGCAACCCGATTGAACCGCCTCCCGCCGTGCGTCCCGATCGTCGTTTGCAGCGAAGAGTTTGGGGATTCGGCGACGATGTGCACTTTGTCGTGCTCGCCTTCGGGGGAAGCCAGGGGTCGGCCGCGCTCAACGCGCTCGTTGATGCCTGGGTGGCGCGCGGCCTTCCGTCGGGCGTGGGGTTGATCTGGGGGACAGGGCGCGATCACTTCGACCGGCATGCGCCTCGCGCCAATGCGCAGGTCGTCGTGCGCCCGTACCTGGCACCCATCGCGGACGCGTACGCCTGCGCCGACCTGGCGATTGCGCGTGCGGGGGCCATGACCACCGCTGAGCTGTGTGCGTGGGGCGTTCCGATGTACCTCGTCCCACTCCCAACAGCCGCAGCCGACCACCAAACGGCAAATGCCAAGGCCCTTGCCGAGGCCGGGGCTGCGCGATGGATCGCGCAGCGCGACGCGACCGCGGAGCAGTTGGCCGGCGTCGTCGTCGAGGTGGCGAGCGATGCCGCGCT
>CAZLLP010000188.1:0-10703 GCA_964560345.1 uncultured Gemmatimonadaceae bacterium
GAGGCGAACCTGCTCGACGGGACGGTCGACATGATGGTCTCCAAGCGCATGTTCTCCGCCGCGCTCAAGATGGCCGCCGCCGCCAACGAGGGGATCAGCGACGCCCTTCGCATCGGTGGCTACGACAGCGCCCAAGCCGCCTAGTCGTCCGTTCAGGCTGTTCCGCCGCCGATCCAACGCCCTGCGCTGGATCGGCGGTCGGCGTTTGGGGGCACGCCAGACCGCCCGGCTCCCGCATTCTGCAACGTCGACCCCCAACGACGCTGGTGGCGGGCCCTCGCGACATCGCCCCTTCCAATGGTAGGGGCCGCATGGAGCCGGACGGGCGGACTGGCACGCAGCCCCTCCAATCCCCCGGCGTGGCGACGCCAGTCAACGCGTTACGGCATAGGCGTTTGCCCGCGAGTGCGTTCGCCGTGCACCGACCAAGGTGCGCCATCGCGATCGCCGCGGCACACCCCCTGCATTTGTGAGGCAACGCACATCGGCGCGGACGTGGTTCGAACCGCAGCAGTCCCTCGGTCGGCAACTCTCGCCGATGTGCGCCACCGGAAATCCCCGGCCGTTGTCCTCAGCCGCGCGCCTTGCGTCAACTCATCATGCGCTTCACCCGTCCGCTGCTCGCCGTCCTCGCTGTCGCCGTCACGGCCTCCCCCGCCCAGGCGCTCAAGCAGCCGGTCCCGTCCTATCGGGTCAAGAACCTCCAGTTCCAGACCAAGGCGCCCAACCCGGCCGTCACGGCCTACGGCTACTACGTCGGCCCGTTCACCGGGACGGTCCTCTCCGACCCGACCCGTCCGTCGCTCAACCTCTTTTGTGTCGACATCCTCAACAGCATCAGCTTCGGCCAGAAGTGGACGGGGGTCTTTACCCGCCTGAGCTCGGACGACCTGAGCGCCACGCGCCACGGGAACGCCAAGCAGGTCAACTACCAGAAGGCCGCCTTCCTTGCCGCGACCTACAGGGCGCCGGGGATCCGGACGACTCAGTGGGGGGGGATCCAGACCGCGATCTGGAACCTCCTCAACCCTGGCAACCCCAACGGTGGGACGAATCCGGCCGTCAATTCGTCGGAAGCGTACTGGCTGAACCAGGCCGACGCGTGGTATAACATGGGCGGGGCGCAGACCTTCGATTTCTCGCGCTGGTCGATCGTCACCGACATCAACGCCGCCGGACGCGTGTCCGGGGTGGGGGCGCAGGAGTTCCTGACCGATACGGTCGCGACTCCCGAACCCGAAACGTGGATTCTCCTCAGTAGCGGAGTGCTCGTCATACTCGGCGTGGCCATTTCGAAGGGCGCTATTCGGTTCTAGTCGCGTCTTCCCCTTTCGGCGCGATTGGTGAAAAGTGGGCTGGGTCCCGGAACCCAGCCCACTTTTCATTGCTACCCCCCGCGCATAACGTGACGGGCCTCAGGGGCAATCGTCGCTCGCTCAGCCCTCTGCCCGCGAATCCCGTCTCCATGAATGGCAAGCACTACGACGCCGACGCGCTGATTGCCCCGCTCTACCTGCTGGCGGTTCTCCTGGTCGCCACGCCGGCGATGGACTTCGTCACCAGCATCGTCCCGCTGCGCTTCGCCGACATCGAGTGGCGCTTTGCATCGGTGGGGCTGCTCTCCGGCTTCCTCCTCACGCCGCTGCTCGGGATCGGACTGGCGATGGGGGTCGCCGCATACGCCTCGCACCAGCGCTTTCAGCGCGTGCTGGGGATCGTGAACCTCCTCATCGCCGCTCTCTTCGTCGCGCTGCTGCTCTTCTTCCTGCTCGACATCTTCCAGCTTCGCAACGTGGTGCAGGCCGAGGCAAAGGGGGCGTTCGAGTCCGCCGCGTCAAAGGCCGTGGTGAAGCACATCACCTTCGTCATCGCGATGGCCTTCATGGGATGGCGCGGGGTGCGCATGTCGAAGTGGACGGTCATCGAACCGGTGCGCCCGCGCGCGTCGGTCGTGATCGGCGGGTAGCGCGATGAGCGAGGCCGCGCTGGTCCTTTCGGCGCGCGACGGCGCCGTTGCCACGCTCACGATCAATCGCCCCGACAAGCGCAACGCGCTGAGCATGGCTGTACGCCGCGCCTTTCTCGAGGCGTTCGCCCCGCTGTCGTCTGACCCCACGGTGCGCGTCATCATCGTCACCGGCGCGGGCGACAAGGCCTTCGTGGCCGGCGCCGACATTTCCGAGTTTGCCTCGCGCACCCCGGTGGAGCAGTACGAGGCGATGCGCGCCCCCTCGCCGCTGGAGGCGATCGAGCGATCGCCCAAGCCGGTGATTGCCGCGATCAATGGCTTCTGCCTCGGCGGCGGGCTCGAACTCGCGATGGCGTGCGACTTTCGCATCGCCGCCGATCACGCGCTGTTCGGCCAACCCGAAATCAACCTCGGCATCATCCCCGGCGGTGGCGGCACGCAGCGCCTCCCACGCCTCATCGGGCTGGGACAGGCGATGAAGATGGTGTTGACGGGAGAGCCGATCGGCGCCGACGAAGCGCTCCGCGTGGGACTGGTACAGGAAGTGGTCGCCCGAGAATCGCTGATGGCCAGGGTTCACGAGCTTGCCTCGACCATTGCACGCAAGAGCCCGGTCGCACTAGCCGCCGCCAAGGAAGCGACGCGCGCGTCGGTTCAGTCGTCCTTGGCCGAGGGGCTGCGCATTGAGACGGGGCTGTATCTCCTCGCCTTTTCCAGCGACGACAAGCGCGAGGGGGTCAGCGCCTTTCTCGAGAAGCGATCCCCGCAGTTCACCGGCCGGTAGGATGCATTGGCGGCATGGGGTGGACCGTTCGCCCCTCACCGCTTGTTCCGCAACCGCTCGCGCCACATACTCTTGGGAGTCGGCGGATCTCCCGCCGGCCCCCCAGCCATCCGCCGTTACGCGCGGAGGTTTTCCATGCTCTTTCGACGCCTTCTCGAGTCGAACGCACGCGCGGGCCTGATCGCCAGTGTAGAAGGCTACACGGTGAGCATCGTGGCGCACGCGGCGATCATCGGCAGTACCCTGGTTGCCACGCACCAGGTGAAGCCCTCCGATCTCGCCAATTCGTTCTCCCCCGTCGCCTTCTTCATTCCCAAGGACCGCATCCTCGGGTCGCGACCAAAGCAGGAACGCATCACCTTCATGTCCACCGAACGCCCCGGCGGCGGCGGTGACGAGAAGATCGACGACAAGGCGACCAAGCCCCGCAACCAGGACGTGGAGCCCGGGCCAGGACTCACCGAGCTCTCGAGCCAGATGTCGCAGGCGCAGGATGCCGCCCCTGACGCGCCCGGCGATTCGGTGATGACGGTGCTCGAAGTCGACTCCGCAGCCGCGCGCTACGACGACAGCGCCGCCCCGCCGTATCCGCCGGCGATGTTGGAGAAAAAGATCGAGGGATCGGTGGGCGTGCAGTACATCGTCGACACCACCGGCACCGCCGACGTCGCGAGTGTGGTCATTCTCTCGGCCACGCACCCCGACTTTGCCAACTCGGTCAAGAACACCTTGCCGCTGATGCGCTTTCGCGCCGCCGTGATGGATGGCCACAAGGTGCGCCAACTGGTGCAGCAGATGTTCGCCTTCCGCATCGACACGACGCTCGTCGCCCAGCAGCAACGCAAGCCCGACAAGCCGTAGGCGCCCGTACACCGGGCGCCAGGCGCCTCCCACGCACCGGGCGCCTAACGCCTAGCGCGCGCCGTCGGTGACCAGGGCGCGGTACGACGTCCAGCCGCCGCGCCGGTAGCGTCGCACGAAGTCGTCGAAGGGCTGCAGGAGTTGCACGCTCACGAAGCCGGGGACGGCCAGCGGGTGCAGGTCGCCGAACTGCCGCCCGAAGTACGAGCGAATGATCACCGAGCGCTCATCGCGCGGGAGTGCCGCGACTCCTCGTGCAAAGGCGTCAAACGCCGGCTCCCCCCACAGGTAGAACTCGACGTTCGACGTGTAGAGTGCGGAGACCACCTCGCGCGAGGCCGTGAGTTCTCGGGCGATGGCGGGGAGGGCGTGCGTGCCGCCAAGGTTGCCGACCACCGGGATGATGCGATGGCTGTCGTGCATCCCCTTCACGAATCGCCAGTCTTCTTCGCGTGCCAGGTACGACGCCTGCTTGCCCTCGGTGTCGCGCGCGAGGACGAGGTCTCGCAGGGTGGGATAGTAGGGACGCGGCGCCCTGCCGTACGAGGTGAAGCGAAGGGCGAGCCCCTCGCGCGCGAAGGCACCGGCAAAGCGCTGGATGGTGGCGCGGTCGGTGGGGGAGCGCGGGATTCCGGTGGCCACCGCATCGCTCACCAGCAGCGCTTGCAGCCGGCGGGCCCCTGCTTCGTCTCGCGCCGCGCCGTCGACGTATCGCACGATGTCGTCGATGGGCCTGTCGCTCCACGCCGCGGGGTTGGGCGGGAGCGCCCGCCCTAACCAGAGACAGAGAAACTCGATGCGGCTCGACGAGCGGGCAAAGACCCCCTTGAGCAGGAGGTGCTGCAGCAGGTTGTCGCGCCGCACGTCGACCAGGTAGGCCACGCGCGGCCGGATGGCGGCGATGTAGGAGTAGTTCTGGTCGGGGCCGACGCCGAGGTAGGCGCCACCGCGCACCCCCAGCGCGCGCAGGCGGGGGATCACGTGCAGGTACGACGCCTCGTTGGAGATGAGGTTGTCGGTATCGAAGTAGCCGCTCTCCTCGGAGAGACGGGCGACGGCGGCGGCGAAGGCGGTGTCGGCGGTTGCGCGCGACGGCGCACGGGGAGGGGCCGAGGACGACGCCTGTCCAAGGGCGACCGGCGCCGCGATGAGCAGCGCGATGGCGACTCTCCCGATCACCCAGCGGGCGACCACCCGATTGTCGTGCGGCATGCGTGGCGTCATTCTCCGTGCATGAGGTCCCGCTTCGTTCATGCGCCCCCCGCGATTCGCGGCCACTTTCGCACCGACGACGCCGCGCGCGCCGTCTACGCTGAGAGCGCCGGAATCCTCCAGTTCGTTCCGCGCGCCGTCGCCGTTCCCATCGACGCCGACGACGTGGTCACCCTGCTCCACTGGGCCGCCGCCGAGCGCGTCCCGCTCATACCCCGCGGAAGCGGAAGCAGCATGGGAGGGGGAGCCGTCGGCGACGGTGTCATCGTCGACCTCTCCCGGCTGGGCGATCGATCGCCCGTAGATAGCACCCGTCGAACGATCTGGGCAGGTGCTGGCGTGCTGCGGCGCGACGTCGAGCACGCGGCCAACGCCCACGGGCTGCGATTCCCGGTTGATCCCTCGAGCGGGACGTTCGCGACAATCGGGGGGATGGCCGGGACCAACGCCGCCGGGCCACGCACGCTGGCCTTTGGCGCCATGCGGCGCTGGGTCGAGTCGCTGGACTGCGTCTTTGCCGACGGGAGCCAGGCCACCATTCGCCGCGGAACGCCGGTCCCCGAGGGGATTCCCGCTCTCGATCGTTGGAGGGCGGTGGAACACGACGTGCGCAACGCCGCCCTCGCGCTCCCGGCGCCCCGTGTGCGCAAGGAATCGTCGGGGTACGGCGTGCACGACTTTGCCACCAGCGGCGACCTCGTCGACCTCCTGGTGGGGAGCGAGGGGACGCTGGCGCTCTTCACCGGGATGGAGTTGCGGCTGACGGATGTGCCGAAGGCGACGGCGAGCGTCCTGGTCGCGTGGCCTTCACTCGACCTGGCGGTGGTGGGTGCCGCGCTCGCGCGTGACGCCGGCGCCTCGGCGTGCGAACTGCTCGACCGCACCTTCCTCGACGTCGCCCGCAGCGCGCAGGCGCTGCCCGTCCCCGCCGACGCCGAGTGCGTGCTCCTGATTGAACTCGAAGGCGACGAGACGGTCGGCGGACGCGCGATGGCGCTGTCGCATGCGTTCGAGCAACACGGGGCCAGCAGCGTCCTGGTGGGATTGGATGAAGAATCGGAAGAATCGCTCTGGGCGCTGCGGCATGCGGCAAGCCCGATTCTCGCCCGCCTCGACCCCAACCTCAAATCGATGCAGCTGGTCGAGGATGGCTGCGTCCCCCCCGCGCGGCTCGGCGACTACGTGCGCGGTGTACGCTCGGCGCTGGCGGCGGCGCGCCTTCGCGGTGTGATCTTCGGGCACGCGGGCGATGCGCACGTACACGTGAACGCGCTGGTGGACGTGCGCGATGACGACTGGCGCGATCGCGTGCGCCTCCTCTTTGCCAACGTCGTCGCACTCACCTCCGCGCTCGGCGGGACCGTGTCCGGCGAACATGGCGACGGGCGGCTGCGCACACCGGTGCTGGCGCAACTCTGGCCGGCCGATGCGCTCGCGCTCTTTGCGCGCATCAAGGCGTTGTTCGATCCGGGCGAGATCCTGAACCCCGGCGTGAAGGTCGCCCCGCGCGACACCGACCTCTTTGCCCACATCAAGTACGACCCGAGCCTTCCGGCGCTCCCCGAGGAGGCGCGCGCTGTGCTTGAGCGCGTAGAGAAGGAGCGCGCCTACGACGCGTCGCGGCTGGAGATGCTGTCCGAACCCGAATAGGTTTCCCTCCCGTCTCCCGTCTCCCGTCTCCCGTCTCCCGACAGATGTTCTACTACGAGCCGCGCGTCACCGTTCTCGCCCGCCCTGCCTTCACCGAAGCCGCACATCTCCCGGTGCAGTGGCAGGGGGAGTCGACCGATGGTGAACGGCTCGCCGAGTTTGCGGGGCGGCTCTGCTACATGAGCCAGAAGAACCCGGCCGGGCGTTCGACGCGCGAGTACCTGGAGAACATCCTCAAGCAGGGGCACGGAAGCGTGCTCGAACACGCAAACTACTCGCTCCTGCTCGAGGGGATCTCGCGCTCGCTCACGCACGAGCTGGTGCGCCATCGCGCCGGCTTCGCGTACTCGCAGCTCAGCCAGCGCTACGTCGACGAGTCGGAGGCCGCGTTCGTCGTTCCCCCGGCCATCATCGGCGACGAGGCGCTGGAGACGGCGTGGCGCACGCAGGTGGAGTCGGCGCAGAAGACCTACGTGTCGCTGGTCGAGGACCTGATGCAGCGGTATGCGTGGGTGTCGGACCGCGTGCACCGTCGCAAGATGGCGCGTGAGGCCGCGCGCGGCGTCCTCCCCAACTCGACCGAGACCAAGATCGTGGTGACCGGCAACGTGCGCGCGTGGCGCACGATGCTCGAGCTGCGCTGCGGTGAAGGGGCCGAGCAGGAGATTCGCCGCATGGCGATCATGGTCCTGCGCACCATGCAGCACGAGGCACCCGCCTTCTTCAACGACTTTGAGGTCTACCTCGCCGAAGATCGCCGCGAGTCGGCACGCCCAGGCTTTCACAAGGTCTGATTCCGTCTCGTCACAGTGCACGCCGCCCGTTCGCGGGCGGCGTTTTCGTTAGGTCGGCGGGGATCGGCCATTGGCTGGTCCCCGTTCTGTTGACCGTCGCCGGGCCGAGCCCTACTATTGCCGCCTCACGACGGCCTCGAGCATAACGACGGCAGGCGCAACGACCGATGCGGATTGGCGTGACGTTCGATAGCGGGCCTAACGCAGAGCGCGTTCTGATTGAGCGCGCGCTCGCGCCGATGGGCGATGTCACCTTTCTTCCGGCCGACGACCACCTCCCGGTCAAGCTGGAAGCGGATCGTCCGGACATCGTCCTGAACCTCACACGCGGCGCCGATGCGCTCGAGCGCCGCCTGCACGTCCCGGCCTTCCTCGAGTACTACGCGATTCCGTTCAGCGGCAGCGACTCGGTGACGCACGCCACCTGCGTGGCGCGCGGGCGCATGAAGGCGGCGCTCGCCGCCCACGGAGTTCCCACGGCAAGCTACGCGGTCATCGACGCGCTGGAGCAACTGGCGCCGTACGCACGTCGCGCCTTCCCTTTCGCGATTCGTCGAGATCGCGGGGTGTCGTCGTGCTTTGCGACGCTCATCGCCCACGATTTCGACGAACTCGAATCGATCGTCGCCGAGCTGCTCGACGCGTCGAGCGAGCCGATCATGATCGAGCGCTTTCTTCCGGGCGAGTCGTTCTCGTGCGGGATCCTCGGGAATGGCGCGAGCGCCACGATGCTCCCGGCGGTTAGCGTCCCGAACGATCCGTTTGCCGCGTCGCCCTCCAGGAGCGCGGGACTCCCCGTCAGCATGGATGGGCTGGCAGAAGAGGTGGAGTCGATCGCGTTGCGCGCCTTTCAGGCGCTGGGGTGCCGCGACCTGGCGCGCGTGGACATTCGCCTCTCGGACACCGGCGTTCCCAACGTGTGCGCAGTGGACCCTATCCCTGCCCTCGCGGTCGAGGGGGAGCGTGCCCTGCTCACGGCGGCGCGCGCCGCAGGGTTAGGGGACGAGGAGTTGGTGCAGCGCTGCCTCCTGCTCGCCGCCGAGCGCGTGGGACTTCGCATGCCAGACGCGCCGTCGCTCGCGCGATTGGCGCGTCGCACGCCGAGCGCTGGGGCGCGCGTGCGATCGGCCTGAGATTTCGGCGTCGCGAGGGCAGTGGTGGGGTAACAGGTGGGTGTCGCACGCGACACGATTCGCACGCACCAGAGGTCGGCGGCCACCGTTCGTCCCGTTCGTCTGGACAGCAGCGCGCGGCGACGAGCAAGTTGTTGAGCGCCCCCGTCCCTCCAACCTGTCCGGGATCATGACCCAGCGTTGTATGATGCGGCGCCTCCTTCTGGGAGTGGCGCTGGCCTCGACGGCCACCGGCGCGTGCGCCAGCAGCGGCGGGCGGAGCGCGTCCGAGGGGCGTCAGTCCGACGTGATCTATCGCGCCGAGATCTCGAAGTCGAGCGCGCTCAACGCCTACGATGCGGTGCGCCTGCTGCGCCCGGCCTTCCTCACGGGGCGCGGCCCCACGACGCTGCTGCGCGTGCGCGAGGGGAGCACCTCGCCGATCGTCTACCTCGACAACCAGCGCTTTGGCGACGCGGGGGCGCTGCGCAACATCCCGGTCGATGGCATCGTCGAGATTCGTTTTGTGGGTGCCACGCAGGCGCAACTGCGCTGGGGGATGGACCACCCGTCAGGCGCAATCCTGGTCCTCACGGGGAGCGCGAAGCGCGCGGTTCGCTAGTCGATCGCGGTGCGCGTTGGGCGCGCGACGTTCAGCGGTCGCGCCCCGAGCGCGCGACGCGATCGCGCCGCTAGAAGTCGACTGGCGACGGGTGGTGGTCGACCAACTCTCGCAAGCGGGCGCAGACCAGGGCGATGTCGTCGCCGATGCGCTCGACCACCGGGAGGAGCGGTTCGCGCCCCCCGGCCTGTGCGGCGGCATCGAGCTCGCGGGCGCGGCGCGTGAGGGCCGTCGCGCCTAACGTTGCCGCCGATCCCTGGAGGGCGTGGGCACCGTTGGCGACCGATTCGGCATCACCCGCCTGCGCCGCAGCGCGCAGCGTCGCCAGGCGGCGCGGCGCATCATCGATGAAGAGGTCGACCAGGGCCTGCACGAACTCCTCCCCTCCTTCGCCGTACGTTTCGCGCAGGCGGTCGAGGACGGCCACGTCCACCACGGGCTCGCTCACCGTGCTCTCGATGGTGGTCCAGCGCTCCACCACCTCGCGCAGGTCGTCGAAGACCAGCGGCTTTGCGACGTGGTCGTCCATCCCCGACTCGAGTGCGCGTTCCCGATCCTCGCGGCGTGCGCTGGCGGTGAGGGCCACGATGGGGATGCGCGGCGCGCCGGTTTCCTGCTCACCGGAGCGGATGGCGCGGGTGGCGGCATAGCCGTCCATGTCGGGCATCATGCAGTCCATCATCACGAGGTCGTACGGCTGTGACGCGAGCCGGCGCAGTGCCTCGGCGCCATCGCCAGCGACGTCGGACTTGCACCCCAGCTTGCGCAGCATCCCCACGGCGACGAGTTGGTTGACCGCGTTGTCGTCGACCACCAGGATGCGACGGACCGCCGCGACGTCGGTGCTCTGCCGATCGTTGGAGACGCCGCGGGCCGCCGACGCCACCGCGTCTGGGTCGATCGCCGGTTCGGCCGTGGCTACGGCCGACACGAGGTGCGACGGCCGCAGCGGGAGGGCGAGGACGCTCGAGTAGCCCAGGGTGCGCAGCGAGGCGCTGGCCATGCGCTGCGCGAGCGGGACCACGGCGACGAGCGTTTGCAGCCCTGGCAGCGCCGCGCGAATGGTGACGGCGGCGCGTTCGAGCGCGGCCATGGGCTTGCGCCCCCCCACGACGACCGCGGCGAACGGCGCCGCCGGGTGGGCGCTCACGAGCGTCGGGACGTCGTCAGGCGATTCCGTCAGGTGCACGTCGTAGCCGGAGACCTCGAGCAGGGCACGGATCATCGCGGCGCGATCGGGGTCCGGCTCGACGATGATCGCCGCGCCGCGTGCGCGTGGCGTGAGCGGGACGACCGGCGGCGCGCCAACCGTCAGCCGCAACGTGACCCAGAACGTCGATCCCTCTCCCTCGATGCTGGAAACGCCGGCGCTCCCGCCCATCGCCTCGGCGAGCCGGCGCGTGATGGCCAGCCCCAGCCCGGTCCCGCCAAACTTGCGCGTGGTCGAGCTGTCGCCCTGCGAGAAGCTCTGGAAGAGCTGCGGCACGACGTCGGCGCGAATACCGGTGCCGGTGTCGTGCACGGAGAGCCGGATGAGCGATTCGTCGCCCTCGCGCTCCACGCACTCCGCCTCCACGATCACCCGTCCGCTGCTGGTGAACTTGATCGCGTTGCCGACGAGGTTCACGAGGATCTGGCGCACGCGCCCCGCGTCGCCGTCGAGGAGGCGCGGGCACCCCGGTGACATGCGCACGATGGC
>CAZLLP010000189.1:0-10211 GCA_964560345.1 uncultured Gemmatimonadaceae bacterium
TTGAGCGTCCCGCCCCCCGCTTCGAGGTGGACCGGCTGGATCTTCCCGGGATAGGGGGGGGCGAAGGCCACGTCGCGGCGAACCGTCCCCGAGTTGTTGAACCAGGTGACGAAGAACGAGTCGCCCGCGAGCACGCGCTTGCCGGCAGAAAGAAGTTTGTCGAACAGCCCGCCCCCCCGCCCGGTCTGGTCGAGCGAGGTGGCCATGCTGATCCCGTCCTGCATGTACATCATGGCCCCCGCCTCGGCCACCACCGCTTCGCCGGGGTCGAGCGTGATCACCACGCCCTGCAGGTCATCTCCAATCAACCGATAGTCGATCTCGTCAGCTCTCATGGCGTCAGCTCGCGTTGGGACCCGGATGCGCAGGCGCCGCCGCGGCGCCGCACGCCGTGGAAATGAATGGGACTTACCGCCGAACGGTAGGGGAGCGCCCCGGCGGCACGGCGCGCCGCATGACGACGAGGGCGCCGTGTGACGACGTGTGACGACGCGTGGCGACGCGAGCGAGGCGCGAGCGGGGCGCGTGCGGGGCGCGAGCGGGGGCGCTACCTTCTCTTGCATGACCTCACTCGCCTGCTGGAACGACCGGAACATCTCGACGGTGCGCGTGCTTCTCACGATGGTCGTCGCCACGCTCGCGTCGGCGTGCTCGTCCGATGGCAAGTCGAACAGCGGTGCGTCCTCGAGTGCATCCGCCAGCGCGGCTGCTCCGTCAGCCGCCACCTCCGCAGCGACGACTCCCGACGGCAAGCCGCCATGTCTGCTCGAGGGAGATTGGACCGCGTGTGCCATCGAGGACCGCCTCACCCACGCAGGGGTCGTGTTCGATCGTCAGGCGGAGCCGGTGTCGTACCCGTTCTTCGCGGTGAAGGGGACCGTGTATCACATCGGCAATCCTGAGCACGAGCTGCAGGTGTTTCTCTACGCGTCGGCAGCCGATCGTGCGCGCGACACCAAGGCACTCGATAGCGCGGCGGTGGCGCCCAAGGGGACGCGGCGCGCCTGGCGGACCCCGCCCACGCTCGTGACGTCGAACAACATGGCGGCGGTGATCCTCAGCCTCAACGATCGGACCGTCGAGCGCCTGGCCCTCGCCCTGGGCGCCGGGCTTCCCCAGCCGGAGAAGCGTTAGGCGCTTCGCGCGTCGGCGCCGCGTCGCGCACGCGCGGTACGGCCACGCCCGTCAGCCGTCCCGGGACGATGGCATCGGCCCCGAACTTGGCCCGCAATGCGTCGACGGCGGTCACCAGCGCGCGATCGCGTGCCGTCTCCAGCGCTTCGGGCGCCGGCGCTTCCCCAAAGAGCGAGAGCTGACCGGCTTCCACCTCGGCATCCTCGTCGCTCAGGCCCGAGAGCCCCACGCCAAGCAGTCGCGCCGGCGTGCGGCGTGCCTTGCGCAGCTTGAGCAGCAGCTCGCGCGCGACGCCAAGGATCACCCGATCCGCGACCACCGGCGTGTCGAGCGTGCGGCTCGCACTTCGCAAGCGAAAGTCGGCGTCCTTGAGCTTCACCGTGACGGTGCGTGCGGTGAGCGCCTTGCCGCGCAGGTCCGACGCCACCTTCGTCACCAGGCGCACGAGTTCCACGCCCAGCAGCGCGTCGTCGTTCACGTCCTCGTGGAACGTGTCCTCGTGGCTCACGCTCTTGGGTTGCTCGCGCGCCACCACGTCCTGGCTCCCGATGCCGCGCACGCGATCGAAGAGCCAGCCGCCGGCACGTTCCCCCAGCATGCGCTCGAGCGCCGGAAGGCCGGCGGCCAGGACGTCGGACACCGTGTGCAACCGCATCGCCTCCAGCTTGTCTCGCAGACGCGGTCCCACTCCTGGAATGTCGGCCAACGCGACCTGGAGCATGAACCGTCCTTCGTCGCCCGGGGCCACCACGAAGACCCCGTTGCCGGCAGTCCCCGGTTTCGGCTTCCCGAACTCGACCGCCAGCTTCGCGACCAGCTTGTTGGTTCCCCCGCCTAACGAAACCGTCAACCCGGTCTCGGCGCGCACGGCATCGCGAATCTGGTGCGCCACCTCGGCGAGCGTGGCCCCGTGATACAACGCCTCGGTACCGGTGAGGTCGAGGTACCACTCGTCGATCGAGGCGGCCTGCACCACCGGCGCGAAGCGGTGCAGCACCGCGGAGATCTCGCGACTCTTGCGTCCGCAAGCGCCGCGGGGAACGGGGACGCACATGGCCTGTGGGCACAACCGCACGGCCCGGGCGATGGGCATGGCCGATCGCACGCCAAACTGCCGCGCCTCGTACGACGCCGAGCAGACGACGCCGCGCGACCCTGGCGCTCCGCCGACGATCAGGAGCTTCGCCTTCCCGGCCCCCTCGGGATCGATCATGCGCGCCACCGCCACGAAGAACGCGTCCGCATCCACCAGCAGGATGCGGCGCGTCGGCGACTCGATGGTGGGAACGGCAGGGCGGGATCTCATGGGGGCCACGCCGCAAGATACGACGGCGCGCCACCCTCGCATGGGGAGGGTGGCGCGCGATTGAGATTCGGGGCACAGCGCCAGCGCCGCCCCGCGACCTCTGCCAGACGTTAGGCGCCCGTCCCGGCCGATTCCTCGGAGTGTGCCAGTTGCTCGGCCTTCACGTAGTGCATGCGATACTGGTCGCGCAGCAGCAGCTTCTGCACCTTCCCCGTCCCGGTCTTGGGGATGCTCTCGACGAAGACGATCTCGTCGGGGACCCACCATGAGGCGAAGCGTTCGGCGAGCCACGCCTTGAGTGCCTGCTGCTCCACCTGCATTCCCGGCTTGCGCACCACCACTGCAAACGGGCGCTCCGACCAGCGCGGGTGCGGGAGCCCGACCACCGCGGCCTCGAAGACCTCGGCGTGTCCCATCAGGGCGCCTTCCAGCGCCACCGACGAGACCCATTCGCCGCCGGACTTGATCACGTCCTTGGCGCGGTCGGTGATGGTGACGCAGCCGTCAGGCGCAATGGTGACGATGTCGCCGGTGCAGAACCAGCCGTCGTCGGTGAACTGCGTGATGGGGTCCTCGGGGCGATAGTACTCGCGCGCGATCCACGGTCCGCGCACCTCCAGCTCTCCCATCGCCTTCCCGTCCCACGGGATCAGTCCGTTTTCGCTGCGGGCACGGATCTCCACGCCGGGGACCGGATAGCCCGCCTTGGCCAACTGGTGGAACTGCTCGTGCTCGGGGATGTCCTGGTGCTTGCTCATGAGCTTGGAGATCGTCCCGATCGGCGACATCTCCGTCATTCCCCATCCCTGCTGGACGTGCACGCCGTGGCGCTGCTTGAAGCCGCGGATCATCGATTCCGGCGGGGCGGCGCCGCCCACGAGGGTCATGCGCATCGCCGAGAGGTCCCACTTGCCGGCGCCCTGGTCGAGCGCCTGCAGGATGCCTAACCAGATCGTCGGCACGCCGGCGGCCATCGTCACACGCTCACCCGACATCAGCTCGAGCAGCGAGGTGGGATCGAGGTGCGGCCCTGGATGCACCTGCGACGCTCCCATGAGGGCGCAGGTGTACGGGAAGCCCCACGCGTTCACGTGGAACATGGGGACAACCGGGAGCATGATGTCACGCTCCACGATCCCCGCGCCGTCGGACGAGATCGACATGAGCGTGTGCAGCACCAGCGAACGGTGCGAATACAGCACGCCTTTCGGGCGCCCCGTGGTCCCCGAGGTGTAGCACATCGCCGCGGCGGAGCGCTCGTCGAGGTCGAGAAATGGGAAGGGAGGGGCGTCGGTCGGAGCGACCAGGGATTCGTAGTCGATCGTTCCCGGCGGCAGCTCGCCGCCGTCGGACATGACCACGACGTGCTTGACGTTCACGTGCGGGGCCACCTTCTCCCAGAGCGGCCACAGGACGTGATCGACGAGCACCACCTGATCCTCGGCGTGATTCACGATATAGGCGATGTCGCTCGGATGCAGGCGCAAGTTGAGCGTGTGCAGGACGAATCCTGCCGACGGAATCGCGAAGTAGGCCTCGAGGTGTCGCTGGTTGTTCCACGCCAGCGTCGCCACGCGCGCCCCGGATTCGAGCCCGAGCTTCTGCAGCGCCTGCGCCAGTCGGCCGGCACGTGCAATCACCGCCCCGTACGGGACGCGCGTGACGGTCCGATCGGGGCGACGCGAGATGACCAGTTTTTCAGGGAACAGCTCGCGCGCTCGCCGAATGATCATCGGAATCGAGAGCGGTACTTCCTGCATCAGGCCAAGCATGGGAAAGGCTCCAGGCGGGCGACGTAGGCGAGCGTCGGGTGAAAGGCCAGGTGGCGTGCGCGAAGAAAGTGCCACGCCATTCCGGCGCGCACAACCCGCCCCCGATGGGATACGCCCGACTCCGGCCCTCGGATTGCCCGCAGCAGCCCTGGCGCCCGATTCACGGCAGGTATTCCGTTCGGTGGCCGATGGGGCGCAACGTGGCTAACCTCCGGTCACCCGCACCGAATGACCATGTCTCGCTCTCGCAGGTCGCACCCCGTCGCCTCCGCCGCCTTGAACGCCGCGCTCGTCGCGCTCGCCGCGCTTGCCGTTCCGTGCACGCGCGCGGCCGCGCAAGGCAACCCCGACGTCTTCCTTTCGTCGTTAGACCTCCGCGCCAGGGGCGTACAGGTCGGTACGCCGCGCAACCTCACGGCCCGCGATGGCTACGATAATCAGCCGGCCTTCTCGCGCGACGGACGCACTCTGTACCTCACGTCCACGCGCGAGGACGCGCAGGCCGACATCTATCGCGTCGACCTCGCCTCCGGTGCGATGACGCGCGTGACGCGCACCGCCCCCGAGAGCGAGTACTCAGCGGCCGAAGTCCCCGAGGGCGGGGCGATCTCGGTCATTCGCGTCGAACGCGATTCCACCCAACGCCTGTGGCGCATTCCGCTGGGCGGCGGCGCGGAGTCGGTCATCCTTCCGTCCCTCAAGCCGGTCGGCTACCACGCGTGGGCCGATGCGAACCGTCTCGCGATGTTTGTCCTCGGCTCGCCGCCGGTGCTCGTGGTAGGTGACGTGCGCTCCGGGCGCGCCGACACGGTGATGATCAACGTCGGCCGATCGCTGCATCGCATTCCGGGCGGCACGCACATCAGCTTCGTCAGCAAGGCGTACGAGGAGAACTGGTATGTCATGGACCTCGACGTCGCGACGCGCGCCATGCAGCCCATTGCCAAGCTTCCCAAGGGAACCGAGGACTACGCCTGGTTCCCCGACGGGCGTCTCATTGCCGGGAGCGGGAGCAAACTGTTCGTCTGCGATCCGTCGAAGTCGGCGGCGTGGATGGAGGTGGCCGACCTCGCGGTCGCGGGGGTGACGAACATCACGCGCCTTGCAGTTTCACCTGACGGCAATCGCCTGGCGATCGTGGCAGTGCCCGCCGGGAAGTAACGGCAGGGTCGCTCCCCGCGGCAGGGCAAAACGACGAGGCCGCGCCCGATCCGGGCGCGGCCTCGCGTGCATCTGGCGGAATGGTGTGCTCGTCTCGCTCAGCTCCAGGAGGCTAACTTGCGAAAGCAGGACTTCGGGACCACCTGCACCCCGCGTGCGGCGAGCGCCTCGTATCGCGCCAGCTTCTCGGGATAGCGCGCGATCGCGCAACGTTCATATCCGAGCGACGAGAAGAACCCGTCGGCCAGCGTCACGGCGAAGAGTTCATCAATTTCCCGGCGGCGCGCCATCCCTTCGACCCCGCGCACCACCATGCTCCCCAGCCCCTGCCCCTGCGCGTCGGGCGACACCACCACCGAACTCACCTCGGCGAGCGAGGGCGAGTACTCATGCAGCGCGGCGCAGGCGAGGACGCGCCCGTTCCGGTCGGTGACCACCACGTAGTCGTCGATCGCCGCGGCGATTTCGTCGGCGCTGCGCGGGAGGACCAGCCCGGACTCGGCGTGTTGTGCCACCAACTCGTGAATCTCCGACGCATCGGCGTCGAGCGCACCGCGCACGACGAATGTCGCGCTGAGGTGTGGGCGCGGCGACCGGACGGCGGTCCGAGTACGTGGGCGGGACGCGAGCTTATGCATGATGAATGCATAAATACCCACGCCCCCCAACGCAAGATCCTTCGGCCCCGCGAGGCTCGCCGCCTGTTACCGTGGCGGGAGTTCGATCACCAGCTTTCCCGCCGTCGCGTTCGATTCCAGTCGAGCGTGCGCCTCGGCGATGCGCGAAAGCGGGAAAACGTCATCGATGGTCGGTACGAGTTCCCCCTTGGCCACACGGGGGACGATCTCGGCCGCGAATGCGTCGGCCACGGCAATGCGCTCGGCGAGGGAGCGCGAGCGCATGACGGTCCCCTGGATGCAGAGGCGCTTGTACAGGACCTGGCGCACGTCGAAACGCGCCTCGCTCCCGCCAACGGCACCGATAAGCATGAGTCGGGCGCGTGCCGCCGCGGCCTCGACGCTGGCGCCCACGTACGCACCACCGACGAGGTCCACCACCAGGTCGGCGCCGTGCCCGTCGCTCCACTGTTTCACGGCGTCGACGAGCGGCGCGGTCGATTCGGCGAGGGCGATGCCTGCATCCATGCCTAACGAACGGGCCACCGCGAGCTTGTCTGCCGTGCGCGATGTGCCAAAGCTGCGGGCGCCCCACGCGCGCGCCACCTGCACCGCGGCCAGACCTACGCCGCTCGCGACCGCGTGCACGAGGACGTGCTCCCCCGCACGCAACCCACCCTGCGTGACCATGGCGTCGTACGCGGTGAGGAACGCCTCGGGGATGGCCGCCGCTTCGTTCCACGTGAGCGTATCGGGAATGCGCGCGATCGTCGCTTCGTGTACCACCACGTACTCGGCATGCGCGCCACCGCCCACCAGTCCAAAGACGCGATCTCCGGTACGCCAGCGCGTGGCGTCGCTCCCCGTGGCGGCAACCTGGCCGGCGAACTCGAGCCCGGGGATGTCCGCGGGCCACCCAGGTGGGGCAGGGTAGCGTCCCAGCCGCTGGGCGAGGTCAGCCCGGTTGAGCGAGGAGGCGTGTACGCGCACCAGGACGTCGTGCGGACCCGGAGCTGGCGTCGGGACGTCGCGAAGTTCGAGAACCTCCGGGGGGCCAAAACGCGAGATGACGGCAGCCAGCATGGAAGGTCCGTGGATCGGGAGACGTGCACGCGACGCGACGCCCCAAGCTAGCAGTCCAAGCCGTCGGCGGCGAAACTATGCCGAGCGCCCGTCGTACGGTGCAGCACACCCGCTTCATCGCTTCTCGAGGACTCTCCCCATGTTTGGACTGCTCGGACTCGCCGCCAGCGTTGCGGTTGCCCTGATCGGTTACACCCAGGCCCGCGCCTTCGTGCGTGAGCGCCTGCGCTACGTCGATATCGCCCAGTCCGCGTTTGCTCCGATCATCGCCGGCTTCGGCGCCGCGATGATCGCCAGCCCCATCGTCGCACTCCTGCCGATCATCGGCGCGGGAACGGCACTCGGCTTCGGGATCAGCGTGGGGATGGGGGTCGCCAACGGCCAACGCGACGTGCGTCGCGCTCTCCCCCCGGGAATCTGATGTTGTGTCGCCTCCGACGACCGGCCGCCTAACGCGGACCGGTCGTCGGCGTCCCGCTGGGCGGAGTCGGCGCACGCGCCGCCAGGTAACTCCGTGCCCGGTCGAGCGCATCCTCGAGCGTCGAGTAGATCGACTCGGGACCCAGGTCTTCCATCAGCGCCGACCGCTCCAGCGCCGCCAGTGGCTGCGTGTGAATCTCCGCAATCAGCACCAATGTGCGATCGACCCTGCTGCGGTGCACCACGTCCCGCAATGCGCGCAAGGCCGTCGCGTCGAGCAATGACACGTTGCGCATGCGGATGATCAGGACCTTGGGCTTTCGCGCCACCTGGTTGACGGTGTCCTTGAACGTCTCCGCCGCGCCAAAGAAGAAGGCGCCGCTGATTTCGTAGACGTCGACGCCGACGGGGATGTTGTACGTCGCCACCGCGTTGTCGTCGCGCTCGTCGTCCTGTCCCGCTTCGCGCCGCAGCTCGCGCGTCACCGCGCTCACGTTGGTCACCTCGGACATGCGATGCATGAAGAGGAACGAGGCCAGCACCATTCCCACCTCGATCGCGACGGTGAGGTCGACGACGACGGTGAGGAAGAACGAGACGAGCAGCACCACCACGTCGGAGCGCGGGCCGCGCAACTCATCGAGGAAGGTGCGCCACTCGCTCATGTGATAGGCGACCACCACGAGGATCGCCGCCAGCGTCGCCATGGGGATGAGCCCCGCCAGCTTGCCGAAGAAGAGCGTGATGAGGAGGAGGACAACGGCGTGCGTGATCCCGGCAACGGGCGTCCGACCGCCGTTCTTCACGTTGGTGGCGGTGCGGGCGATGGCGCCGGTGGCGGGGATGCCGCCAAAGATGGGCGACGCGATGTTGGCGACGCCCTGCGCGATCAGCTCCATGTTGGACCGGTGCCGTGACCCGATCATTCCATCGGCCACGACCGCCGACAGTAGCGACTCGATGGCACCGAGCAACGCGATGGTAAACGCGGGCGACACGAGGCTCTGGATCACCGCGAATGAGACGTGCGGTACGACCGGACGAGGGAGCGACGCCGAGAGTTCACCGAATCGGCTTCCCACCGTATCCACCGGCAGGCGCAGGAAGTAGACGGCGCCGGTGGTCACGATCAGCGCCACGAACGGCGACGGAATCCTGCGGTTGACCTTGGGCCACCAGACCACGATGGCCAGCGCGGCGAGTGCCACGCCGATCGACGACGGATTGATGGTCGAGAAGTGCTCGGCGTACGCCGCCAGCTTCTCCACGAAGTCGGCCGGGACGGTCCCCATCTTCAGGCCAAGGAAGTCCTTGACCTGCCCGGTGAAGATGATGACCGCGATCCCGCTGGTGAATCCGGTGATCAGCGGCTGCGGAATGAACTTGATGATCGCCCCGAGCCGGGCGAGCCCCATCGCGATCAGGATCACCCCGGCCATGACGGTGGCGACGGTGAGCCCCTCGAGCCCGTACTTCTGCACGATCCCGTAGACGATCACCACGAAGGCGCCGGTGGGGCCGCCGATCTGGACGCGCGAGCCGCCGAGCACCGAGATGATGAAGCCGGCGACGATGGCGGTGTAGAGGCCGCGTTCCGGGGTGACCCCGCTCGCAATGGCGAACGCGATCGCGAGCGGGAGGGCGACGATCCCGACGATCGTGCCGGCGGTGAGGTCGGCGATGAACTGGCGGCGATCGTACTGCTTGAGCGTGGTGACGAGCTTTGGTACGTACACGGGCGTGACCGGAGTGCAGGCACACGAAGGGGAATCGGACCACGATGGTCCACCTCGCATGATGCACCGGTCGCACCCCGTTGTCACCCCGATTGGGGCTCGGCGTCTGCAGCGATAGATTGCGGCATCCCTGCTCGTGTGTCACGACGGCGCGACGTTCGACGCCCCTTCCGCCTCAGGTGATTCCGCATGCATCCGCGACTGTCCGAGTTGCTCGACGAGGCCGACGCCGCGCGCCGCGACCTCCTTGCTGTCGTCGCCTCCATTCCCGCCGAGCGACTGCAGACGCCCGGCGCAGACGGCGCGTGGAGCGTCGCACAGCAGCTCGCGCACCTGTATCTCGTCGAGCATTCGTCGGTCCGCGCCTTGTTCCGCGCCTTGAAGGACGCTCGCGCGGCGGGGCTGGGGCCAGAGACCGAGACCGCCTCGCTGCGCGCAGCGCTCGACCACACCGACCTCGTGGCGGGTACGCGCAAGCTGACTGCCCCGGACTTCGTGCAGCCGACAGAAACGACCGACCTGGAGACGGCGCTCGCGCGTCTTGCCGAGTCGCGCGAGGGGCTGCGCGCGTGGGCGCGGGAGGCCGACGGCCTGGCGCTCTCCACGGTGACCTTCCCGCACCCGCGTCTCGGGACGCTCAACCTGTACGAGTGGGTGCTGATGATTGCCGGTCACGAGCGCCGGCACACGGCGCAGATCGAGCGGTTGCGGCTGGCGGGTTACGCCTGAGCAGCCGTCCCGCGCGTGTCCGGCGCGCGGGCCGGCGCGCGCGCCGGCGCGCGGGCCGACGGACTGGCGGTCGTTAGGTCAGCGGGACGCGATCGGGACCGCGGGGGAGCGTGAGCGTGAAGGTCGAGCCCACCCCCACTTCGCTCTCGACCGTCAGCTCGCCCCCCATCCCGCGCGCCAGCTCTCGCGAAATCGCGAGGCCGAGTCCGACGCCTTCCTTGGATGAGCGAATGGTGCGGTTGGCCTGCACGAA
>CAZLLP010000190.1:0-9982 GCA_964560345.1 uncultured Gemmatimonadaceae bacterium
CTCTAGTTCAAGGCCTCCTCGAGCGTGGTGAAGGTTGGCCCCAAGGGGAAGAACATCCGCCTGGTCGACGGCGATCACGCCATCGACTGCAAGATCGACGGCGTCGGCGCCATGCAGCTCAAGTCGGAGTTCGTGCGCAAGTCGACGTAGCGCTCCGGCGATCTCGACAGGCGCAATCGTCCCCGTCAGCAGCAAGCATCATCGCTCGCGCGAGGCGCGTCGGCTCATCCCTTCGACGCGCCCTCCCTCCATCGCGCCATCCCGCTCTACGCCCTACGAGCGATTGTAGCTGCTCCTCCCCGTTGGTAGCTATGGAACGCGGGGCTGCCTGCCTGACGAGTGTCGGCGGTCACCTCTCGGAGGCGACGTCAGCCTCCAGCTGCAAGCAGGTGTCGTCCCGGCAACGGGAGCGTTCCTGCGATGTCGTATGGTCCTGAGCTGTCGGGGCGATGCGGGTCCCGCGCCAGCTTTCCTTCAGGAGACCATACGATGCCGCTCACGAAACGCCACTCACGACATTGGCGCCAGTGGACGATCGCCGCCGGACTTGCCGTGGTGGTGCACGCGCTCCCCGCCGATGCGCAGAAGCTCGGCTACACGATCATCCCGTCCGCGCAACGCGTGCAATGGGACGACGGACTCGCCTTCGACGACGACTATATCTACGGCGGACGCCTCGGGTTGCTGTTCGGCCCGTATGTGGAGCTGCAGCCGTTCTACTACATGCGCTCCAAGTTCCCCTTCGACAGCACGCGCGCGTCCTCGCTCTTCGGACCCAACGCGGCGCGTCGCACGGTCGACGTGCGCTACTTCGGCTCCAACCTCCAGTTCAACCTCGGGCACGGGGACTTCATCCCGTTCGCTCGCGTGGGGGGCGGGATCATCCAGTTCAAGCCCGATTCCGGCAAGAAGCAGGAACGCATCGCCATCACCGGTGGCGGCGGCGTGCGCTTCGCGTTAGGCGGGCTGCAGGCCGAACTCTTCGCCGAACAACTCGCCTTCCGCCTCAACCCGCGTCGCCTCTTTGGCGACGACTCGGTGACGGTGGGGACGGCCCCCTCGCACCGCAACATGAGCTATGGCGCCGCCATCACGCTCCCGCTCTCCGCGATGGGTGAGCCCACCACCGGCGAAGGGCTGCGTGGCGCCAGTGCGCCGCTCGAACCGTTCGTCGGGCGCCTGCGCTACAACAGCAAGCACGGCCTGGAAGACCAGGACCTGGCCGGCCTTCGCGCCGGCGTCGACTTCTCATCGCTGTTCGGAATCCGCGGCTTCTACTGGCGCGGCATCAACGACGATCGTGATGGCACCGAGCCGGTCGCCGGCTACGGTGGTGAAGCGCAGTTCAACCTCAACACCGGCCCTGGCCTCTCGCCCTATCTCGTCGTCGGCGCCGGTCGCATCGACTACCTAGGTGGATTCAAGGACACCACCGGGATGGCGCGCGAAGACCAGACCGCACTCATCCTCGGCGGCGGTGTCAGCTTCCGCCTCACCGATCGTGTGCGCCTCAACGCGTCCATTCGCGACTACGTGATGACGCTCGATGACCAACTCGAGAATGTCTCGACGACGGACGACCTCACGCACAACACGCTCATCAGCGGGGGCTTCACGATCAGCCTCGGTGGTCGGTCGACCAGCGGTGACCTGCAGGACGCACGCACCGCGCGTCAGCGTGCCGAAGCGACCGCGCGCCTCGAGCGGGCGCGTCGCGAAGACCTGCTCAAGGCCGAGCGTGGCGACAGCATGGCGATGCGCCGCCTCGCACTCCGCGAGGATTCGCTGCGTGCAGCTGGCGACAGCGTGCGCCTGCGCCACGAGATGATGCCGATGCAGGGCAAGCCCGGGATGCGGATGTCGCCGAGCGATTCGACGCGTTGGGTGATGATCCCCGTCCCGACGGTTGGGGAAGTGATCCTGCGCTACGGCATGACGCCCTCGACGGAGCGCAGCGCCTTGCCAGCCGGGATGACGATCGACGACTTGCGTCGCCTCATCCGCGCCGAAGTGCGTGGTGATACGACGACGCCGCTGCTCGACAGCCGCACGACGATCCTGCGCGACGACTCGGTGTCGCAGCGCCTGCGAGTGCTGGAGAATCGCCTGCAGGCCCAGACCGATTCGCTGCGCGAGGAGCGCCTGCGCCTGGCCCGTCAGGCCCCCGCCGCACCGGCGCCGTCGACGGTGATCGTGACCGCGGAAGGGGAACAGCGCCCCCTGACGACGAGTGGGCTCGCCCGCCTGGGAAGTGTGTCGTCTCGTGAGCTGCAACCGTTCGTCGGACTGAGCTTCGGCGGCGACGAGACACAGTTCGTGGCCAGCGTGCGTGCCGACCTTGGCCCGCTGTCCAAGGGGAGCGGCTTCCACCTGGTACCGGAGTTCGCCCTTGGCTTCGGCGGCGGCTACTCGCTGCTGGCCATGGCCAACCTGCAGTACAGCTTCACGTCGTTTGGGACGCGGGCCATCAGGCCCTACGTCACGGGGGGCGCCGGCATCTTTACGCCTTCGGTGTTAGGCCTCAATACCGCGATCGGCACGTCGTTCGACCTGCGTGGCGGGCGTGGCACGCCGCTGTATGGGTACGCGGAAGTGCAGGGGATCAACCTGTTCGATCACACGCGCGTCATGATCGGGTTGAGCAGCGGGCGGTAACTGGTGGACGAAGCCGTGAACGACGCGCCAGCACATGGCGCGTCGTTTTCGTGTGTGGATGCGTCACGCTCCTCGCTCGACGCGCGATACGCCACACGAGAGGTGACGCCGACGTGACGACCCAGGCGTACTATTGCCGCCATGTCCTTGCCCTCCTATACTCGGCCCATGGCGCCCACCGCCTTGATGACCGCCGAGGAGCTGCTGCAGCTCCGCCTCCCCAACATGCGCAGTGAGTTGGTGGGCGGCGTGCTCGTCGTGCGAGAGCCGGCGGGCTTTCGGCACGGAGCGGTCGCTGTCGCGATGACGGTTGCGATTGGAAACTTCGTATACGCGCACCGCCTCGGCGTCGTGGTCGCCGCCGAGACCGGCTTCACGCTTCGCCGTAACCCCGACACCGTGCGTGCCGCGGACGTCGCCTTCGTGGCGGCGGATCGCTGTCCCGATCCGGGCACGCGCGGGTTCGCCGAATTGGCCCCTGACCTTGTGGTCGAAGTATTGTCGCCAGGCGATCGCCCTGGGGAAGTGCTCGCCAAGGTGGCGGACTGGCTAACGGCGGGCTGCCGACTCGTGTGGGTGATCGATCCCACGCACCGACATGCTCGCGTCTTTCGTGCCGACGGCAGCGTGATGCTCGTTGGCGCGCACGACATGCTCGATGGCGAAGACGTACTCCCCGGCTTCACCTGCGCTTTGACCGCCGTCGTGGCGTGACCAACTGCGCGCGCGCGTGCGCCCGCGCCGCTTCTCACCGCATCCGCAGCCCGACACCGAGCAACACATACGAGTTCGAGAGGTTCACCTTCCCTCCCTCGAACCGCCGCGACCCCGGGGCCATGTTGTTGGACACATCGCGCGCCGACAGCTGCACGTCGCCGATGGCGGAATACACCCAGCGCCCGCTCACCACGAGTTCACGCCAGAGCGCGAAGGTGAGACCGGCGCTCGCCATGGCGCCGACGGGACGGTAGCGCTCCTTCCACTGCCGGCGCTCGTCGATCCATGAGAGCGATTGCACCGTCACGCCGTGTATCGCCGGACCGACGCCCAGTCGCAGGGCGCCAAACTCGCTTTCGGCCAGGAGCGCGATCGAGCTCACGCTCGGATCGAGGCCAATGAGATACCGCTCTCCCGTGTTGCTGAAGTAGTTGCCACACGCCGCGTTGGGGCACGATGCACCGATCGACGCACCTAACGTGGCCTCGCTGGCAACGAGCGCGGTGGCGCGCACATGCGGGCGCAGCGCCGCCGACAGCGTGATGACCTTCGTGCTCCCGCCGGTCCGGTCCACGTGATCGGGGTAGGGATACCACGCGAATCCCGACGGTCCGCCCATCCCGCCGCACATCAGGCCGCAGTTCGACGTCCCCCACAGCACACTGTCGCCAAAGCCGGTGCTCCGCAGCAGGCGATCGAGTTCGGCGTTGGCGTTGGAGTGCTGGGGGCGTCCGTAGATGACGAGTTCCGGGCGCGCGGCGCGGATGCGTTGCATCAACGACTGTCCGTGCGCGGCGGACGGGAGCGCGACGAGCGCGATGCTTACGAGCGGGAGGGCGCCGAGCAGGATGCGAAGGGCGCCAGCGAGAAAGGCAGAGGGTGACCGCATGCGGCACCTGTTGGTGTGCACGCCAGACCGCGGCCAACAGGGTCCGCGCACCTGGCGTGTCCCGGACCTTCACGGTCAACGCTAGGGTGCGCACCGGGCTCGGCCATCAGGTGCGACCCGTGAGTGGGGTCGGCGGAGAGAGGACGGACAGACTCCTTCGCGCTCTCCGTCTTTCGGCTGAGCTTGTAGGGCGATATTCCTCTACTCCCTTCGAGCGATTGAAGGGGACCAGCCGCAACGATAGTTATTGACCACCGGGCATGCCTACGATGACGAGTGCGGCGGCGGCGCCAGCGCCCCTGCCTGGCTCGTGCGTAGGTCGTTAGGCGTCCTCTCTCTCGACGGTTCGTGTGCGCGTTCGCTCTCCTGTAGGTCGCCGCACCATCGCCGCGATGGCGTATGGCCTGTTGCTCCTGTCGTGCGGCGATCCGTCGTCGCCCGGCTCGACGCCGGTCGCACGCCTCACGGCCACGCCCCCCTCGCTGCAACTCAGCGTTGGGGCGACGTCGACGATCGCGGCCTCGGTGCTGGACGAAGGAGGGACCGTCATCTCCGACGCGCGGATCTTCTGGTCGGTGGAGAACCCGGCGGTGGCGACGGTCACGCAGTCCGGGCTGGTCACCGGCGTTGCGGCTGGTGCGACGCGCGTCGCGCTGAGCAGCCGCGGCCTGTCGACGATTGTTCCGGTCACCGTCTCGGCGCTCCCGGTGTCGCTCGTGCGGCTCACGCCGTCCACGGTCTCCGTTCGCGTGGGCGGGACGATCACCCTCCAGGCCGAAGGACTGGACGCCGCAGGGGCACCAGTCCCCGGGCGACCAATCACCTGGACTTCCAGCGCGCTGGGTGTCGCGACAGTCGCGACAAACGGCGCCGTGACGGGGGTATCGTCCGGCGTCGCCACGATCACGGGGACCATCGACGGCGTGACCGGATCGGCGCTGGTGACGGTCGAGTCGGTGCCGGTGGCGTCGGTGCGCGTGTCGCCGGACGCGGGGGCGCTGCTGGCCGGGGAGTCATTGCAGCTCACGGCGATCGCCACCGATTCGAGCGGGGCCACGCTCTCCGGTCGGCTGATCAGCTGGAGTTCGAGCGCCCCGGCGATCGCGTCGGTGTCGTCGACGGGGCTCGTCAACGCCTTTGCCGCCGGCAGCGTGACGATCACGGCCAACGTCGAAGGGAAGAGCGGCACCGCGCGACTCACCGTGTCGCGCGTTCCGGTGAGTTCGATCGTGATCACCCCCTCGGCGCTCACCCTCTCCACGGGGCGCACGGTCCGCCTCGTCGCGCAGTCGCTCGATTCGTTGGGGCGTGAGCTGGCCGGTCGCCCGATCACCTGGAGCAGCGACAACGCCGCCGTCGCCTCGGTCGCATCAGACGGCGTGGTGACGGCAGTCGCCCCCGGGCGGGCCGAGATCTCGGCGACCGCCGAGGGGAAGGTGGGGAAGGCGATCATCGATGTGACGCCGGTGCCGGTGGCGTCGCTGGTGGTGGCCCCCACCACGCTCGCCCTAACCGTGGGAAGCTCCCAGCAAATCGTCGCGACACCGCGCGATTCTGCGGGGACCGCCCTCACCGGGCGCGTCGTGACCTGGATTTCCGGGGCCCCCTCGGTGGCGACGGTCAGCCAGACGGGGGTCGTCACCGCGATTGGCACCGGGGCGGCGCTGATTCTCGCCACCTGTGAAGGGCAGCAGGCGACGGTGGCGCTGACGGTGACCACGGCGGCGGTGGCGAGCATCGCGGTGATTCCCAGCAGCGCGTCGATTGTCGAGGGGCAGGGGCGGTCATTCATTGCGTCGCTCCTGGATTCGGCCGGCAATCAACTCTTTGGCCGCACGCAGGTCTGGTCGTCGAGCGACGTGTCGATCGCGACCGTGTCGCAGTCGGGGAGCGTGAGCGCGATCGCCCCCGGCACCGCGACCATCACCGTCGCCGTGCCTAACGCCGGTCCCGGAGGCTCGACCCCCTCGGCCAGCGCCACCGTGACGGTGACCTACGCGCCGGTCGCCACGGCGAGCATCTCCCCCTCGGCGCCGACCGTGACGGTGGGAGGCACGGCGCAATTGACGGCGACGCTCCAAGGGGCATCGCCCGCGGTCCCGCTCTCGCCCACCGGTCGCACGTTGAGCTGGTCGGTCGCCGATCCGCTGGTCGCCTCGGTATCCTCCAGCGGTGTCGTGACGGGGATCGTGCCCGGGAACACGACCATCACGCTCAGCGCGAGTTCACCCGGGCAGGCGACACCGGCGACGGCGACGGTGCCCCTCACCGTGGCCTCGGTGGCGGTCGCGCGTGTCGTGCTGGCGCCGCTCACGGGTACGATCCACGTCGGGTCGCTCTATGCGCGATCGGTGAGTGCGCAGGCGCTGGATGCCAGCAACAACGTGTTAGGTGGGCGCGCGATCACCTGGTCGACCAGCGACCCGTCGCTCCTCTCGGTCACGCCGTCCAGCGCGGGGAGCGGCACGGCCACGATCACCGCTCTCAGTGCGCCCACGGGCGGGTTGCAGGTGATAGCCAGCGCCGCCGGTGCCACTGGTGTGGTATCGGATACGCTGACGATCAACTCCGACCTGGTGTCGGTGGCGAGTGTGAGCGTCGCGCCCACATCGGCCACGTTGCAGCCGGGGCAAACGCAGCCGCTCGTCGCCACGGCGCTCGACTCGGCGGGGAACGTGATTGGCACAGCGGCCGGCAACCCGCTCGGCGGGCGCACCCCCACGTGGAAGTCGGCCAACACTGCGGTCGGGACGGTGAACAGCGCCGGGGTGGTGACCGCGGTGGCGGCGGGGAGCACCACGGTCGACGTGACGTTAGGCGGGGCGACGCCGGCGACCTTCGCGCTCACGGTGGCACCGGTTGCTGTCGCGGCGGTGAGCGTGAGCGCGCCGAGTACGACGCTGACCGTGGGGACGACGGTGCAGGCGACGGCCACCGCGCGCGATGCGGCGGGGAACACGCTGTCGCTGTCGGGGCGCACCGTGGTCTGGACGAGCGGGGCGCCGAGCATTGCGACCGTGTCGTCGACGGGACTGGTGAGCGCGATTGCGCAGGGAAACGCGACGATCAGCGTGACGGTCGATGGGGTGGGGCCGGCGACGCTCCCGGTCACCGTCGTACCGCCAGTCATCGTGCCCGCGCAGGTCGCGACGGTGAGCGTGACCGCGTCTGACTCCAGCCTCACGCCTGGGGCGACGGTGCAGGCGACGGTGGTGGCGCGCGATGCGCAGGGGAACGTCCTGTCGCTCACCGGCCGCACCGTGGTCTGGTCGAGCAGCGCGGCCGGCGTGGCGTCTGTCTCCACCAGTGGCCAGGTGTCGGCGATTGCGGTGGGGACGGCGACGATCGGTGTGACGGTCGATGGCGTTGGCCCTGCGTCGTTCCCGCTGGTGGTGAATCCCCCTCCGGTGGCCTCGGTCAGCGTCACGGCCCCCGACTCCAGCCTAACGGCTGGCACGACGGTGCAGGCGACCGTGGTCGCGCGCGATGCGCAGGGCGTCGTCCTGTCGCTGACGGGGCGCACGGTGGTCTGGGCCAGCAACGCCAGCGGCGTGGCGACCGTCACGCCTAACGGTGTGGTGACCGCCGTCGCCGCCGGCAACGCGACCATCGGCGTGACGGTCGATGGCGTCGGCCCGGCCACGATCCCCGTGTCTGTGATGGCCGTCCCCGTGGCCTCGGTGACCGTCACCCCCGCGTCGCCGTCGCTGATCGTGCGCGGCACGGTCTCGCTCACCGCGACACCGCGTGACGCCGCCGGCAACCCGCTCCCCAACAGCCCCGTCACCTGGAGCGTGAGCAATGCGAAGGGGTCGATCAGCACGACCAGTGGGAGTTCAACGACGCTCACCGCGCTCGACTCCGGCGTCGTGATCCTCAGCGCGACGAGCGGCGGGCAGACGGGAAAGTCGACCGCATCGGTTGCGCTGATTCCGGTGGACACGGTGGAATCGGTCCCGTTGGCATCGTCGCCGTCGATCTCGATTCGCGCGGGGATCGGGCGCAACACGACGGAGTCGTTCCGCGCGATGTCCAAGAGCGCTGGCCCGCTGAGCGGGCGTCAGTTCACAGTGTCCAGCAGCAACGCGCTGCTGGGCGTCGCCGTCCCCGACGGCTCCAACATCACCGACTCGCGCGGGCGAGGAGACTTCAAGCTCACCCTGGTCGCGGCCCTGCCAGGAGCGCAGTTCACCGTCACGGTGACCGTCGATGGCAAGTCGACCGTCTGGCAGGTGACCGTTAGGTAGCGAGGCGTCGGCAGGCGTCCGGCGCTCCCCTCGTCCCCGCGCACGCAGGGACCCATTGGAGCCGCGCGGTGCGCGCGTGATAGACTTCCCATCACACGCGGTCTCACGATCCCTCGCGCGCCTCCCATGTCGACCGACGCGGCTCCCGCCACCACGCCCTACCTCCAGGCCAGCGCCCTCCTCCTGGGCGCCCTCGGCATCGCCCTCCTCTTCGCCCCGGTCGAAACCAGCGCCGCGTTCGGCTGGGGCGCCACGTCGCCGGCCGCGGCCTCTGTTGCCGCCGCCGGCGTACTCGCGATCGCGATCCTCAACTGGATGGGAAAGCGCGCCGTCTACGGCGCCATCTTCGGCCGCCCGATCGTGCTGGCCAACCTCACGCTCTCGATGTGCGGCAGCCTGGCCCTGCTCAAGCTGCAGCTGACGGCCGGCTCGCCGCCGATGGGGTGGGTCCCAGTGGTGATCCTCCTGCTGAACGGCGCGCTGTTCGGTCGGCTCCTGCTCGGAGGGGTCCCCGGGCGGGAGTGACCCACGGCGCCCTCCTCTGTGAACCTCCGTGCTCCCTCTGTGAGCCTCTGTGTCAAGCTTTTCCCTCGCCCCGCCCATCACCGCCGCGCTATCCTATAGAACGGCGCCGAACCCAACCCCCGGCCGCCGCCCTCTACAGCACCGACCATGACTCAGCAATCCACGATCATCTGGACCCAAATCGACGAGGCGCCCGCGCTGGCGACGTTCTCGCTCCTTCCCATCGTCCAGGCCTTCACCGCAGGCTCCGGCGTCACGGTCGAAACGCGTGACATTTCGCTGGCCGGGCGCATCCTCGCCAACTTCCCCGACGCCCTGACCCCCGAGCAGCGCGTCCCCGACCACCTCGCCGCCCTCGGCCAGCTGGCCACGACGCCCGACGCCAACATCATCAAGCTCCCCAACATCTCGGCGTCGATCCCCCAGTTGAAGGAGGCGATCGCCGAGCTGCAGTCGCACGGCTACGCCATCCCTAACTATCCGGAAGCGCCGGCCAACGACGAAGAGAAGGCGATCCAGGCGCGTTACGCCAAGGTCCTGGGCTCTGCCGTGAACCCGGTGCTGCGCGAGGGTAACTCCGACCGCCGCGCCCTGCTCTCGGTCAAGGAGTTCGCCAAGAAGAACCCGCACAAGCTCGGCGCCTGGTCCAAGGACTCGAAGTCGCACGTGGCGCACATGACCGACGGCGACTTCTATGGCAGTGAGAGCTCGGTGACCGTTCCAGCGGGCGGGAGCGCACGGATCGAGTTCGTCACGGGCGATGGCGAAGTGACCGTCCTCAAGAACGGGATCAAGCTCGAGGCCGGGGAGATTGTCGACACCGCCGTGATGCGCGTCGCTGCACTGCGCACCTTCTTCGCCGAGCAGATCGTAGATGCGCAGGAACGCGACCTCCCCCTGTCGTTGCACCCCAAGGCTACGATGATGAAGGTCCCCCACCCGGTCATGT
>CAZLLP010000191.1:0-9928 GCA_964560345.1 uncultured Gemmatimonadaceae bacterium
GGCCGGGCGGGGCAAGCCATAACCGGGAACGGGAGGTGGCCGATGACGGTCTTTCTCACCCCTCTGGGCGGGCCATTCTACGGCGGGACCTACTTTCCGCCGGTAGAGCGACACGGGATGCCGTCGTTCAAGCGACTGCTCGGCGCCATCCACGAGACGTATCACGCGCGGCGCGACACGGTGGGGAACACCACGCGTCAGTTGCGCGAAGTCTTCGACAGCGGGAGTCGGCTGGGTGGCGCGGAAGGGGAGTTGTCGCGTCCACTGCTGGACCGCGCCGCGCGCGTGCTGGCGCGCGACTTCGACGCCGAGTTTGGCGGCTTTGGCTCGGCGCCCAAGTTCCCGCCGTCCATGTCATGCGACTTCCTTCTGCGACACTGGGCGCGCTCGGGGACCGAACAATCGCTCGATATCGTGCGGCGCACGTTCATCGCCATGGCGCGCGGCGGCATTCACGACCAGGTGGGGGGCGGCATTCATCGCTACAGCGTCGACGCCGAGTGGCTCGTTCCGCACTTCGAGAAGATGCTGTACGACAGCGCCCTCTTCGCGCGGCTCGGGCTTCACCTGTGGCAGGCAACCGGCGAACCCGAAGTGCGCCGCACCGTGCGCCAGCTCTTCACATGGGTCGCGCGCGAGATGACCTCGCCAGAGGGGGGCTTCTACTCCTCGCTCGATGCCGACAGTGAAGGACACGAAGGGACCTTCTACCTCTGGAGCGACGACCAGCTGCAATCGCTGCTGCGTGGAGACGCCGAGGTGCTGCGCGACTACTGGGGGGTCACGCCGGGCGGCAACTTCGAGGGGCGCAACATCCTGCACGTCGCCTCGGCGCCGTCGGTCGTGTCGCGGCGCCACGGGATCTCGCTGGCGCAGTTCGACGCGATGGTCGAGCGCGCTCGCACGGCGCTGTACGCCAAGCGCGCGCTGCGCCCCTGGCCGGCCCTCGACGACAAGGTCATCGCCGCATGGAACGGTCTGATGCTGCGCGCGGTGGCCGACGGGGCTCGCATCTTCGGCGACGCGGAACTGCGCACGCTTGCGGTGAAGAACGGCGAGTTCCTGCGCCAGCACATGGTGCGCGATGGACGGGTGTCTCGTTCATGGCGCGCCGGCGATGCCAAGCCGTTCGGCTTCCTCGAGGATCACGCCGCCGTGGCGCTGGGCTTCCTCGACCTGTATTCGCTCACTGGCGACACGTCATGGCTCGGCGACGCGATGGCGATTGCCGACGTGGCGGTCGAGCGCTTTTTCGATGCGGGGAGCGGGCGATTCTTCGACACCGCCAGCGACCACGAAACGCTCATCACCCGCCCGCGCGAAATTACCGACAACGCGACGCCAAGCGGCGGATCGCTGATGGCCGATCTCCTGCTCCGACTCTCCGTCATCACCGGGGAGGCGCGGGGAGAAGCGATGGCCGTGGCCGCCTGCCGGTCCGTAGCGACTGCACTCGAACGCCATGCGTCGGCCTTCGGGCACCTGTTGGGAGTGGCCGACATGGCGTTGTACGGAGCCACCGAGGTCGTGGTGGTGGGTGAACAGGAGTCTCCCTCGTTCCGGTCGCTTCGCGAGGTGGTGGCCGGGCAGTATCTCCCCTCGCTGGTGCTCGCCGGGGGGGAACCCGTCCCCGAAAGTCCGCTCCCGCTGCTGCACGCACGCATCGCTCCCGCAGGGGGGGCGATGGCCTACGTCTGCCAGCGATCCCGTTGCGACGCTCCCACCAGCGACCCGGCGGTTCTCACAGCGCAGCTTGAGGCCATCCGCTGACCGGCAGAGCTTTCCGGGTGTGGCACCCCCCTTGCTCCAATGGCGGTATCCCGGTCGGCAACCTGCTCGTCCGTGACGGGGTAGCACAGTGCCACACCTCGGCATCACCCCCGGGATCATCACTTCGTCCGATCGAATGCACACCTCTGCTCTAGACCGATCCCCGCGGGCGACCGCGCGCCTCACGCGCCGCGTCTCGCGCCGGCTCGCCGCGGCGTTCCTGGCCATCGCCGGGCTCGGGGCCGCCGGCTGTACCGAGAGCGTCCCTCCGGTCTCCCTGGCGTCGCTCCGCATCCTCCCGCAGGTCGACTCGTTCTTCACCGGGCAGACGACCGCCGCCAATCCGTTCGCGATCACTCTGTTCGACATCAACGGGACGGAGATCAGGGACGGCCGCACGATCACCTACTCGTCGTCGCAGCCGACCGTCTTCACGGTCGACGCCAAGACCGGGGTGGTCACCGGCAAGTCCGTCGGCTTCGGGCTCTTCCGCGCCACCTCGGGCGGGCGCTCTGTCGAGGCGACGGTGAAGATCATCCTCCCGGTCGACAAGGTTCAGCTCAACATCGGCGACTTCAACCTCGTCCTCGGCGGGCAGCGCCAGATCGTCCCGACGCTCGTGGGATCCGATGGCTCGACCATCAGCGGACGCGTGATCACCTACTCGGCGTCTAACACCGCCGTGGCCTCGGTTAGCACGACCGGTCTGGTGACCGCGGTCTCCGAGGGAACGTCGACCATCACCGTGAGCGTCGAAGGAAAGTCGGCATCGCTGGTGGTCACGGTCACGCGCGAACCGGTCGCCCTTGTCACCCTGAATCCCCCGGTTGCGCCGATCCTGCGTGTGGGAGCGTCGTTCCAGATCAACGCGATCGCCCGCAATGCGTCTGGGGGAGTGCTTGCAGGCCGCACGGTGACCTGGTTCTCGAACAACCTCGCCGTCGCCTCGGTGAGCTCAACGGGACTCGTGACGGCGATCGCGCCCGGCTCGGCGACCATCACCGCCGAAGTCGAAGGGCGCACGGCCTCGATGGGCGTTTCGGTCACGCTGATCCCCATCGGCTCGGTGACGCTGGTGCCGACCGCCGACACGCTGGTAGAAGGCGACGTGCGCCAGTACAACCCGGTGGTCAAGGATTCGACCGGTAAGGTCCTCACGTCGCTCACGGGGCGCTCGGTCATCTTCCAGTCGAACAACCTCCCGGTGGCCACCGTCGGCGGCAATACCGGTGTAGTGGCGGCCAATTCGCAGGGAACCGCGGCAATCACGGTCACGGTCGACGGTGTCATGAGCAACGAGATCACGCTCCGCGTAGCCCGCGTGGCAAAGCTCACGATCACCCCCAATCCGATCACGCTGGCGGTTGGCGCCACGCAACTGCTGACGGTGAAGTTGGAGGACGCCCTGGGGAACACGCTCACGACCACGCGTCCCATTTCGTTCGTGACCAACAACCCGAACATCGCCACGGTCACGCAGTCGGGCGTCGTGACCGGGGTATCCGTGGGGACGGTAAACATCGTCGCCGTGTTCAACAGCATCGCCGGCACGACGGCGGTCACCATCCAGTAGCGTCGCATCACGTCACGTCTCCGACGTCACGCGCCCCGCCATCCTCTCGGTTGGCGGGGCGCGTTGCATCTGGAGGCGCGGGCGCGGGCCTAACGCCGCACCCGCCGACAACCGCTACCCCATCAGGTCGGCGCAGCTCTGCAGGATGGTTCGGCAGTTGAGGCAGATCACCTTGCACCGGATCTCTTGCAGCTGGCTCCCCCCGCACACCGGACAGGCGTCGAGGAAGGGCGGCGCGTCGGGTCCCGGGTTAGCCGTCACGACGTCTCGCTCGCTGGGCTACTCGAAGTCCAGCGCCAGGTTCAGCGCCGGCGCCGAGTGCGTGAGTGCGCCGACCGAGATGTGATCGACGCCGGTCTGGGCGATGCCGCGCACGGTGTCGAGGCTCACGCCGCCGGATGCTTCGGTGATCGCGCGTCCGTTCACGAGCTTCACGCATTCGGCCATGCGGTCGAGCGCCATGTTGTCGAGCAGGATGATGTCGACCTTGGCCTCGATGGCGGCGTGCACCTGCTCCACCGTCTCGCACTCCACCTCGATGGTCGCCGAGGGGGCGACAAGATCTCGCGCGCGACGCACCGCGACACCGATGTCGCCCTCGACCGCCACCAGGTGGTTGTCCTTGATGAGGACCGACGACGACAGGTCGAGGCGGTGATTCACGCCGCCGCCGGCACGCACGGCGTACTTCTCGAGTGCGCGCCAGCCCGGGGTCGTCTTGCGCGTGTCGAGAATGCGAGCCCTCGTGCCGCGCACGGCGTCTACGTAGCGCGACGTCAGCGATGCCACTCCCGACAGTCGCTGCAGGAAGTTGAGCGCCACCCGCTCCGCAGACAACAAGCCGCGTGCGTGTCCAGAGAGAAAGAGGACCGTGTCGCCGCGTGCCACGCGAGTACCATCCTCGGCGTCCACGCGCATCGAGACCTTGGCGTCGAGTTGATGGAACGCCTCGATGGCCAGCGCGAGCCCGGCGACCACGCCTGCGTCGCGCGCTACCAGTCGCGCACGTGCGCGCCGGTCGCTCAGGACGGTCGCAATCGTGGTGACATCATTAAAGGCACCATCTTCCTCCAACGCCTGGCGCACCAGCGCCGCCACCTGCTGCTCGTTGAGCGGGAAGCGCAGCACCGTCCGCCGGTTGATGCTTGGAGTGTCCAACGGCGTGACACGGCGTGGCGGCGTCACGGGGTCTTCGTGCGTCGACATCTCGTTCTCCCCCGGTGCAGGTTCTCGTTCCACTCGAACGGGCAACAGCCCTGGCGTGATCCAATCGTGGTGATCGCGGTGCGCCCTACTCGCCCGGATCACCCGGCGGCGTTTGCGCCGCCGCCTGACTCCCTCCGATGCTCACCATCCGCTCCAGCGCCAACCGAGCGCGCGCCGCAACATCGAGCGGGACGGTGATTTCGTGCTGCATGTGCTCGAGCGATCGCAGCACCTTCGGGAGCGTGGTCATCTTCATGTATTGACACTCGGCGCGATCGCTTGCGGCATAGAACGTCTTGTCGGGATTGGCGCGGCGCAACCGGTGCAGGATCCCCGTCTCCGTGGCGACGATGAACGACGTGGACGTGGAGATCCCCGGACGCTTGATCATCCCCTCCGTGGAGAGGACTTGCACCCCCTCTTTAGGAATCGCGCCGGCCGACATGGCTTCGAGCACGTTGGTGGAACAGCCGCACTCGGGGTGCACCAGCACCTCGGCCCCGGGGTGCGCGGCGCGCTGGTGTGCGAGCGACTGCGGGGTGATCCCGGCGTGCACGTGGCACTCCCCCATCCACACGTGGATGTTGTCGCGCCCGGTCATGCGGCGCACGTGGGCGCCAAGGAACATGTCGGGGAGGAAGAGGATCTCCCGGTCGGCGGGAATCGCGTTGATCACCTCGACCGCGTTCCCAGAGGTGCAGCAGTAGTCGGTCTCGGCCTTCACCGCCGCAGTGGTATTGACGTAGCTGACCACCACGGCGTGCGGATGCTCACGCTTCCATTCGATCAGTTCGGCGGCGGTGATGGTGTCGGCCAGCGAACAGCCAGCGCCGAGGTCGGGGAGGAGGACGGTCTTGTCAGGCGAGAGGATCTTGGCCGTCTCGGCCATGAAGTGTACGCCGCAGAAGACGATGACGTCGGCGTCGGTACGGGCGGCCTCGCGGCTGAGTCCGAGCGAGTCGCCCACGTAGTCGGCGACGTCCTGGACCTCGGGGCGCTCGTAGTTGTGGGCGAGGATCACCGCGCGCTTCTCACGGGCCAGGGCGCGGATGCGCGCAGCGAGGTCGCGGGCGGATTCGGTCGTGGTGGCGGTGGCGGTGGGCGGTGTCATGGTCGGCAATCTAGTCGGCGATTCGGGCGACTGACCACGTGCAGACGGGGAGTTGGAAGGCGACGCGTTGTTGAAGCGACGGCGACGCGCGCGCCTCGGCGTCACGGCAGAGACATTGGGGGCGAGCGCTACATCTCGGCCGGTAGCGGCGTGGCGACGAGGAAGGCTGTTACCGCGACGAGGGCGAGCGCGAGCGTGAGTTCGAGCGCCGTCGAGCGGCGCAGCGCCGTCAGGTCACCGCTCGCGGTGAGGCGGGGCGTCACCACTTTCCAGTTGTAGGCTCCGACGGCCGCCACGCCGGCGAGCAGCACGAGCTTTCGGACGAGCATGAGCCCGTAGTCGGAGGTCCATAGTGCCGCGAGCGTTTCGAGGTGCAGCCACGAGGCAAAGACACCGGTGGCGGCGAGCGTGACGGCGCCGCCGAGGGCGATGGGAGAGAAACGCGCGAGGACACGCGTCATGTTCACGCCCTCGGTGTGGCGAGCGAGCGGGAGGGCGACGAAGGCAACGGTTCCCAGGGTGCCGAGCCACGCCCCGGCGGCAAGCACGTGCACGGTGTCGAAAGCGATGGCGACGATGGCGAGTCGTGGCGCGCCGACGGCATGTCCGGAGAAGGCGGGCGACGCACACAGCGCGACCAGGCCGGCGCCTAACGCCACCTGCATCGCACCGCCACGTCGCACGGCACGGGGGGCGACGAGCAGGACGCACGGCAGCGCCAGCGCCTGCAGGAACCAGCCGATCCCCCACGTCGTCTGCGTGAGTACGACCGAGACGGCGCTGCGCCAGGCGTCGGGGGTGTCGGCAAAGGCGGCCGCCTGCTGGACCAGGCGAACGGCGATGACGATCGACACCAGCGCCGCCGCCAGCCGCAAGACGATCAGCGCGCCGTCGATGGCCGAGGCGCGCGCATCGCCGTCAAAGGCGCCGGCCACGCGTCGCGCGAAGAGCGCCGCTCCCACCATTCCCATGAGGCCAATGAAGAGGAGCGCGCGAACGACCGCGTGCGCCGTTTCGCTGACGAAGAACCCCAGCAACGGCTAGTTGGCCCCCGCCTTCACGCTGAAGGAGAAGGTCCCCTTGATGGGATGCCCGTCCTTCGACGACGTCTTCCAGGCGACCGTATACGTCCCCGCCGCGAGCGCTCCGGTGACCTCCGCCTCGACGGGATCCTTGGCCGCGCTCCCACGACGTGGCGCCGCGAGCGTGATCGCCTTGCCGTTGGCATCGGCGAGCTTGATCGACGTCACCGCCATCTCGGGGGCCATCGAGAACCAGAGACGAATGACCTTGGGCGACGTGGTCAGCGCCTCGCCTTCCGACGGCGACGACTTCTCGAGTCGCAGGTGGAAGGGCGCATCAACTGATGGGAGCGGCGCCGACGGCAGCGGGGCCGCGGCACCGCTCATGACCACGAGCGCAACAGCGAGGGCGACCACACGGATCGCGACAGGACGGCGAAGACGAGCCAGCATGCGAGAGCGCGATGAGGAGGTGGAGAGGAGAGCGTAAAGCTTACCCCGTGGTACGCATTCGCGGCCACCCGGGTCCCTCGCCGGGTCAACTCACCACTCGATGTGCTTTCCGCGCCATTCTCCCTTGGCCTTGGGATAGTCGCTGCGATAGTGCCCGCCGCGCGATTCGCGACGCGCGAGTGCCGCGGCGGCCACCAGGCGCGCCGTCTCGCACATGTTGCGCTCCTCGGTCATCCCCTCATCCAGGCGCGAGTGGATGTCGTTGAGCGCGGTGACGCACTTGCGCAGTCCGCGCGCGTTGCGGTCGATGGCCGCGTGATCCCACATCAACTGCCGAATGCTGTCGGCCGCCACCTGCGCCGCGCCGCGATCGACGAGCGGCGGGACATTCCACGACGCGGCCTTGCGCGGGACGGCGGTGCGAGGCGCCGTGCTCATGTCGCGCGCCACCCGTTCGGCAAAGACCAACCCCTCGAGTAGCGAGTTGGAGGCGAGGCGATTGGCCCCGTGCACTCCCGTGCAGGCCACCTCGCCGCACGCATACAGGTGCTGCAGCGACGAACGCCCGGCGAGGTCGGTGACAATGCCGCCCATCATGTAGTGCGCCGCCGGGGTCACCGGGATCAGATCGCGACGCGGATCGATGCCGCGATGCTGGCAGAGCGCGAAGATCCCGGGAAAGCGCTGCACGAATTCCTTGCCGATGCTGCGCGCGTCGAGAAAGACCTCGCCGGTGCGCGCGCGCTCGCGGAAGATCTCGCGCGCCACCACGTCTCGCGGCGCCAACTCGGCCAGCTTGTGCCGCCCCACCATGAAGCGCTCGCCGTCCGCATTGCATAACGTGGCCCCCTCGCCGCGCACCGCCTCGGAGATGAGGGAGAGCGGATTCTCCGGCGTATCGAGCGCCGTGGGATGGAACTGCACGAACTCCATGTCGGCCAGGCGCACCCCGGCGCGGTGGGCAATGGCAAAGCCGTCGCCGGTGGCCACCACGGGATTGGTCGTGTAGCGATAGATCTGTCCGCACCCACCCGAGGCGAGCACCGTGGCGTCGGCGCGAATCTCCACCGCCTGCCCCATCACGCTGGCGCGCACGCCGGCGCAGCGCCCCTTCTCCACGATGAGTTCGAGCACGCGCGCGTGTTCGAGGACGCTCGCGCTCTTGGTGGCCCGCACGCGCTCGATGAGCGTGCGCGCCACCTCGGCCCCGGTGCGATCGCCGTGCGCGTGCACGATGCGCCGGCGCGAGTGCGCGGCCTCGCGCCCGAGCTTGAGCTTGCCGTCGTTACCCAGGTCGAAGGCCGCCCCCGCCAGTTGCAACTCGCGCACACGGGCCGGCCCTTCTTCCACCAGGACCTCGACCGCTTCGCGATCGCACAGCGCCGCGCCGGCCGCGAGCGTGTCCTGCCGGTGCAGCTCGGGCGAATCGCCGGCGCCGAGTGCGGCAGCAATCCCGCCTTGGGCGTAGGAAGTCGCGCTGTCGTGCAGCGAACGCTTGGTGAGGACGAGAACGTCGCCAGCGGCCGCTGCGCGCCACGCCGTGTGCAAGCCGGCGACGCCGCTGCCGATGACGAGGAATCGCGTGCGAAGGAGGGACGGCATGTAGGGACCGATGAGGGGGAGCTGCGTGGTGAGGTGGCGCACACCCGTCGTGAATCGGCGATCGGTGCCGAGCGACGAACCAGCGCCCGTGGTTGCCGCCGCCTGCTCGACAGCGAGATTACAGCGAGTTTACAGCGAGTTTACCGCGAGTGGGCGGCGCCGCCACCCGTGCACGATACCGCCCTCGCCCTCCCTTTCACCATGCCCGCGATGCCCACGCTGCCCACGCTGCTGTCGACGCGCACGATGACAACGCAGCGCCTGACGAGTCGCCTCGTCCCCGGCCTCGCGCTCACGATGCTCGGTGCCGTCGCCGTGCTGGGTGCGGCCGCCGCACCGGCCAGCGCGCAATGGACCCCGCTGCACAGCGGGAGCACGGCATCGCTGCGCGGACTCAGCGTCGCCGACGGCCGAACCGTGTGGGCCAGCGGGACCAAGGGGACGGTGGTGCATTCGTCAGACGGCGGCGCCACCTGGACGCTCGACACCATTCCTGGCGCGAGCGCCTTTGACCTGCGATCGGTACACGCACGCAACGCACGCGTCGCGCACGTGGCGGCGACGGCAGGACGCATCTGGCGCACCACCGACGGCGGGAAGTCCTGGTCGCTGCGCTACCAGGCCAGCGACACTTCGGTCTTCCTCGACGCCATCGACTTCTGGGACGACCAGCACGGGATGGCGTTAGGCGATCCGATCGGCGGTCGCTTTTTTGTGGTCTACACCGCCGACGGTGGCGAGACGTGGCGCGAGCCGCCGTTCGACCAACGGCCCATCGCCGCGCCCGGTGAAGCGGCCTTTGCCGCCAGTGGCTCGTCGCTCCTGCTCGAAGGGAGCGCCGACGAGATGGTCGCCTGGCTCGGGACCGGTGGGACGGTGGCGCGCCTGCATCGCAGCCAGAACCGCGCGCGCCAGTGGATCGCCTACGACACCCCCATTCGCGCCGGCGAATCGGCGACCGGAATCTTTTCGGTGGCCGAGGTTCCGGGACAAGGGCTGATGGTGGTGGGCGGGCACTATGCGCAGGACGATTCGACGCGAGGCAACGCGGCGACCACGCTGAATGGAACGGCGTGGCGCGCCATCACCGCCAATCCGCCCGGTGGATATCGCTCGGGGGTCGCCTTCTTCCTGCCGACGCGCGGCGCCCCCATCGGGATCACCGTCGGGCCAAAGGGGAGCGACATCTCG
>CAZLLP010000192.1:0-9863 GCA_964560345.1 uncultured Gemmatimonadaceae bacterium
TGACGCCGGCGGCGTCGAGGGTCCCGCGGACAATGTGGTAGCGCACCCCAGGAAGGTCCTTCACACGACCACCGCGCACGAGCACGATCGAGTGCTCCTGCAGGTTGTGTCCTTCGCCCGGGATGTAGGCGATCACTTCGATCTGGTTCGTCAGGCGCACCTTGGCGACCTTGCGCAGCGCCGAGTTCGGCTTCTTGGGCGTGGTGGTGTACACGCGGGTGCAGACACCGCGGCGGAACGGGTTCGCCTTGAGAGCCGGCGACTTTTCCTTCTTGAGAACGTCCTTGCGCGCGCGCCGGACGAGCTGATTGATCGTTGGCATTCAGTACCAGTTCGTGAATCGACATCTACGTGGATCGCCCACCAGGGCGGCACGGAACAGAAAAGTGAACTTAGACGGGGCCTAGCCCCGAAGCAAGGTGCGGAGGTCAATCCGTCTGGGGGAATCGCTCCTGAATCGTGGCCTCTCCTCCTACCTTTTCAGGTCAGTCCTGCCATTCCCCCGTCGCCGCCAGCACCGGCAAAGCATCCCGCTCACGAATTCCAGCCGTGAAGGGGCCGAGCAGGTGGGCCACCCCGTTGGCATAGTATGAAATCAGGGGGCGGCCGCGCGACAGAATGAGGTATCCGCTCCCCTGACGGGCGACGACCTTCCGCATGCGCAGCATCCGGTATGCGCGGTCAAAGATCTCCTCCACCGAGCGCTCGGCCTGCAGGACGCGCGTATTCACCGCGGGGAGGACGCCACGCAGCTCCGCCATGCGCGCCAGTAACTGGTCGCGGGAAATGAAGTCGGCGCTGAAGGTCTGGATCGCGGCGCACGCCAGCGCCACCGGCGTCACCGGGACGAGGGCGCCGATGCGTTCCATTGCCTCGTCGCAGAACCGCTGCACGTGACCGAGTCGCTCGTGCCGGTCGATCTCGAAGAGGGGGACCCCGTCCTGCTCCAGGCGATCGATCCAGGCCCCGACAGGGATGGGACTTCCCACCATCACCGCGGCCCGCCCGTAGCGCTTCCACCGCCCCGTGAAGATGCGGCCGAGATTCCAGCCCACGTAGCGTGTGACCTCGCGGAGTTGCGCCATGCGCGAGGTATGCGGGCGCCCGTCGCGCGCCGCGAGCTCGCGCAGCAGCGTGCGATCCTCGATAACGCGGTCGTAGTTGAGCGCCACCGGCATCACGTACATGCGCGCGCGCAGCGCCGGGTCGCGCGCCACGCCTAACGCGTAGTCGAGCAGTCCGATCTTGGCGGGGCGCAGTGTCCCGTCGCGGGTGAGTCCGCCTTCCGGAAAGATCCCCTGCGTGACGCCGTGGCGCGTGATGAGCTGCACGTAGCGCTCGAGGACCACGTGATACAACGCTTCGCGGTAGCGTCGCCTGATGAAGTACGACCCAAACGACTTGAAGATGTGCTCGAGCGGGAAGGCCCGCGCCCACTCGCCCACCGCGTACGAGATCGAGACGTCGCCCGCCAGCGCATACGCCACCAGCACGTAGTCGGCGTTGGAGCGATGATTCATCAGGTAGATGATGATCGAGTCGCGCGGGAGCCCGCGAAACGGATCGGGGCGCTCGGTGTCGACGCTGACCTTGTAGAACAGGTTCAGCACGATCCGGCTCGCGGTGTATCCAAGCCGGTAGTAGGCGAGGATGTTGAAGAACGGGATGATCTCGTCGAGGTAGCGTCGCACTCGGCGCCACGTGTCCTCTGACGAGGCCCCGTGCTCGCGCGCGTGCTCGTCGACGGCACGCGCGATGGCGTCATCGGCGAGCAGGGCCGCGACGATCGTGTGCTTCTTGGTGAGCTTGTACCGATCCACGCGCGAGCGAAACCGCAGCACCGCGCGGCGAGCCGCGCGATCGAGCGTGGCGCGGCCGAGCCATCGGAGGCCCAGCAAGACGACGAGCAGGGCCAGCAGGAGTCCGATCGTGCGATAGGGCACGCGCCAACTTCCCCATGCATGGGACGGGCGTCAAGGCGAACGGCGTCCCAGCACCTGTCACCGTGACCGGCGCGAGACAACCGTGGCCAACGCTGGACGTCCTTCCCTCCTCTCCCCAGCTTCGCTGCATGTCGATTTCTCGTTGCTCCGCCCCCCCGTGTCGGCGTGACTGGCACATCGCTTGGGCGATAGCGCTCGCGCTCACGATCCCGTCCGCCTCTGCCCAGGCGCAGGGTTCGATTCGCGGCGCGGTGCTCGCCGGTCCACAGCGCGTTCCGGTGCGCGGCGCGGCGGTAAGCGTTGCCGGCGGCAGTCTTCGAGTGGCCACCGACTCGCTGGGCCACTACGCATTGCTCTCGGTCCCGATGGGGGAGCGTCTCGTGATTGCTGCGGCGCCAGGCTTTCGCCCCGAGACGGTCACGGTCGACCTGGACGTCGACGTCCTCGAGATCTCACCCATCGTCTTGCAGCCGGCGGTGCAAACACTGGCCGGCGTCGCGGTGACCGGGGAAGCCACGAGCACTGCCGCGCGACTCTCGGGATTCGAGGAACGGCGCAAGTTCGGCAACGGCGCGTTCATCGATCGACGCATGCTGGAGAAGTTCGCCAACCGGCAGACGTCGGAGGTGCTGGCCGCCCTCGCGCCCGGCGTCTCGATTCGCCGCGGACGCGGGATGAAGGCATGGGCCGCCTCCGGGCGATCGCCGGCGACGTCTGGCGGCGCCTTTGGCCAGGCGGGGGGATTCCAGCTCGATCGCTCCGACATCGCGGCCGGCGCGCGACCGGCGTGTTACATGGACGTGTACCTCAACGGCGCGCTGATCTACAACTCGAAAGGCGGCGCCGTCCCGCTGCACGACATCAACAGCATTCCTCCCGAGCAGATCGAGTCGATCGAGGCGTACGCCAGCGCCTCGCAGGTTCCCGCCCAGTTCAACCGCACCTCGGGCGGCTGCGGCGTGCTGGTGATCTGGACGCGCAACTGAACCGACAGTCGACCACGGACGTCGGCGCCGTGCGACTCCCGTCGCACCCCTAACAAAGCACAACGCCCGGGCAGTTTGCCCGGGCGTTGCTTCGTGCATACCGACTCCCGCAACCCGGCGGGTTACAGGTCGTCGTTCCCTCCAAAGCTGAACGTGCTGTCGGCGAAGCTCGCCGAGAAGACGCTCGGGAGCGGCTCGTCGTTCATCGGAAGCTGCGGCGTGACTTCCGGCAGCTCGGCGCCCTCGATCTCCACGTCGTTGTACCGGTACTGACCGGTGCCGGCGGGGATGAGATGCCCGATGATGATGTTCTCCTTGAGCCCCATCAGGTCGTCCCGGGCACCGCGGATCGCGGCATCCGTGAGGACGCGAGTGGTCTCCTGGAACGAGGCCGCGGAGATGAACGACTGCGTCGTGAGCGACGCCTTCGTGATCCCGAGGAGCAGCGGTTCGGCCGTTGCCGGCTTCTCCTTCCGCTTCTTCGCGCGATCGTTCTGCTCGCGGAAGACCTGCTTGTCGACGTGCTCGCCTTCGAGGAACTCCGTATCGCCCGGATCGACGATGCGGACCTTCTGCAGCATCTGCTTCACGATGACGCCGATGTGCTTGTCGGAAATCTTCACGCCCTGCAGGCGGTAGACTTCCTGCACTTCGTTGAGCAGGTACTCCTGCACCGCACGCGGCCCCTTGATGCGCAGGATGTCGTGCGGGTTGACCGGCCCTTCCGTCAGGCGGTCACCGGCGCGCACGCGGTCGCCCTCGTGCACGCGCAAGTGCTTGCCGGCCGGCACTTCGTACAACTGCGACTCGGCGCCCTCGTCCACGACCCACTGCGTGTTCTCTACGCGGGCCGGGGTGACGAACACCTCGCGCTTGCCGCGCTTGATGTCGCCGAACTTCACGATGCCGTCGACCTCGGAGATCGTCGCCGGATCCTTCGGACGGCGCGCTTCGAAGAGTTCGGCCACGCGGGGGAGACCGCCCGTGATGTCGCGCGTCTTGTAGGCTTCACGCGAGACCTTGGCGATGGTGTCGCCGGCGTGGATCTCGGCGTTGTCTTCGCAGACAAGCACCGCGCCCACCGGGATGACGAAGTCGCGAACGCGCTTCTCCTTCCCGCCCTTGGTCTGCCAGATCTCGATGTGCGGATGGAGCTTCTTCTCGCGGTCCTCGATGATCACGCGCTGGCGCAAGCCGGTGAGCTCGTCGAGTTCCTCGGAGACCGACTCATCCTCGACGATGTCGACAAAACGAATCGTGCCTTCGATGTCGGCGAGAATCGGGTTGGTGTACGGGTCCCACGTGAAGATGACCTGATCCTTCTTGACCTCGTCGCCGTCCTTTACGAAGAAGGTGGCACCGAGCGGCACCGCCAGGCGCGCGCCGATGGCCGATGACTTGTCGGCCGACGCACGGATGGTGATCTCGCCTTCGTACGAGGTAACGATCTTCTGTCCTTCGCGGTTGGTGACCAGCACGAGGCGGTCCCCAAACTCGACGACACCGGCCACCTTCGACTTGCGCGCCGTCTGCTCGGCGATACGCGCCGCGGTACCACCGATGTGGAACGTACGGAGCGTGAGCTGCGTGCCGGGTTCGCCGATGGACTGGGCGGCGATGATGCCGACCGCCTCGCCCAGGTCGACCATCTTCATGGTCGCCAGGTTGCGCCCGTAGCACATGCGGCAGAGTCCACGCTTGGCCTCGCAGGTGAGCACCGAGCGGATCTTCACCGTCTCGATTCCCGACTCTTCGATGGCGTGCGCCGCTTCTTCGTCGATGAGCTGCCCGGCCTCGGCGAGCACGACCTGACGGCCGGCCTCGTCGCGCACGTGCGGATCGGTCACGTCTTCGGCGGCCACGGTGCCGACGATGCGCTCGCTGAGCGCCTCGATGACATCCTCGCCTTCCTTCAACGCGGCGATCTCCAGCCCCTGAATGGTGCCGCAATCTTCTTCGGCGATCGTGACATCCTGCGCCACGTCGACGAGACGACGCGTGAGGTAGCCGGCGTCGGCCGTCTTGAGCGCCGTATCGGCCAGACCCTTACGCGCACCGTGCGTCGAGATGAAGTACTCGAGCACCGACAGCCCTTCGCGGAAGTTCGACTTGATCGGGCTTTCGATGATTTCGCCGATGCCACCGGTGAGCTTCTTCTGCGGCTTGGCCATGAGGCCGCGCATCCCCGCCAGCTGGCGGATCTGGTCGCGGCTACCGCGCGAGCCGGAGTCGAACATCATGAACACCGGGTTGAAGCCCGCATGCGACTCGCGCATCGCCTTGACCATGGCGTCGGCGATGTCGGAGTTGGCGTGCGTCCAGGTGTCGATGACTTTGTTGTAGCGTTCGCCGTTGGTGATGTTGCCCGTCTGGTAGGCGCGCTGGAAGCGCTCGACGCGCTCCGTCGCTTCCTTGAGCAGCACTTCCTTGTCGCCCGGGATGTGCAGGTCCTCGATCCCGATCGACACGCCACCGCGGGTGGCGTTGGCAAAGCCGAACTCCTTGAGGCGATCGAGGAACTCGACCGTCTTGGCGAGGCCGGCGCGGCGGAAGGTGTCGAACACCAGCTCGCCTAACGCCTTCTTCTTCATGTCGCGGTTCTGGAAGCCCACCTCGGCCGGGATGATCGCATTGAACAGGATGCGACCGACCGTGGTGACCGTCCACTTCTTCTCGCCATCGCGATCGACGAGGTAGCGCACCGGCGTGTGATGCTTGGCGCGCCCCGTCGCGATCACCATCTCGGCCTCGGCCACGCTGCCGATGGAGCGCAGCGCGTGCGTCAGCTTCGGATCCTTGGCGATCTTGTCGAAGTCCTGCGTCTGCTTGGTCGCGAAGTAGCAGCCGAGCACGATGTCCTGCGACGGCTCCGAGATCGGGCGTCCGTCGGACGGCTTGAGGATGTTGTTGGAGGACAGCATGAGCAGGCGTGCCTCGAGCTGGGCCTCGAACGACAGCGGGACGTGCACGGCCATCTGGTCGCCGTCGAAGTCGGCGTTGAACGCCGCGCAGACGAGCGGGTGAATACGGATGGCCTTGCCCTCGACCAGCACCGGCTCGAACGCCTGGATGCCCAGGCGGTGCAGCGTCGGCGCGCGGTTGAGGAGGACCGGATGGTCCTTGATGATCTCTTCCAGGATCTCGTAGACCTCGGGGCTCTCGCGCTCCACGATCTTCTTGGCGCGCTTGACCGTCTCGGCGATCCCCTTCTCCACGAGCTTGTGGATGATGAACGGCTTGAACAGCTCCAGCGCCATGGCCTTGGGGAGGCCGCACTGGTGCAGCTTGAGCTCGGGGCCGACCACGATGACCGAACGGCCGGAGTAGTCAACGCGCTTGCCTAACAAGTTCTGGCGAAAGCGTCCCTGCTTGCCCTTGAGCATGTCGGACAGCGACTTGAGCGGACGCTTGCCGCGGCCGCGGATCGCCTTGGAGCGGCGCCCGTTGTCGAACAGGGCGTCGACCGCCTCCTGCAGCATGCGCTTCTCGTTGCGGAGAATGACTTCCGGCGCACGGTGCGTGATGAGCTTCATCAACCGGTTGTTGCGGTTGATGACGCGGCGGTACAGGTCGTTGAGGTCGGACGTGGCGAAGCGCCCGCCATCGAGCGGGACGAGCGGACGGAGATCCGGCGGAATCACCGGGATCACGTCCATGATCATCCACTCCGGCTTGTTGCGCGTGCCGCCGGCGTCGCCCGAGTTGCGGAAGGCGTCGACGATCTTGAGGCGCTTGAGCATCTGCTTCTTGCGATGCTGCGACGACTCGTCCGTCACGCTGCGACGCAGTTGCTCGGCAACCTTGTCGACGTCGATGCGGTTGAGCAGGTCGCGCACGGCAGGGGCGCCGATGTCGGCCTTGAACAGCGTATCGCCCTCTTCCTTGGCCTTGGCCTTGAGGTCGAGGTACAGGTCTTCGTCGAGGAGCTGGTTCTGCCGGACTTCCTGGTTCCCCGGCTCGATGACGACGTAGTTGGAATAGTAGATGACCTTCTCGAGATCACGGAGCGTGAGGTCGAGGAGGTTCCCCATCGGCGACGGCAGCGTCTTGAAGAACCAGATGTGCGCCACCGGGACGGCGAGTTCGATGTGTCCCATGCGCTCGCGGCGCACTTTCGACAACGTGACCTCGACGCCGCAGCGATCGCAGATGACGCCGCGATAGCGGATGCGCTTGTACTTGCCGCAGTGGCACTCCCAGTCCTTCACGGGACCGAAGATGCGCTCGCAGAAGAGACCGTCCTTCTCCGGCTTGAACGAGCGGTAGTTGATGGTCTCGGGCTTGGTGACTTCGCCCCACGACCACCACTGCCGCAGTCCCTGCATCTCCTGCCGTTCGCGCTCCTTCGGATCCTTCGGGCCGCGGATTTCCTCCGGCGACGCGATGCGGACCTGAATGAAGTCGAACGACGAGGCGCGCGTCTCGCGCGCGCTACGGAAATCGATCATGGGTTACACCTCGCCTTCGGTGGTGAAGCCGGCACCGTTCCCGGCACCGTTCCCGGTGACCTCGCCCTTCGCGCCCATCTTCACGTAGATGCCTAACGCCTGCAGTTCCTTCACGAGCACGTTGAACGACTCCGGCGTCCCCGGTTCGGGGAGGTTCTGCCCCTTCACGATCGCCTCGTACACGCGCGACCGGCCGTTGACGTCGTCGGACTTGACGGTGAGGATCTCCTGGAGCGTGTGCGCCGCGCCGTAGGCCTCGAGCGCCCACACCTCCATTTCCCCGAAGCGCTGGCCACCAAACTGCGCCTTGCCCGCCAGCGGCTGCTGCGTGACAAGCGAGTAGGGGCCGATGGAGCGCGCGTGGATCTTGTCGTCGACCAGGTGGGAGAGCTTGAGCATGTAGATCTCCCCGACCGTGACCGGCGAGGCGAACTTCTCGCCCGTGCGCCCGTCGCGCATGTGCATCTTGCCGCCCGGAGTGATGCCGGCGAGGCGCAACAGCTCCATCGCCGCCTTCTCCGTGTCGGCTTCGGACTTCTTGCCGAGCATCGCGGCCAGGGCCGGAAGCTCCATGTCCTCGAGGACTTCCTGCGGGGTGCGCCCGACGCGCTTCTCCACCGCCTTGAGCGCGGCCTTCATCTCGGCGCGGTACTGCGCCGTGGCCGACTCGTCCTCGCTCCCCGCCGTGTGGAACGCGACCTGGTTGCGGAGTTCCGCTTCCTCGCGCTCGGCGAGCGTGCGGGCCGCGTACGCCAGGAAGTCGCGCACCCGGTTGAAGATCTCCTTGGTCTCGGCCGACATCCCGCGTCCGCCGAGGTCGTTGATCGACGCATCCGCCAGCAGCTCGACGCGCTCGATCGCGCCCTTGTCGGGGCGGAAGTCGCGCGTGATGTGGCGAATGTCGTTATCGGAGATGTTGATCGCCGCGCCCGTGAGCGACAGCGTCTCGCGCGCCCACGACAAGCCGGCGAGCTTGAGCAGCATCCCGATTTCCTTCTCGTTCGCGCCCTGGAAGACGGGGGTCTTGGCGTAGAAGCCGAGGATCCGCGCCGCCCACCCGAGGTGGGTTTCGAGGATCTGCCCGACGTTCATGCGCGACGGCACGCCTAACGGGTTGAGCACGATATCGACCGGGCGTCCATCGGGGAGGAACGGCATGTCCTCCTCGGGGACGACGCGCGCCACGATACCCTTGTTGCCGTGGCGGCCAGCCATCTTGTCGCCGACCGAGATCTTGCGCTTCTCGGCCAGGTAGACCTTCACGAGCTGGATGACGCCCGGCGGGAGTTCATCCGGCTGCAGGATGCGGTCGATGCGCTCTTCGGCCTTCTCCTCGATGCGCGCCTTTTCTTCGTTGGCGGCATCGATGATCTCGCGCATCTGGTCGTTGATCTTCTTGCTCTCGACACGGAACGTCTTGAGGTCGAGCTGGGCGAAGCGGAGGTCGCGGAGGATCTCCTTCGTCAGCACGGTCCCGGTGGTGATTCCTTCTTCCACCGTCCCGGCCTTGAGGGCGAGCGCCACCGTCTGTCCCTCGAGGAGGACCTTGAGTTCCTCGTCGCGGACTTCGTTGACGCGCACCTTCTCCTCACCCTCGAGGCGGCGCACCTCACCGATGCGCTCACCGCGATCCTTCTCGACCACCTGGTCTTCGATGCGCGAGAAGATCTTCACGTCGATGACCACGCCTTCCATGCCCGGCGGCACCTTGAGCGAGGAGTCCTTCACGTCCTTCGCCTTTTCGCCGAAGATGGCCGTGAGGAGCTTCTCTTCCGGCGACAGCTCGGTCTCGCCCTTGGGCGTGATCTTGCCGACCAGGATGTCGCCCGGCTTCACGTGGGCGCCGATGCGCACGATACCGCGCTCGTCGAGGTCGACCAGCGACTCCTCGGCGACGTTCGGGATTTCCCGCGTGATTTCTTCCTGCCCGCGCTTGGTGTCGCGCACGTGCAGTTCGAGCTCCTGGATGTGGATCGACGAATAGACGTCGTCCTTGACCAGGCGCTCGGAGAGGACGATGGCGTCCTCGAAGTTGTGCCCGTACCAGGGCATGAACGCCACGAGGACGTTCGAGCCTAACGCGAGCTGCCCGAACTCGGTCGCCGCGCCGTCGGCCAGCACGTCGCCTTCCTTGACCTTCTGGCCAAGGCGGACGATGGGGCGCTGGTTGATCGCGGTGTCCTGGTTCGTGCGCCAGTACTTCTTGATCTTGTAGCGGTCCTGCTGCGTGAGGCGTTCGAGCGGCTTGTCGCTGCTCACCTTCGGGCGCTCGGCGGGGCCGGCGTCGACGATGATCTCGTCGGCCGTCACGCGCGTCACCACGCCCGACCGGCGGGCGATGACGACCGCGCCGGAGTCACGCGCCACCTTGGCCTCGAGCCCGGTCCCGACGAGCGGGGTCTGCGGGTTGAGGAGCGGCACGGCCTGACGCTGCATGTTCGAGCCCATCAACGCGCGGTTGGCGTCGTCGTGCTCGAGGAACGGGA
>CAZLLP010000193.1:0-9775 GCA_964560345.1 uncultured Gemmatimonadaceae bacterium
GTTGGGGGGGGCCCCCCGGTCGCGACCTGTGGTCGCCCCAGCCAATCCCCCGTCACCCACCTCCGGCGTCGCCCCGGCGGATACCACCGCTCCCTCGCCCGTCGCCGGGATGCTCGACGCCATTGTTCGCTCCCCTGGACGTCGTCAGTACGACTTCCGCAGGTCCATCCCGCTGTACATCGACGCCACCTGCTGCGAATAGCCGTTGAACATCAACGTGTCACGACGCCGGAACTCGCCGATGCGACGCTCCTTGGCCTGCGACCAGCGCGGGTGGTCCACTTCCGGGTTCACGTTGGCGAAGAAGCCGTACTCGCTCGGATTCGCCACGCTCCATGCCGTCCGCGGCATGGTGTCGGTGAAGCGGATCTTCACGATCGACTTGCAGCTCTTGAAGCCGTACTTCCACGGGATCACGTGACGCAGCGGCGCGCCGTTCTGGTTCGGCAGCATCTTGCCGTATACCCCGACGGCGAAGAGCGTCAGCGGGTTGAGCGCCTCGTCCATGCGCAGCGCCTCGACGTACGGCCACTCCAGCACCGGGGAGCGCTGTCCCGGCATCTGCTGCGGGTCGAGCAACGTGGTGAACTCGATGTACTTCGCCGAGCCTAACGGTTGCATGCGCTTGACAAAGTCGGCCATGGGAAAGCCCAGCCACGGGATCACCATCGACCACGCCTCCACGCAACGGTGCCGGTAGATGCGCTCCTCGAGTTTGTGCGGCTTGAGGAAATCGTCGAGGTTGTAGCTCCCCGGTTTGGCCACCATCCCCTCGACCTTCACCGTCCACGGCTTGGCCTTGAACTTCTTCGCGTTCTCCGCCGGATCCGACTTGTCGGTGCCGAACTCGTAAAAGTTGTTGTAGGTCGTCACGTCCTCCCACGGCGTGAGCTCGGGCTTGAGCTCTGCCCCGCCGATCGTCGTCCCCTGCTGCACCCCGTTGCTCCCGGGCTGCGCCCCCGCGCGCGTGGCTCCCAGCGCCATCCCGGCGACCCCCAGCCCAAGCAACCCCGCCTCCTTGAGGAACTGCCGGCGGTTCTCGTACTGCGATTCGCTGGTGATGTCCGACGAACGGATCGGATGCTCGGGCGTGATGCGGATCAGCATGGTGGACCGCGTGGGGATGAGAGGGGAGAGCGCGCCGAGTGACCTCGGCTCCGGACGTAGCACCCAACGCCCCATCCGGTTCCTGAGAGTATACGCCGCAGGGCGCCCCACGGTTCGCCGGAAGACGGGTGAAACGGCGGATTGGCACGCTGCAGCCCTGTGCGAATGAAAACGAGAGGGCCCGCGGCCAACCATGCCGCCGAGCCCTCTCGTCTTCTCGTCTTCCCGTCTTCCCGTCTTCCGCCCTATGGTGTGGGTCGCTTGATCTCGAACCCCTCCGGCGGCGTCGCCCCCATGAGGTTTCGCACAAAGTAGTCCCACGTGCGACGGATCATGTACGGCTCCGCGGCAAAGCCATGGTTACGGTTAGGCATCACCAGCAGGTCGAAGTCCTTGTTGGCCTTGATCAACTCGTCGATGACGAGTTGCGTCGCCACCGGGTGCACGTTGTCGTCGAGCGTGCCATAGGCGAGCAGCAGCCGCCCCTGCAGGTTCTTCGCCTTCCGCCAGTTAGACTGCGAGTCGAAGGAGTCGGTGCTGTCGCTCAGCTTCTTGAGCAACCCCTGGTACTTCTCCCCCCATGTGTAGTCGTAGCTGCGGTTGTCGTGGTTCCCGGCGCTCGACACGGCCACCTTGAAGAAGTCCGGGTAGGTCAGGATCGCGTCGGTCGACGAGAAGCCGCCACCGGAGTGGCCAAAGATGCCGACGCGGTCCAGGTCGATCTGCGGAATGCGACCGGCCAGTTGCTTGATCGTCGTGACCTGGTCGGGGATCCCGTTGTCGGTCATGTTGCCGTAGTACGCATCGTGGAACGCCTTCGACCGCCCCGGCGTCCCCATGGCATCCACCTGGACGACAAAGAAGCCCAGCTCCGCCAGCGCGGCGCCGTTGCTCGCCGATCGACTGGCAAACTGCCGAGAACCGACCGAACCGACCTGCGGCCCCGGATAGATGTAGTCGATGATGGGATAGCGCTTGGTGGAATCGAAGTTCGCCGGGCGCCAGAGGATGCCGCGCAGTTCGGTGACGCCGTCACGCGCCCGCACCGTGAACGATTCGGGAGGACGCCACCCCGCATCGGTCAGCCGCTTGATCTCGGCGCGCTGCAGCGACTTGCTCATCGTCCCGTCGATGCGTCGCAAGGTGCTGATGGCCGGCACGTCGAAACGCGCCACGTTGTCCACGACGTACCGTCCGCCAGGCGCAACAAAGACGTCGTGATCGCCATCCTCGATGGACAGCAACTGCACCGCCGACCCGTCGAGCTTGGCCCGGTAGTACTGTCGCCAGTACGGATCGAGCTTGGGCTCGCGCCCGACCGCGGTGAAGTAGACCCAGCGCAACGTCTCGTCGACCCACAGCACGTCGGACACCAGCCAGTCGCCGCTGGTGATCCGGTTCTTGATCGCCCCCGTCTTCGCGTCGACGAGATAGAGATGCCCCCAGCCGTCGCGCTCCGACCACCAGATGACTTCGTTCCCCCCCGCCAGCGGACGCCAGTTCGGCAAGCCGCCGGAATACTGGTTGGTCTCGACGTACGTCTTGCCCGTCTCCTTCAGGATGGCGCGTGCCGAACCGGTCGACGCATCGGCCGCGACGAGTGTCAACTCGTGATTGCCACGCTTCCCCGCCGTGAAGTACAACTGGTCACTTCCCGCTCCCCACTTCACGTCCTTCCACACCGTGTCGGTCATGAACCAGCAGCAGGTCGTGTTGACCGCATCCATCGTCGGCCAGTCGATCTTCACGCCCTTGCCGCTCCCCACGTCGAAGACGTGCAGGTCGTAGCGCGGAATGATGGAGTCGCCCGGCAGCGCATAACGATACGAATGCAGCACCGGCCCCGGGTTCTTGGTCTCCAGCAGGTGCATCAACCGCACGTTCCGCTGGTCGAATTTGGTCGTCGCGACCTTTCGTGAATCGGGGGACCATGACAGCACGGGGCGCAGCTCCGTGCGATTGCGCACGGTCGTGACCTGCGAACAGCACCCGATGTTGGCGAGTCCGTATCCCCAGTCGGCGCTGCCGTCGGTGGTGAGCTGTCGTTCGTCGCCACCGGCGGTCGCGCGCACGTAGAGGTTTCCGCCACGCTCGAAGGCGACCCACTTTCCGTCCGGCGACTTGACCTCGCTCGCCTTCTCCACCGGGAGCGTGTCGGGACCGACGCATCGATACTCCGTCACGTCGCAAGTCCAGCTCTTTCGCCGCCCCACGCTGAAGCGAACGCGCTTGTCGCCATCGAGCCAACTGATGGTCTGGAACGGGAGCCGCCCCGAGTCGTACGTCGTATCGGCCGCCAGCGACAACGCCGACGCCAGCCGCGCGTGGTCGAACGCCGGGCGCCTGACGCCCGTCGCCATGTCGACCACGAGGAACTCCCACCCCTTCTCCCCGCGGTTGCGGTACCAGAAACGATCGCCCGCCATCCACCGCGGGCGAATCGCATCGTCGATCACGAGCTCCTGCGCATTCCAGGAGAGCAACTGCTCCGCGCGCGCATAGTCGGTGCGCGTCGGCTGCGCCGCGAGCGTGCCAGGCGAAGCCGAGAAGGCCAACAGTCCCGCGACAGCAACACCGCGCGCCACCTTCAAGAACATGGTCATAGTTAGGCAAGGCTCACTGATCTGGTGAAAAGCAGGCCCCGGGCAGCATCGCTCCCCGGGGCCCCCATCTCGTCTTCCCGTCTTCCCGTCTTCCGGTCTTCTACCAAGACACGAGGAACGGCTTCCAGTACGGGAACCCATCATCAAAGTCATCCCACGCCGGCCCCTGCCCGCCCTGGCCGCGGCTCCACGGATCGTCCGGCTGCTTGATCTCGTAGTTGTCGGGCGGGGTGAGCCCCATCAGGTGCTGGACGAAGTAGTCCCAGCGACGGCGGATGAAGTACGGCTCGTTGAGACCGTGGTTGCGGTTCGGCGCCCACACCGTCTCGAAGGACTTGTTCGCCTTGATCAACTCGTCGATGACCTGCACGGTGTTGGCCGGGTGCACGTTGTCGTCCATGTCGCCGTGCATCAGGAGCAACTTCCCCTTCAGGTTCTTGGCCATCGTCTTGTTGGCCGACGTCTCGAAGTTGTCGGTCTTGCGCAGCGTGTCCTTCTTCATGAGCCCCTGGTACTTCTCGGCCCAGTAGATGTTGTACGTGCGGTTGTCGTGATTGCCGGCGCCGCTCACCGCCACCTTGAAGAAGTCGGGATAGCGCAGCATAGCATCGGTGGACGCAAAGCCGCCCCCCGAGTGCCCGAAGATCCCGACCTTGTCGGTGTCGATGAACGCGTGCTTGGCACCGAGCTGCTTGATGGCCGTGATGTGATCGGGGAGTCCGTTGTCGCCGAAGTTGCCGTAGTAGTTGTCGTGGAAGACCTTCGAGCGAAGCGGCGTGCCGAGGTGATCGAGCTGGATCACGACGAAGCCCAACTCGGCGAGCGCCATCGGCTCACCGCCGTTCTTGAAGTTCCACGCCCCGACCGAGCCCACCTGCGGTCCCGGATAGATGTGCGAGATGATCGGGTACTTCTTCGTCGAATCGATGTTCGGCGGGAGGTAGAGCAGGCCGTAGATGTCGGTGACACCGTCACGCGCCTTCACGCTGAACACCTGCGCCGGACGCCAGCCGATCCCCTTGAGGCGCGAGACATCGGCCTCCTCGAGCTTGCGAATGATCGCCCCCGTCGCCGCGCTGCGCAGCACCGTCACCGGCGCCGTCTCCACGCGCGAGTACGTGTCGACGAAGTACTTCCCGCTCGGGCTGAAGGAGATGACGTGGTGTCCGTCCTCGGGCGTCACGAGCGTGAGTCCCGAGCCGTCATAGCCGGCACGATACAGTTTGGGATAGTACAGGAAGCCGTCGCGACCGCGGCCGGTGAAGTAGACCTGCCTGGTCGTTTCATCGACGTACGAGATCTGCCCCACCTGCCACTGTCCCGACGTGATCTGCGTCTTGGGTTCGGGGGCCAAGGACATGCCGCCGTCGCCGTCCGAAGCGGCGATGTCGGTGACACCAGCGCCATCGAAGCGGTACAGGTGTCCCCAGCCGTCACGCTCCGACCACCAGAAGGCGTCCTTGAGATCCTTCGTCACGTAGAACGACCCCGGATCCTGCGGATTCGAGATCTCCACATACGTCTTGCCGGTGTCGCGGGCAATCACGCGCGTGGCGCCGGTCGATGCGTCGACCTCGGCCAGGTACGCGGCCTTCGATCCGCGCATCAGCCACGACACGTGCACCTTCTGCGAGTTCTCGGCCCACGCCGAGTCACGCACCGAGCCGCCGAGCGAGAGCGAGTTGGGTCGCCCGGGCAGCTGCGCGACCACGTTCCCCTTGCTGGCCACGTCGACGATGTGGATGCGCGGATACGGCACCGCCGTGTCGCCCGGGAGCGCATACGGCTGCGAGTAGTGCTTGGGGCGCTGCGGCGTGTACGAGATGTAGTGCATGTGCTCGACGTAGCGCTCGTCCTGGCGCATCACCGCGATCTTGCGGCTGTCGGGCGACCAGCGCAGCTGCGGGCGCTGCGGCTGCGGGCGTTGCAGCTGACTGGGGCGCGGCATCGTGATGCCGTAGCTGTTGAACGCGACGCCGTCGGTGGTGAGCTGCACCGAGTCCTTCTTGGTGGCCCGGTTGCGGACCCACAGGTTGTTGCCCGAGATGAACGCCTCGAGCTTCTTGTCGGGCGACGCCACGAATGGCACCTCGCTCGGCAGCGTATCACCGGCCACGCACTTGTAGGTCGAGATGTTGCACGAGAAGCGCTTGCGCACCGCGTTGAACTCGATCTCGTTCTCGTTGTCCCCGTCGTTGCCGAAGCGGAACGTCGCGAACGGGAGCTTGTTGCCGTCAAAGGCGGTGTCGGCGGCGGTGGTCATCGCCTGCGCCAGCTTCACGTGATCGAACAGCAGGCGCCGCGCGTTGGCCACCGGATCGATCAGGACAAACTCCGCCCCGACCGCGGTCTTGTTGCGATACCAGAAGCGGTTGCCGTCCTTGAGCCACTGCGGCTGCACCTGATCGCCACTCACCAGGCGGTCGGTGTTCCAATTGAGCAACTGCTCGGCGCGAGAGTACGTGACCTGCGCCGCGAGCGGCCCGGCGGCGAGCAGCAGCGCCGGCACGGCGAATCGGACGACTCTGGGGGGCATGGGGGGTGTCTCCGAGTGAGGGCAAAGCGACTACGCGACGGCCACGCGCACCGTTGTCGCGCGCGCCGGACGGCCGAACTACGGGACCACGCGAAGCGTCGCCCGCATGGCCGGTTGGTTGTACTTGCATTGGTAGGCGTGCAACCCGGGGACGGTCGCCACCCAGATGTACGACTGCGTCTTCTGCAGGTCGCCGGAATCGTTCCACGGCCCGCCAGTCACCGTGTGGATCTTGAGCCCCACGTTGTACCAGCAGACGATCGTTCCCAGCTTCACCACCGTCTCGCCGTTCTCGGCGCCATCGGGCTGGAGCTGGTAGAAGTCGTCGCCGCAGTAGATCTCGACCTGGTTCTGCGCGAAGGTGCCGCGCTGGATGCGCACGGTGAGCTGTGTGGCCTTGCCCGCCACCACGGCAAACTTGATCGGGTGCTGATACGGTTCGGGGACGATCGCCTGTCCCGCCGCCTGGAAGCGCACCTGATAATCCCCCGCGGCCATGTCGGTGAAGCGGAACTTGCCGCTCGCATCCGGGGTGACCGTTTGCCCGACGTGCTGCCCATTGGGATACATCAGGATCAGGGAGCCGAAATTCCCCTGCGGCACTCCCTGTACGTCGGTGACGATCCCTTCCACCTTGCCTAACGAAACGGGTGGGGCGGTCGTCCCGCCGTCGCCGCCGCATCCCTCGAGCCCAACCGACAGGATGGCGACGGACGCGCCCAGCACGCGCACGAACTCCCGGCGCGTGCACCCTTCGTGCGCCGCACCGGGAGTCATCGTCCGCACACGTCCCGTGGCGTGGTCGTGGTCATGCTCAGCATGCATTCAACAGTGTCCTTCCGCACAGGGCGGATAGTGCAACGGGGAACGGAGCGTCGCCGCCCGTTCCCCGTAGAGGGCCTACCCGGCGATCAGGAGATCTTCGGGCAGGTCGCCTCTCCTTCCTTCATGCTCGGATTCGCAAGAATCTCGTTCCGCGACAGCGGGAGCATCGTGGCGCGATTCGGCCCCAGCACGGAGCCAACGAGATTGAAGCGATGGAGATCGTATGCACGGAACCCTTCGACAAAGAGGACCGCCATGCGCTCGTTGAGCAGGGCATTCTGCGCCGCCGCTGCCGTGGTGGGCACCGGGATCGACGCCAACCCGACCGCCGTCCGGAGGCCATTGAGCTTGGCCGCCATGTTCGTGTAGTCGGCCTTCCGCATGTAGACCTCGGCGGCGATGAGATCCATCTCCTTCGAGGTGATCATGGGCTGGTCGGCTCCGCGATCGTTGTACTTGGTGATGCCGTAGTACGCGAAGCGGTTGTTCACCCCCAACTCCCCCGTCTTGCGCGTGACGGCCATGCGCGGATCGGGCTTGGTGGGATCGAACCAGTCGGCCAGGTAGCCGGTGCTGTAGGCGGCACCAAACGTCCCGAGCACGCGGTTGTGATACATGCGACGAAGTCCGCCCGAACGATTCCGGTTCTGGTGCAGCTGGTTCCCGGTCCAGCTCTGCTGCACCGCCGCCGCTTCGGCGTACACCGCATTCTTCACGAAGCCCGCCGGCACCGCGAGGGCGTCGGAGAGCGCCGCGTCGTAGTTCCCTGCGTACAGGTTCGCCCGCGCCCGGCTCGCGCGAACCACCGGAACCCACTTGGCTTGGTCGGCCGCCGGGAGTCCGCTGGCCAGCGTGAGCGCGGCCGTCAGCTTCGTCACCGCCTGCGTGAAGAAGGCGGTGTTGGGCGAACGTGGCCCGCCCTGCGTGAGCGGTCCCTCGCAGAACGACATGCCGAGGAACAGGTCCGCAAAGCCGTCCACCCACGACACCTGCGTGAGCAACGGACTCGTGGTGGCCGAGGCGCCGAGCACATTCTTGATGCGGTCGGCCGCGCTCTGCGCCGCATAACGAGCGCGGAGCACGTTGTCCTGCGTTCCCGAGAAGGTCCCGGTCGTCGCCCAGTCGCCACGAAGGCGCCCTTCGGACACGTCTTCCCAGTCGATCCACGTGGAGGTCGACTCGATCTCGTCACCGAGCAACGAGGTGTGCACGATCACGTCATCAATCGACTGCTGCAGCGAGCCCTCGGCACCGTCGGCGACGTTCTTGATGATCACCGGCGTGTTGAGGTCTGCGTCGCCGAAGGCCTGCGGGTCCTCGACGTCGAAGACGCCGCTGCACCCGGCCGCCAGCACCGCGGCCACCGCGAGGTGACCAAACTGTCTGAAGCGATTCATGGGTGTCATGGTTAGAACCTCGTGCGAATCTGGAGTCGGTACTGGCGGGGCGAGGGCTGCGCGAGGAAGCCCGAGCCGATCGTGAACGAGTCGGCGCCCGCCCAGTTCATGTTCGGATCGACGCAGTGGCAGTCGTCCCACCACATCAGGTTCTGCCCGGCCAGCGAGACGCTGGTGCGGCCGGTCTTGAACATCGTGCTGAGGCGCTCCGGCACCTGCCACGTGAGAGACAGTTCGCGGATGCGGACGTTGTCACGCTTGTCGAAGTGCGTGAGGATGGACGCCCACTGGTAGATGGAGTCGGACTTGAAGGTGCGCTCGCCGTTCGGGCCGAGGGCGCCGAGATACTCGTCGGAGCCACCCTGACGGATGCGATACGGACGGTCGCCGTTGTTGAACCACGCGCCGCGCTCCATCGAGAGCAGGCCGTACAGCGACAGCGACTTGTAGCGGATCGTGTTCGACCACGAGCCGTTGAACGTCGGCAGCGGCGGACCGAAGTACTCCTGCGTCGCCGTGCGCGTCGTCGTCGGGCAGCCGTAGCTCTGCACCCCGGCCAACCCGCCGCAGGTGGTGCCGGTCGTGACCACGCTGTAGCCGTTGGGCTTCTGCCCCCACACGCCCTGCACCGGATAGCCGACGCGCACCGTGAAACCGGGGAGCGTGACGCCGCCGAGGCTCAGGACTTCGTTCTTGTTACCGTCGAGGTTCACGCCGGTCGTCCAGTCAAACTTGGCGCGGCTCACGACGAGGTACTTGATCGACGCTTCCCACCCGCGGTTCTCGAGGGCGCCGATGTTCACGCGCTGCGCCTGCCCAAAGCCCTGCGACGGTGCAAACGCCTTGTTGACGATCGCGTCCTCGGTCTTCGAGTAGTACTGCGACGCCTCGATCCCCACGCGATCCTGCCACAGCCCGATCTCGAAGCCGTACTCGCGCTCCGTCGTCAGCTCGGGCTTGAGGTTCTTGTTGCCCGGGTTGAGCGGCACGATCCCCGGGACATCCTCGAAGACCGGCTGCGCGCCGTAGCTCTGGAACGAGTCGAACGGCCCAGGCATCTTGCCGGCCTTGCCGATGGCGGCGCGAAGACGGAAGGCGCTGAACGCCTTCGGAAGCAGCCCTTCGTGCTTCGACAGGTCGTACGAGACGTCGGCCTTCGGGTACTTCTGGAAGCCGTAGTCGGTGCCGAACGCCGAGTTGCCGTCCATGCGCAAGCCGAGCGTGACGAACAGTCGATCGTTCCACGCAAAGCGGTTCTGCGCCAGCAGGCCGAGGTTGATCGTCTCGGTGAACGCCTCACCGCCCGC
>CAZLLP010000194.1:0-9765 GCA_964560345.1 uncultured Gemmatimonadaceae bacterium
TTTGAAGGGGTGACGCCCCCCTTCCCACGGCGCGTGCCCGCCGTCGTTGTCGGCGTTGAAGAGGAAGTCGGCCACGGTGGGGGATGCCCCAACGGCCATGTGCAGGGGGCGCACGTTGGCGGCGCTGTTCACCTCGATGTGCTCGAGGAGGTGCGCGTAGTTGGACGGCTCGGGCTCAAACGAGTAGACCGCACCGCTCGGACCGACGAGCTGCGAGGCCAGCATCGAGAAGTAGCCGACGTGCGCGCCGATATCGATGAAGGTGTCCCCAGGCTGAAGGATCGACCCGATGAAGTTCGACGTCTCCGACTCGTAGAGGCGACCGGCGGTGAGGTCGTTGAGCATGAAGCGCTGGCTCATGTGGGTCGGGTCGAGCAGGAGACGCAGCTGGCGCGGCCCGTTGCCGGTATTGAGGGAGACACTCAGTTCCTGGCGCATGATTTTTCTCAGAGGACGGGAAGACGGGAAGACGAGAAGACGAGTGACTACAGGACAGGGGCGAGGGTGCGGACGAACTCTGCCACTTGGTGCTGCCATGTCATGTGCGACATTGCCTCGGCGCCGCGGGCGGCGATCGATCGGGCGGCGGCGCGGTCGGTGTACACGGCTTCGAGGGCGGCGACCATCTCATCGACGTCGCTCTCGCCCCAGCCATCCACGGCGCGATAGAAGCGCGTTGGAGGACGCACGGCGTGCTGCCGCGTGAGCGGGATGCAGCCGTGCGTGGCCACGAGATCGCGGTGCCCCGTGTTGTCGGAGACGATGGTGGGGACGCCGGCGGCCATGCACTCCATGGCCACGAGATTCGTCCCCCCCTCGGCGCGATTGGGGAAGAGCGCCACGTCGGCCTCGCGCACCACCTGCCCCATGAGCGCGTTCGGCGTGAGTCCCACGTCGAGGACGGCGTCGGCGGGGATACCGTTACCCGCGAGCCACTCGGCGATCGCCAGTCGTCCGTCGTCCACGCGCGGTGTGCCGCGCACGTGCCCGGCGAGGTCGAGGTCGGCGATGAGTTGCGGCCAGTTGTTGTGCCATGCCGTCAGCAGCATCGCCTCGGGGTGACGCTGCTGGAAGACGCGGAACGCCGCCGCGACCAGGTCCTGCCCCTTGCGATACTCCAGCTTTCCGCCGGAGAAGACCACGAAGCGATCCGCGAGGTGCCCACTGCGTGGCGCGGGATGGAAGACGGTCGGGTCGATCCCCTGAATGACGGTCGCGACGTTGGCGAGGCCGAGTGCGCGCAGCACCGCTTCGTTCCAGTGCGAGCCGCAGACCACCAGGTCGAGCGCGCGCGCCCGGCTGATCGATTCAGCGTCGAACGCCGTGTCCTCGAAGAAGACGACGCCGACGTTGCGGGTCGCCTTTACGCGGTCCCACAGGGTGCCATGGGCGAAGTTGTTTCCCATCGCTCGGAGCATCACGCCATCAAAGGCGTGCGGCGACGGATCGCGCTCCATCACACCGGCACGCTCGATGGCCTCACGCAGCGCACGATCCAGGCGATAGCGCACCACCGGGGCATACCCCGTGGTGTTGGCCGCGAAGATCGCCGGGCGCGGAGCGCCCATACGCTCGAGTTCGAGCGCGAGGTTGGTTCCGTACACCCCCCAGCCGGTGTCGGCGCGCAGCTCCCAGTCGATCCCCAGCACGCGGGTCGACACGGCGGCGACGCTCGGCGCGTTAGGCACCGGCGTCGCGCTCGGTACGCGTGGCGCGCTGGTCGGCGACGAGAGCGAGATCGCAATCGCGATCGGTGCTGGCGGCGCCTGCGGCGCAGGAGCTTCGGCGTGCTGCGATTCGAGCGCGTCGAGCGCCTCACGCGAGAAGGTCACGAGCGACTGCGCGCGCACCACGTCCTCGATGGCATCGAGCGACGGCTCGCCATCGATGAGCGAGAGGGCAACGGTGACGTAGCCGAGCGATTCAAGGAAGGCGAGGACCGGTGCGACCTCGCCAGGCACCTGCGACGACCAGAGGAGCACCTGAGGACGGTCGGCAATTGCCACGCGACCGATCGCGTCGACGAGCGATTCGGCGTCGGCCGACTCTCCCAGCCGGACGATCAGGCGCCCGTCTCCAGCGGGGCGCACACGCGAGATCGCCTCGAACGCGTCCACCGCAACGTCGGTGCGCACAATCGGCGCGCGACGGTTGATGAGCTGCGTGAGGCGCGACACGCTCGCGGCGTCCCGATCCACGAGGGTGATTGCGGCTGGCGGCGTGGCCGCGGTGGCGGCAGACAGCGCCGAGAGCCCGATCCCGGGGTGAAGGTCGACAAGGACGTCGTCGACCGTGAGGAACTCGTCCAGGAAGGCGCGCACCGGCATGTCGCTCCCCTGCCCCAGCAGCTCCCCTTCATACTCGGCAAAGCGCGCCGGATCGGCGAGCGTGGCCAACGGCAACCAGAGGTCGAAGCGCGGGCGACCATCAGGGAGTCGCGTTGCCGACTGCAGCGTCACCACGGTCTCGTCGGCGATGGAGCGCGCGGCCGCGGCCGGACGTTGCTGCGACACGCGCGTGCGCAGCTCCTGCTCCACCTCGGCAAAGACCGGCCCCCACTCGCGCGGCACCGGCTGCCGGAAGATGCGCATCGTCGGATACCACGGCGAATCGCTTCGGTCGAGCATCCAGCGGAAGTCGGGGACGTGCGGCAGGAGGAGCCACGTCTCCTTGCCTAACGCGCCCGCCAGGTGCGCCACCGACGTGTCGACCGTGATCACCAGGTCGAGCGCGTCGATCACGGCGGCGGTATCGCGGAAGTCGTCGAGCTGCGGCGCGAGGTTGACCACGCCGGCGATGGGGTGCTCGACGAGCTGGCGTTCGGCCGCTCCCCCCTTTTGCAGGGAGAAGAGGTGCACCCCGGGAATGTTGGCGAGCGGGCGGAAGGCCTCGAGCGGCGCCGAGCGCAGGAAGTCGCGCGCGTGCACCGGATTCCCGGCCCACACAACGCCGACCGACAGCTCTCCCTCGGGGACTGCCACCATCGATCGCGCCAGACGCGGCTCGACGGGGATGTACGGGACGTCGGCGGGGATCGTCTCGAGCGTCGTTCCCAGCAGGCCGGGGAGCGACATGAGGTTGGCGTGCACATCGTACGACGGGAGGGCCACCCCACGCGCGATGACCCCATCCACCGCTTGCACGCCGCTCAGCAGCGGCACGATGGGATACGGGCACTCGAGGTACACGCGGCGAGCGCCGCGCACCTTGAGCAGTGGTGCATAACGAATGAACTGAATCGCGTCGCCGATGCCCTGCTCGCTGTGCAGCAGGATGTCGCGTCCTTCGAGCGATTCGCCCTCCCACTCGGCGCCTGCGTACGGCCCGCGGTCGAACACGACCGATTGCAGCCGCTTGCGCCACGCGAACTGCTTCCAACCCCGGGCAAAGTCGCCGTGCAGCAGCCAGATGAGGGCCAGGTTCCAGTTGGCGTTTCGATTGTCGGGATCGAGCGCAAGGGCCTGGTCGTACAGCGCGAGCGCTTCGTCGTAACGCCCCGCCTCCATTTCGCAGTTCGCCAGCAGGTTGAGCGGCTCGGCACTCGTGGGGTCGAGCTCGCGGGCGCGCAGCGCCAGGTCGCGCATGCGTGCGTACTCGCCGCGCGCCTCGTGAATCGCAGCGAAGTTGGCCCACAGCGTGGCGTTGGCCGGATCGAGCTCGGTGGCACGCGTCATGGTCGCGACCGCCTCGTCGAGCTGTTTCTGCTCCTTGAGGACGATGGCGAGGTTGCTGAGCGCGTTGACGTGCGCGGGGACGAGGTCGATGGCGCGGCGGAACGAGTCCACCGCATCGTCGGGGCGCCGCAGACCACGCAGCGCGAGCCCGCGGTTGGACCAGCACTCGGCGTCGAGTGGATTGATCGCGATGGCGCGATCGTAGGTGCGGAGCGCCTCCTCGAAGCGGAAGCACTCTACATATGAATTGCCAAGGTTGTTGAGCCAGGCCGGCTTGTTGGATTCGAGGGCGACCGCCCGCTCGAAGGCTGGCAGGGCGCGCGCGTGATCGCCGCGCGTGGACCAGAGGATCCCGAGGTTGTTGTGCGCCTCGCCGTAGTCGGGCTGCAGTGCCACCGCACGCTGCAGGTGCTGCTCGGCCAGCGATTCCTGTCCGCGCGCCGCGAGGAGCGTGGCGAGGTTGTTGTGCGCCTCCGCGAAGGCGGGATCGACGGCCAGCACCTTCTCGTAGAGCGTGATCGCGTCCCTTGCGTCACCGGCGAGGTGACGGGCAACGGCGTCGGCAAAGGTCGCCTGCGCGGCGCGATCTGGTGTAACGGTGGCGGCAGCCATGGGTCCCGTGTCCCTCGGGTGGCGGAAGTGCTTCGCGCGTGCGCTCGTTCATGGGCGCACGTATCCGCCAACGGCATTTGCAGCGACTGTGCCATGAGGCAAGTCGTTGCGGGACATACTTTTGGCTGTTTGGGGGTTTCCTGCCGCACCCGCGTGACCCGGCAAGGGTCGCCGGAAGCGGCAGGAAGTGCCGAGCCTTCGTTAGGCTCCGGCGCCCGCGAGTGACTCGGCGGGAGGCTGGTCGAGGAAGAACGGCTCGCGAATGCCGTAGCCGTCGTCCGGGCGTATCGACTGGTGCGCGTGGCGATCCCGCACGTTGAACAGGATGGGGGCGTGCAGATTGGCCGTGCACGGATCGCCGGCGCGCGCCGGCATCGTCACGATCGCCAGCACCAGGATGTGCTGCGGATCGTTGGTCCCCAGCCGGGCGATGTCGACGTCGTCGACATCGATATGGTAGTCCGGAAACCAGGCGAACGGGTCGACGAGGAGGAACGAGAGGGCGCTGTACTCGGCCGATTGCAGCCAGAAGAGCCCTTCACGTGCGGCCGGCACCAGGGCGAACGTGCGGCACTCGGGGAAGCCGTACAACCCGCCGGGGAAGCGCACCACTTCGTTGGCGGGGATGGTGACGGGACCCAGCAGATCCGACGCGATCGTCTGGCGATCGTCGGTCACGGCTGCGGCGGAAGCGCTCATCTGAGGTAGTCTGCCAGGTTGAGGCTCATCACGCGCGAGGTGGCCAGCATGGCCGCCTGGTACGCGGTCTGACGTCCCACGAGTTCCGAAACCGCCTTCTCGATGTCGGCGTCTTGCAGCTGCGACTTGAAGGTGCGCAGCGACGTATCGAGCGCGTCGAGGTTGGAAGTGGCGACGTCGAGCTGCTGCGACGCGGCGCCCGTCTCTCCGACCAACACCTGCAGGCTCGAATGCGAGGCATCGAGCGAGGAGAGGGAGTTCTGCACCCCCGTCTGGTTGTTGCTGCCGAGCGCCGTCGAGAGTTCGTCGAGCGCAGCCAGCACACCGGTGGTGAGGAAGACCTCGGTCCCGTTGTGGTTGGTGCGCACGCTGAGCGCCGACGAGATCTCGGTGCGACGAATCCCGGTGGGCGGTGCGGCGGAAAACGGCGGCGTGGTCGTATTGAAGGGTGCCACGTTCGACTGATCACCGCCGAAGAGGAACTCCCCTTCGTGCTGCGTGTTGCCGAGCTGCACGACCGACTGAATGAGCTGGTCGATTTCGGCCTTGGCCGTCAGGCGCGTCTGGGCGTCGGCGGTGCTGCTCCCCTGCTGGACGCCGAGTTCTTTGGCCCGCTCGAGCATCTGTGTGACCGATCCGAGAATCGATTCCTCGCGATCGAGCCGTGCACGCGCCGAGTTGATGTTGCGCTTGTACTGGTCGATGGCGCGGATCGATGACCCTGAGGCCATGATCGCGGTCGCCGCCGAGGGGTCGTCGGATGCCTTCTCGACCCGCAAGCCGTTGGTCGCCCGGTTTTGCGCCTCATTGACGGCCTTCAGCGATCGCTGCAGGCTCGCCAGCGAGTTCCGGCTGACCATGTTGTTGGTGATCCGCATGCGATCGGGGTGGGGTCGGGGACGGCTGAAAAATTCCGGGCGGAAGAAGTTGCCGACTGCGCGGTGTGCGCGTCATACGGGCAGTATCGACCATGTACGTCGATTGCTTAACGGCAACCACGTCCGAGCGTAGTCTCCGCCTCCCCGCGAATGGCCAACATTCTGTACGTCGACGACGAACCGTCCGTCGGCCTGATCCTCGAAGACACGCTATCGCGCGCGGGGCATCGCCCGCTCGGAGCCCGGAACGTGGTCGAAGCGCTCCAGGTGCTGGCCCGGGAGAGTATCGACCTCATTATCTCCGACTATCGCATGCCGGGGCTGACGGGACTCGAGTTCCTCTCCCTGCTGCAACGCGAGGGCTACGACATCCCGCTCATCATGCTCACCGGCTACGCGAGCATCGAGCACGCGGTGGCGGCAATCAAGGCGGGGGCCATCGACTACATCACCAAGCCGGTGCGCACCCAGCAACTCGAGCTGGCGGTGGAGCAGGCGCTGGAATTCGTGCGGCTCCGTCGTGAGAACGAATCGTTGCGACGCGAGGTGATGGAGTTCCGGAACGAACGACAGATCATCGGCGAGAGCATCCAGATTCGCCGCATCCTGCAGACGGTGGCGATGGTGGCCCCCACGCGGGCGACGGTACTGCTGCAGGGGGAGAGCGGGACGGGCAAGGAGCTGTTCGCGCGAGCCATCCACGACCAGAGCGATCGTCGCGACAAGCCGTTCATCAAGTTGAATTGCGCGGCGCTTCCTGAAGGGCTCATTGAGAGCGCGCTGTTTGGGCACGAACGCGGCGCCTTCACCGGCGCGGTCAAGCGGGTGGAAGGGGCGTTCGAGCGGGCACACGGTGGAACGTTGCTGCTCGACGAAATCTCCGAGATGCGCCTCGAGCTGCAGGCCAAGCTCCTGCGCGTGCTCCAGGAGCAGGAGTTCGAGCGCGTGGGCGGAACCACGCCCATCCGCGTTGACGTGCGCGTGATCGCGACGACCAACCGGAACCTGGCCGAGTTTGCGGCCGCCGGTCATTTCCGTCAGGACCTCTACTATCGATTGAGCGTGGTGCCGGTCGACATCCCGTCGCTGCGCGAGCGTCCTGACGACATCCCGATGCTCGCCTATCGATTCGCGATGCGCACCGGAAGCGAAGTGGGCAAGGAGATCAGCGGGATTGCCCCCGACGCGCTGGCGATGCTGCAGGAGTATCCGTGGCCAGGGAACGTGCGCGAGCTGCAACATGCCGTGGAGCGCGCGGTGATTCTCTCGCACGACGCGGTGCTTCCCTCGCACCTGTTCGAGCACCAGCGCATGGCGACGGTCGGCGTACATCCATTAGTACAGCAGGCGCTCAATCGCTCGGCGACCCCCGACGCCAATGCGGTGGTGGCACCAACCACTCCGGCCAACGGGATCATCCTCAACACGCTGAATGTCGAGGAGGCGGAGCGCGCGCTCATCCAGCGGGCGTTGGAGCTCACGCGCGGCAACCGGACCAAGACCGCCGACTTGCTGGGGATCAGCGTGCGCACGTTGCGCAACAAGCTGAATGGGCCACAGCGCGCCGGAGTGGCGGAGGATTGAGCGGCGCTCCTGCGGTGCGCGGCCAGCGGGGGCAAGGGCAAGAGTGGCCGGATCGAAACGGCAATCTCTTCCGTGATGGCAAAAGCTGCGTGCGAGACCGGGGGACGATCGACGAGGGTGACGCGACGCGCTACGACGGTCCACGGATGAGGTAAGCACCAACAATCGCAAGCACTTACGGGCGCCCTGCCTAACGGGGCGCCCTTCGTTTTTGCTGTCGCTCTCGTCTGGTCCGTGCATTGCCTTGGCTCTTGGTGCGGTCGTGTGACCGTGCGGGACCGTCATCAGGGAGATGAGCAATGCTCTTTGGATTCTTTGGCCGGGTTTCTTCGGCGCCCCAAATGCGCGATGCGCTCGACGCGAGCAGCCAGCGCGTCAAGGCGATCGCGCAGCGCGTGTCGGGAGCGACGCTGCAGAACCAGAGCGGCTTTACCCTGCCGGACGGTACGACGGCTCCCTCGGCGGTGAACCTCGAAGCGGAAATGACCTCGCTGGCCGACGAGCAGTTGCGCTACGAGGCGACGGCCAAGCTGCTCGAGAAGACGTACGCGAAGCTCCGTCTCAGCCTCCAGACGCGGTAAGGCGACTCATGACGATCCCCTCGATCAAGATGCTGCCGCTGCTGACGAACAACATGGAAGCCGGCCCGCGCCCCCCGCTCTTCCGTCCGATGGACATTGCGACGACCGGGATGTCGTACCAGCGCCTGCGCATGGAAACGGCGGCGACCAACATCGCCAACGCCGAGACCACGCGCACCGAGGCGGGGGGGCCGTATCGCCGTCGCGTCGTGCGGGGCGAGGAGGCAGTGCGCGAAGGGGCGGCGCCGCAGTATCCCCCGCTCCCGTTGTCCGAAGCGATTCCCGGCGTCTCGCCACAGGATCCGACGGATTCGTTAGGCGGCGTGCGAGCCGCGGCCATCGAGGAAGATCCGACCGAAGGGCCGCTCGTGTACGACCCCGGGCACCCGGACGCCGACGCCAACGGCTACGTGCGCTACCCGAATGTTGAAGTGACCACCGAACTCGTGGACCTGATGGAATCGCGGCGCGTGTACGAAGCCAACGCGACGGTCTTCCAGGCGGCCAAGCAGTTGCTGCGTCGCGCCATCGATATCTGACCATCTACAGACGGGAGACGGGAGACGGGAGACGGGAGTAGCACGTCGCACCTTCCCTACTGACGACATGAGCATTTACGGGATTCGCGGACCATACAACGGCGCAGTGCGGCCGCAGACGCCGGCGACGGTGCGCCCCAACGGGACGCAGCCGACGACGGGCGGGACGCCGCGCACCACGACGCCGACGCAGGCGCCGGCCCCCGCGGCAGCCAAGGGCGTTGCCCCGGCCGCCGCCAACGCCGTCCCGGTCCAGCCGCCGCAGGGGACCGACCCTGAGCTCTGGAGCGTCCTCACGCAGGACGAGCGCGCCTACTTCGCCAAGTTAGGGGCGATGGGGCCGCTCACCTACGGGCGCGTCCTTTCCGGCCAGATGCCCACGCAGGCGCCGATGGCGCGCGGCGGGCGACTCGACGTGAAGGCCTGATCATGAGCGATCCCATCGGCGCCATCACCTCACGCCTCTCGTCGCTGCAGGGCGGCGGACAGGCGGGTGGCATCGGCGGACTCGATTCCGCCAAGCGGTACACCTTCGACATCGGCAAGGGCGATGGCACCGGCAGTGCCAGCGGTCCCTCGTTTGGCGACACCCTCACTAAGGCAATCAACCAGGTCTCCGACGCGCAGGACCGGTCGGCCGACATGGTGCAGAAGTTCATCCGGGGCGAACCGGTGGAGCTCCACCAGGTGATGGCTGCGGGCGAAGAGGCCGGGATTGCGCTCGAGATGATGATCGAGCTGCGGAACAAGTTCACCGACGCGTATCGCACGCTCATCAACATGCAGAGCTAGGAGTAGCCGGACCGCATGCCAGACGGACTGCGCGACCTTATCGATCGACTCGGCGGCTGGCGTCGCATTGCGACGCTCGGTGTAGGGCTGGGGGCGATTGCGCTCATTGTCGGCGTCTCGCGGTGGGCGACCGCTCCCGCATACGTGCCGCTGTTCAACGCCATCTCGCTCGAAGAGAGCGCCAAGATCACCGACGGCCTCACGCAGGCGGGGATCGTCTATCGCCTCGAGCGCGGCGGTGCCGACGTCCTCGTGGCGGCGCAGGATCTCGCGCGGGCGCGCGTGGCCGTGGCGAAGGATGGCTCGCTCCCGAATGCCGGCCGCCCCGGACTGGAGCTGTTCGACCAGCCGGCGTACGCGATGACCGACTTCACGCAGCGCATCAACTACCGCCGGGCGCTGGAGG
>CAZLLP010000195.1:0-9573 GCA_964560345.1 uncultured Gemmatimonadaceae bacterium
CGCGCGGGTGGGGAGACCGCCCGTGCTTCCGCGCCCTGGGGATCGCCTGGAGCTATGCCGAGGTGCTGGCGAAGGCCAACCAGATTGCCCACGTCCTGGTGGATGACCTGGGGTTGGTGCCGGGGAACCGCGTGCTGCTGCGCGGCCCCAACTCACCGATGATGGCGGCGCTCTGGTTCGCGGTGATCAAGGCCGGGGGAATCGTGGTGAGCACCGTGCCGCTGAATCGGGCGCGCGAACTCGTCTTCATCGCCGACAAGGCGCGCATCGCGCTGGCCATCACCGACGCGCGCCTCACCGCGGATTGCGCGTTGGCCATGGCGCATCATCACGACGGGCGCGTGCGTGAAGGGGCACGGGTGGTGGAGTACAACGTGGCGGCTGGTGCCGACGCGAGCGATTCGATCGAGGCGCTCATGGCCGGCAAGCCGACAACATTCACGAATGTCGCGACGGCGGCCGACGACGTGGCGCTCATCGCCTTCACCTCGGGGACGACCGGCGAGGGAAAGGGGACGATGCACTTCCATCGCGACGTGCTCGCCATCTGCGACTGCTTTCCGCGCTACGTGCTCAAGCCGGAGATGGACGACGTCTTCATCGGCTCGCCCCCGTTTGCCTTCACCTTCGGCCTGGGCGGGTTGGTCCTCTTCCCGATGCGCGTGGGGGCGAGCAGCGTCCTGCTGGAACAGGCGACGCCGCCGTTCCTCATTCAGGCGATCCAGGAGTACAAGGCGACGACGGTGTTCACCGCTCCCACCGCCTATCGCGCGATGCTCGGCATGCGGCAGGACTACGATCTGTCGTCGCTCAAGCGCTGCGTTTCCGCTGGCGAGTCGTTGCCGCTGTCGACGTTCAACGCGTGGCACGAGGCCACTGGGCTCACGATCATCGACGGGATCGGCGCGACGGAGATGCTCCACATCTTCATCAGCGCGTCGGGCGATGACGTGCGCCCGGGGGCGACCGGGCGCGTGGTGCCGGGATACGAGGCGTGCGTGATGGACGAGGCGATGCACCCTGTCCCCGACGGCTCGATCGGGCGGCTTGCCGTGCGTGGCCCCACCGGGTGCCGATACCTCGACAACCTGGAGCGACAACGCGCGTACGTGCAGGAGGGGTGGAACCTCACCGGCGACTCCTACATTCGCGATACCGATGGCTACTTCTGGTACCAGGCGCGCACCGACGACATGATCATCTCGTCGGGCTACAACATCTCGGGCCCCGAGGTGGAGAGCGTGTTGCTCGAACATCCGGCTGTGCAGGAGTGTGCGGTGATCGGTGTGCCTGACGAGCAGCGCGGGCAACTGGTGAAAGCCTTCGTCGTCGCCAAGGCGGGCGTCGAGCGCTCGCCCAACACCGCCAAGCAACTGCAGGACTGGGTGAAGGAACAGCTCGCACCCTACAAGTATCCGCGCGTGGTGGAGTTCATCGACACCATGCCCCGTACCGCGACCGGCAAGTTGCAACGCTTCGTGCTGCGCGATCGTGCGCGAGAAGGGACGACGACTCCAAGGAGCTGACCGGTGACCGATTCAGAAGGGATGCTCCCCTCCCCCATTTCCACCCCTGGGTGGCCACGCCCCTCCGGCTACTCGGATGGCATGACCGCCCGGGGGCGCCTCGTGGTGACGGCGGGACAGATCGGGTGGGATCCGGTCACGATGCAGTTCGAGAGCGACGACTTCGCCGTGCAGTGCGCGCAGGCCTTTCGCAACGTGATGGCGGTGTTAGGCGCCGCCGGGGCCAATGCTTCGCACCTCGTACGCCTCACCTGGTATGTCACCAGTCGCGATGAATACACCGCGGCCCTGCGCGAAGTGGGGCGCGCCTATCGGGAGATTGTCGGGCGCCATTTCCCGGCGATGGCGGTGGTGATCGTCGCCGGGCTGGTCGAGCCGCGCGCCAAGGTGGAGATCGAGGCGACGGCGGTCATCCCCGACTGACGGCCGAGCGCGCCGCGCAATCAGTCGAGCGCGACGGTCGGGAGCTCGCGCGGGTTGCGCGCCTCTCCCACCGACAGGCGCAACGCGCGCTGCAGCCACCAGACCAGGAAGGCGCCGATCAGGGCGCGTCCGCCCAGAGTTGCCGCCGGCGAGAGCAGGTGCAGCGCCTTGAGGATGACGGGGATCGCGTACCAATAGTAGGTCCCCGCGGCGATCGCCGAGAGGAACGGCAGTGCGACGGCGGCCGTAGCGCCGCTCACCAGCACCAGTGTCCCGAAGATCGCCGCGCTTTGCGCCGCGTGCTCGATCATGTGCGCGTAGATACTCCACGCCGCCGACGCCTCGGCGTCGCTCACATTGAAGTAGCCGTAGACGAAGCCGGGGAAGGCGATGGCAAAGAGGCCAAAGGCCGACAGCAGCCAGCCGCGCCCGCGGCGGGCGGGGCCGAGGATCTGGGCGAGTGTCTTGTTGCCGGCGTTGTCGAGGCAGCCGCGGGGCGTGCAGGCGCTGCAGGTGGCGCAGCGCGGGTTGTCGATTCCAACCGAGGGCTGCAGCCCGTAGAGTTGCTCGACCGGAAGCACCGGACACAGGTAGTTGCAGAAGCCGGCGCGCGCCTCGAAGCGGCGTCCGAGGACTACGGCGGCCGTCGCAGCCCCGACGACGAGCAGGACGAGCGCTTCACCGCGCACGTTGAAGGCGAAGTGGCGCGCGGGGACGAGGACGAAGAGCGCGATCATCGCTGGTGCGCCGGCCCAGCGTGAGAGCTGTGCCGGGAGTCGGCGTCCACCGGGGCGGTTGGCCAGCATGTTGAGCGTGGCCAGCGGACACACGCCTCGCCACAGCAGCGGGCTCACGAGGAAGGTGAACGGGAGGAGCGGCACCACGACGCCCCAGAAGAGCGAGAGCGATGGTTCCGGGCTCAGCCAGACTGCGACCAGGAATGCCAGCGTGGCCAGCAGCATCGCCCCCTGCAGGAGGTGCCAGGGCTGGCTGGTGCTGGGGGCGTGATTGGCTCTCATCGGGTTGGCCATGGGCGCGGAGAATGCGGCCGACGCCGTCGCGTGTCGAGAAGGGGATCACCCGACGCCCGTGGGGGGAAGATGCCTGACTGGCGAATTCATGGCAGATTGTGACGGCATTTTTCCGGGCAGGGTCTAGCCCAAGGAGTCACCACGATGCGGATCGCTCTCACCCTCCCTGTCGCGCGCCTCGCGCCGTTTGTGCCCGCCATGAGCGGGCGCCGGTATCGCGTGGCCGTCTGCGACACCTCGCCGGTTCTCGCGCGTTAGCGCGACCCGCGCCGCACGAGTGATTCGCCCGCGACACCTCGCCGTGTCGCCGCTGTGACGCCGGAGCCGAAGGCCCGGCATCGCCTCATCTGACTCAACGACCTATGTCATCACATACACCTCCTGCCGCTGACGAAGCGGCGGCCACCGCGACGTCGCCTCCCGAGCTCGAGGTCCTCGCCCCCGGGCGATCGACCTGGGCACTGATCCGCGACGCGCTGCGTGGCACCCACCTCGACTACACGAAGGGAGCGACCGGGCAGGCGATCATGATCCTCGCCATCCCGATGGTCCTCGAGATGTCGATGGAGAGCATCTTTGCCGTCGTCGACGTCTTCTTCGTCTCGCGGCTTGGGCCCCAGGCCATCGCCACCGTGGGGCTCACCGAGTCGATGCTCACGCTCGTCTACACCATTGCGATGGGGCTCGGGATCGGCGCCACCGCGATGGTCGCGCGACGCATCGGCGAGCACGACCCGGTCGGCGCCTCGCGTGCGGCGATGCAGGCTATCTGGCTGGGCGTCATCCTCTCGATCACGTTAGGCGTGACGGGGGCGGTCTTTGCCCCGCAACTCCTGGCGTTGATGGGAGCGGAACCCGCGGTCATCGCCTCGGGGAGCAACTTCACGCGCGTGATGCTGGGCGGGAACGCCAGCGTCCTGATGCTCTTCCTGCTCAACGCGATCTTCCGCGGCGCCGGTGACGCGGCGATTGCCATGCGTACGCTCTGGCTGGCCAACGCGATCAACATCGCGCTTGGCCCATGCCTCATCTTCGGCCTCGGTCCGTTCCCGGAGATGGGGGTGACAGGGGCCGCGGTGGCGACCACCATCGGGCGCGGCACGGGGGCGCTGTACGCACTGTACCGATTGCTGCGACCGGGCGGTCGCGTGCACCTCTCGCGGCGCTACCTGCGCATCGAGCCGGTGCTCATGTGGCGCATGATCCGCCTCTCGGCGGCGGGGACGTTCCAGATCTTCATCGGGATGGCGAGCTGGGTCCTGCTCATCCGCGTCCTATCGGGATTCGGGAGCGAGGCGCTGGCGGGGTACACGATCGCCATGCGCGTCGTCACCTTCGCGCTGCTCCCCTCGTGGGGGATGAGCAACGCCGCCGCGACGATGGTGGGGCAGGCGTTAGGCGCGGGAAAACCGGACCGCGCCGAGAAGGCGGTGTGGATCGCGGGGCGCTACAACGTGGTCTTCCTGGGGATCGTGGAAGCGCTGTTTATCATCTTCGCCCCGCAGATCGTCGCGCTGTTCACCCAGGACTCCGGGGTGGCGCGGTATGCCGTCGATGCGCTCCGCCTGGTCTCGGGCGGGTTCGTGTTCTACGCCTATGGCATGGTGCTGACGCAGGCCTTCAACGGCGCCGGCGACACGTGGACGCCGACGCTGGTGAACCTGGGCTGCTTCTGGTTCTGGGAAATCCCGCTGGCGTGGGCCCTGGCGTTGCACCTGAAGATGGGACCGCACGGTGTATTTCTCGCCGTGGCGATTGCGTATGGGACGCTGGCGGTGGTGAGCGCCATTCTCTTCAGGCGTGGGTCGTGGAAGCTGAAGCACGTTTGAGCTTGGAAGACTGAAAGACGGGAAGACGGGAAGACGAGTGACGGCAACTGCAAAAGCGTGACACAGAGGTTCACGGAGGGGTCACGGAGGTTCACAGAGGAGATCGCGTTAGGCCGTCGTCCTCTGTGAACCTCTGTGTTTCCTCTGTGAACCTCTGTGTCGTGCTTTTGATCCTACCAGCCGCTACACCTGCCTCGCCTAGAACGACGTTCCCACCGTCAGAAAGACGAGACGCTTCGGGCCGGCCATCAGCGTTTCGAGATCGCCGCTCACGGAGAACCCGCCGGTGCCCACAGTGGCGATGTACTTCTCGTCGAGCAGGTTGATGGCGCTCAGCTGCAGCGAGAGTCCCTTGAGCGGACCGGCGCGCTTGAAGGTGTAGCCGGCCGAGGCGTCGACGGTCGTGTACGAGGGCGCGGCGATGTCGTTCAGGATGCTGAAATAGCGCTTCCCCACGTGGCGGGCGCTGAGCGAGCCGAGGACGCCGCCGCGCGTGAGGCGCAGCGAGCTGTTGGCCAGGATCTTCGGCGCGTCGACGACGGTCTTGCCTGACGAGGCAACCTTGGTTGTCCCGCTCGTGTAGTCATCGTCGATCTTGCTGTCGTTCACTGCCGCGGTGTTCACCCAGCTCACCCCATCGGCCAACCGGATCGACAGCAACCCCTCGGCGCCACGCGTCGAGACGCCACCAACGTTGGCAAACGATGAGACGCAGGTGGCGGTGAGCGGGCAGACCGCCACGCCGATCAGGCGGTTGTTGTAGTCGATGGTGTAGAGCCCCAGCGACGCCTCCACGCGTTCCTTGCGCAGGCGCACCCCGGCCTCGAGGGTCGTCGCCTTCTCGGGCTTGGTGTTGTCCTTGAAGAACTGGAACGCCGTGGCGTTGGTGTTGTACACGCCGCTCTGCGGCGAGTACGGATAGGCGTTCACGTTCTGCGAGAAGTTGCCGAAGAACTGCAGGTCGCGATCGGCCGACCAGACGACACCCACCTGCGGGAGGAGTCCGCCGTCGGTGGGAATGGAGACGTTGGGACGCGTCGGGTCGCCAAAGAGCTTCGCGGCCACGTCGGTCTTGCCGTTGTTGGTGAAGTCGGCGCTGATGGAGAGGTACTTCACCCCGTAGGAGAGCTTGAGACGCTCGCCGGCAAAGGTGTTGGTGTTCTGCGCGTAGAGCGTGCGTGTCGAGATGTCGCCCGTGCGATCGAAGAACTGCGCCAGCACGTTGCTGAAGTCGACGACCGGGCTGGCCGCGTAGTCCTTGAGGCGCCACGCCTTGCGCGTGATGTTGGCCTCGTTCTGCTCGAGCCAGCCACCGACTTCGAGATCGTTGCCCGCAAACTGGAAACGCCCGCGCGCCAGCAATCCGGCGCGGCGCGTGTCGTATTGCGTCTGGCGGAAGTAGATGGGGTCAGGGGAGAACGCCGTGGACCCATAGTTAGGCGCGTGCCAGTCGCCGGCGCCCACGTTGGTGTGCAGGTACGGCTTGATGCTCACCAGCGCACGCTCGGCCAGCTGGAAGTCGGCCGAGAGATAGGCCAGGTGGTCGCGACGCGAGCCCTGCGCGGAGTGGAAGTACGCCTGGTCGGGGGACGACGACGCCGCCGCCGACTGCGCAGCGCTCCACGAGGAGAACTGGTCCCAGTCACGCCCCGACTGGTTGAAACGCGCCAGGGTGAGGTCGGTGTAGTCGGCCTCCTTCTTGTCAGCAAAGTTGTAGTAGGCGGTGAACTTGTGCGCGCCAGCGAGGAGCTGCGCCTTCCAGTTCACCTGGTCCATCCACTGCTCCCCCGCGCCGCCAAAGAGCCCGCTCTGCCCAAAGAGCCCCGAGCGCGCCGGCGAGAAGCGTTCGCCCGACCCCTTCCACTTGTCGGTGTCGTAGCGCGAGAAGCTCAGGTAGCTCTTGAAGGCGGTGCTGCCGCGCGAGAGGAGCCCGGTCTCGAACTTGAGCGCGGAGCGACGCGCATTGGCCGCCCCCACCATCTGCCGCAGCGAGAGCCCGCGCGTGTTGGCCGGATCGGCGCTGCTGTACTGCACCACGCCGCCCAGGTTGTTGCTCGAGGCCGTGCCTAACGCGCTCCCGCCCTGCGTGACGGTGGCGTCGGAGAGGTTGTCGGAGTCGATGGCGCGCCCGATGTTGAGGCCGTTGAAGTTGCCGTACGACATGTCGCCGAGCGTGATACCGTCGAACGTCTGCCCCACCTGCGACGACTGGAAGCCGCGCATGGTGATGCGCGTGGCCCATTCATACAGGCCGAATGGATCGGCCCCCTGCATGTTGACCCCGGGGAGTCGCTCGATGGCCTTGAGCGGCGAGGTGCCCGAGGGGGTGAGCTGCACGTCGAGGCGGGAGATCGCGTTACCGGCGCGAATCTGACCGAGCCCGGTAGCGGAGCCGCGCACTTCGATCGTGCGCAGCACGCGCGAGGTGTCGCGCGCCGTGGAGTCCGCGCGCTGCGCGGCCAGCGGCGACGCGGCGATGAGTGTGAGCACGAGGGCGCGGGCGACGAGCGCCGGCGAGGCACAGGTGAGCGGGACGAAGGGGCGCGCCGCGAACCGACGCGCGGCGACGACGCGGGGCACGCTGGCGAACTCGTGCGCGCTCGGCGAACATGCAATGGACATCATGAATGCTCCGGGGAGATGGGTTCGGGCGCCGTGGTTCGCGCCCACGGGGAACCTCTCGCCCGCACGTAACGCCCCGGTCGCATCGTGACCTGCATTGCGGTAACGACGTCGGAACAATGAGTGACACCGCCCGAGGAGCCCGTCATGCCCCTTGTCATGCGACCCACGCCGATCACCGATGACCTGGCACTGGTGCTCGGTGGTGGCGGCGCGCGCGGCGCCTATCAGGCCGGGCTCCTGCGCGCCATCGCGAAGCACTATCCGCACCTGCGCATCCCGATCCTCGTGGGCGTGTCGGCTGGCGCGGTGAACACGATCCACTTGGCGTCGCATCGCGGCAACTTTGCGGAGTCGACCGACCAACTCGTCAAGCACTGGCTGTCGCTCTCGCCCGAGCAGGTGTATCGCGTCGATTCGCGCTCGCTGCTGACGGGGGTGATTCGGTCCGGCTATGGGCTCATGTCGGGCGATGCGACCGAGCGCGAGCGCGTGCGCGGCATGGTCGACACGTTGCCGCTGCGCGACTTCCTCGAGCGCACGCTCGAACGCGACGAGGACGGCTCGCTCCCCGGGATCCAGTACAACCTCGAACGCGGAACGCTGCACGCGGCGGCGTTGAGCGCGACGAGCTACACCACGGGGCAGTCGGTGACGTGGGTCGAGGGGCGGCGCCCCTTCATGTGGGAGCGCCCGCAGCGCCGCAGCGTGGCGGCGCGGTTAGGCGTGGACCACGTGATGGCGTCGGCGGCGCTCCCGATCTTCTTCCCCGCCGAGCGCGTGGGGAACGAGTGGTACGGCGACGGCGGCGTGCGGCTGACGGCGCCGCTCTCCCCCGCGTTGCACCTGGGGGCCTCGCGCATCATGACGATCTCCACGCGCACCTCGCACCCGCGCGTCGAGGCGCCGATCACCGAACCGGCGATCTACCCGCCGCCGGCGCAGGTGCTGGGGACGTTGTACAACGCCGTCTTCCTGGACGTGATCGACCAGGACGTGGTGCGGCTCAACATGATCAACCGACTCGTGGAGCGCATTCCGGTGGAGAAACGCGAGGGGATGCGGGTGATCGACATCCTGGTGCTGCGCCCCTCGATCGACCTCGGACTCCTGGCGCGCGAGTACGAACCGCGCCTGCCGAGGGTCTTCCGCTTCCTCACGCGCGGACTCGGCACGCGCAAGTCGGACAGCCCCGACATCCTGTCGCTGGTGATGTTCCAGGAAGACTTCCTGCGGCGCGTGGTCGCGTTAGGCGAAGAGGATGCCGAGCGCCATCACGCCAGGATCGCGGCGTTCATCGAGGGAAAGACGCTCACCGCCGTTTGAGCCGGCAGCGGTCGCTGCAGTACTTCACCTGCTCCCAGTCACGCGCCCACTTCTTTCGCCAGGTGAACGGGCGTCCGCAGGCGAGGCAGATGCGGGTGGGGCGCTGCGAAGGCGGGCGAGGCGGGTTGGAGCGCGTCATGCCGGGGTGGGCGGGGACATGGGAGGGACGTGACCAGTGAAAAACGAAAAGCATGACACGGGGGTTCACGGGGGATACACGGGGGTTCACGGAGAACTTCTCGGCGGAGCCGGTTTCCCCCGTGATCCCCCCTGATACCTCCGTGAACCCCCGTGTCACGCTTTTGTAGTTGAACTCCCCCCAACCCCCGCCCCCCCGAAATCTCCCGTCTCCCGTCTCCCGTCTCCCGTCCCAAAGAATTTTCGCCCAACCGCTAAAGTCCCGCCGTCCCCTGCCGAGACTCCTACCCAGCAGTGTATCCGCTCCGCAGAGCAGCGCCCCCACGTCGCCCACTCCGCGAGCAACCGGCTAGCGCCGGGTCCGAAACCGCCTTCAGGAGTGCGTGAATGGCAATCAACGCGATATCCAGCAGTCTCACCGCCCTCCAGCGCCAGTCGGCGGCGATGGACCGTGCGGCAGAGAAGGTGGCCCGCGCGACGACGACCAGCGTCACCGACGCCCCGACTAACGCCAAGGACGCCGAGGCCGTGCAAGCGCAGGAGGCGAACCTGCTCGACGGGACGGTCGACATGATGGTCTCCAAGCGCATGTTCCCCGCCGCGCTCCAGATGGCCGCCGCCGCCAACGAGGGGATCAGCCAAGCCCGTCGCCGCGGTGGCCACGACCGCGCCCAAGCC
>CAZLLP010000196.1:0-6075 GCA_964560345.1 uncultured Gemmatimonadaceae bacterium
TCCAGTACCGCCTGGTGCGCGATGCCTTCGACGAGCTCATAGCGCACCGCTGGAGCGAGATCTCCAAGCGGTTCGGCATCAGCGCCCAGGACGTGCAGCAGGCGGCCGACGAGATTGCCAAGCTCGACCCCAAGCCGGGATTGCGCTACAGCAACGCGAGCGACGGCTACATCGTCCCCGATCTCGTCGTGGAGAAGATCGACGGCGCCTATCACGTCTTCATCAACGACGGCAACCTCCCGCGCCTCAAGCTGAGCCGCGCCTACCAGGAGATCGCCCGCGACAAGAAGAAGTTCGACGGCGAGAACAAGGAGTTCATCTCGTCCAAGCTCAACTCGGCCAACTGGATGATCCAAGCCATCGAGCAGCGCCGGCAGACCATGCTCAAGGTGATGAACTACATCGTCGACCGGCAGCGCGACTTCTTCGAGAAGGGCGTGCAGTACCTCAAGCCGCTCACCCTGCGTGAAGTGGCCGAGGTGATCGCCATGCACGAGAGCACCGTCAGCCGCGTCACGAACGAGAAGTTCGTGCAGACGCCGCGCGGCGTGCTGCCGCTCAAGTTCTTCTTCTCCTCCGGCCTCAGCACCACCGGGGGCGAGGACGTCTCGGCGCGCGGCATCAAGGACCAGATCGAGAAGCTGGTCACCAACGAGGATCCCAAGAACCCGCTCACGGATCAGGCGATCGTCAACATCCTGCGCGATACCGGCGTCAACATCGCCCGACGCACCGTCGCCAAGTATCGTGACCAGTTGGGGGTGCTCTCGGCGCGCATGCGCAAGCGGGTATGACCCCGCCGGACCTTCGCGTCTCCATCCTCGTCCCAGCCAAGGATGAAGCCGAGAACCTCCCCCTGTTCATGGAACAGGTCGAGGAGGCGTTCGCCGACTTCGGACAGCCCTTCGAAGTCATCGTGATCGACGATGGATCGACAGACAACTCGTGGGCCGTGCTCGAGGGGCTGCGCGCGCGCTATCCCTTCCTTCGCACCGCGCGGCATCGCTCGCGTCGCGGGATCGCCGACGCGCTGCGCACGGGCTACCTCAACGCGCGCGGCGACATCCTCGTCTTCTATCCCGCCGACCTGCAGTTCAAGCCGGCCGACATTCCGCGTTTGGTCGCCCCGATCCTGGCCGATCAGTCCGACATGGTCACGGGGTTCAAGGAAGGGAAGTACGAGAAGGCCTTCGTCTCGTCGGTGTACAACCGGCTCAGCCGGATGCTCTTCCACGTCCCGGTCAAGGATCTCAACAGCGTGAAGGCCTACCGGCGTGAGATCATGGACATCCTGCCGACGCGCCCCGACTGGCATCGCTACATGATCGTGATCGCCGCGGCGCAGGGCTACACCGTGACGGAGATCCCGGTTCCGCTGTATCCGCGTCACGCCGGCAAGTCCAAGTTTGGCATCGGGCGCATCCCGGTCGGCGTGATCGACATGTTGTCGGTCTGGTTCGAGTTGCGCTTCGCGCAGAAGCCGCTCCTCCTGTTCGGCATGTTGGGGGCCGCGCTCTTCGCCATCGGGGCGCTGTCCGGCGTGGCCGCGCTGCTCTGGCTCGCCTTCACCGGCGTCGGCCTGCGCGCCGTCTGGACCGTCATCCAGACCTGCCTCATCCTCGGCTCCGTCTTCTTCGCCACCGGGTTGCTCGGCGAGCAGATCGCCGGCGTGCGCGCGCAGTTGCGCGAACTGCGCCGGGTCACCGACGAACTTCGCGACGGGTCGCGCGATGGCTGACGCGCCCCCCCTGCGCGTCCTCTTCCTCACCCACTCGTACCCTCGCGTCCCCGGCGACGCCGCCGGGTCGTTCCTCTTGCACCTGGCGATTGCCCTGCGCGCCGAAGGGGTCGAGGTGCGCGTCGTTGCGCCTGCCGGAGCGAACCTTCCCGAGCACGACACCTTCGACGGCATTCGGGTCGATCGCTTTCACTATGCCCCGCGCAAGTACGAGAACCTGGCGTACACGGGCGAGATGGCGCAGGAGGTGCAACGCTCGTGGAGCGCGAAGTTCGCCCTGGTGGGCTTTCTCGGCGCCGAGTTCGCCGTGGCGACGCGCGTGCGCCGCGAGTTCGCGCCGCACATCGTGCACGCGCACTGGTGGTTCCCAGGCGGGCTGGTCGGCACCTGGGCAGCCGGACTCGGCAAGCTCCCGCTGATGACCACCATGCACGGGACCGATGTGCGACTCGCGCGCGCCAAGTCGTTCGCGCGTCCGCTCCTGCGTCGCGTCGTGCACCAGTCGCGCGCCGTCACCACCGTCTCGCGTTGGCTGGCGTCAGAGGTGCGTGACATGGTCCCGGATGCGCAACCGCTGGTCGCCCCCATGCCGGTCTCGACGGCGCTCTTTGCACCTGGCGACACGCGTGCGACCGATCGCGTCCTCTTCGTGGGTCGCCTCAACGCGCAAAAGGGGATCGCCCTGCTGCTCGACGCGATTGCCCGCATGCGCCACCGCGTGCACTTCGACCTGGTGGGCGATGGTCCCGACGCCGCACCGCTTCGCGCGCAGGCCGAGCAACTCGGGATTGCCGATCGCCTCACCTGGCACGGCGCGCTCTCGCAGACGGCGCTCCCGCCGTTCTACCAGCGCGCCAGCGCCCTCGTGGTCCCCAGCATCGGTGAAGGCCTCGGCCTCGTCGCGGTCGAGGCGCAGTTGTGCGGCGCGCCGGTGGTGGCGTTTGAGAGCGGCGGCATCATCGACACGGTGACGCACGGCGAGACCGGGTTGCTCGTCCCCCCGGGCGACGTCGACGCGCTTGCCCAATCGCTCGACCGGCTCTTCGACGATCCCGAATTGCGCCTGGCGTTAGGCAGGGCAGGGCGCATGTCGGCCCTCGGCGACTTTGCCCCCGAGTCGGCGGCGAGGCGATACGCCACCCTCTACCGCTCGATCGTTGCCCCGTAGCGCCACGCGGGTCGCGTTCGCCGTGCTGGGCACCGCGGCCGTCCTGCTCGCCGCGCGCGAGATCGTCGGGCAATGGCACGCGTTCCGCGACTCCGGCGCCCACCTCACGCCGCGCTGGTCGCTGATCGCCCTCTCCAGCGGCATCGTGCTGGTGGCGTACGCCGTGCTGGTGGAAACGTGGCGTCGCACCGTGCGTGCGTGGGATAACGAGCTTCCGTGGAGCCAGGCCGCCCGCATCTGGTTCATCTCGAACCTCGGGCGCTATCTCCCCGGCAAGGTCTGGCAGATCGGCGCGATGGGCGTCATGGCGCAGCAGCAGGGGGTGTCGGTCGTCGCCGCCACCGGTTCGGCGCTGGTGATCAATCTCGTGAACATCCTGGCCGGCTTTGGCGTCGTGCTCGTGACCGGAGCGGAATTCTTCGAGGCGCGCGGCGCGGCCATCACCCTCGCGGTTCTCCTGGTGGGAGGCATCGTTCTGGCACCGCGAATTGTCCCATTGGCAGGGCGTGTGGCCAGCCGGATCGTCGGCCGCACGCTCAACGTCCCGGTCCTCCCCGATCGCGCCGTCTGGTTCGCGTCGGTGGGGTGCGTGGTGGCCTGGCTGCTGTATGGCATCGCCTTTCAGTGCTTCGTCGCCGGCATCCTCGGGGCGGCCCCGGGACGGACGTCGTCGTACATCGCTGCCTTCACCGGATCGTATCTGGCTGGCTACATTGCACTGTTTGCGCCGGGGGGTATCGGCGTGCGGGAAGGGTCGCTCATCTTCGCGTTAGGCCGCTTCGGGCTGGCGCAGGGCGGGGCGGCGGGTGTCATCTCCCTCGCGTCGCGACTCTGGCTCACCGTCCTCGAGGTCCTTCCCGGCCTCGGTTTCCTGGCCGTCGACGCCCTGCGGGGGCGTCGCCCCACATCGTCCACCCCGTCATGACCCGTACGCCCGACGTCGCAGCCCCCGCCGGACCATCGCAGGCTGCGCCGCCCGGACCGCGCTTCGCGCTTGGCTGGGCCGCCCTCGTTCACGCGCTGTGCACGCTGGCGTTAGGCTTTCCGGCGCTCGCCGGCAAGTTCCTGGTCAATCCGTACTCCGACCAGTACATCGCCGGCTACGCCTTCCGCGAATTTGCGCGCAGCCACTTCGAACGCTTCGGCGAAATTCCCCAGTGGAATCCGTACCTGTTCGGGGGAATGCCGTTCGTCGATGCCATGCACGGCGACACGTTCTATCCCACGGCGCTGCTGCGAATCCTCGTGGGGACCGACACCGGGATGACCTGGGGACTGCTGCTCCATGTCTTCCTCGCCGGGCTCTTCACCTTCGTCTTTCTCCGCGCAATCGGACTGTCGTTTTTCGCGGCCGTCATCGGCGGCGTGGCGTACCAGATGGGGGGCAACGTGGCCGGGCTCGTCTCGCCGGGGCACGACGGCAAGATGTTCATCGCCGCACTCCTCCCGCTCGCGCTCTTCTACGTCGTGCGCGGGGTGCGCGATGGCAAGAAGGCGTCGTGGGGTGCACTGGCGATCGTGGTGGGGCTCGCCGTCCTCTCGCCGCACCCGCAGCTCCTGCAGTACATGCTCCTGGTGACCGGAGCATTCGCACTGTTCATGGCGCTTGGCTACGGCAGCGATGAACCGCTCGCTCGCCGCGTCGGATTCACCCGCCTGGGCGCCGCGCTCGGCGCGGTGGCCGTGGGGATGGTGATGGGGGCCATCCAGTTCTGGCCCGTGAAAACGTACGAGCCGTTCTCGCCCCGTGCCGGAGGCAAGGGGTGGGAGCACGCCGTGTCGTATTCGCTCCCGCCTGAAGAAGCCCTCAACTTCGTCGTCCCACAGTTCACGGGAATTCTCGATAAGTACTGGGGCAGAAACGGCATTCACTTCCATTCCGAGTACATCGGGGCGGCCGTGCTCTTCCTGGCCGGATTGGCCCTCGGCGCCTGGACGCTGCGCTCGCACAAGCGTGTTGTCTGGTTCTTCGTCGCCACGTTCATCGTGACGCTGCTCTGGGCGATGGGGGGCTACACGCCGTTCTACTCGATCGTCTACGCGCTCGTCCCCGGGACGAAGTACTTCCGGGCGCCCAGCACCATGCTCTACGTCGTCTCGTTCTGCACCGCCGTTCTCGCCGCGTTTGGAGCGGAGCGTGTCGTGCGACTCGAGAACCGTCGTCGCTACGCACTTGGGTGGATCGTCACCGCGTTGCTCATCGGGGTACTGGGCGCCTCCGGCGCGCTCACCAACGTCGGCGTCTCGATCGCCGGGGCCGAACGTGCCGATTACGTCATGGCCAACGATGCGGCGCTGCGCATCGGAGCGCTTCGCTCGATGGTCTTTATCCTGATGGCTGTTGCCGTCGCCTTCGTCGTGAGCACGCGCCGCGTGTCCCGCGACCTGGGCGGTGTGCTGCTGATCCTCATCGTCGCGCTCGACTGCGGGAGCGTCCTCCGCCAGTACTGGAAGTTCTCGCAGCCGGCCGAGATCACGTACGCGACCAACCCGGTGCTCGACTATCTCAAGAAGCAACCCGGGCCGTTCCGCGTCCTATCGTTCCAGACCGCGCCGTCGGACGGGGTGCACGACCCGTTGCTCAACTACGACGGGCTGATGATTCACGGCATTGCCAGCGTGCTGGGGTACCACGGAAACGAGCTCGGGGCATACGACCGACTCGCTGGCCGTGACGATGGATTCCGTCAGGTCGCCAATCCCAACTTCTGGCGACTGTTGAACATGCGGTACGTCTTGACCAACTCGCCTGAGAACATCGGCATCAAGGAGCTCAAGCAGGTCGCAGGGCCGGCGCGCGACGCGTCGGGAAGCGAGCTGTACCTCCATGAGATTCCGTTCGAGACCTCCTACGCCTGGGTGACCCCCGCCATGGCGAAGGCCGACGAATCGTCGGTGATGGCCACCGTACTCGATCCGCGCTTCGACGTGCGCAGAGCCACGGTCTTCGATAGCTCGGCGGCGGTGCAGGTCACGCCGCTCACAACGCTCCCCGAGCCGCTGTCGATCAAGGCGGCGGTCAAGGAGTACGCGCCGGGGCGCGCCACCATCGAACTCGACTCGCCGGCACCGGCGGGTTCGGCGCTGATGATCCCCGACAACTCGTATCCGGGGCGGACCGCGACCGTCCACCGTACGTGGGGCGCCGCGCCGGCCGCGAAGTCGTAGG
>CAZLLP010000196.1:6085-9524 GCA_964560345.1 uncultured Gemmatimonadaceae bacterium
GGGCGTTAAGGGGGTACGGCCCGGCGGCGCCAACCATCGAATCGGACTGGCCGGACCCGGCGGGTTGGGCGCGGGTGATTCCCGAGAACTGGTATCCGGGGTGGACCGCGACCGTCGACGGTAAGCCGGCGACGATCGGGAAGGCGGCGGTGTCGCTGATGGCCGTCGCTCTGCCGGCCGGCGCGCGCAGCATCCAACTCGTCTTCACCAATCCCGCCTACCACACCGGAAAGACGGTGACCTTCATGGCCGTCGCTGCCGCGCTGCTCATGTTGGGGGCCGGAGCGCTCCTCGACCGTCGGGTGCCGCGCAGTGTCTGAGTTCGAGAAGGCGCTCGTCATCGTCCCGACGTACAACGAGCGGGAGAACATCATCCGGCTCATTGATGCGGTCCTGAGTCAGGATCCCCGCATCGAGGTGCTCGTGGTGGACGATGGTTCCCCTGACGGGACGGGCGGGCTCGTCGACGAACGGGCCGCGTCCGACAGTCGGGTGCACGTCCTCCATCGCCCCAGGAAGATGGGACTCGGTACCGCGTACCTCGCCGGCTTTCGCTGGGCGCTGGATCGCGACTATGAGCTCGTCTTCGAGATGGACGCCGACTTCTCGCACGACCCGTCGCACCTGCCGCAGTTCCTCGAGAGCGCACTGGACGCCGACCTCGTGCTTGGCTCCCGCTATCGCGAGGGGAAGGTGACGGTCGTCAACTGGCCGATGGCGCGCCTGATGTTGAGCTACAGCGCCAACATCTATGCGCGTCTCGTCACCGGCCTGCCGCTGTACGACGCGACCGGCGGGTTCAAGTGCTTCCATCGCAAAGTACTTGAAGCCATCGACCTAACTGACGTTCGCTCAAACGGTTACGCCTTCCAGATCGAGATGAGCTTTCGGGCGTGGCGCAAGGGATTCCGTATCGTCGAGATCCCGATCGTGTTCGTGGACCGAACGGAGGGCCAAAGCAAGATGTCGAAGCGCATCGTGCGCGAGGCCATCTGGATGGTGTGGCGGCTGCGCTGGTGGGCGATCACTCGGAGGGTCTAGCGATGGGCGGGCGCCGATTCTGGAAGATGAGTGGGTCCGGCAACGACTTCGTCTTCTTCGACGCCATGCGGGAGGCGGCAGGAGACCTGGCGACCCCAGAGCGCATCGGGCAGCTCTGCGAACGGCGGACAGGGATTGGTGCCGACGGAGTCGTATTTCTCGAACCGCATGCCGTGCACGCCTTCTCGATGCGCTACTTCAATCGAGATGGCTCGCTGGCCGAAATGTGCGGAAACGCCGCGCTGTGCAGCACGCGACTCGCCCCCGAACTCGGACTCGTCGGAGCGGGAGATTTCACGTTTGAGACCGTCTCAGGCCCCGTCACGGGGCGTTTCGTCGCCGGCTCGCCGGAGATCGACATGGTCCCTGTGACCCAGCTCGCCCCGGAGTGGAGCACACCGCTCCTGCCGGGCGAGCAGCGGATCGGCTACGCCAGGGTAGGCGTGCCGCATCTCGTGGTTCTGGTTCCGGACGTCGAGTTGATCGACGTCTACCATCGCGGCAAGGAACTGCGCCATCTGGCGTCGCTGCGGGACGGGGCCAACGCCAACTTCGTCTCGCGAGGCGCCGACGGACGCTGGTCCATGCGGACGTACGAGCGCGGCGTGGAGGAGGAGACGCTGGCCTGCGGCACCGGATCGGTCGCGTGCGCCGCGCTTCTCACGTCATGGGGGCTCGTTCGGGGTCGGGTCTCGCTCACCACGCGATCGGGGCGTGACCTTACCGCTACGGTTGGTGAACAGCCGGAGCAGGGAACGCCAGTCCTCGCCGGCGAAGGACGCATCGTTTTCGAGGGATCGCTGCGCGAGATCTGACGGGTTCGGGCTTCGGCACTTGCTCCGATCCACTGTCGCATTGCCCGATCGATCCACAGCACACACGGTGGCGCCATGGTCGCCGCCTCGAGCGATTCCTGAGCCAAGCTCATCGACAAGCGCTCACGTGACGTCGAACGTCGCGCGATTCTTCTATGCCATTCGGCCGGCCGCGTCCGTGGCGCGCGTCAAACCCAAGATGCTCAATGACCTGGGAAGGAGACGGCAATCGGGGAAGCCCACGCGGTTGTCCACAGTTTCCCACGTACTGAGTTTACATAACACATATTATGCGCAATGTATTGGGGGCAAAGTCAACGGGCCGAAAGGAGTTCTTCCGGCCCGTCACCCTCTTGGCATCTTGACGGCACTTCTCGCTATATCTCCCAGCCGATCGCGAGTCTCATCGCGAGAACGTCAGGATCGCGTCGCGCCGCTCGCTCAATCCGATCGGGCGTCAGCGTGTGGCGACCGCCGCGCCCAACTCGCCGACTCGCAGACGCGCCTCGCCGTTGAGCGGCGACGCCTGGTCATCGGCCATCGCCTGCCAGATCTTGAGCGCCTCGTCCTTTTTGCCGGCGAGCTGGTACGCACGCGCCGCATCCGCCTTATAGCTCTCCTTCTCGGTCGGCAGCGTCGACGCTTCCGACGCCTTCAGGTACTCGGCCGCGGCTTCGGCCGGCTTGTTGGACTGCTCGAGTCCGCCCGCGCGCAGCGCGTGCACCGACGCCTGCAACGCGCCCGCCGAGCCGATCTCGTCCAGGATCTTGAGTCCCTCCGTCACCTTGCCTTGCTGGAAGCTCACCTGCGCGAGCAGCAGGCGCGCCTGCGTCCCGGCCGGCGTCGAGCCGTAACGCTGCACCAACTTCTGCAAGTCGGCTGCGGCAAGCGGAAGGTTGCCAGATGCGACGCTGCGCTGCGCATCACCCAACGCACGTGATGCACCCGCCGCCTTGGTCGCGTTAGAGCGCGTCACGACCCACGAGCCCGCAACGATCGCGGCCACCACGATCGCGCCGATCCCGACCTGGCGACCGTGCGCTTGCAGCCAATCCATGAGGGACTCTGCCGAGTCATCGAGCTGCGGCCGAGCCGCTTCACCTGTTTTGGTCATGTGTTGTCAGGCTTTCCCTGCCCCGAACGTGTTGGTTTCGGGGACGAAGTTTCTCGTTATGGCGCGCACGTTCAGCAGAAGTGTTAACGCACGGCGCATGAACTGCGTTAAAGATGTGTAGCACACCGTCTTGCCGGAAGTGCGGCCTTGTCCCAGCGAAAGTTTCCGCTATCCTTCCCAGCGCCCTCACCCTCAACCACTTACCATGATTAGGCGCAAAGGCATCTCACGAATCGACCAGCCGGAGAAGCACAATCACGGCTGGCTTGTCCAGGTCACCTTCGAAGGCAAGACGCACCGGAAGTGGTTCTCGGACAACAAACATGGTGGCAAGAAGAAGGCGTTCGCCCAGGCCGTCGTCTGGCGCGACAACACCGAGCAGGCGCCCGGGAAGCCGCAAACGGGTCGTGTGGTGGTGCGTTCACGCCGGAATCGTTATGGCGTGACTGGGGCGGAGTGGGCCAACCGG
>CAZLLP010000197.1:0-9522 GCA_964560345.1 uncultured Gemmatimonadaceae bacterium
GCGCGCCCTTCCTCGATCGCCTTCTGCACCCCGCTCAGGCGGAGCGCGAGTTCGAGCGCCTGGTCGGCGTCGGGGACGGGGATCTGGCGAATGATCGTCGTCCCGGCACGCGCGGCGCGCCGCACGTTCTCGGCGCTGGCGTCGTCGACGAGCATCGGGCTCAGCTCGCGCACCTCGAAGTTCACCTTGCCGAAGGTGATGCGCTCGCCAGAGGTGAGGCGAGCGCTCCCGACGCGCGCGCCGGCGACAAAGGTCCCGTTGCTCGACCCGAGGTCTCGCACGGCGACCCCCGCGTGGTCCGCCGTGATTTCGGCGTGTCGGCGGGAGATGGTGGGGTCGAGAACGGGGAGGTCGCTGTTCAACGCGCGCCCCAGGATCATCGGCATCCCCGGGCGCAGCTCGAACTGGATGTTCCCGTCGGTGCTGACAAGTCGATACGACATTGCGCTAGGGAATATGCCGAGACCGCCGCCCCGCGCCTACCGGTGGTTCAAAATCCGCTCCCCGCAGCGCGCGAGCGCCCGATGGCGGTGAGCATCGCCCGCGCCTTGTTCTCCGTCTCCTCCCACTCCTTGGCGGCGACCGAATCGGCCACGATCCCGGCGCCGGCCTGCACGTTGGCCACGCCCCCCGCCACGACGCACGTGCGGATGGTGATGGCGAGGTCCATTCGCGTGTCGCCGGCGGCGATGTACCCCACGGCGCCAGCGTATGGGCCGCGGCGCTCCGGTTCCAGTTCGTCGATGATCTGCATCGCCCGCACCTTGGGGGCACCGGTCATGGTCCCGGCCGGGAACGTGGCACGAAAGGCGTCGAGCGCCGAGAGCTCGGCGCGCAGCTTCCCCTGCACCTCGCTCACCAGGTGCAACACGTGCGAGTATCGCTCGACCGTCATCAGCTCGGTCACGCGCACCGTGCCGTATTCGGCGATGCGTCCCACGTCGTTGCGGCCAAGGTCGACGAGCATCACGTGCTCGGCGCGCTCCTTCTCGTCGGCGGCGAGTTCGGCGGCCATCTCCGCGTCCTCGGCCGGCGTGCGCCCGCGCGGCCGCGTCCCGGCGATGGGTCGCACCGTCACCGTCCCGTCGGAGACGCGCACCAGGAGTTCGGGCGACGAGCCCACGAGTTCCACCCCGTCGAGGATGAGGTGGTACATGTACGGCGACGGATTGAGCACGCGCAGCGCGCGATACAGCGTCGTGGTGTCGAAGTCGAGCGGGACTTCGATGCGCCGGGCGAGCAGCGCCTGGAAGCAATCGCCGGCGAAGATATACTCGCGAATCCGTTCGACATCGCGCTCGAAGTCGGCGCGTGCGTAGGTCGAACGCCCCACCGCCGGCGGCGCGTCGGTAGGGAAGTGCAATGCCGAGAGCGGTGAGGGCTCCCGCAGCCGGCGCTCGAGCTCATCCAGCTCGCCTAACGCCTGATCGTAGCGCTCGCGAAGCGAGCGCCCTCCCGTCTCCCGTCTCCCGTCTCCCGTCTCGGTCTCCTCAGCCTGAAGATTGACGGCAACCACAAGCCGCGCCTGCCCCCGCAGGTTGTCGATCACCACCAACGAGCGCGTGAAGACGAAGCAGGCATCGGGGGCGTCGACGGTGCGCGGCGGGGCGTTGGGGAGATTCTCGATCGCCCGCACCACGTCGTACGAGAAGAAGCCGACGGCGCCCCCCCAGAACTCGCCGAGTTCCGGCGCGCTCGCCGGGCGCAGATCGCGCACGCGTCGCTGCAGGTCCCCGATGGGGTCGTCGACGTCAGTGGCATGGTGCCAGCCGGAGGCTGGCGACCAGTCCTCGACCGTCTTCCCCGTCAGCCGCCACGCGGCGTGCGGTTCGGTGCCGATGAAGGTGTAGCGCGACCAGGTCTCCCCGCCGGCCGGGGCCGATTCGAGGAGGAAGGCAAAGGGGCCGCGGCGCAGCTTGGCGAACGCGGAGACCGGTGTGTCGGTATCAAGGAGAATGTCGCGCCACACGGGGACGAGCGTCCCGGTCTGTGCGCGTCGTTCGAAGTCCGCAAAGCTCACGTCACACCACTCCGCTTGCTGGCGCCAAGGGCGCCCGCCGATATTCGCCTATCATGACTCGCGTGCGTGCTTTCGCGCTGCTGGCGCTCTGTGGTGCCGTCGCCCTTCCGCGCCCCGCCCGCGCACAGCGCGCGTGGAACGATTCCACGTCGCGCCACCTGGTCCAGCGCGCGACCGATCGTCGGGCGCGCCAACTCGCCGATTCCGGACTCGCCGACTATTCGGCACAGGCCCACGGCTACCTGACCTTTCTCGCCCAGGTGGGCGAGGGCTTCCCCATCCCGCCCAAGGTCGTCAAGGCCGACGAGCTGATGCTGGAAGTCTATTGGCGCGCGCCGAACTACAGCAAGCAATGGATCGTGGGGCGTCGCGACACGCTCCTCCTCCCCACCGACATCAACTACCACCGCGATCACCTCGGGATCGTCCAGAACAACTTCCCCGACATCATCCGGCTGGGCGACGGCGACGAAGTGCGCGACGTGGCACACCCGCTCTCGCCGCGGGGATTGTCGACCTACGAGTATCAGTTGAGCGACTCGTTGCGCCTCGAGATCCCCGGGCGCGTGATCGACGTGTACGAAGTGAAGGTGCGTCCGCGCGACGAGCGCGAACCGGCCGCGGTCGGCGCACTCTACATCGCGAAAGATGACGGGCAGGTGGTGCGCATGGCCTTCTCGTTCACCCGCACCGCACTCAAGGACCAGCAGCTCGAGGACGTGTCCATCGTCATCGAGAACTCGCTCATCGAGGGGCGCTACTGGCTCCCGCGCCGCCAGGAGATCGAGATCCGGCGCACCGGGAGCTGGATGGACTTTCCCGCGCGCGGCATCATCCGCGGGCGATGGGAGATCCGCGACTACAAGGTGAATGCAGGGCAGCAGGCGCAACTCATCGCGCAGTCGCCGGGGCCGGAGATCCTCTACGCACCGGCGCCGCGCCGCGCGCAGTTCACATGGCCCGACAGCAGCTCGGTCATGGCCGGGCTCCCCGACGACGTGCGCCTGGCGACCGACGACGACGTCCGTCAGGTGCAGGACGAGGCGCGGCGCCTGGTGCGCGCGCAGGCGCTGCAACGCACGCAGGCCACGCTCCCCTCGGCGCGCTCCTTTTCCGACATCGCCCGCGTGACGCGCGCCGAAGGGCTCTCGCTCGGCGGCGGGGTGCGGCGGCGGCTGGGGGCCGGCGTCGATTTCGGCGTGATGGGGCACTACGGGCTCTCCGATCACGAGCCCAAGGGGACGCTCTCGCTCGGGTGGGAGCGCGCCGATGGCGTGGCGCTTCGCCTGCGTGCCTTTCGCGAGTACCGCGAAGCGGGCGACGAGGGCGAGACCTCGCGCGTGCGGAACAGCATCGCCGCGCAGGAGTTCGGAAGTGACTACACGCAACCGTTTGATACGCGTGGCGTGGGGATGGCGCTCCACCTTGGGATGCACGGCGGGATGCGCTGGCGTCTGGACGGTGCGTACGAGTGGCACGACGCGGTCGCCGTTGCGGCCACTCCGTCGCTCGGGCGTTACGAGCCCACGTTGGCGGCCTTCCGGGGAATGGGGCCGCGGGCGTCGCTGGCAGTCGATCGGCCGATGGGGGGGTGGTGGTGGGGAAGCACGCTCCGCTTTCGCGGGGAGCTGTCGGCGGGGCGGCTCGCCCGCCGCGATGCCATTGGGACTGGCGGTCCGGACGACAGCACGGTGGTCGGTGCATTCGGACGGGTCTATGCGGCCGCCGAATGGCAGCGGGAGGCGGGGAGGACGCACTGGGTGGCGCGGGTGGCGGGAGGGGCGGTCGACGCCGAGGAGGCGCTAGCGCCGCAACTACTGCTTTTCGCGGGCGGGCCGGTCTCGGCCCCGGGGTACGATTTTCACGCCTTCAGGAGCCGGGCGCTCGTGACGCAGCATCTCGAGTGGCGGATCCCGATCCCATTCGTCCCTGTCTCGCTGGGGCGCTGGGGGCGAATTCCCGGCGCGGCGCGACTCGCCCCCTTCGTGCATGGGGTGTACACGGCTCGCGGCGCCGCCGGCACCCGGTTGATCCCCGGGAGTGGGAGCGGCGCCATTGGCGTTGATGCAAAGTCGAACGCGTCGGGCTGGTATTCGTCGGTTGGGGTGGGGGTGCTCTCGTTCTTTGACCTGGTGCGATTCGACGTGGCGCGCGGACTTCGACACGGGCGGTGGAGCTTCGGCGTCGACGTGAGCCGGGACTTCTGGTCGATCTTGTAGTGGAGAACGACCGCGTGGTGTTGTGGTGTTATTGAGTCGTGCCACGGCGACCGATACTTGGATACGTGGGGCGAGCGTCGCCCCACGTTTTCGTGGTGATGTGCATTCCTTCGCGTTAGTTTCACCCGCTTCTCCCGCCTTTTTGTGACGTCCCCCGGAGTCCGCACCCCGATGTCGTCGATGCGCCACACCCGCGATGATTGGCTGCTCCCGACGTTGGAGTTGCTGGTGGACGCGGCTGAGCTCGCAGAGCTGCGGCAGCTGACGGGGGAGAGCCTCTGGGACACCGCGACCAAGCGCGGCTACGCCACCGACGACGCCATCGTGGCGGCGCTCTCGGCGCGCTTTCGCATGAAGGTCGCTGACCTCACGCAGGTGTCGTCAGCTGCACGCGAGGCGGTCCCCGAGTCGCTGGCGCGCAAGTATCGCATCATCCCGTTGCAGATGACGGACGCGATCCTCGACATCGCGACCGCCGATCCGCACGACCTCGATTGCGAGCGCACGCTGGGCTTTGCCACCGGGCGCACCATCCGGATGCACCTGGCGGCACCGTCGCGCATCGTCGAACGCATCGACGAGCTGTATCGCCCCGAGAGCGCGGTGGAGAAGCTCCTCGAGGGGATGAACCAGTACGACGTGCAGTCGATCTCCGACATCGTCGACGCGCCGGAACTCGACCTCTCGGCCGACAAGGCGTCGGAACGGCCGATCATCCGCCTCGTCGACCACATCATCGCCGAGGGGATCCAGCAGCGCGCGAGCGACATCCACATGGAGTCGCAGGAGGGCGGGGTGCAGGTGCACTACCGCATCGATGGCGTGCTGCGCGTGGCGATGACGCTCCCGCGCGCGGTCGGGATCCCGCTGGTGTCGCGCATCAAGATCATGGCGTCGCTCGACATCGCCGACCGCCTGCGCCCGCAGGACGGGCGTGCGCGCGTCTCGGTCGATGGCAAGCGCGTCGACTTGCGCGTCTCGACGCTCCCCGCGTCGGCTGGCGAAAAGGTCGTCGTCCGCATCCTCGACAGCAGCAACAACATCCTCGCGCTCGACAACCTCGGGTTGAGCACGACGGACTACGACCGCATCCAGCACCTCGTGAACCTGCGCGAGGGGATCGTCCTGGTCACCGGGCCCACGGGGTCCGGGAAGACGACGACGCTCTACGCCGCACTGCGCACCATCCAGACGCGGGGCGTCAACATCGTCACGGTCGAGGACCCGGTCGAGTACAAGCTCACCGGCGTCGTGCAGGTGCAAGTCAACGAGAAGGCGGGGCTCACCTTCGCGGCCGCGCTGCGCTCGATCCTGCGCCAGGACCCCGATGTCGTCCTGGTCGGCGAAATCCGCGACAAGGAGACGGCCGGGATCGCGATCCAGGCGTCGCTCACCGGCCACCTCGTGCTGTCGACGTTGCACACGATCGACGCCGCGAGCTCGGTGGCGCGACTGCTCGACATCGGCGTCGAGAGCTACAAGATCGGCGCCGCCCTCAAGGGAGTCATCGCCCAGCGTCTCGTGCGCCGCCTCTGCCGCACCTGTCGCGCGCCGATGACCGATCCGGTCGCCGATCGCCTGCAGCGCTGGATTCCCGCCGATGCCGTGCTGTACAAGGCCGTCGGCTGCAACGAGTGCAGCAACACCGGCTACCGCGGGCGCCTCGCGCTCATGGAAGTCCTCATCGCCGACGGCGAAGTCGAGCGCCGAGTGGCGGCGGGCGACACGACGGAGAAGATCCTCGAGTCAGCCCGCGCCGCCGGCATGCGCTCGCTGTGGGAGTCCGGGATCGAGCACGTCATCGACGGCATGACCGACGTGGAGGAGCTGTTGCGCGTCGTCGAGGCGCCGCTGGACCTGCCGACGCCGCGCCGAGAGGCGCGCACCGAGCCGCGCCAGCTGTCGCCGACCCCCGGGTTCGGCACACCGACGATTCGCGCCACCCCGGCCGCCGCCCCGGTCGCCCCGCCGCCGGTTCGCGCGCCGACACCTCCCGTTCCGCCGCGCGCGGCGTCGATCTTTCCCGACGATGCCCTCGAACTCGTCGACGACCTTGGCCCGTCGAGTGCGGCCGCCCGACGAGCGGGACGCAGCACGATTCTCCTGGTCGAAGACGAGGAACCGCTGCGTCGCGTCCTGCGCGACCTGCTGGAGCGCGACGGCTTCTCGGTGGTCGAGGCGGCCGACGGCATCATCGCGCTCGACGAGATCGATCACGAAGCCCCCGATGCCGTCGTGCTCGACCTCAACCTCCCGCGCCTCGACGGCTACGCCGTCCTCTCGCGGCTGCGTGCGCGGCCCCAGACCTCGTCGCTCCCGGTCATCGTCCTCACCGCCAAGGGCGACGAGGACAACGAGGTGCGCGTCTTCGAACTCGGGGCGAACGATTTCCTGACCAAGCCGTTCAGACCACGGGCGCTGACCGCGCGCCTTCGCGCCCTGCTGCGGAAGAGCTAGGCGAATCTGTCGGAATGTTGCGCGGGAGCACGGGCTGTGCTCCCGCTTCTCATTGGGAGCATCGCATGGCCGAACTCAAGATCGGCGTCGTCGACGTCTTTGTCATCGACCCACGCCCCGAGGGGTGGCGAATCCTCGTGCTGAGGCGCGCCGAGGGGACGCGATGCACGGGAGCGTGGGAGGTGGTGCACGGGCGCATCGAGGGGGACGAGCGCCCGGAAGAAGCTGCGCTGCGCGAGCTGCGGGAGGAGACCGGGCTCGCCGCCCAGCGCCTGTACAACGTCACCTGCCACCCGTTCTACCTGCACCGCTTTGGCGTGGTGCAGGTCGCGGTGGTCTTCGCGGTCTTTGCCGACAGCGCGGTCGCGCGGTCGCTGGGCGAGGGGCACGACGCCGGCGAGTGGGTGAGCATGGACGAGGCGATGGAGCGCCTGGTCTGGCCGCGCTCGCGGGCGTCGCTGCGGGATATCGAGGCGCTGCTGCGTACCGGCGACGCGGGGCCCGTGGAGGACGTACTGCGAGTGCTCTAGGCGACCTGGGCGAGCTTCACCCTCGCGCCGGAGCGCCGTTGGCGATTGCGTGCGGCGACTAGATCTTCCCGGCCGCGCGCGACCGCACGAGCGCTCGCTCACGCTCGATGCGCTGCAGCAGGATGCTCCACTCGTCGTTGCGCGCCGTCTCGTAGACGATGGCCAGTGGCTGGTTCACGTCCACCTGCCCGTCAAAGATGTACAGGGCGTGCTGCACCTCGCGCTGCCGCAGGCGTTGCGAGCCGAAGCCCGGCGAGAGCGGGATGACGTCGAGCGGTTGGAAGTCGCGCCCCACGTTGGAGATGTTGAACTCCATCGGCGAAAAGCGGGTCTCCCCCTGCTGGAGGGCAAAGAAGGAGACGTACCAGAGCGAGAGGCGGGGGAGGGCGGTGCGCCGTTGCAGCTCGCGGAGGCGATCCCCCTGGCTGGTGACGAGGTCGCGCAGCGCGCGATACGAGTCGGGCGAAAGGACGCGAATGACCGTCTCATCCAGCGGAATGGCGCGCACCTGCAGCCCGAACTGCGCCACGCGCAGCGCGATGTCGTCCTGCCGCAGCGTCCCGAAGCCCGGCGGGACGAGCATGGCGCTGCTGTCGCGGGGCGATGCGTCGGGGGCGTTGCGAGCGGGAGCAGGGGCGCCGGCCGGTCGCGTCGCGGGCGATGCGGCGGGCGTGCCCGCGGGGGCACACGCTGCGAGCGAGACGAGTGACGCGAAGGCTGCAAGTCGCGCGTGCGACGTCAGCAGCGTCGACAGCGTCGGCAGCGCCCGCTGTGCGAACAGCGCACGCGACGCCGCTCGGCTCACGCCTCGTCTCCGTCGTACGGCAGCGCCGGCATGTCGTCGGCGTCGTCTTCGATCTCGTCGGGGAGCGGGGCGGCGCCGTCGCGGCGCCATGCCGGCTGCGACACCAGCGACGCCACCGCCTCGGCCAGCTCGTTGCGCCCCTGCCCGGTCTGCGCACTCGAGGCGATCACCTGCGACTCGTCGACTTCGATGGTGTCGATGACCGCCTTGAGGCGCTCGCGGCGCTGCGCATTCCCCAGCTTGTCGACCTTGGTGATGACGACTAGCGTCGGGATCTCCAGGTCGGCCAGGTAATCGAGCATCGCCAGGTCTTCGGCGTTGGGATCGCGGCGGATGTCGAGCAGGAGGACGATCCCCCGCAACTGCGACGTCATGCGCAGGTAGCCGTCGATGAGCGGCTGCCACGAGTGACGCTTGGTCTTGGAGACGCGGGCGTAGCCGTAGCCCGGGAGGTCGACCAGCACCAAGTCGTTGTTGACCTGGAAGAAGTTGACCTCCTGGGTGCGCCCCGGGGTGCGCGAGACGCGGGCGATCGCCTTGCGCCTGACGAGCATGTTGAGGAGCGACGACTTCCCGACGTTGGAGCGCCCGATGAATGCCACCTCGGGGAGCGCCTCCGGGGGGCGCCATCCCCCCTGGACCGCCATCCCCCCGAGGAACTTGAGGTCGCGGATGATGAGCGGGTCCTTTTCCTTCGCGGGCTTCTCGGCTTCCGTCATTAGTGAGTCACGGCGTCGGCGGCGGGGACTGGTTCCCGTTCGCTGACCACAGGGCGTGGGGGGCGGGTGAGGGCGGGGCGCAGGACCTCGCCCATCGTTTCCACCGGGTGGACGGCCATCCCCTCGCGCACGCCCTCGGGGAGCCCCCCGAGTTCGCGGGCGTTGAGGTGCGGGATGACTACGACGGTGCGTTGCGCGCGCAGCGCGGCGACCGACTTTTCCTTGAGCCCGCCAATGGGAAGGACGCGCCCGCGCAGGGTGACCTCGCCGGTCATGGCGACGTTGCCGCGCACCGGGATCCCGCTCAGCGCGCTCACCAGGGCGGTGGCGATGGCATTCCCTGCCGACGGCCCGTCCTTGGGGGTGGCGCCGGCTGGAATGTGCACATGGATGTCGCGCGTCTTGTGGAAGTCGCGGTCGATGCCTAACGCCGCGGCCCGCGAGCGGGCGTACGACAGCGCCGCACCCGCCGACTCCTTCATCACGTCGCCTAGCGCCCCCGTCAGTTGCACGCGCCCGCGCCCGGGGAGCACGGCGACCTCGATCTCCAGCACCTCCCCCCCCACCGACGTGTAGGCCAACCCCGTCGCCACGCCGACCTTGTCCTCGACCGAGAGGTCCTCGGGGTCGTAGGGGGCGACGCCCAGAAACTCGCGCACGTCGGCGGCGGTGAGCGTCTCCGTGGGTACGGGGGCGGGGGCGGGCGTTGCGGCTGCCGGGGCGGCCGTCGCGCCCTCCACCGGCGCGGTGCCGTTCGCCGGCGCGGTGCCAC
>CAZLLP010000198.1:0-9515 GCA_964560345.1 uncultured Gemmatimonadaceae bacterium
GGAAGAGAAGATCTCTTCCGATGCGAGCGTGGTGTGCGATCTCTCGTCTCGTCACGGTCGATCGTTGGCGCCCTTGGAGCGTGAACGAGCATGGTCGAACAGCCACGACAGTCTGCAAATGCTCTGGTCACCGCTCACAAGGTCCTTGAACTCGACCTCGTCGGAATCGCGGTAGCCCTGCCCGACGATCACCACGGCTCGAGCGCCCGCACTGTTGGCTGCCTTCAGCTGTTTTCCCAACGCCTGCACCTTCAGGGGAAACTCAACGCTTGCTCCGAGCGCCCGCAGTCTCGTGGCCAGCTCGGTCGCTGCCAGCCTCTGGTTGCCGTCCAGCGGCGCGACCCAGTAATCGATGGTGGGAGAGCCCGAGGGCATCTTGCCGCGCGCCTTGAGCAGCTCGCCCAGCACCACGTCGCCCATGCCGAAGCCTAACGCGGGCATGTCGACACCGCCGAGCGCGGCCAGCAGGTTGTCGTATCGCCCACCGCCGCACACGGCGCGGAACTCCCCCTTGGCGTCGAACAGCTCGAAGACGATCCCGGTGTAGTACGCGAGCCCGCGCACGATCGTGAGATCAAGCTTGAGGTACTCGAGTACCCCATGCGCCTCGAGCAACGCGCGATAGGCGTCAAAGCGCTCCAGCGCGGCCGTCACCTCGGCGTCGCCGGCAAACTCGATTCGCAACGCGTCGAAATCCGACGCCTTCACCAGCGCAAGCACGCGCCCCGCCGCATCGGCAGCAACGCCGGCGTCGGTCATCTTCTTGATCAGCGCGTCGGCCGGCTCACGCTCGATCTTGTCCACGGCGCCAAACACAGCACCGATGGCCTCGTCAGGCACCCCGACCCCCTTCACCAGGGCCGTGAGCAGGCGACGATCGGAGACGCGGGCCACGACGTCGTCGGGGCCAAGTCCGCAGGCACGCATGACCTCGCACGCCACCGCCAGCAGCTCGGCGTCTGCCGCGACGTCGTGCTCGCCGAAAATGTCGACGTTGAGCTGGAAGTGCTCGCGCAGGCGCCCCTTCTGCTGGCGCTCGTAGCGGAAGAGTTGGGGGACCGAGAACCAGCGGACTGGCTTGCGCAACGCGTTGGCCCGCGCCGCCACCATCCGCGACACCGTCGGGGTCATTTCGGGGCGCAGCGAAATCTGGCGCCCCCCCTTGTCCTCGAAGTTGTAGAGCTGCCCGACGATCTCGTCCCCGCTCTTCTTGGTGTACAGCTCGAGAGGCTCGAGCGGGGGGCCGTCGTACTCGACGAAACCAAAGCGCCGCGCCACGTCACGCCACCGCTCAAAGAGCCAGGCACGCTGGGCGAACTGCTCGGGATAGAAGTCTCGAAATCCTGGAAGTGCTCCGGTCGACATTGGGGAAAGCTACCCGGCGAGCGGATCGACCTGCAAGCGAGCCATTGCATCTCCAACGGTGTGAAATGACCCCGTCACCAGCACGGTCTCGCCTCTCGCACGCGCCTCGACGAGCGCCCGGTCGAAATCGTGTTCGGCCGTCGCCGACCAGCCGTTGGCGGTGGCAAAGGTACGCGCGTCGGCCAGGTGCCACGCCCTGGAGCGCGGAGCGGTTGGAGCGTCGGTGAGGACGAAGTGCGAGACCACCGGCGCGAGCGCGCTCATCACCCCGCGCCAGTCCTTGTCGTCGAGCACGCACAGGAGCGCGGCGACCGGCGCGGCGGGGGCCACGTGAGCCAACGTGCGGGCGAGCACGGCGGCGCCGGCCGGGTTGTGGGCCACGTCGAATACGTACGGCGGCGCCATGTGAAAGCGCCCGGGGAGCCGCACGCGATCGAGCGCCGCAGCCGCGTCCTCCCACCCGTCCCAGTACGGCGCCCCCGCCTCGCGCAGCATCAGGAGCGCGAGCGCCGAGTTGGACGCCTGGTGCGCCCCGGCGAGCGGGGTGTGCAGCGTGCGCCGCGCGCCATCGACGTCGAGCACGAAGCTCGTCCCGGTCGCCCCGACCTCGATGTTGCGCGGCGGGGCGTCACGCCAGACGCTCACCGTGCGCGACGCCCCATGCTCGCGCGCCAATTCGATCAGCAAGGCGTCGATCGTCGGATCGGGTTCGCCGGAGGCGGCCACGACGCCCGGCTTGAAGATCCCCGCCTTCTCGGCGGCGATCGCCTCGCGCGTGTCGCCGAGGTACTCGACGTGATCGATCCCGATGGAGGTCACGCCGGCCACCAGCGGCCTAACGACGTTCGTGGAGTCGAGGCGTCCTCCCAGCCCCGTCTCGATGACGGCGACATCGACCCCCGACTCGGCGAAGTAGTGAAAGGCCATCGCCGTCGTCGCTTCGAAGAAGGTCGCGCCCAGGCGCTCGACCTCAGGGGTCCAGCGTTCGATGAACTCGACGATGAAACGTGCGTCGACCGCCGCTCCGTCGATGACGAAGCGTTCGGTGAAGTCGACGAGGTGCGGCGAGGTGTACTTGGCGGTGCGCAATCCGCGGGCGCGCAGCAGCGCCTCCAGCGTCGCGCACACGCTCCCCTTCCCGTTGGTCCCGGCCACGTGGAAGGTCTTGAGCGCGTCCTGCGGATTCCCGAGCGCGTCCAGCAAGGCCCGCGTTCGCTCCAGCCCAAACTTGCTCTTGCCGGTCGTGCGCGCGAAGAGGTACTGGAGCGCCCGCTGGTACTGCTGCTCCCCGTCGCTCGGGTCGTGACTCAGGTCGTGGCCCACGCCGAGGCCGCGGGCTTGCCGCTCATGTGTCGCAGCAGGCGCCCGACCGTCTGCCTCAAATCCTTGCGATGCACCACCACGTCGAGCATCCCGTGATCGAGCAGGAACTCGGCGGTCTGGAATCCCTCGGGGAGATCCTGCCCCAGCGTCTGCTTGATCACACGCGGCCCGGCAAAGCCGATCACCGCCCCCGGCTCGGCCAGGATCGCGTCGCCGAGCATCGCGTAGCTCGCGCTCACGCCACCGGTGGTCGGGTTGGTGAGGATCGAGACGTACGGAATGCGCCGGTCGGCCAACTGCGAGAGGACGGCCGACACCTTGGCCATCTGCATGAGCGACAGCACCCCTTCCTGCATGCGCGCGCCCCCCGAGGCCGAGATGACGATGAGCGGGTGCTTCCGCTCGAGCGAGCGCTGCGCCAGTCGGGCGATTTTCTCGCCCACCACCGACCCCATCGACCCGCCCATGAAGGCAAAGTCCATGACCCCCAGGTTCACCGGCATGTCGCCGATGGTCCCGGCCACGGTGAGGATAGCATCGGTGTCGCCGGCGTTGGTGCGCGCCTTCTTGAGGCGTCCTTCGTAGTCCGGGAAGCCTAACGCGTCGATCGACTTGAGGTCGGTCTCCGTCTCCTCCCACTTGTCGTCGTCCAGGAGGATCGTGACGTACTCCACCGCCCGAATGCGACGGTGGTAGTCACAGTTGGGACAGACATTGAGGTTGCGTGCGAACTTGTCGTGGATGTCGGTATGTCCACACGCCTCGCACTTCTCCCAGACGTCCGCCGGGATCTCCAACCGCTCACGTCGCGGCTGTCGCGGTTTCTTGTCTTTCCGGAACCAGGCCATGGGGGAAAAATGGGGGGCAATGGGAGGCGCGGGTAGGGGGCAGTCCCACGCGCGAGGGAACGGAAGCGGCTAGCGCCGCAGCCCGATCGGGAGCGCGTCGGCTTCGCCGCGCCCCTCGGAGGAGATGCGCACGAGGATCCCGATCGCCAGCCAGCAGGCGAGCATGAACGACCCGCCGTAGGAAAAGAACGGGAGCGGGATGCCCGTAATCGGCATGAGGTTGAGCGTCATCCCCACATTCTCGATCACGTGCACCAGCCAACTGCCTAACAAGCCGAACGCCACCAGCGAACTGAAGGCGTCGTTGGCGCGCGACGCCACGCGAATCACGCGCAGGAAGAGCAGGAGGAAGAGCGCCAGCGCGATCGACACACCGAGAAAGCCCAGCTCCTCGCCCACGACCGCGAAGATGAAATCGGTGTGCTGTTCGGGGAGGAACGAGCCGCGCTTCTGCGTGCCGAGCGTGAACCCCTTCCCCATCCACCCGCCCGACCCGATGGCAATCTGCGACTGGATGACGTGATAGCCCGACGCCTTGGGGTCCTCGGACGGGTCGAGGAAGACGAGCAGTCGCGCCTTCTGGTGCGGCGCGAGCTTTTCCCACAGGATCGGCGCCAGCACCCCCATCGCAACATTGGTCACGATCAGCACGACCCCTTCCACCACGTACGGCTTGTACCACAGCACGATGGCGATGAGGATCAGAAACCAGGCCCCCCACAGTCCTGTGCTGAACGACAGCAGCAACGACACCGCCGGCGACGCCGCCAGCAGCAGCAACGGCGCCGAGACGCCGGCCCAGAAGAGCATGGCGAAGAAGATCCCGACAAAGACCATCCCCGTCCCGAGGTCGGGCTGCGCCATCACCAGGAGCCACGGGACGAGCACCACGACCGCCGGCTTCCACAGTTCGAGCAGGGAGCGCGGCGCATCGCGGCGTACCGCCAGCACCTTGGCCAGCATCAGCACCACGGTGACCTTGGCCAACTCCGCCGGCTGCCCCAGGCGCACGCCACCGATCGTGAGCCACCCCTTCATGCTCGCCGCCGTCCCCGCTCCCGAGCCAAAGACGAGCGTCACCACGAGCAGCGCGATGGCGAAGAGATAGGCCGGCCAACTCACCCACTCGAGCAGGCGCACCGAGGCACGACTGAGGACCCACGCGCCGACGAGCGCCACCACGAACCAGCCGAGCTGGCGCTTGTAGGCTGACGCAACGGCCGGCTGAATGACGTCGGTCTGCCCTGCCGAATAGACGATCGCGATCCCGTACGCCGACAGCAGGAGCGCGATGATGACCAGGGGATAGTCGGCGAAGACGCGCTTGATCAATCGTCCCCCTCGACGTTGAGCGGCTGGATGGCAGGGCGCTTGAGGTAGTGCTCGACCACCTTGGACGCGATGCGCGCCGCCGCGTAGCCGTGCTCACCCTGCCAGAGCATGACCGCCACCACGATCTTGGGATCATCCTTGGGGGCGAAACCGACGAACCAGGCGTGATCCTTCCCGGTTTCGTTCTGCGCCGTCCCGGTCTTCCCCGCCAGCACGACCCCCTGGATGGCCGCACTCCCGGCGGTGCCGCGACCGGAGACCACGTCGGCCATCGCATCGCGCAACCCTGCCAGCTGCGCCGGCGTGAGGTTGAGGATCCGGGTGCGCTCCGGGTTGCGCTTCACGACTTCCGGACGCGCCGCCGAGCCATCGGTGGCCAACGCCGTGTAGAAGCGCGCCATGTTCAGGATGGTTTGGGTGTTCTCCCCCTGCCCGATGGACAGGTTGAGCGTCACCGCGTTGGTCCATCCCTTGGCCCCGTAGCGCTTGTTGAAATACTCCACCGCATAGGGCCACTGCGGCGTCGTTTCGTTAGGCAGGTCGATCCCGCTCTTGTCGCGGAACTTCAGTTGCACCCCGCCCGCCAGCATCTTGGACAGCGTCATGCGCAGTCCGAGCTGGTAGAAATACGAGTCGCAGGACTTGGCGATGGCCTGCGACAGCGTCACGGAACCATGCCCTTGCTTGTCCCAGCAGCGGAAGTAGCGGCTGCCGTAGGTGTACCCTCCCGTGCAGGGGACCGGCATGCGCGTGTCGAAGTCCACGAGCCCCGCCTCGAGCGCGATCGCGGCCGTGGCGAGCTTGAAGGTCGACGCCGGCGGATAGCGCCCCTGCATTGCCTTGTTGTACAACGGGCGACGCGGGTCGGTGGTCAGTTCGCGATAGTAGCCGGAGGGAATCCCGCCGATGAAGCGATTGGGATCGTAGGCCGGCGAACTGTGGATGGCGAGCACCGCCCCCGTTTGGGGCTCGATCGCCACCACGCCGCCCACCAGCGAGTCGCCGAGATAGGAGGCGATGAAGCGCTGCAGGTCGAGGTCGATGTTGGTCTGCAGCGAGGGCGCCGCCGTCGCCTCACGGTCCGGCCGCGAGCCGGCGTCGCGCACCACGCGCCCGCGCGCATCGACTTCCACGTATCGCGATCCCTCCGTCCCGCGCAGCTCCTTCTCGTACTGCTGTTCCAGCCCCGAGCGCCCGATCTGCTGCCCCGACTTGTAGTTCTTGTACTCAGTCGAGTTCAGCTCCGATTCGTTGATCTCGGCCGTGTATCCCACAAAGGCCGACACCGTCGGACCATCCGGGTAGCGACGTTTGGGCGTCGCCTCGATGATCAAGCTGGGAAACTCGGTGCGATGCTCTTCGAGCACCGACACCTGGTCGAACGACGCATCGGCCAGCACCACCGTGGGGCGGTTGGGATCGCGACGCAGGCGCCGCACCGCCGACTCGATGTCGCCAGGTGCAAGCTCGATGATGGCCGACAGGCGCTCGAGCGTCGCCCGCAACGAGTCGGCGCCCGGCGCCAGGATCGACACCGCATACCCCGGCACGTTCTCGGCGATGACATCGCCGTGGCGATCGTAGATCATCCCGCGCGCGGCCGGGATGGGGACCTCGCGCAGGCGGTTCTTTTCCGACGACAACTGGTAGCGCGCGCTCTCGAGCACCTGGGCCCGGAAGAACCCGCTCGCGAGCAGCAGGAGCGAGAGCGTCACCAGGCCACCGGCAAAGCGGCCACGGCGCTGAATGTCGTTCGGATGCAAGCTCATGAGGAGGGGGCCTCGAGCATCCCGCGAAAGAGGAGCAGCACCACCACGCCCGTTACGGCGGTGAGCGCCGCCGCCAGCGGCGACCAGAGCACCATCTGGGTCGCCATGTCATACACCCCGCCCTGCCGCGCCGCCACCACGAACAGGATATCGAACGCCCACTTTCCTACAAAGAAAAAGAAGGCGTGCAGGAAGACGTTGTCCGAGAAGAAGACCGCCTTGAGCCACGACGCGCTGAAGCCGACGAGCGTCATCGCCAGCGCCCCCGCCCCAAACGTCGCGGGGGCAAGCGAGTCGCCGATGAGCCCGAGCGCAAAACCGATGAGCGCGGCGACCCCCGGACGCACCCGCACCGCCACCAGCAGGACGGCGATGACCAGGAAGTCCATCGACACCCGCCACCCCAGCAGCGGGCGCAGGAAGTAGTGCATCGCGACCAGCGCGACGAACAGGAGAGCGGTTCGAATGCCGCGCTGCATCGTCAGTCGCGCCTCGGCGTGGAGTCACGGCGCGGCGGACGCGTCCCGGTGGCGCCAGCTGGGGCGCGCGTCGCCGTGCCCACCGCGCTGGCCCCACCACGCACACGGCCGGTGTCGGGACGAGTTGCACCGCGCGCCGCCCCGCTGTCGGAGCGCGCGGCGAGCGAGTCGGCGACCACGCTGTCCGGAGCGGTGGGAATCCCGAGCACTGCCTTGAGCGAGTCCATCTGCCGCTGGCGTTGGGCAATCGCCGCCGCCTGCAACCGCGCCAGCGAGTCGCCAGAAGCCGCCAGCGCGCGCGCCGCCCCCTCGGCACGCGCCGTGTTGATCCAGACGCTGTCCATCGCCCCTTCGGCCACACGCTGCGGCGAGAGGATCATCACGTTGCTCACGTCCGGGGGATATACGGCCGGGCGCAGGAGATACGCGCGCGACCACACCTCGTTGGTCTTGATCTCCGTGAGCACGACCCCGATCGGGATGCCCCGCGGATACACGCCACCCAGCCCGGAGGTGAGGACCATCGTCCCCGGCTTGAGCGCATCGCGGAAGGCCACGCCGCGCAACTCGAGCAGCGAGCGTTCCGGCTCTTCGCCCAGGTGCGGGCGTACGATCCCGAAGGCCGAGCCGTCGCCCGACATCGCGCTGGCGCGGAAGTCGGGGTGCGACCAGAGGATGGCCAGACTGCTGCGCGGATCGACCGTTGTCACCTGTCCCACCAATCCGTCAGGCGCCACCACGCCGGAACGCGCCTTGACGCCGGCGTTGGCGCCGCGCGTCAGGAGGATCACGTGCTCATCACCCAGCCCCTGGCCGTGCAGCGCCTCGGCGGGGACAAAGCCCCATTGCACCTGCCGGGCGAGCGACAGCAGCCCGCGCAGTTGCACGTTCTCCGCCTCGACGCGCCCTAACTCCGCATTGCGGAGTGCCAGCGAGTCGATGCGGGCCGCCACCGCATCGCGCTCGGCAAACGCCGTGCGGGCGCGTTCGGCGCGCTCCTGCAGGGCGAGCAGCGGCGCGACCGCCGTGCGACGCAGCGACGAGGCAATGGCGTCGCGGATGGGAAGCGGGAGGACCGTCGCGAGCAACGCCAGGAGGGCGCACGTCGCCACGAGCGCGGTGTCCGCGCGCGAGCCCGAGCGCGCAGCGCGAGCCATCGCTCCCCTCCTACGACGAGAGGACCGACCAGTACTTCTCCTCGTCGTCGAGGATGCGGCCGACGCCGCGCACCACGCAGGTCAGCGGATCCTCGTCGACGTGGATGGGGAGCCCGGTCTCCTGGCTCAGGACGACATCGAGCCCGCGGATCAGCGCTCCCCCGCCGGTCATCACGATCCCGCGATCGACAATGTCGGACGACAGCTCGGGCGGCGTGATTTCCAGCGCGCGACGCACCGCGTCGACGATCTGCTGGATCGGCTCCTGGATCGCCTCGCGAATCTCCGACGAGTGCACGCGCACCGTCTTGGGGATGCCGGAGACGAGGTCGCGCCCCTTAACGTCCATCTCGCGCTCGTCACCCACCGGGGCCGCCGAGCCGATCGTGATCTTGATCTGCTCCGCCGTCGGCTCGCCGATGAGGAGGTTGTAGTTCTTGCGCATGAACTGCACGATCGCCGTGTCGAGTTCATCGCCGGCCGTGCGGATCGACGTGTCGCTCACGATGCCGCTGAGCGCGATGACGGCGATCTCGGTGGTGCCGCCGCCAATGTCAATGACCATGTTGCCGGTCGGCGTCTCGATGGGGAGCCCGACGCCGATGGCCGCGGCCATCGGTTCGGCGACCATGAAGACTTCCTTGGCCCCCGCGCCTAACGCGGAGTCGCGCACAGCGCGCCGTTCGACCTCGGTGATCCCCGACGGGACGCACACGATGACGCGCGGCTTGATCTTGAACATCCGGTTCTTGATGATCAGCTCCAGGAAGTACCGGAGCATCTTCTCGGTCACGTCGAAGTCGGCGATCACACCGTCCTTCATCGGGCGGACGGCGATGATCCCGTCCGGGGTGCGCCCGAGCATGCGTTTGGCCTCAAGTCCTACGCCCTTGACCCGCTTGGTCTCGCGGTCGATCGCGACGACCGAGGGCTCGTTGAGGACGATCCCTTCACCCTTGACGTATACCAGCGTGTTCGCCGTGCCAAGGTCTACGGCAATTGCATTGGCGGGGAAAAGCTTACCCGCCGAGAGGGAGGGCCAACGCATGTATGTGGAAATCCTGACGCCCCAGTGGGGCGCCGGTAGTCAGGAGGGGCGACGCACTCTGGAGGGATAAGCTAGCGGTGGACCTAAGGGGGTGCAAGGCATTGCCAGATCACAACCTACGCGGGCGCTCGGACACGGCGCCGCTCCGCGGTTCTCCCCCGATTTTGGCCCGTGCCCCCCGTCCCCGTCGCGCT
>CAZLLP010000199.1:0-9494 GCA_964560345.1 uncultured Gemmatimonadaceae bacterium
TGGCGCTGCCCACCGTGGAGGCAAGGAGCCCCTGATACTCGCGGGTGTCTCGTGGGAGTCCCGCCCCGCGCATGTCACCCCCCTGCCAACGTTGCGACGTCCGGGACTACAATACGCGTTATGGTTGATGTCGTCGCACTCGCCGCAGAACTGCTGGCCATCGAGTCGCCCACCGCGGGCGAAGGGAAGGTGGTCGATTACGTCTCCCGCTGGCTCATTGCCCGCGGTTGGAACGTCACCGTCCAGGAAGTGACCCCCGGACGCGGCAACGTCTGGGCGTCGCGCGCCGGTGGCGGCGTCACGCTCTCGACGCACCTCGACACCGTCCCGCCCTACGTCCCGCCGCGCCTCGATCACGATCGCCTCATCGGGCGCGGATCGTGTGATGCCAAGGGAATCGCCGCGGCGATGCTCGCCGCCGCCGACGCGCTCGCCGCAGCCGGTGAGGATCGCGTCGATCTCCTCTTTGTCGTCGGTGAAGAGAAGGGCTCCGACGGCGCGCGGGCGGCCAATCGCCTCCCGGCCACCTCGCGATTCCTCATCAACGGCGAACCCACCGAGAGCAAGCTGGCCATCGGGTGCAAGGGGTCGCTCCGCGTGCACCTGCGCACGCGCGGTCGCGAAGCGCACTCGGCGTATCCGCACCTCGGGCAGTCGGCCATCGAGCCGATGCTCGCGCTCCTCCCGACGCTCAAGGCGATCGACTGGCCCACCGACGACAAGCTCGGGCCCACGACGGTCAACATCGGGACGATTCGCGGCGGCACCGAGGCCAACATCATCCCCGGCGCCTGCGAAGTGGAGCTGATGTTCCGCCTCGTTGGACCTGTCGAAGTAGTGAAGGAGAAGCTCGAGCAGTGGGTCGACGGGCGCGCCGAGATCACGTACGGTTCGCACATCCCCGCGCAGTACTTCCACACGATCGACGGCTTCGACACCTCGCCGGTCGCGTACACGTCCGACATCCCGCTCCTCGATCGTTGGGGAACGCCGCTCCTGTTCGGTCCCGGTTCCATCCACGTCGCACACACGCCTGACGAGTACATCGACATCGGCGAACTTCGCGCCGCCGTCGACAGCTACCAGCGGCTGGTGCGCGCCTTACTCGACGCATGATGTCGCAGACTTCCTCGACGCCGGCCCGCAAGTGGCCGGTCGCGGTGCTGGGCGCTACGGGCGCCGTCGGCCAGACCTTCATCCGCCTGCTGCAAGGGCACCCGTGGTTCACGGTGGCCGAGGTGGCGGCGTCGGAGCGCTCGGCGGGGAAATCGTACGCCGACGCGACCCGGTGGATCGAAGGGAGCATGCCGAGCGACGTCGCTTCGCTCACGGTCAAGAACTGCGATCCGGCCGAGGTGTCGTCGCGCATTGTCTTCTCGGCGCTCGACTCCAATGTCGCGGGCGAAGTGGAAGGCGCGTTCGCGCGCGCCGGGGCGCTCGTGCTGTCCAACGCGAAGAACTATCGCATGGAAGCCGACGTGCCGTTGGTCATCCCCGAGGTCAACGCGTCGCACCTCAAGCTGCTCGACGTGCAGCGCCGCGAGCGCGGCTTTGCGCCTGGCGGCGGCATCGTGACCAACGCCAACTGCGCCGCCACCGTTGCGGCGATGGCACTCGCCCCCCTGCACGAAGCGTTTGGGCTGACCAAGGTCTTCGTCACCACGATGCAGGCCATCTCGGGGGCGGGCTATCCCGGCGTCCCCTCGCTCGACATCCTCGGCAACGTCATCCCCTACATCGGCGATGAGGAGCCCAAGATCGAGCGCGAGATGAACAAGATGCTCGGCGCGCTCAAGGGCGAAGGGATCGAGTTTGCCCCGTTCGCCGTGAGCGCGCATGCCAACCGCGTGGCCACCGAGAACGGGCACATGGTCTGCCTGTCGATGGCGTTCGCGCGCAGGGTGACGGCTGACGAGGCGCTGGCGGCGCTGCGCGCATGGCGTGGGGCGCCTGAGGTGCACGGGCTCCCCTCTGCTCCGGAGCTGCCGCTCGTGGTTGCCGACGCCGTCGACCGTCCGCAGACGCGTCGCGACGTCGGTGCCGGGCGCGGGATGACGGTCACCGTGGGACGCGTGCGCCCCGATCCGATCCTCGACGTCAAGCTCGTCGCGTTAGGCCACAACACCATCCGCGGCGCTGCCGGCGGCTCGATCCTCAATGCCGAAGTCCTGGCCGCGCAGGGGGCGTTCGGCCCCGCATGATCCTCGTCAAGTTCGGCGGGACGTCAGTCGGTGACACCGCGGCCATCGAGCGCCTGGCGGAGGTGGTGCGCAGCAAGCTCCCCCGCCGGCCGATCGTCGTCGTCTCGGCGATGGGCGGCGCAACGAATGCCCTCATCGCCATCGCCGAACAGGCGGCAGACGGGCAGTTGATCAGCGCCATTCGTGGCGTGGAAGCGTTGCGCGAGCGACACCTCACTACCGCGGAGCAGTTGTTGGGCAACGTCCCGCAGGCGCACGACCTCATGGCCGAGCTGAGCGCGACGTTCGACGAACTCGCCTCGCTGGCCGAGGCGCTGTCGGTGCTCGGTCACGCCACGCCGCGCAGCAAGGACGCGATCGCCGCCAAGGGCGAGATGCTCTCGTCGCTCCTCGTCGCCTCCGCGCTGGCGGCTCGTGGGATCCCCGCCGAGCATGTCGACGCGACGACGGTCATGATCACCAACGACCAGTTCGAGAAGGCCGAGCCGCGTCCGGACAAGATCGCCGAAGCGGCACAGAAGATCCTGCGTCCCATCGTCGAGCGCGGCGGCGTCCCCGTGCTCGGCGGCTACATCGGGTCGACGGAGCAGGGGATCGTCACCACCCTCGGGCGCGGCGGCTCCGACTTCTCCGCCTCGCTCTTCGGCGCCGCGTTAGGCGCCGAGGCGATCGAGATCTGGACGGATGTCGACGGGATGCTCACCGCCGACCCGCGCGTGGTGAAGGGGGCGCAGCTCATCGATCGCATCCGGTTCGACGAGGCCAGCGAGCTGGCGTCGTTCGGCGCCAAGGTGCTGCACCCCAGCACCATCAGCCCTGCCGTGCGACTCGGCATCCCGGTCTACATCTACAATTCGCGCAACCCCAGCGGGACGGGGACGCTCATCACCTTCGACGCCCCGCGGCGCCCGGTGAGCGCGCTCGCCGGCAAGCAGGGGGTCACGGTGATCAAGGTGCGCAGCCCGCGCATGCTGCTGCAGCACGGCTTCCTGCGCACGCTGTTCGAGGTCTTCGACCACCATCGCACGTCGGTCGACGTCGTCGCCACTTCCGAGGTCAGCGTCAGCGTCACGATTGACGACGCGACGCATCTCGACTCGCTGGTCGTCGACCTTTCGCATCTGGGAGACGTCTCGGTCGAGCGCAACCGCGGGATCGTCGCCATCGTCGGTGCCGGCCTCACCGAGTCGAGCGAGGCGATGTCGCGCGCGCTCGCGTCGCTGCGTTCGTTGCGCGTCTACATGCTCTCGCTCAGCGCCAGCGGGATCAACCTGACGATCCTGGTGGATGGCGACCAGGTGGCCGAGGCGATGCGCCGCCTGCACGAGGAGTTCTTCACGGCGCCGGCGGCGTGACCATGCGCCTCCTCATCATCGGCGACGGGAAGATGGGGCGGGCCATCGAGCAACTCGCGCACGAGCGCGGGCACACCGTGGTCGCCCTGCTGGGCGCGCACGACAATGCGGCGGGGGAGGCGATCGCCGCGCACGCGCCTAACGCCGACGTGGCCATCGAATTCACCGAGCCGTCGGCCGCGCGGGCCAACGTGGCAGCATGCATTGCCAGTGGTTTGGCCGTGGTGGCCGGGACGACCGGATGGTACGAGGCCCTCCCGGCGCTGGAGGGCGAGGTGCGACAGCGCGACGGCGCGCTCTTCTGGTCCCCCAACTTCTCGCTCGGTGTCGCCCTGGCCATCGAGGTTGCCCGCCAGGCCGGGCTGATCTTCAGCGGCCAGCCGCAATTCGACGCGCACCTCGTCGAGACGCATCATCGCGCCAAGAAGGACGCCCCGTCAGGGACCGGCGCCGCAATGGCGGCGGCCACGGCGGAGTCGTTAGGTCGCGAGGTGCCGGTGTCCAGCATACGAGTGGGGCACGTGCCAGGGACGCACACGCTGATCTTCGATGGATTGTTCGAGCAGGTTACCCTCACCCACGAGGCACGCGATCGTCGCGTCTTTGCCGATGGGGCGTTGCGCGCCGCCGAGTGGTTGGTGGGGCGCCGCGGAGTCTTCACCATGCGCGATCTGATCAGCGCGCAGCGCGATGAGAGTCGTGCGCAGGAGGGAGCGTGAGCTATCGACCGTTGACCGGGTGCGGGACGGCACTCGTCACGCCATTCACCAGCGACGGCCGCGTGGATGAAGCGGCCCTGCGCGCCCTCGTCGAGTGGCAGGTGGCGGAAGGCATTCACTTCCTGGTCCCGTGCGGATCCACCGGTGAGGCCGCCACGCTGTCGCTCGAGGAACATGCGCGCGTCGTGGCCATCACTGTCGAGCAGGTCGGGGGTCGGATTCCCGTCGTGGCTGGCGCCGGCTCCAACGATACGCAGAAGGCCATCGCCCTCTCGCGCATGGCGCGCGACGCCGGGGCGACGCACCTCCTGCACGTCTCGCCGATGTACAACAAGCCGCAGCAGCGCGGGATCGTGGCGCACTTTCGCGCGATTGCCGAAGCGGTCGAACTTCCGATCGTGGTCTACAACGTGCCGGGGCGCACGGCGAGCAACATCGAGGCGCGCACGACGCTGGAACTCGCCACCATCCCCGGCATCGTCGCCATCAAGGAAGCGTCGGGGAACATCGGGCAGATGGCCGACATCCTGCGCGATCGTCCGGCGTCCTTCACCGTGCTGTCGGGCGACGACGCGATGACGCTCCCGCTCATGGCGCTCGGCGGCGAAGGGGTGATCTCGGTGGTGAGCAATGCGACCCCGCGCAGGATGACGGCGCTGGTCGACGCCTGTGCGGCCGGCGACTACCGGCTGGCCCGCACGATCCATCGGCAGCTGCAACCCTGGATGTCGGCGGCCTTCGTCGAGTCCAACCCGGCCCCCGTCAAGGCCGCGCTGGCGATGATGGGACGTCTCGAAAACGTCCTGCGTCTCCCGCTCGTCCCCTTGTCGGACGGCTTTACCTCGACCGTGCGGTCGGCGCTCGCCACCGCGGGAGCCATGAACGCATGAGCGGCGACGTCCTCGCAGCACTCGCGGCGCAGATCGCCGAACTCGCCGCCTTTCCGCCCGGCACCGCGCTCCCCGACTCGGCGGAGCACACGGTCGCGGAACTGCTCGCGCGACTCGAGGACGGCGAAGTGCGTGCGGCGCAGCGCGATCACGATGGACGCTGGCGGGCCGTCCCCTGGGTCAAGCAGGGGATCCTCGTGGCCTTCCGTGTCGGCAAGGTCGTCGCGTTGCACCCGGCGGGGAACGACGCCTTCACCTTCTTCGACAAGCACACCCTTCCCACGCGGCGCCTCACCCTCGCCGACGGCATCCGCGTCGTCCCCGGCGGATCGTCGATTCGTGGCGGGGCGTACGTCGCCCCGGGGGTCGTCTGCATGCCGCCGATGTACATCAACGTCGGGGCCTGGGTCGGCACGGGGACGATGGTCGACTCGCACGCGCTCATTGGATCGTGCGCGCAGATCGGCGAGCGCGTACACGTGAGCGCGGCCGCGCAGGTGGGGGGCGTCCTCGAGCCGGTGAATGCCGCCCCGGTCGTCATCGAGGACGAAGTCATCGTTGGTGGCAACTGCGGCGTGTACGAAGGCACCGTCGTGCGCGCGCGCGCCGTGCTCGGCGCAGGCGTCGTGCTCACCCGCGGCACGCCCGTCTACGACCTCGTGCGCGAGACGGTCTATCGCGCAACCAGCGAATCGCCGCTGGAGATCCCCGAGGGAGCCGTCGTCGTCCCCGGTGCCCGCGCGGTGAAAGAGGGGTGGGGCGCCGAGACCGGGCTCTCGCTGCAGACGCCCATCATCGTGAAGTACCGCGACGACAAGACCGACCTGGCCACTGCCCTCGAAGGGTGGCTGCGTTAGGCATGTCGCGCACTACCGACGTGGTGGGGGGAGCCGTTCGCGTTCCCGGTGACAAGTCCATCTCGCACCGCGCGCTGATGTTCTCCGCGTTCGCGACCGGGACTTCACACGTTCGGGGCATCCTGCAATCGGACGACGTAAAGTCGACGGCAGGCGTGCTGCGTTCGTTAGGCTGGCCGCTGCCAGACGTGAATGCGCAGATGACCATCGAAGGCGCCGGCTTCACCTCCCGTCTCCCGTCTCCCGTCTCCCGTCTGCAGTGCGGCAACAGCGGCACCACCACCCGCCTCATGGCCGGTGTCGCCGCGGCCCAGCCGTTCGCCAGTACCTTCATCGGCGACGCCTCGCTCTCGCGTCGCCCCATGCGGCGTGTCGCCGCTCCGCTCGAGGCGATGGGGGCGCGCGTCGAGTTTTTGGAGGCCCACGACGGCCTCCCCATGACGGTGCACGGCGGTCGCCTGCACAGCGTCGATTGGGAACTCCCGGTCGCCAGCGCCCAGCTCAAGAGCGCCGTCCTTCTCGCCGGATTGTGCGCCGGCGTCCCGGTGCGCGTGAAAGAACCGGCCCCCACCCGCGACCACACCGAGCAGATGCTCTCGGCGCTTGGGGTGAACGTGGCGCTCGTCGATGGCTGGGTCACGTTGCAACCGGCGGAGCGTCTCGCCCCCCTCGATCTCGACGTTCCCGGCGATCCGTCGTCGGCCGCCTTCTTCGTGGCGCGCGCGCTCCTGGCAGGGGACGGGAGCATCCGCATCGAGAACGTCCTGCGCAGCCCGTATCGCGACGGCTTCCTGCGCGCCGTGCAGCGCATGGGCGCCCGTGTCGAGGAGGTGCGCGACTTCGCCGTGACGGGGGAATCGCGCGACGACCTCGTCGCCCACGGCGGCGGCACGCTGCGCGGCATCTCGATCGGGCGCGATGACGTGACCTCGATGATCGACGAAGTCCCGATGCTCGCCGTGCTTGCCGCGCGCGCCGATGGGACGACGGAGGTGCGCGGCGCCGAGGAACTGCGGGTGAAGGAAAGCGATCGCATCAGCGCCGTGGTGGACAACCTGCGCGCGATCGGTGTCGATGCGCACGAACTCCCGGACGGGCTCGTGGTGCACGGCACGCAGGCCCCGCTCGCCGGTCGTGTCCGCACGCACGCCGACCATCGCATCGCCATGGCCTTCGGCATCCTGGGCGCGACGCCCGGCTGCGCGATCGCGATCGACGACCCCGATTGTGTCTCGGTGTCGTATCCCGGCTTCTGGCAGCACCTGGCCCATGTCGCCCGATAGCATCCCGCACCCCAACTGGCGCAGCGGCCACATGGTGGTCGCCATCGACGGCCCCGCCGCGTCAGGCAAGTCGTCGACGGCGCAGTGGGTCGCCGGGGAGCTTGGCTTTCGCCATGTAGACTCGGGGGCGCTCTATCGCGCGGCCACCGCCTCCGCCTTGCGAGGCGGAGTGCCTTCGGCGGATTGGACCCCCACCTGGGTCCTCGAGCAGGCGCAGCGCGTCTCGCTTGTCCCCACCGAGACCTCGTTTGCCCCGCAGATCGACGGCGAGCGGGTCGACGAGGAAATTCGGGGGGGCGACGTCACGCGCCACGTCTCGCTGGTGGCGCAGATGCAGGTCGTGCGCGGATGGGTCAACGCGCAGGTGCGCGAGGTCGCCAGGTCGTTCGACGTCGTCTGCGACGGGCGCGACATGGGGACGGCGGTCTTCCCCGACGCCGAGCTCAAGGTCTTCCTGGTCGCCGACCCCTGGGAGCGGGCGCGCCGTCGGCTGGTCCAGCGACTGGGGCGACGACCATCGGACACCGAAATCGCCGAGGAGACCGACCGTCTCGTCCAGCGCGACGCCGCCGACGCGACGCAGACGGTGCAGGCCAAGGACGCCGTCCTGATCGACACGACCTACCTGACGCAGCCGGAGCAGGTGGAGCGTATCGTGGCGCTGGCGCGCGCCACCCGCACGCGCCGTCCGCTCACCCCCCTGGACGGATCGCCCGTGATCCCGCCCCCCGAGCCGGATTCGGCCGGCTAGTCGGCCCCGGCGGGCTGCGTTGCGCCCGACAGTTCACAGGGCACGCAAGTTGGCTCGGGAGCGTCACTTCCACGGTTGACGGCGACCAGCGAGCCGGGATAAGTTTCGCATTCCCCAAAATCGCCTTCGGCTTGATCACGCACCGCGCTCGCGCACGTGACCAGCGGGGGGTGGTTCGTCCCCTCTCATCAACCTCGTCGCGGCGAGCCTAAACATCCGCAGAATAGGAGTCACCCCAACCTATGTCCGAGTTCGACACCACTGGCATGTCGGTCGTGGAGAAGCGCAAGGCCCAGAAGGCCGAGCTGCGTCCGCTGGCCAATCGCCGCCCCGAGCTGTACGACGAAGACGAATACTCATCTGCCGAGTACGAGCAGATGATGGAGATGTATAACGGTACGCTCGCGTCGATCGACGAGGGCGAGATCGTGAAGTCGCGCGTGCTGGAAATCCGCGAGAACATGGTCGTCCTGGATATCGGCTTCAAGTCCGAAGGGACGATCCCGCTCGAGGAGTTCAAGGACATGCCCGACCTCAAGCCGGGCGATGAAGTGGAAGTCCTGCTCGAGCACCTCGAAGACCAGGAAGGCTCGGTCGTGCTTTCGAAGAAGAAAGCCGACTTCATGCGCGTGTGGGAGAAGATCCGCGTCGCGTACGAGACCGACCAGCCGGTGGAAGGGACGCTCGTCAAGAAGATCAAGGGTGGTGTGGTCGTCGACCTCATGGGCGTCGACGCCTTCCTCCCGGGTTCGCAGATCGCGCTCCGTCGCGTCCCGAACATCGACGAGCTGCTTGGCCAGAAGTACGAGTTCAAGATCATCAAGCTCAACAAGCGCCGCCGCAACATCGTCGTCTCGCGCCGTGTGATCCTCGAGGCCGAGCGCGCGGGCAAGCGCGAGAAGTTGATGAAGGAGCTCCAGAAGGACCAGGTGCGGAAGGGCGTCGTCAAGAACATCACCGACTTCGGGGCGTTCATCGACCTCGGCGGCGTCGACGGCCTGCTCCACATCACCGACATGTCGTGGGGCCGCATCTCGCACCCGACGGAGATGGTGCACATCGGCGACGAGCTCGAGGTCAAGGTGCTCGACATCGATTGGGAGCGCGAGCGCATCTCGTTAGGCCTCAAGCAGCTGCAGCCGTATCCGTGGAAGGACGTCATCGAGAAGTACCCGGTCGGCACGCGCGTCGCCGGCAAGGTCGTCTCGATCACCAACTACGGCGCCTTTATCGAGCTCGAGCCGGGGATCGAAGGGCTCGTGCACATCAGCGAGATGTCGTGGACCCGCAACGTCCGCCATCCGTCGAAGATCGTCTCCATCGGCGAGACCATCGAGGCCGTGGTCCTCAAGGTCGACCCGAACGAGGAGAAGATCTCGCTCGGCATGAAGCAGACGGAGCAGGATCCGTGGATGGTGCTGCCGCTCAAGTACCCGGT
>CAZLLP010000200.1:0-9409 GCA_964560345.1 uncultured Gemmatimonadaceae bacterium
GGCGCAGTGGCGGCCACTTCGGGCCCGCGCCAGACAGACATTCCCCGGCCGATCTCGTACGCCTTCGCCGAACGGCTGTGCCAGGTGCACCCCGAAGCGGACTCCCTCATGGGGCGGGTCGCGATCCTGCTGCACGACACCGGCTGGGCTCGGGTCGAACAGGACCGCATCATCTCCGAGGGGTTCACCGGCGACTGGCGTCGCGCCGCGTCCTTCCACTACCGCAGGAGCACTCGCCCACGCGGCCGAGCGGCGACGCGCGGGGAACATGGAGATGATCGCGCCCAGGCAGATGATCCCGCCACCTAACCAGATCCACGGAACCATGGGCTCCACGATGACCTTGAGCGTCGCATCGGATCCGTCCCGCTTGAACGCCATCAGATTGAGATAGATGTCGCCCCAGGGACGGCTGCGCACCGCCGGCGTGGGGATGGGCTGCTGCGACGTGGGATAGAAGTTCATCGCCGGGTCGAGCCGCCCGATCTCCTTGCCGTCCTTGAGAATCGCGACCGAGGCAGCGATGCGTGAGCGCTGAGGCTCCTCGCGCGCGTACACCTCGAGCAGCTTCATCTGGAACGCGCCAGCGTCCATCACCTGCCCCTTCTTCACCGTCGCTTCGTATTCCTTGCGGAAGGTCGAGGACGCGGTGATGGCCAGCGCCACCGCGATCACGCCGATGTGCGCGACGTAACCGCCGTAGCGCCTGCGGTTGGCACCCACGAGTCTGCCTAACGCCGTGATGGCGTCCTCGTTGCGCAACTGCATGCGCGCCTTGATGCCGCTCCAGTACTCCCGCAGGTTCGCCACCAACGCGAACGCCGCGAAGGCAAACGCGAGCACCGCATAGACTTGGCGCGCACCGATCGCAATCGACGCGAAGGCCGCGATGGCCGCGCCGATGAGCGGCGGCAGCAACTGCCGACGCATCACATCCTTCGACGCGCGACGCCACGGCAGTGCAGGCCCCACCCCCATGAGGAAGAGAAGCGAGGCGCAGATCGGGAGCGTCATCTTGTTGAAGAACGGCTCCCCGACGCTGACCTTCACCCCGCGCGCCGCCTCGGCGATGATCGGGAAGAGCGTCCCCACCAGCACCGTGAAGGTGAAGGCGGTGAGCATCAGGTTGTTGAGCAGGAAGACCGTCTCGCGCGATGCCATGCTGTCCAGCTTTCCTTCACTGGCCAGCGCCTCGGAGTTGCCGGCGACCAGCGCAAAGGAGACGAGCAGCGTGAGCCCGATGGCCACCCGGAAGTACATGCCGATGGGCCCCGCACCAAACGCGTGCACCGACGACAGCACGCCGGAGCGCGTGAGGAAGGTGCCGAGGATGGTGAGTGCGAACGTGGCGACGATGAGGTTCAGGTTCCACAGCTTCAGCATGCCGCGCCGCTCCTGCACCATCACCGAGTGCAGGAAGGCCGTGGCCGTCAGCCATGGCATGAACGACGCATTCTCGACTGGATCCCACGCCCAGTAGCCGCCCCACCCCAGCACTTCGTACGACCACCACATGCCGGCGATGATCGCGGCGGTGAGGAAGGCCCACGCGCCTAACGTCCAGCGTCGTGAGAGTCGAATCCAGTCATCGCTCGCCACTTCGCCAGCCGCCATCGCGCCGACGGCAAAGGCGAACGGGACCGTGAGGCCCACGTAGCCGAGGTAGAGCAACGGGGGGTGAACCCCCATCAGGATGTGGTTCTGCAGCAGCGGATTGGGGCCCGGCCCATCCGGCGGGGTCGGCGACACCAGCGTGAACGGGTCGGCGGGACCGGCCAGCAGGATGAGGAAGAAGACGCTGACCGACAGCATCGTCATCGTCGTGTACGGAATCAGCGCCCCTTCACGATCGCGATTCCAGAAGACGACAAGGACCGAGAGCAGCGTGAGGACCCACGCCCAGAAGAGGATCGACCCTTCCAGCGCCCCCCACAGCGAGATGATCGTGTAGAACAGTGGCGTGGCTCGGCTTCCGACCTGCGCCACGTATCCGACGCTGAAGTCGTGCGTGACCAGCGCGTAGATCATCGCGAATGTCGCCACCGTAACCAGCGCGAACATCGCGTACGTGGCCGAGTACATCGCGCGCACCAGGTCCTGCCGCGCGCGCCTCACGCCAATCGGAGCGAGCACGACCCCAATGCTCGCCACGACGAGGGCAACCAGCAGAGCGCTGTGCCCAAGGAGTCGCGTCATGACTTGGCGTCCTGCTTGAGCGTCTCGAACATCGCCTTGTACATCTCCTGCGGCGTCTGTCCGGGCTTAGGTGCCTTGTATTCCTCGGAGTGCTTGATCATCAGGTTGGTCGACTCGAAGACGCCGTTGCGGAAGCGCCCCTCGCAGACCACGCCCATGTTGTCGCGAAACATCTGCGGCGGCGCGCCCTTGGAGTGCACCTCCACCGTCTTTACGCCATCCATCAACTGAAAGCGCAGGTCGAGCTTCTCGGCGTCCCACTTGACCGAACCCGGGGCCACCATGCCGCCTAACCGGACCGGGACATCGACGACCTTGGTCCCCTTGGCCAGCAGTTCCTGCGGCGTGAGAAAGTAGACGACGTTCTTGTCCAACCCGCCGTACATCAGGTAGCCGAACGCGCCACCAATGACGATCACCGCCGCGACCAGGAGTGCGGCGCGCTTGCGTCCCTCGACGTTCCCACTCATGTCTGTCCTCCCGTGAGATCTTCAGCCGCGTGCTGCAGGCGACGCTCAGCCTCGGCGCGCGCCCGATACAGGCGCACCGCGTAGCCAAGCAGCGCGATCCACGTCACGGCATACGCTGCAATGATGAACGGTCGATTGTCAGGCATTGATCCCTCCACGCCCGCTCAGCGCGAGCCGCTCGTGCATCTGGTCGGCCGCGCGTTCCATCTTGGCCGTATCGTAGCGGTGCTTGATGAACCAGATCAAAATGATCATCACCGCGATCGCGTTGATGCGCAGTCCTAGCGTGTAATTGGGGTCGAGCGTCCTGGGGCTCGACTGCGGCTGGTGCAGCGTGCGCCACCACCGCACCGACATGTAGACGATCGGGACGTTGAGCGCGCCGAGCAGCCCCACCGCCGCGCTCCACTGCGCGCGTCGATCGGGGTCATCGACGAAGGCGCGCAGGATCAGGTAGCCGACATAGATGAAGAAGAGGACTGCCGACGACGTCAGGCGCGCGTCCCACGTCCACCAGATCCCCCACGTGGGCTTGGCCCAGATCATCCCGAGGATGAGCAGCAGACCGGTCATCAGCGCCCCCGCCTCGGCCGCCGATGCCGCGAGCAGGTCGTCGGTCTCCTTTCCCTTCCACAGGTACTTGAGCGACGCGATGGCGACCACGAAGTAGGCAATCATCATGTTCCACGCCGCCGGGACGTGGACGTACATGATCTTCTGCAGATGCCCCATGTCGCGATCAGGCACGCTGATCGAAATCGCGAAGGCCTGCATTCCCGCGAGCAGCAGGAATGCGATGATGCCGGGCAGCATTCCGCGTGACCGAGATTTCGTAGCTGGCGCCATGGTCATGCCTGCCGTGGTGACTCCCATCATTACACCTCGATCACGTATTCGAACGCCAGGAGCGACGCAACGAGAAAGATGATATCGAACGCACCCAATAAACGCACCCACGCCCCGGCTTCGCTCATCGGGTCACCGGCCAGCAGCGACGTGGACGATTCCACCGCCGCCAACAGGACCGGGATGAGCATCGGGAAGAGGAGGAGCGGGAGCAGCACCTCGCGGGCCCGGCTCCGACTCGACATGGCCGAGTAGAAGGTGCCGAGCGTGACGAAGCCGATGGTCCCGAGCACGGTCACCCCCACCATCGCCGGCCACCCGGGAGGGAGCGCGACCTGATAGAGGACGAGGGCGATCGGGACCACAATCGCCTCAACGATCAGCACGAAGACGAGGTTCGCGATCAGCTTGCCCACGTAGATCGCCCATCGCGCGCCGGGATACAGCAACAGCGACTCGAGGGCACCGCCGTCGAGTTCGAGCTGATAGGACCGATTGAACGCGAGCACGCCGGCAAAGAGGATCGCCAGCCAGAGCGCGCCGGCCGCCGCGCCGCGCAGCGCTTCGGTATCGGGGCCGAGCGCGAATCCGAACATCAGGAGAACCAGGATCCCCATGAAGGCGACGGCGTTGATCCCCGCCTTGGACCGGCGCTCGGTCGTCAGATCCTTCCATACTATGGCCCACACCCGCCGCCACTCGTCCTTCCAGGTCACGACGCCCCCTCTGCTACCGCGGAATGAAGGAGGGCGCCGTTGGATCGCGCCGGCTCCTCGGGGTCGCGCAACGACGCATCGCTGTCGATCATCCCCTGCTTGAAGCGCACGAGGCGGTCGAGCATGTCACCGGCGCTGTGCCGATCGTGCAGCACGATCATCGCCGAGCCCCCCTGCTCTCGCGTCTCGCGCACCACGTCGTTGACCAGGGAAATACCGGCGGGATCGAAGTTGTTGTATGGCTCATCGAGCAGGAGCAGGCGCGGACGCTGCAGCAGGAGCCGGGCAAGCGACAGCCGGCGCTGCATTCCGGCCGAGAAAGTGCGAACCGTCTCCTTCCCCTCGCGTCCAAGCCCCACGCGCTCGAGCAGCGCCGGAATCCGGTCGAAGTCCTCGCCCAGCCTGCGACAGGCGAACTTCAGGTTCTCCTCGGCGGTGAGGTCGTCGTACAGCCCGGGATAGTGCGTGAGGAAGGCGATGAGCCCGCGCACCGCGGTGGCGTCCTTGACCACGTCCTTGTCGAAGACGCGCGCGGTTCCGGCGGTGGGTTTGATGGCGGTGGACAGGATGCGCAAAAGCGTGCTCTTTCCGCTTCCGTTGTGCCCCTCGATGCCCACAACTTCACCGGGCAACACCGAGACGGAAACGCCGCGTAGCGCCCACCGACGTCCAAAGCGCCGGGTGACCCCTTCAACTGTGGCCGCCGCCACGCCCTTGTCGGCTATCCTGACTATCACAGTCGGCAATCTAATCGTTCAGTACGCCCATCGTGACCCGGGACTCTCCCCGACACGGACGTCGGCATTCCCCCGAGATATCACCACGTGAGCGATTCCCTTCCCGTTGGCAGCGATCGCCCGACCACGGGCGAGCATCCGGCGAACGGCACCGTAACGCCTGATGCGCGACTCCCGCGCTGCTTTCACGCCCTGGGCGAAGGCGCCGTGCATCGTGAGCTCAACGTCCGCGAGATTGCCAACGCGGTGCGCGAAGCGCAGGGGACGCTGTGGGTCGACATCGACTCCACCAGTCGGCAGCAGCTCGCCCTGCTCGAAAAGGTCTTCAACTTCCACCCGCTGGCCATCGAGGACGTGCTCAATCCGGTGAGCCGCCCCAAGGTGGAGCAGTACGACGGCTACCTGTTCGTCACGCTGCGCGTGGTGCGGTTCCAGGAGGAGACCCACGACGATCCGTACGACCTGGAGACCGCAAACCTCTACTTCTTCCTGGGCCCGACCTTCCTGGTGTCGGTGCACGCCGGGCCGTCGGCCAACGTCGATCGAGTGGCCGAAGTCGCCCTGCGCACGCCCGACCTGGTGAGCCGCGGCCCTGCACGACTGGCGCACCACATCATGGACGTGGCGGTCGACGCCTTCTTCCCGATCCTCGATCGCGTCGATGACTTTCTCGACTCCCTCGAAGAGCGCGTCTTCAAGTCGTTCGACGAGGAATCGCTGCGCGACATCTTCGCCGTGAAGCGGATGATCCTCTCGCTGCGCCGCTATCTGGCGCCGCAGCGCGAAATCTTCAACGTCCTCTCCAACCGCCCGTCGCCGCTCCTCCCCCCCGACGTGCAACTGTACTACCGCGACATCTACGACCACATGCTCCGCATCAACGACTCGCTCGAGACCTATCGCGACTTGTTGAGCAGCACGATGGAAAGCTACCTGAGCCAGGTGTCGAACCGCCTGAACGTCGTGACCAAGGGGCTGTCGGTCGTCGCGACACTGAGCGTCCCCTTCGTGGTGGTGAGCGGCATGTGGGGGATGAACTTCTCGCGCATCCCGCTGGCCACGCACCCCTACGGCTTCGAGATCATGCTGGTGGGGCAGTTGGTGCTGGGTGGGGGGCTGATTTGGCTGTTCAGGAGCAGGAAGTGGCTGTGATGTAGACGGGAGACTGGAGACGAGGGTGCGCGCGGCGTCGCCGCGCGCGGTGCTGATGCGAATCTTGCCGCTCGTTCGACGCGAGTTGGACGGGCGTAGCGTTGGCGACGCGCGAAGTGCGTCGCACTCCCGTCTCCCGTCTCCCGTCCGTAGTTACGGCAACGGCCCCCTCCACGCCCCCAGCCCCAGTTCCAGCAGTAACGCCACCAGCGCCAGCGCCAACGGCCAGCGATAGAGCTCCGTGAAGCGCGTGTAGACGCGCGTCCGGACCGGCGTGCGTTCGAGGCGGTCGATTTCCTCGGTGATGCGCTGAAGTGCGGCCGCGTCGCGCGCGCGGAAGTAGCGACCGCCGGTCTTCTGGGCGACTTCGGTCAGCAGGGCGTCGTCGATCTCGACCGGGCGATTCTCGTAGCGCAGGCCAAAAACACCGCGCCCCACCGGGACCGGCGCCATGCCTTCGGTGCCCACGCCGATGGCGTAGATCTTCACCCCAAACGCGGCGGCGGCCTGCGCGGCCGTGCGCGGGTCGATGGCGCCGCGGTTGTTCACGCCGTCGGTGAGCAGGACGATGACCCGTGAACGCCCCGGCGCGGTGCGCAGGCGGTTGGCGGCGGTGGCGATGGCGGTGCCGATCGCCGTGCCATCCTCCAACTGCCCCGGTTGAAGGTTATCGATCGCGGCGATGACCACCGGGTAGTCGGTCGTGAGCGGGACCTGCGTCAGCGCCTCGCCAGAGAAGGCCACGATCCCGATCCGGTCGCTCCCCCTCATGCCGACGAACTGCTTCACCTTGTCGCGGGCGACCTCCAGTCGGTTCTGTGGCTGGAAGTCCTCGGCCAGCATCGAGCTGGAAATATCGAAGGCGATCACGATGTTGATCCCCTCGCTGTTGGACTGCTCGCTACGCCCCGCCACCCGCGGGCGTGCCATCGCGATCACCAGCCCGGCCAGGGCCAGACTGCGCAACACCATGAGGGAGCGCGAGATCCATGATCCCGTGCGCGGCCCCTTGGCCAGCAGGGCAACCCGGGAAAAGGTGATGGCCGGCGGCTGACGGCGACGGCGCCACCACCACCAGCCGGGAATGGCGAGCAGACCGACCAGAAGCCAGGGCGCGTGGAACTGGAGTTGCGATAGCCAGACAGGCACGGGCGTCGCGTCGAGGGGAAGCGGGGTGAAGCGGAGTGAAACGGGGCAGCCACCGACAGGAATCTGTCGCCGTTATACCATCAAAGTACCGCCGAGGTGCGGCTCAGGAATGCAGTCTGCAACGCCGACACTCGGATGAGCGTCCTTCGTGCGACACCTCGCCGGTCGCGAGGTTTGCTTTCCGCCCGCCCGGGCATGGAATTCCGGGGGCGCGGTTCCTGCGCCCATGACACGCGAGCGACCATCGACCAGGACTTCGTGCTCGACCTCACTCTTGATCCCGCCAGCCAGGTGCCGGCGTGACCCCGCTCGCGCTCTCCTCGGTGATTGGCCCGGTGGTCGTTGCCGCCGGCCTGTCGGTCTGGTGGGTCCTCCGCCAGCGCTCGCGACGCCTCCCTTCGGCTTACACGCCCGCCTCTCCGGCTGAGACACCTGCTGATATGAACGAAGACGTCTTTCTTTCCAAGCTCTCCGACGCGGTCCTCATTGCCGGGCGCGATGGCGTGATTGCCAACGCCAGCCGCGGCGCCGAACGCGTGCTGGGTTGGTCGCCCGACCACCTGCGCGCGCGCCGCGTCTCGAGCCTCATCCACGAGGACTTCGTGGCCGAGGCCTCGCAGGCGTTGGAACGCGTGGCCGACGGCGCCGAGTTGCACCTGCCGCAGCGCTGGCGGGTGCGTCGAGCCGACGGGAGCTGGTTCGAGGCCGAGTGCACCGCCACGCGCCTCGCCGATGCGCCGGTCGATCGCTGCGTAGTGATCGCCCTTCGTGAAGCACCGCCGCGCGAGAGTGCGCCGGGCGCCGGCGAAGGGCTGCGTGATCCGCTCACCGGACTCGCCTCGCGCGCGCTCTTCCGCGATCGCGCCGAGCATGCGCTCTCGCGCGCGCATCGCCTGCAGTTGCCGCTGGCGGTGCTCTTCCTCGAGTTCGATGACTTCCGCGCCGCGGGGATCCGCGCCACGGTCGAGGAACTCGAGCGCCTGATTGTCGCCGCGGCCACCCGCCTCAACACCGTCCTGCGCTCGTCCGACTCGGCCGGTCGCGTGGAGGGATCGCGCTTCGCGATCCTGCTCGAGGACATGGCCGACGAGTCGAACTTCGTGCAGGTCGCCGATCGCATCGGGCAGGCGTTCGCCGCCCCGCTCAACATCGACGGCAAGGAATTCATCGGCAACGCCAACCTCGGGATTGCCAGCGCCATGCCGGAGGACTCGGTCGACGACATCCTCCGCCACTCCGACGTCGCGTTGCGCGCCGCCAAGCGTCGCGGACGCGGGGCGTGCGAGCTGTTCGACCCGCGCGTGCACGAGCCGGCGCTGTCGCACTCCAAGCTCGAGGACGACCTCCGCAAGGCGATCGAGGCGGGCGACTTCTCGCTCGTCTACCAGCCAATCGTGATCCTGCGCTCGCGCCGCATTGCCGGGGTGGAGGCGTTGGTGCGCTGGAACCATCGCTCGCGCGGCCTCATCCCCGCCGCCGCCTTCATCCCGGTCGCCGAGGAGACGGGACTGATCGTTCCGCTCGGGCGCTGGATCCTTCAGGAGGCGTGCAAGCAGGCCAAGACGTGGCAGGACACGATCGGTCCCGATCGCTCGCTGACGGTGACGGTGAACATCACGCCGCGCCAGCTCCTGCACCCGCGCTTTGTCGATGACGTCGCCTCGGCGCTGCAGCAGAGCGCCATCGAGCCGCATCGTCTGGTGCTGGAGATCTCGGAAGGGGGACTGGCGCGCAGCATGACCGATTCGCTCAACCGGTTGCGCCAGGTGCGCGCACTGGGTGTGCGGATCGCCATCGACGACTACGGCTCACGCTCTGCGTCGTTAGGTGACCCGGCCGACATCCCGGTCGACATCCTCAAGATCGACCGCAGCTACATCAGCCAGGTCACCCGTCGCCCCGAGGAGCACGCGGCCACGCGCGCCATCGTGGCGTTGGGGAAGCTCAAGCGCCTGCGCACAGTCGCGGAAGGGATCGAACGCGAGGAGCAGCTGACGGAACTGCTGCGCTTCAAATGCGAATACGGCCAGGGGACGCTGTTCTCGGAGCCAGTGACGGCGGATGGGTTTTAGGAGTTGTTGCGGATGGACTAGGGGGAGGGGGGAGACGGGAGACGGTATACGGGCAAACGGCATCGAAACCG